>NZ_JBQFYX010000010.1:0-96466 GCF_056541885.1 Ruegeria sp. AF7 | reverse complement strand
TATCACCTGCAACAAGAACGGCGTGCCGTTTGACCCGGAAAAGCCGACCATCACGTCGGGCATCCGCCTGGGCAGCCCCGCCGGCACCACCCGCGGCTTTGGCGAGGCCGAATTCCGCCAGATCGCCGACTGGATCATCGAAGTGGTCGACGGCCTGGCTGCCAACGGCGAAGACGGCAACGCCGAAGTCGAAGCCCGCGTCCGCGCCCAGGTCGCTGACCTCTGCAACCGTTTCCCCATATACCCAAACCTGTAAACGTTTAAAACGAAAAGAAAACGGCGCTCTTGAAGCGCCGTTTTTTGTTGTTTGAGCGACCGCTTCGACAGAAGGAGATCAGGTCAAGCATCAGCTTGGCAGCCTTCTGAAAGTCAGATCAAATCGCGCCACCACAGAAAGACAAGCAGTAACGCTGTCAGAGCCAACAGGTTGAAAGCCAGCCCCCCCAGCAAACCAAGGAACCAGCCCCATCTGCGATCCGCAAGATTGATGCTTCCCAGATGGTCCTGCACCACGTCCGACGCCCTGACGAGCTTGGGGGTATCCAGAATAAGCCGCATCTTCGGGTGCGATGCCATCGCCTCGGACCGGGCAAGCACCATGGCCTGCCGGTATACCCGGCGCGGCAGACGTCGTTTTGCCTTGCGAATGGATGCCTCTAGCGTCTTGTCGCGCACGCCAAGCTTGGCACGCAGCAAGGCCACCGTCTCGGCGATCCGGGTCTGAATGTCTGGGTCCTGAGGCATGGGCTCTCTCCTGCCGCCGCAATCTAGCCTGCACCACAAAGACCTACAATGGGGCTGGTGATCCGCTGTAGGCGCTTGTATCACGCAAGCTATGCTGAACACGATTGTACATGGCGAACCGACCGCCCGCCCACCGCTGGTAATAGCACACGGCCTTTACGGATCTGCTCGGAATTGGGGCGTCATTGCCAAAAGGCTTTCAGACGAACGGCAGGTTGTGGCGGTGGACATGCGCAACCATGCTTACAGCATGTGGGACCCGAGCCACGATTATCCCCATCTGGCACAGGATATCGCCGAAGTCATAGAACAGATCGGCGGCGTGGCGGATGTTCTTGGGCATTCCATGGGCGGAAAGGCTGCCATGACCCTGGCCCTGCGGCACAATGGGTTGGTGAACAAGCTGGTGGTCGCCGACATCGCGCCGGTTCAATACGCGCACAGCCAAATCCAGTTCATCGAGGCCATGCGGGCTGTTGATTTTTCGCGCATCACCCACCGGTCGGATGCGGAAATGCAACTGGCCGATCAAGGCGTTGAAAAAGCGTTGCAAAGCTTTTTCACCCAATCGCTGGATATCAAGGGAAAACGATGGCTGCTTAATCTGGATGTTCTTGCAGCCGAGATGCCAAAGATCATGGGCTTCCCCAAATTGGACGCCACATGGAATGGCTCCGCCCTGTTCCTGTCGGGCGCGGCATCGGATTATGTCCTGCCGGAACACCGCCCTGAAATCCGCTCGCTGTTTTCCGGCGCGCGTTTTGCCAAAATACCCGGAGCCGGGCATTGGCTGCACGCCGAAAAACCACGTGAATTCGAAGCAGCGGTTCGGACGTTCCTGAACGCCTGATCAGGTGCCCCGGTACAAGCGCCGGGCCACCATCCACGATGCCGGAGCAGCGATCACCGCCCCGGCAACTGCTGCGCCGACAATTGCGCTGACGGAAACCAATCCCGCAGACAGCACAGCGATTACGGCAGAACCTGAAATGGCAGTGGCGATCAGTGAATACAGCATGGCGGCAAGGCGAAACATGGTCGGGTGTTCCTTATGATGACTTCCGGCCAAACATGTCTCGATTCGAATGTGTTTTGCATTGATTTGCATCAGATGCGGAAATCTGGCGCTTCATGAACCTGTGATTTCGCAACCACCGTTGAGCCGATCCGCCAACCCGCCAAGGATGTGGAGCGTGTGAAAACCCAAGTCTTGCACCGTCAAAGGTACACACCCTCACTTTCACGCTTTTCCCAAAAGGATCAGAACGCGACTCGAGGTAGATGAACCAGCGGCCTTAGCCACCTAGGTTATTGCTCGCGAAACGCACGCGACATGCTGTCCGACACAGGTTTGGCGATATAAGCCGCAAAAGTTCGTTCCTCGGTTTGGATCATAATTTCCGCAGGCATGCCTGGGGTAGGAACAAAGCCGCTGACCCGGTGCAGCTCGTCTGGGGTAAGTGAGATACGCGCCAGATATACCTCTTTTGGAACGCCTGCCGCCTCTTCAAGCAGCGCGTCGGCAGAGACATAAAAGACTTCTCCGTACAAAACCGGCGTTGTGCGCTGATTGAGCGCGATCAGTCGCACCGAGGCGGTCTGCCCGGTTACCACACTATCAATCTCGGTGCGTGGGATTTGCGCCTCAATAATCAACGGCGCATCGGCAGGCAGGATTTCGGCAATGGGTTCGCCCGTTTCGATCACACCACCCGGAGTATGATAATGCAGGCGAACCACTGTCCCGGTCACAGGAGCCCGTACCACGGCCCGGTCCAGGACATTACGGGCCTGACGGGATTTTTCGCGCACGCTTTCCAGATCTGCCTCGACCACGCCCAATTCATCCAGTGCAGCCTCGCGATAGGCGGATCGGGTGCGCGTAATCTGTTCCTGGTATTTCAGAAGCATCTGATTGATTTCAGCGGCCTCGGCCTGCAACCGGGCCTGCTGCCCCTCGGCTTCGGCCTGCACACGCCGGATCGTGTTCAATTCGCCCTTTCGAACCAGCCCTTTCTGGAAAAGCTGGTTTTTGGACTCGTACTCTTCCTGCAAGATCTCGGCACGTGTGACCATGCTGTCCAATTGGGCCTCAAAGCCACTTGCCCGGATCTTCAAAGCCTCCATATTGCGTTCCAAAAGTGCCACATCATTCAGCAAGGTCTTGCGCGACACATCAAAGCTCAGCATTTGACCGTCGAGAATGGCCATGACTTCCACGTCTTTGGAGGCCTCGACCAGATCTGGCGTAAAGACCAGACGATCCCGTTCCCCATATTCCGCCAGCAATCGCTCGGTCATCGCCTGCAAGCGCAATTTGCGGATGAACAGCTCGCGCTCATTGGCCTGCGCCGAGGTCTGATCCAGCGTCATCAGCACCTGACCTGCCTGAACCGATTGCCCTTCGGTGACCTTGATGTCTTCGATGATCCCGCCTTCAAGGTGCTGGACAATCTTGTTGCGTCCGGTGGCGACAAAGCTGCCCTGCGCGATGACCGCCGCCGCCAGCGGGGCGCTGAAGGACCACACTCCGAAACCGCCAAAACAGACGACCAGCATGATTATACCGATGACAATGAAGCGGTTGATCGAGCGCGGAACTTCCGCATACCAGACGTCAGGTTCACCGGCAGAGTGCCTTACGGGTACGAGGTCATTCATGGTCAGCCTCCCTGTTGCCCTTCAATTCCGGTCCGTTTGCGCGGCCCGTTGATCTGCTGAAGAACCTGCTCGCGCTGACCGAACAATGCGACGCGCCCATCGGTCAGCAACATGATCTTGTCGACCACATTCAGCAGGGTCGGTTTCTGCGTGATGACGACCACGGTAATCTTGCTTTCGCGCGCCTGTTCAATGGCACGCGCCAAGGCTTTGTCCCCGGCAACGTCAAGGTTCGAGTTCGGCTCGTCCAGCACAACCATTCGTGGGTTCCCAAAAAACGCCCGCGCCAGCGCAATGCGTTGTTTCTGTCCGCCCGATAAAGGCGATCCATCGGAGGCCACCACAGTCTCATATCCTTGCGGCAAGGTTGCGATCATGTTGTGTACATCGGCCAGAACAGCGGCGTCATGGATCTGTTCGTCCGTGGCATCGGCACGCATCCGGCCGATATTGTCCTTGATGGTTCCGGGGAACAGCTGCACATCCTGTGGCAGATAACCGATGCTTTCCCCAAACTGGCGCGGGTCCCAGTTTCGGATATCCATCAGGTCCAGCCGCACACTTCCCGACGTGGGCAGAACGGACCCGACAAGGGTCTTGCCCAAGGTGGTTTTGCCCGCACCGGAATTGCCGATAATCGCCAGTGTTTCACCGGGGATGAGTGAGAAGGTAATCCCGTTCAGAACCACACGTTTGGTTCCACCGGGGACATAGAGCAACCGCTCTACATCCAACCGGCCTTCGGGGCGCGGCAGGCGCAACTTCTCATGTTGCAGGGCCGAGGTGGACAGCAGCGCCTTGATCCGCCCATAGGCCGCGCGCGTCAGCAGGTAGCTGTTCCACCCCTCAATCGAACCTTCGATGGGCGCAAAGGCGCGCCCGGCAATGATCGAGGCCGCGATCACCATGCCGCCGGTAATCTCTCCCTGCAGTGCCAGAAATGCGCCCCATCCCAAAATGCCAATCTGTGTCAGCAGACGAACAGCGCGCGAGATCGCCGCGAAGATCACGTTACGGTCCTGCGCGCGCACCTGCCAGGTCAGGGATTGGGCCGTGTCCCGCCCCCAGATCCGCACCGCCTCGGGGATCATGGCCAAGGCGTTGATGATCTGGCTGTTGCGCGACATGGAATCCAGATGCAGGTTCGCCATGGACTGCGCCTTGTTCGCCTCGGCAAAGGGTTTGGCTGTCATTTTCTGGTTGATCAGCGCAATCGTCATCAGGATCAGCGCCGTCACCACGACAATCATGCCCAGTTGCGGGTGCACGAGAAAGATCATCAGAATGAACAGAGGGGCGAATGGCACGTCCAGAAACGAAATCAAAGTGCCCGAAACCAGAAAACCGCGCAGTTGCTGCAAATCGCCAAGAGTCTGATATTCGCGCCCGTTTCCGTGCAACGACGCGTGCGCAGCCGCACTAAGCACCGGTGCACCTAAACGAACGGCAACCTCGACACCGGTTCGCATCAGCGTAAACCGCCGCACCGCATCAAATGCAGACTGAAAAATCACAGCCCCGGCGACGATCGCCGTCAACATGATCAGCGTATCCAAGGACCGGCTGGTCAGAACTCTGTCACTGATCTGAAACAGGTAGATCGGGATCGACAGGATCAGAATATTGGTCGCGCAGGTCAGCACCAGAACAAATGCCAGGTTACGCCGGATCGCCCGGATCGAATCCCGCAATGTGCGCTGGAAATCCTCGGGCGGGGTGCGCTTGTGAAAGGTTTGGGGTGGCCCGTTCCCGTCACCGCCGCCGGAGTTTGTCCGCAACAGTGGCTGGTTTGCCTTGGCCTCGATCGTCGCGCCCATGTGATCCGCGCCGGACGCGCGCGCAGAGGGGGTCTTGCGCGCTGTCGTTTCGTCCGCGGTTGCATGATCCGGGCCGTCAGCATCAGCCACCCCGTCACCACCGCCCGCAATGTCCTTGTCTTGCACGGGCTGCGGCGGCGCACGCCAATGGGGAGGTTCAGCGCGCGGTTGTTCACATGAGTGTTTCTGGTCTTTGGCCGATTTCAACGTATCGTTTTCGACCGGCCGGGTTTGATCTGGGTCAGGCACTCGGAACTCCTGCGTCAGATGCAGTCGGGTAGAGGCACCTGTGGCCCGATTTGCAGGATCTGCCCCCGGCTCGGTACCCTGACGCTTCAGACCCAACCCGCCTTGCCTGTCCAGCGGGCTGGATAAAGGATGGCGGCGCGACGAAAAAACAAACGACATTTAGAAACCTTCTGGTCACTCGGTAAAATTCTTGAGGGGATCAGGCCAGCATGGTTTGCAGGCCGTCGTCAGGTGTTGTTGGATCAAGAGCCGGGGCATTCAGCGCCAGAGCCGCATCCGGTTGCGCGACGGTCATGTCACCCATGATGGCGGCAATTGCCTCATTGGTCATCGCGGTAATCTCGTCGTTGTCCGGCATGTCGATCAGGCTGGCCTGATGCAACAGCAGATCGGAATACGAACCGTCACCCGCCATGACTGTCGAGTCCACACCCATCTTGGTCAGATGCGCGGAGTTCAGCATGGCATTGCTGCCTGCGACAACCTCGGCCCCGGCAGCATTCGGGCCCGACAGGTCAATATCATCCTGATCCAGCATCATCGTGACCTGATTGACGATGTTCACCTGCATAAGATCTCCGTCGATCCTGAGGACGCGCAACTGCTCCATCCCGGCGAACATCGGATCATTCAGAAGCGCGTCTTCCAACGCGCCCATGTCCATTTCCTGTATGGCCAGCGCGTCAGCCATATTCTGTTGCATATCCTGGTGAACGTCCTTGCCGATCGTTTTGACCGACGCGTCATTCATGAGCAGGTTTTCATCACCGTCCATCATCGACGCGGGTACTCCACCGTTGATGATGTCGTCATCCATAAGGGCCATGGACTGAACCAGCATATCGACTGAGATCATGTTTCCGCCGATCATGATCAGATCGTAATAGCTGCCCAGCTGCACGATATCGGCGACATTGTACATTTCGTTGTCGCCCAGCGCGTAAAGCGTGGATGTCGCTGAAATTTCGGTTTGAATGTGATCGATATCGGTAGCGTCAATAAGCTGGTTGATGAAATTCGCGACCACCAGATCGCCGTGAACCCAGTCCACAACAACATATGCGGGCTGGCCGCCTGTTCCGTCGGCGTTGTCCAGCCAGGCGGCCTCTTTGCCTTCGACTTCGATCACCGAAGACTGAACCAGGTTGGTACCGCTTCCGGCATTCATGGCACCCACGTCCCAATCGGAAACAAGCGCGACCTGACTGATGACCGTCAGATTGACAGCCTGCCCGCCTACAACAATGTACGGAGCATCCACCCAACCAATTGTCGCGGACACTGCATTGATCGCCAGATTGCCACCGGTCACCACCAGATGCCCGTCGTCAAAATCGGGATCCCTGGACTGATCCCATTCGGCAGGCCACGGCGTTTCCGCTTCATCGCCAGTCGCCTCATCCGGCTGATGGAAAGCGGGCAGCAGGTCGGTCCATTCAGGTGCTTCGGCCATGTGCTCGCCATTGACGATCACACCCAGGGCATCATCGCCATGGAACTGATACACGGTGACGCCATCCACATCCCCGTTCATCGGATTCAGCATCTGTTCGGCCAGTGCCTCGACCATCTCGATTGACTGGTAGTCCGCGAGTGAAAATGACGGGCTTGCCACGGCATGAAGGGACAACGCCATGTCCAGCATCTGCTCACCTTTCGCGATCAACGCGTCCGAGTCGCGAAATTCACCCTCGCCCACCGTATCGTTGTCACGCAGGAAAACCTTTTGCATGGTGTAACTTACCGCAGACCCCAACGGCACGTTGTCCGGCTGCAGAATGACGAGTGTGGGAACGGATGATGGTCCAATCGTGTCGTCTGGGACAAA
Organism: Ruegeria sp. AF7; assembly: GCF_056541885.1. NCBI lineage: Bacteria > Pseudomonadati > Pseudomonadota > Alphaproteobacteria > Rhodobacterales > Roseobacteraceae > Ruegeria > Ruegeria sp. AF7. Next base: position 89,167 of record NZ_JBQFYX010000010.1, on the reverse strand, counting down.
ACGCTCGGAAACCGGCCCATCTCCACCAAGGATAATCACCGATTCATGCACAGGCCCCTTCGGCGCGTCTGGTAGCGGCAGGTTAGGTTGAGGTGGGGCAAAATTGTATGGGAGGAGCTTGTACTCGCCCGCCGGGATATCAAGGTCGGCCCTGATGTGGATCGCAGCAGGATCGTCCAGCCCGTCAATTTCGGCTTTTCGCCTCAGGGCGGTGAATTCGTCATACTGGTCCCGCAGCCGGGCTTGTTCGATCGTAAGTTCAAATGCTCCAACAAAATGCGCTATCGTTTCCGTTATTGCGTCAAGGGCCATGTCGGTCATCCTTTTTCACCCGCACCGGCCAGAATTTCCGCTTTGGGTTCAGTTGGGCCGGGGCCACTGCTCGCGGCCCCGGCATTTTCGAAAATAGCGAGGCCCGATAATGCGTGCCCCGCCTTATGACTTATGCGTCGTTGTCGTCGCTTGCGTAGGACGAAGTCATCGAACCACCGACCATGGTCGTGTCGACCGAGTTGCCAAGCACGTTGGCGCCCATGACGATCGACTGGTTAAAGGCCGAGGTGTCGACAACAGCCGCTGCCGAGGCATAGGACTCGCCGGTCACGATACCATCGCCACCGTTGTTCGAGCCCCAGTTGCCAGCGTTGCCGCCTGCACCACCGTCACCCGAATAGGCACCAGCCGCGCTGCCGCCCGTGATGGTTCCACCCATGGTGTCACCGGACATAGCTGTACCGGTCGAGTATCCGCTGGCTCCGCCATTTGCGGCGGACGCGCCACCGGCACCACCGGCACCCGAGCTGGCCGCACCGGTCGCATCGCCCGAACCGGTCGATGTGGCATCGTTATCGGACATGCCCGAACCACCGTATCCAGCGATTGCTTCAGCCAGGCTGTCGGCGGCTCCGTTTGTATCGGCATCACCGAATACATCCGCCGCTCCGCCATCACCGGCGGTATTCGCCGCATCGGCAGAACCGGCACCGTTGCCCGAAGACGTGGATGTGGGCGTCGTTGTGCCGCCTGCTCCGCCGTCACCGTCTGCTGCAGACGTACCAGAACCTGCTGCGTCCGCTGTGCCGTTGGCCGAATTTGATCCGCCATCACCACCGCTGCCATCCGTGTTCTGCGAATTGCTAGATGCACCGTTCACGTCACCTGGGCTTTGGTTGATGTCGGGGCCGCTTGCGGACTGGTCGCCAACACCCTGCGCATCCGAATCCGCGTCGGCGGTTCCACCGGAACCATCGCCGCCCGAACCGTCACCGCCTGAGCCATCGCCACCAGCGCCATCGCCGCCCGAACCATCGCCACCAGTTCCGTCACCGCCGGTTCCGTCACCGCCTTCGCCCGCTTCGGCATCAACCATGCCAAGCTCTTCCTGCAGGGCCATGATTGCAGCTTCGACCATAGCGGCAAATCCGCCTTCACCGTCACCGCCGGTACCGTCACCGCCTGTGCCGTCGCCACCGGATCCTTCACCACCGGTCCCTTCGCCGCCAGAGCCTTCACCGCCGGTGCCAGATCCGCCAGTTCCATCAGCCGAGCTGTCCGCACCACTGTCAGCACTGCCCTCTGCTGCGTTGCTGCCGGCAGTCGCATCATTGGCTTCGGTTGTGCTGTCACTGGAATTCGACGACGAACCTTCTGTCGAAGCGCTGCCGTCACCACCGTCGGAACCTTCGGCGTCTACGTCATTGCCGGCCAGACCAAAGCCCGTGCCGCTCGAGTCGGAATCGCTGTCGCCGCCATCGGCGCTACCCGAGGCATTCGAGCCAGACAGACCAAGGCCCAGTCCCAGACCAAACGAATCTGCGCTTCCGCCGTTACCGCCGGTTCCGTCACCGTCAACGCTTGTGCTGCCGTCGTTGTCAGCAGAAGACGAGCTGTCAGCGTCGCCGCCGTCTCCGCCGGTGCTGTCACCGTCAGCCCCTGCGCCGGACAGGCCGACACCAATGCTGGCGTTATTTGCGTCACCGGTATCACCGCCTGCGCCGCCACTCGAATCCGCGTCGGCGCTGCCGGTATCGCCACCGGCGCCAAACGCATGGCTGCCCAGCGTGGTCGAGTCTGCCGAACCACCATAGCTGGTACCACCGTCGCCCGAATCTCCACCGTTGGACTTGACGCCGATACCTTCTTCAGCATTGGCGGTACCGCCATAGGCACTGCCATTCTGGTAGAAACCGGAATTGTTCGAAACTGACGCCGATTCCAGCGTGTCGTCATCGCTCAGACTGGCGACCTGACTGTTGACGGACGCCATTGCGGTTCCGGCACCATCCATTGAGATATCGACATTCATGTCATCGCCGGGATCATAGTTCAGATCACGGCCTGCGGTGATTACGTCGCCAACCGACGCGTTATCTCCGAAGTCCAGATCAACCTGATCATCATCGCGCGGAATCCACTCTCCGCCACCAAAGTCGATATTAATCGCGTTGCTGTTTGAGTTGTCGTTGGTGTTATCCCCAGCATTGAGCGTCTGGTCCTGATCCTGACCTTGATCCTGATCCTGGCCCTGATCTTGACCTTGGTCCTGGCCTTGTTCCTGACCCTGATCCTGGCCTTGATTTTGGTCTTGGCCCTGATCGTTGGAGTTTTCGACAGTCTGGTCCTGCTGCTGCTGTTGTGCAGTCAGGTCAGCTTCGACAAACGCCTCATCAATCGGGATTTCGACATTAACCGGAGCTTCCAGGTTCTCGACATTAATTTCGTCGACGGTTGTTACGTTTGTATTATTCACATTACGTCTCATGACAAATTCCTATTTCTGGAACGCCAGACCGCCATTCATCTAAAAAGCGGCATCAGGCGAGATTGAAACAAAAATACCCGCGCAGCGCATGAACGCGCTGAAAGCGGTCTGTGGAAGTTTCTAAATGGCCACCTCCTTTCCCGGCTAAGCCGAAAGCGCGGCGGTTCATGAAGGCTGCTGAAATACGCAATGACCGGCGCGACAGGGACAGGCGCTTCGACAATTGAAGCCCAGCCATGTTCGCAGCGACGCACGCCCACGCCTAGCTAGTCGAAAGTTTTGAGGTGGTTACAACGTTGTTTTTATTACTTACTTTTAGAATACACCTGAGTTTGCGCTCACCTGCCCCGCATGACCCACCTACAAAAAATCGCAACAAAATAATTCAATTGTTTCCGCTGGTTGCACAAAAACCCAAGCGGAAACCTAACCGAAAGTTCTATGGCACGGGCTCTGGAAGAACTCCTCCCGGTTGTGGGAAACCATGCTTTCGAGTATAATAAAAGTTAATTACCTATTTGATTAGTTAACTATTTTAGACCGCCAGAATTCAAAAAAGAGATTTTTGGTTGACCCTGTTTGCGAGGGAATGTGATGAGTGTGTCATTGATAGAAGAAACTGCCAATCAGGATCTTTATTCAGAAGATTTTTCGGTTGTCTTTATTGGAAAAGAATTATTCTACTCCAATCAGACCCTAAGAAGCGTTCAAACTGAATTCGGGGTTCGCGCTCAGCGGTTCGAAACCCTCGAATCTATGAACGGCCACACACCCGGTTGCAGCAAGATTATTGTTGTTGACCAGATGATGCTTGAAGACCTGTTGGCGCGCCCACTGGCCTATACCAAAAGTACGGGATCCGGCTGTCTCGCATTTGCCTATCGCAAAGAAGAATCGGCCCGGCATATGTTTGAATCCTGGGATCGCGCGCAGTTCGGCGAAGTTGGATTTCTGCCGATGAATGTGGCGCCCGATGCCTGGCGCGCCATCCTCAGGCTTCTGATGCATGAAGAACTGTACCTACCCAGCTTCCTTGCCGATTGCGCCACATTCCTGGGCCAGCGCACGCGGGGCATCCCTGCCCGTCCAGCGACAAGCGCACCTAACGGAGTCGATCAAAAGTCGCGGTATCTGAAGCTGACGCGTCGCGAGAAGCAGGTGCTGCAACTTGTCTCGCAGGGCAAAAGCAACAAGTTGATCGCGGCCAAACTGGGAATTACGGAACACACGGTCAAACTGCATATGCACAACGTGGTTGGCAAGATCGGCGTCAGCAACCGCACCGCTGCCGCGCATTTCTATTATGAGGTTGCGCCGCACGAGGCGCAGCACTCCGCCGTTGACTGATACGTTCGAAGCCCGGTTCGATCGCCTGATCCTTCTGGTTGGCAGGCTGAACTATATGTGGACCAACACCGAAAGCCTGTTGATCCACCTGATCGCTGGCCTTTCCGGAACGTCGAAAGACGTGGCCGTCATTATCTTCCTGACCCTAAACACAACCCGCGCGCGTATTGATCTGGTCGAACGGCTTGCCAAGATGGAGGGAAGGCCCGCGCAGGTTCGCGACCCGATCCTTGAACGCACGCAACGGCTCAGCAAGCTTTCGGGCATCCGAAACAAGTATAACCACTGCATCTATTCATTCGATCAGGAGAGCGGAAACCCGAAAACGATCCTGATGCGGATTGCTGACCGCAAGACCGATATAAAACTGGGTCGCGCGGATACGGTAGATGATGACGCGCTTCACGAAATCGAAGCGGTCGTCAACCAGCTTTCAGCCGCGAACCAGGATATCTGGAGGCTGATCCGGGAATTGGGGTATCCGGTATAGGCCGGGTCATGAATAGGACGCCATGACGACGTAGTCTGCGCTTCACTGCATGTGCGGTCCCGAAGACGCGCAACCCGGGCGATGGAATGTTCCTGTCGAAAGTGCCTGGTGCGGGCGGTGGGACTCGAACCCACACGGGCATACGCCCTTCAGATTTTAAGTCTGATATGTCTACCATTCCATCACGCCCGCACGGCACGGCCCTTTCGGACAGTGCAACGTCCTTACAAGCACAACGAGATGATAACAATGTGCTTTGACCCGCAAGGTCAGGAAAATTAGCTGAAAGCCCCGGTGGCGGCCGGAACAAATCCGGCCTTGTTAGTCCAGATGATAGGACAGGAACCGTTCTGTCCCGCCGGCACTAAACCCCCATTGTGCTTTAACACCGAAAACTTCTGAAACGGTTTCCAAAGACAAGGCTTGTTCGGGCGGGCCAAGAGAGACCAGCCGCCCTTTTGACAAAACAGCCACCCGGTCACAGGCCATCGCCTGATTCAGATCGTGGAGTGCCATCACTGTCGTCACTTTTAGAATTCGAACACAGTTCAGGATCGACAGTTGGTGATGAATGTCCAGATGGTTGGTCGGTTCGTCCAAAAGCAAGAGTCCCGGTTGCTGAGCCAAAGCGCGTGCGATGTGCAGTCGCTGGCGCTCTCCTCCCGACAATGTCGCCCATTCTCTGTGTGCCATATCGGCCATTTCCACGGTTTGCAGGGCTTTGTCGACTTGCCAGGTGTCCTCGGCGCGCCACGGCCGTAAGGCCGACAGCCAGGGCGTGCGGCCCAGTTCGACCACGGATCGTGCAGTCACGCGTTCGGCCGTATCAGCCTGTTGTTCAACGATGGCAATCCGTTGGGCAATTTGTCTGCGCGACAAATGCGAAACGGGATGACCCGCTATGACGACTTTTCCTGAAACCGGACGTACCAACCCCGCCAGCAGGCGCATCAGCGTTGATTTTCCCGAACCGTTAGGTCCGACCAAAGCAAGTGTTTCGCCGGGCTCCACGACAAAGGATACGTCTGACAGCAAAGTCTTGCCGCGAACGGAATATGTCAGGTTTTGCGCCTCGATCTTCATCGGGCGCTCCTCTGGCCGCGCACCAGAATTACGGCAAAGGCAGGCGCACCGATCAGGGCGGTGACCACCCCAATCGGCAGAACCTGACCCGGGATGATGATGCGCGACACGATATCTGCGCCGATCAGGAAGACCGCTCCGATCAAGGCGGCGGTTGGGATAAGCCTGCGATGCCCCGGTCCCACAAGGAACCGGGCAGCATGAGGGATGACCAGCCCAACAAAGCCAATGGATCCGACGATAGAAACCATGACAGCTGTCGTGAGCGCGGTCGCAAAGATCAGGGTTGCCTGCACCCGACGTACCGATATGCCCAGCGAGGCCGCTGAATCAGAGCCGAAAATAAAGGCGTCCAGTGCTCTGGCGTGAAAGCGGCAAATGAGCCAACCGGCAAGTGCCACCGGAACGGCCAGATACACATCTGGCCAACGGACGCCGCTGAGGTTTCCCATCAGCCAGAACATAATCCCGCGCGCCTGATCGGCATTGGCGGATTTGGCAATAACGAACGCCGTCAGCGCATTGAACAATTGAGACCCGGCAATTCCCGCCAAGACGATCTGCGCCGTCGCAGCCCGCCCGCCCCCTGCGCCAGCGGCACGAGCCAGCAACGCGACAAAACCAAAAGCCAAAAGCGCGCCATTGAACGCGCCAAAAGACAGCGACAAAACCCCACCGCCCAAACCAGCGATGGTAACAGCCACGGCACCCGTCGAGGCCCCGGCAGAAATGCCCAAAATGTAAGGGTCAGCCAACGGGTTTCGCAGCAAAGCCTGCAACACAACCCCGGCGACGGCCAGACCAGCGCCGCAGGACGCCGCGACCAGAGCGCGAGGAAGCCGATAGCTCCAGATAATACCCTGATCAATGGGGTCGACGGGCAGGTCCGCTCCGGCCAGCTTGTTGGCCAGAACGGACAGAACCAAATCGGGCGACAGCGAGGTTTCCCCGATCATCGCGCCCGCAAGGACCGCCGCAATCAACAATGGCACGGTAAGGCACGCGGCCTTGAAACCCTGCCGTAAAACTGCGGCGACCTCGTTCACAGGTTGTTTCCGATGGTATCCAGCTTCTCGGCCAGATCCTCCAGCGCCGGGATTGCGCGGATGGTGGCGTCCATGGCCTGCGCATCCATAATGACGATCCGGTCATTTTTGACCGCATCCATCTGGCTGGTCACCGGATCAGTGCGCAGGAATTCCAGCTTTTTCAGGTAGTCGTCCGCAGCAAAGCGACGGCGGTCCATCTTGGCGATAACAATCACCGTCGGATTGGCCTTGGCAATGGTTTCCCAGCCCACTGTTGGCCATTCTTCATCCGTCTCGACGACGTTGCGGATACCCAATTTACTCATCATGTATCCCGGTGCGCCTTTCTGTCCGGCCACAAACGGGTCGCTTTCCATTTCGGGAGAGGAAAACCAGAATACGGCTGACACATCGTCCAGCTTCACGGTTTGCGCCTTGGCGACGGCTGCGGCTTCGCGGGCCTTGTACTCGGCAACCAGGTCCGTGCCGCGTTCGGATACATCAAAGGCTGCCGCCAGTTCTTCGATACCCTGATACAGCGTATCGGTCGAGAACGCTTGCAGGCGGGTGCCATCGCCGCCGACCGTATTGTCTTTGCCGATGCAATCTGCAGGCATTACGTACGTTGGAATGCCCAGTTCGTGAAATTGCTCACGCGTGGCGACGATGCCCTCGGGTCCGACATGCCATTCATATTGCGCTGCGACCAGTCCCGGCCGCTTGGCAACAACGCTTTCAAAGCTGGGATCATTGTCCGCCAGACGCTCTACCTTGGCATTCACCTCGGCATATTCAGGCAGCACCTCGTTGAACCAGACCGAAGTTCCAAGAACCTGCTCGCCCAGACCCAGCGCATAAAGCACCTCGGTCGCGGCCTGGCCGATCGTGACTGACGACGTCACAGGCGCGTCAAACGTGACCGAGTGACCGCAGTTTTCGATGGTTAGGGGAAAGTTTCCTTCGGCGGCAGCGCTGGTAGCCAGCAAGGAAAGGCCAATCAGGCCAGTGCGTAGAAACATGACAATCGATCTCCATGTGTCAATGACCAGAGAACGGGTGAATGGGCATTTACCGAAGCAACAGACGCTTTTCTGCCTGCTGTAAGCGCAGAGTGGAATACAGCCCGCCCAGCGCGTTTCTTCGGCAACCTCCCCGGACAACCCCGCCCGGTGTGTTTCGGTTTCATACCGGCAGGTCTCCTGACTGACGGGTCTTTGTCTGTCCTGTCTTCCCAGACCCAAATGGCCCAGTGACGGAAATGGACAGCGCTCGCCGCCTACAGTTGCGGGGGCAGTTCCGGTTGGCACCAAAAGGCACCTCGGATTCCCTCTTAGCCACATCGGGACCGGTAAAACGCGGGTACCTTAACACTTACCCTGCGGCAAGAAAAAACTCGGGTGTATCCCTCAGATTTTCTTGGAGCAAGAAGCCACGCTACAAGACGGCGCTTTTTGTTTTCTCAACGGACTACAATTGAAGATTCCAGGTGGATTCTTGTTACGTTTTGGGTAACGCCAGCAAAGTGCCCGTGACGTCACTATTCGTCGCGGCCCAGTCCACTGATCTCATCCAACACACCGGCCGCCTTCAAAACGGTTTCTTGCGAATTTCGAGCGGAGGGGTTCTAGCACCTAACCCGGTGGACAGACTGTGATTCACGTGTTTGCGTTTAAGTGTATTAAGAGTGCCCTTATCTGTGTTCCAATTTCCGGGCTAAAAACCCAATGAAATAAGGAAACAAAGGCTCTGAGGTGATGATAATGGTGCCCCCACACGGACTCGAACCGCGGACCTACTGATTACAAATCAGAAATACGTTGATTCAGCCGCACAGTCGCCACCAATCTCAGCTTGTCTCGTTCAGTCGCAATTACTCCTTTGAAAACTGACCTTTTATTTACTCACCCTGTTGTCCCCTGAGCAATTAGCGTCTAATCTGGCCTCAAACTGTATCACTCAATCTCGGGCGTTTTGTCCCCCATGAGTCCCCCAGAGGCGAAAACGTGAAGAAAGAGCTTACCAACGCCTTCCTAATGAAACTCAAGCCACCGACTGAAGGGCGGGACGAGATATCGGACACAAAGCGTACCGGGCTGAGGTTGAGGGTGTACCCTACCCGCGCTGTCTGGATGTACGAAAAGCGCGTGAAGGGTGGCGCGAAACGTAAGCACACCTTTGGCACCTATTGCAGCTGGTCTCTGGCGGGGAAGCGCGAGGATGGAGCGCTTGGGCTGGCTGAGGCTCGTGCACTGGCCCTTGAGATAGAAGCCGAAGCCGCAAGGGGCTTTGACCGTGTATTAGCGACACAGCAGGCGCGCAGGGAGCAGGAAAGAGCCGCTGCCACGGCCCACACGCTGCAAAGCGTTTTGGATGACTACGACGAACTACACCTATCGAATTTGAAGCGCCAAGGAGAAAGAAAGCGTCAGCTTGAAGACGCCTTAGGAAAGCACCTTGCCCAACCAATTGGGGATCTAACGCGCGCCAACTTGCAAAAGCCGATTGATGACAAGGCCAAAGAGGGCAAGCTGTTCATGGCCAACCGTATCCGGGCCGCGCTCAAGCATTTCACGCGCTGGGCATGGCGTCGGGAATATTTGGAACAGGATATTGGGGACCGCCTTGAGCGCGCCACCAAAGAGCAAATTCGGGAACGCGTTCTTAGCCTGGAAGAAATCCGAACCATCTGGAAGAAAACATATGAACTCGGAGATTTGTGGGGGCCGCCTGTTCGCCTCTTGATACTGACGGTTCAGCGGCGAACCTCGATCAATAACTTACGCAAAAGCGAATTGGAGCTTTCAAAGACCCGGTTCAAAAAAACCATCTCTCAGGAAAAGAACGACAGGGGGCACATTACCCACCTGTCGTCCCCTGCCCTATCCGAGATTGAGGCAGTGCTGTCCCGTCGTGAACAAGCAAAGGCCGAGGCCAGAAAAAGTAAGAAATCGGGTAGCACCCCTGCTAAATCTGCTACATCTGACCTCTTGTTCACCACCACGGGACGCACCCCAATTTCAGGGTGGAGCAAGATGAAAGCACGTCTTGATGAGCTTCTTGGCGAAGACATTGAACCGTGGCGGCTTCACGATTTCAGGACCGCATTCGCAACGCACATGGCCGAGCGCGGTACATCGGAATCGGTGGTGGATCGCGTTTTGAACCACGCGGCAACTGGCTCAAAACCAAGCGCCGTCGCTCGTGTCTACAATCAGGCAGAATTGCTGGCAGAGCGCGCGGTTGCTCTGGATAAGTGGGCCGAACTGGTGACACGGGAAAGCGCAGACGTGATGACGCTTAGGGGGACGGGGCTATGAGCGAACCACTGCAGCCGCCAAAGGGTTTATTTGAAGCTCTTTTACCGCCCGAGCGTTCGGCAAAATACTACGGCTGGATGTATCCATCGACACCAAGAATTCAAAAAGTTGTTGATGAGCTTAACGAGCGCGGCATTGAGACTAAGATAACAGACACCGAGCAATTCAAAGCCGTTGCTTGGCTGCAGGACCTTAGCGCCGATGACATGGTTCTGTTAAACACCACAAGGTCGGAAGAACTGTTTTGTCGGATCGCCACAATTCAGATTCTCTTTGCTTTTGATGGTGTGCCTAGCGTCGGGGATTTGAGAAAGGCGCGGGATGCATTGCTAGATGCGCTTCAGATTCAGAAACAAGTTGCGGGGAAAGTAGATGCAGTCCCTCGAAGCGTTCGTAGGTTTGCGTACAAGATTCAGTTTGAAGACGCCTTAGAGGTGGCGAGGTCAGCGATTACCACCCGATTGGAGATGGTAGAGGGCGAGCTACACGCCGTAGAGGCATTTATTGCGGCATTTTCGGGCAAAATAAATACCAAGGGCGCGCCGCCAAACTGGGTTCACCACTACCTTGTTCGCGATGCGGCTGATATTTTTTTTAGCGTTACTGGTTTTAGACCTGCAAGGCACCTTCCGGTTCGGGGCTTTGAAGGGTTTCTGACGCGATTTTGTGACGGAATCCCGGGCATGAAGGGGGAGAACTTTACACGACTGGCTGATATCGCCGTCAAATCAAACGGCTACAAGGGTACTTTTTTTCCCTTTGGAAATGAGGTTGAAGAGCAGCTATGGCTTTCATCCGGACAGAGGGGGACAGAATACCTAAATTCTGGGTAATTCTGTATGGACAAGATACCCTCACTTTCCTGAATTTTGTCTGATTTATCCATATAATTCAATTTCATAGCATAACCTCGCAACTAATTGCGAGGTAGCAAAGATGAATGCAGTCACGAGAGACCGCCTTCTCTCGGTGAGGGATACCGCAGCCATTCTTGGCTGTAGTGTCGCCACCGTCTGGCGCAGGACCGCAGCAGGGAAAATCCCGCAACCGGTCAAACTGGAAGGGACCACGCGCTGGTCTGAATCCGAAATCCAAAATCTAGTTGAGAAAGCCAAGGCGCAGCGTACCGCCGCGTAGAAACCCGCACCCCGATACAGGGCGCGGGCGGTATACGATTGCGGCTGGTGAGACAGTTGCAAATGTAACCGTTTCAGCCCGTTGGTGCAAGAACCAAGGAGCAGAAACATGAATACTCAGACAACAATTGAAGTCGAACGCCCACCTACCAACGCGCTGCGCGTGTATCGCTGGGCAGACCTCCCCAACCTAACGGCTCCGGCACTCTACCGGGTCACAGATCCGGGTCATGAGCCGCGCGAAATCTATGCCTCCAAACACAAGCGCCAAGTCCTTGAGGGCCTGATGCGGTCGCCACTCTATGCGGCCAGCTACTGCCGCCTGTCGGACCAGGTACTGCCCCTACGCCGCGATGACGGCGTGAACATCGAATGCAAGATGTATCGGGGCGATGCCGACACCGGACGCCAGAAGTTCGGCATTTACTTTCTCGTCAGCAAAGTCACCCGGATCGACAGTCAGGAGGTGCGCTAATGAAAACGCGCACACTCCAAGCCCGCACCCTGCGCCGCAAACACGGCCTGTCCGAAACCGCTGCACGTTTGATTGCCAGCCTGCATTATGGGGAGGCTCGGTCGTGACCGCTGTTATTCAGAAGAACTCTCAGGAAGAAATCAGGCTCAGCCGCCAGAACTACATGGGGCGTGACGTTGTGAATGTCCGCGTCTGGTATCTGGCGAAGGATGGGGAGAAGTACCCGACAAAGAAAGGGGTGGCGTTCAACGCCGCCCTGCTTCCCGACATTCAGAAGGCGTTGGCGGACATCGCAAGCCAGGAAGGCGGTGCACAATGACCGCCCAAGACCTGACTTTCAATCTCGGTGGTGTCTGGCGCAATGGGCGGGGCTCTGCGCCTTGCCCTGTCTGCCAGCCCGAGCGCCGCAAAGACCAGACGGCCCTGTCTATCTCAGAATCCGGTGGCAAGCTGCTGCTGTATTGCTTCAAGGACGGCTGCGGCTTCAAGGACATTGCCGACGCTGCCAACGTCCCTGCCAGTTCGGCGAGGATCGATCCGCAGGCACAGCGCGAAGCGGACAAAAACCGCAAGGCATATGAGGAAAACAAGTTGAAGCAGGCGCGCGGGATCTGGGAAGCATCTCACCCCATCGAGCGCACCAAAGCCGAGGCCTATTTGCGCGGGCGGGGTATCACCTGCCCCCTTCCGCCTTCCCTGCGTTTCGCGCCGGATATCTTTCACGGCCCGTCAACGTCTTGGTGCATGGCTATGGTGGCTCAGGTCACGACCGGCGGCATTCACCGAACGTTCTTCGACAAGAAGGGCAACCGCCTGAATAAGTCGGCCAAGATGATGCTGGGGCCATGCTGTGGTGGCGCTGTGGTCCTGTCAGAGGCTGTAGGACCGCTTGTGGTGTGCGAGGGCATGGAAACCGGCCTGTCGCTGCTGTCGGGGCTGCTCAGCGGCCCTGCCACGGTCTGGGCCACGCTCAGCACATCGGGAATGAAAGCTCTGCTCCTACCGGAACAACCAACTAACCTGATTGTTGCGACTGATGGCGATGACGCCGGACGTGAGGCCGGTCATGCGCTCGCCAGCCGTGCCAGTTCCCTTGGTTGGAAAGTTTCAATGATGCCCGCGCCAGACGGGCAGGATTGGAATGACGTCTTAGGAGCGGGGTCTGCGATTAAGAGCGCAGCTGAATCGATGCCGTTCGAGCTTTCTGTTGGACTGAGGTGACCGAATGGGACGCGACAAGAATAACGAAAGGCGCGGAGAGCATTTCACAAAGCTCGTGCGCAATATGATGGAGGAGCCCGCTTGGCGGGCCCTCTCGCCCGTCGCTCAAGCGCTGTACCCTTGGCTCAAGCTTGAATGGCGCGGCCCGCAAGCGAACAATAACGGCAAGATCCAATTCAGTGTCAGGCAAGCGGCTGAAGCATTGGGGGTTAAGTCGCTCAACACCGCTGCGCGCGGGTTCCACGACCTTCAGGCAAAGGGCTTTCTGGTGGTCACAAAACCAGCTCAGCTTGGTTTGGGTGGTGAGGCCCGTTCCCCACTGTACGAACTGACGGAAATCGAATTGCCGCATAGCGAACGAAGAGGTGGGCGGATGCTCTATCGCGACTGGGCGTCAGGCAATGATTTTCGCGTCCACAAAGCCGCAGCACATAACCCTTCTGGAAGAAGCTCAAAAATAAAACCCTGTCGCAAATTTGAAGACGTGACCGTCTTAAATTTTGAGACGTGTAAGGAAAGGACGTCGCAAAAATGAAGACGTGCCGTCGCAAAAATGAAGACGTAAACGGCCTTTTTCAGCGCTCTCACGTCGCAATTTTTGAGACATCCTTAATCTACCAGGGGGTCTGGGGGAAACGGACACCTTCTGCACCAATAACCAAACACGGCGAGGCATGAGTGATGGCGGATGAAACCGAACGAAAAAACGTGGCCAATACGTATACTGACGAGAACGGGAAATTCGCTCAAGGCAATCCCGGCAAGCCACGCGGAACCCGGCACCGAGTCACAAGAGCAGTTGAGGAACTGCTTGAGGGGCAGTCCGAGGTCATCACCCAAAAAGCGGTGGATATGGCACTTGAAGGCGACAGCACGGCCTTACGGCTGTGCCTGGAACGAATAGCGCCCACCAGAAAGGACGCGCCAGTTAATTTCGACCTGCCTGCCATCCAATCCGCAGAGGAGGCCTCAGAGGCGGCGCAGGCGGTTCTACAGGCGGTTTCTCAGGGCGAGATAACCCCGTTGGAGGGAGCAACCATCATGGGGCTGATAGAGCAGTACAGGCGGGTGCTGGAAACGACCGAATTGGAAAAACGCATCACGGCATTGGAGACACAGAAATGAACATCAGAAACAGGTTAGCGGCTTTGGAAAGTAGAAAGTTGGAAAGTGCCATCTCAAACTCGGGCGCTTCGAACCTACTGGTAAAGCGATTGCTGGCCACAGCGGAACGTATGCGTGAAACACCGTTGAACCAATTGACTGCCAATGCGTCACCTTTGGAAATTGCCGCCCTCATTATGGATGGCCGTGTTGATGACGAAGTGGCTCGGCAATGTGTCGAGTTTTCAAAGCACGAAACCGACAGCGCTGTTCTTTTCTCAGCATTTCTCGACGCGGCCAACGGCGCTGACTGCAACCCAACTCGAGAAGAGCATCAAACATGACCATCAGGAACCGAGTCCAGAGATTGGAGCAAACACACAGCCACGGAACGGTCATCTACATCTCTGCCCCCTTCAAAGGCAAAGACGATGGTGAACCAGTCATTCTAAGCGCGTACGTCGGTGGCAATTTGCACGAACGCAAGCCGCGAGAGGATCAGAGCGCGTTCACCAGACGCGTAAACCCTACCGGGCAGCGAAGTGTTTTTCTTGAATCAGACGCGGATCAACTTTGAGGGAGACAGACGACATGAGCGTGAAGAGCAGGATATCCAAGCTGGAAGCCCGGAAGGGCACCAAGAAAATGACGGCGATTATCCACTTACCGAAAGACATGACGGATGAAGATGAGGTGCGCGAAGTTGTGGCCCGTCTTACTGCCAACATCTCAGAGCCGTTTGATGAGTGGATAATTCATGACAACGACGCCACAGAGCCAACGATTGGCGTTGTGGATCTAGATGAGTTGTTGGCTGACATAGCCGCCGACAGCAAACGGATTGGTGTGGACGCATGAGCATCAGACGCCGACTAGACAAGCTGGAAACTGCAGTTTTCACTGAGGCGAAAAGAAAGCCCCTATTCGTAAGCGTTGTGCCTGCAAAGGAAGGACAACAATGCGGGCCTGCCGTGTTTCACCATGCAATTATTGCCGGAACCACGCTTGGCAAAATCACGCGGGATAAAGCTGAGTGTGAGCATGCATTTGCCCGCCGCGTCTATGCCATGGCAGCAGGCGACAAACGTCTTGAAGACATGACCGATGAAGAGTTGGAAATCGCGTTGGCTGCGGCAGACGAGGAGCTTGTTTTGGAGAAGGCTAAAACCAGCAGGCTGAGCGATGAAAGTCTGAATAATTTGGCGGATGAGTGAAATTGCATTGCCATACTGCACCGCCGCCACCTGGCAGTAAGCCAACGGGCTATGGTTGCAGCGAAGTTGGAAACGGGCGTAGCTCTGCAAGTTTGCAGACCAACTCTGTTGAAAACGAGGTTCGAAAGGACTTCACTCCGTCTGAGAGGGTCGCCATCGCCCGAGCAATTGCGAATGAGATGGATGAACGCCGGGGCCGACCCACAGCCGAAAAGGTGCAAAAATTTGCACAAATTGAAGAGGGGCAAAAAACCACAGACTTTGCCGCAAAGCGCTCGGTTCGGACAGCCAGGAATGTTGAACGCCAACGACCCCAAGCCTGCCTTAAGGTTTCTGTTCTTTCCCCGTGAAGCCCAATGCGCCTTCGTTGTTCAGAATCTCAATTGCTGTATCCAGAGCCTCTTGGTCCGAGTTGAACTTGTCGTCCCAGACATAACTGGCGTCTTCATAGTCCACCACTTCCAACGTCCATTTGTCCTGGTTGTCCAAGCGGTAGATTTCGATTTCAAACCGATACCCGTCTAAAAGTACAGCCTTGCACTTGTCTGACATCACCAGCTTCGGTTCATAGATTTCCATGACAACGCTACCCATGAATTTCGAACGCAGACAATGTCATATCAGCAGAATCCGCGTGAAGGCCAGTGGGCCTTTGCAAAGGTACGACGCGCCGAACTCGTACCCCCTCATTGAAATCATAATCCCCATCAAGGCGCGCCGCTCCGCACTAATATTTGCGGAGAGTGTTCAAATTGCGTCCTTGAGATGAAAAGTGCGTTGGCGCTCCGGCACTCGGAAAGTGCAGTTCAATACTCTGGCGGTTCGATGAAGTACTCGTGGGGCGGCGCGCCGAACTCAACAACCCCCTCAAATCCAGATGGAAAAACTGGAACGCTCTAAAATCAACACGCGCCACCCACGGACAGAGGATCGCATTGCGGCAAAATTGTGTCCACATCTCGTTTTGAAACTCACTGTTTGCCCTTTGGAAACAAACTTTTTCGGTGAAGTTTGCAATGTTACGGGAATCCCCCAATTTCGGGCTCTGCTTGAGTTGGATAGATTGGGATCAGAATAACCACTTACCCCCTCGTGACGAAGATAGGGGCTGGCCTCGACCCCCTCAGCCAGCCCTTATTCTTGTTCTGGCCACCCCGGCAGATTGTTTGGAGCAGGAACGTCATTCCGAACCAGCCAGTCACGCATTGCTGCCCAGTGGTCCTGTGAGCGACAAAAAGTTCAATGTCGTTCAGCATTGATCCGCTAGGGTGAGTCGTGGAATTTCTCGATTTAAGGCTATGGAGCGCGCAAAAAATGATGAACTACCTGGTTGAATGTCGGTGTCAGAGAAGTCTCCTTGGAACGCAGTTCTCGTAGGAAGTCCAGTGACAGGCGACAGGTCCTTACCGGAGAGTGCGGATGCTCAGAAAGGTACTCACCACATGTATCTAAGCCCACATCGGGGTCTTCAAGCAGGTCTGAAAAAAGTCGCCCATGAACGAATACAGCTGTTTGCGCTGGTTTAGTCGCTTCTTTTCCGCACGTGTCAATCAGCATTACAACGCTTCCGGACAAGAGGCTCAGAACCTGGCACGCATAAAAGAGCTTAGCGCTCTTGTTATAGGAGGGCACCAAAATAAAGTCTATTTGATCTTTGTCGAGGCTTCCACGGTTTCGTAAAAGCGACATTGCAACTGTTGGGTTGTAGGCATCCACACAAATAAGTACGGCTATATTGCCCAGAATAGTTTCATAGTAGACTATTCTAGGGCGTTCCGGAGAAGATATTCTCTCGTCAGTGCGCTCGGCGGCGTGAAGTTTTGAATGCAGTATCGGCCTGCTCGGAATGTCATCGCGTTCTTGGCTCAATAGGGTCTTGTTGGGAAAAATTCGAGCCCTGTTGAGACACGTGGAAGCATCCCCATTTTCTTCATGGTCATAGTCGGTTCCTGCGATAAAAAAAATAGGCCTTTCAACCGCATCGATTTTAGCTTTGATTTTTTCTTGAAATTTCTCTTCACACGCCCGGTCAGAGTGCTCTTGGTAGTCTGTTTCGCCAAAACTAATAATGTTTGCACCTTGCGCAATCGCTGTATCGAGTGCGCTCAGACGTTGTTTTTCCCACCTGTCACGGTCAAACAAGACTTCTTCGTCCGCGTCCGGGTTAACTTTTACAAATTGGAAACCATTTTTTTTTGACACTCGAAATCGAAAACTGTTTCCGTGGCCAGCATCGACGTCTCTCAAGCTTGCAATATCATCTCGCGCAAATCCAACCGCTGATAGAGTAATGCTATCTTGTGAGAGTAGCTCTTTTGCATTTTTCTTGCTTTCTGAGAGCCTCTTTCTGTCGGGTCGACTTATGTCTTCCGCTGCTTTGAGGATAACGCCGAGTGAAGCTGCTTCGACTAGCTGCTCTCCGTCGACTAATGCGTTACCTTCACGACTAAACTGCTGAAGTGCTACGTGGGCTCGATGGTACGGTTTTAATGCTTTAAGGAAGCGGTCTTTGAAATCACTCAATCTTGGAACCTAACTTGTTACCAGTACAACTAATATGCTGCGCCTATCTGCATTGCCAACTCAGCGGTAGCCCCAACGCTTTTAGGCGTGTCAGTCTCGTTTTTCTTTTCTTCGGCCGTCGAGGCGCTTCCTGCATCGACGAGGCCTGAAATGTACGCGTGGCAGTCATCGGCAGTAGCTACGAAAACGGATTCGGACCCATTTCTTGCGTGAAACGGAACAAATTCAGAGCTTTCCTTCAACGTAAACTCAGGAGTGGACGTCGCATCCTGCCCATTCTCCGGCATAGAAACTGCAGTAACTCTCCTAAGAGTTTTAGCTAGCTCTGAGTTAGCTATCGATTTTGTTTCAACCGACCATGAAAGTTCAGAATATAAATCCCTAATAGCGGAGGATATCTCTGACCCGGCGCAATCCACAGCAAAGACGTCGATCCAGCCTGATTTTTCCAGTAAGACGTCCAACGATTGCGCACTCGAAAAGTCGCTTTCGTAGAGTTGCACAATCATATCGTTTGCAGTTTCAGCATAGGATTTCGAGATTCTATGCAGTTCGCGCACATCACTCTCCGAAAGCGAGAGGTGGGAAAAATTCGAATTTCCGACAACGCGCGTCCAGACCTTGCTTTGAGCTTGTCCAGAACAGACGGTCAGGCAGGACCGCGCTGAAAGCGTCCACCCGCCAACTTCGATTGTTGTCAATGGAAAGTCCAGGATCAGTCCCGGGTCAAACCTGGCTGTAACTTCTTCGTCTTCAGCGCAGTAAACACGGGCATCAGATTTTGCCGCAAATGCTGCGCCTATCGCACTTAGATAGGCATCTTTACGCGGAGCTATTTGAAGGCCAATTCTTCTGGCATCTCGGAAGGTGTTCACTATCTGCGCGCCGGAAGTATCCTCGCCGCGCTTCTTGGCATTGATAATCGTTCCACTTCTAAATGACGTCGAAAGGAACGTACACACGAGATGAATCCTCAATCTAGTTTTGAAAAATATGATTTCGGTCAACTTAGCCAAAAATCAAGGCTGGTAGCAAGCCGGCAATTTCAAGTTCAATTTTGATGAAGACTATGTCACCAGTTTGGCGTTTTCAGGATATAATGAAGAGCCATCGCAATCATCTGAACGGCAATAGGAAATTCAGCTTCGAAGTTTAGGAACGAACCAGTTTATTTTCACTGCCTGACGTACTACTGAGCAAAACAACCAAGCCCTCACTCACAATACCTTGCACGCCTGAGCCGTGATTTTGCCGCTGGGGTCTCTAAATGCCGGTATCGGCCACCTGAGTACCTACGGCAGTCCAAAGCGTGCCCAGCGGCGATTACAGCGGCCCCTATGTCCTGGCCATCCGCATAACAGACACCAACCCAACGGTCATGCGTACGTTCGCCGTTCAAATCGCATGAAATGGATTTGCCGCGCAGATAGTTCACCATCCAGCGCTTGGCGTCCTGACCGGAACGTGTGCCGAGCTCGGGGGCATCGACGCCGTTCAGTCTCACCGGAGTTCCATCGACAACAATCGTGTCAGCGTCACGCACATGCAGGCTGGCTGCATGGGCGGAAGGCGCAAGAAGGATCAAAAGTAAAAGTAAGCGTTTCATTCCGACGATATAGGCAATCCGCGCAAACTCTTCACCCCTATCCGGCGCAATGGAAAGCCAGTGTTGTTTTCAGGGGGAATCACCGTTCACACCAAGGCACAAAGATACCTCAGATTGAGACAAATGTTCACGCCACGTTCTTGCCTAAGTAGAGGTAATATGATACCTTCCATTTAAGAAACCGAGGCGGGCCAAGGCAGAGCAGATGAGCGTGGAAATCCGAGAGATTATTGCCAAACGGGTTCGGGCCGAGCGGGAAACCGCGGCGCTGCACCAATGGGCACTGGACGGGCAAAAAGACCCGCTGACACCCGAACTGAAAGTACGGTGGCTGAGCATGGTTGCAGAGCACGACGGTGTTGCTGCGGCTGCCCTCACAATGGACAAGCTGGCGACGCAGCCAATGCCGGAGGTAATTCAATGAGCAGAATGGACCATTCAATTATCTTGGGCGCGCGACAACCCAATCTGGTCAACGCCTTTGCTCAGGGGCAGGCATTGCGCGCTCAGTCGGACCAATTGGCAAGTCAGAACGCATTGCGGAACCTGTACCAGACCCAGGGCGCGAATATCTTTGCCGGGGACCAGAATGCGCTTAATTCCTTGGCGCAGCTTGACCCGACGCAGGCGCTTGCCATTCAAGGCCAGCATCAGGTTCAGCAAGAACGTAGCCAAAAAATGGCTTATGACCGTCAGGCGATGGAAATGAGAGTTCGTGAGCAGCTTGCGCAGATGGATGAAGCAGAGGCACAGCAGGAACTCACCAGAATCCGCCAAGGTATAACGCAGGCTATAGCGCTCCACGCGAAAGGTGACTTGCAAGGTGTGAACGCAATTCTGGAACGTGTTGGTGAGACTCCGATGCAAAGCCTGGACGAGTTCCCAGAGCGTGTCATCAAGTACGGTGATGCCGCAGAGGTTATCGAAGATTTTCTAAAGCCGCAGGATCAGAATTTTGACAACTTCAGGGTGGTCGGAAATCAGCTCTACGACCTTAGCGCAGAAGGTGGTCCGAAGGTCGTTGGAAGCAGTCAGCAGACGCCGGGTTTCAGCGTTACGACGTCTGACGGGACCGTTGTGCAGCACGGCTGGCAAGGCAATACGCCTCCGGGTCAGAACCCAGACTTGACGGGCACCCCGCGCAACCCCGGCCAATTGGGCAAGGAGCTGTCCAAGAAGGACGCCGCAGCCCTTGAGGAAATCAATGCTGCAGGGCGCACGGCAACTGACCTCGAAAGCCTTGCAACCCAGCTTGAAACCGTATCGCCAAAAATCGGCTACACCGGCCCTGGTGGTGAAGCTTACGGGTTCGTTGACGATATTGTGGGCTTCCTCCCCGGTGACAGCGGCTCACGTGGCGCGTTCAAATCACTGGCGATGGAAGCGCAGCTTACGTTCACGGAAAAGACCAAGGGCGCAATCACGGATCGGGAAATGGGCATGTTCCGCGCAGCCGTCCCGAACCTCAGCCAGACCCCCGAAGGGAACGCCGCAATTTCTCAGGTTATGAAGGCCGGAGCCGCACGGGCGCAATCCCGTGCCGCGTTCTTCGAGAATTGGGCGCGCAAGCATGGCAGCCTCGAAGGCGCGCAGGAGGTGTGGTCGGACTACATGCGTGATAACCCCCTCATCTCGGAAGCGGGCAACGGCATCACGGCAAACCCTGAGGGCGACTGGCAGAGCTACCTGAGCCGCCAGCCCGCCATGAGCTACACGCCTGAGGCAATTCTTCAGATGGACCTCAACCAGCTCAGCCAAGTGCCCGTTGAGAAGATGACAGGCCCGCAACTGGACGCCCTGGAGCGTCGCTTTCAGGAGCTAGGTCAATGAACGGGGATATTCAGCAGCGCATCGCTGACCGGCGCGCAGAACTGGCCCAGCAGGGCAAACTGGCGGGAATGCAGGACCGCATTGCCAAGCGCAGGCAGCAGCTATCCGGTGAGGTTGTCGCCACAACCGACGACGGAGGGCAGGTGTTCAAACTTGAGGACGGTTCCCTGTCCTTCAAATCAGCGGGCTATGCCACAAATGACCAAGCGCGGATCGCAGAAATCATACAGGGCGCAAAGCCCGTGGATCTCGTGCAACGCGATGTTGACCAGCAACGGATATCAGAACACCCAATCGCCGCCCGCGCGCAGGAGTTTATTCAAGGCACCCCGCTCGTTGGTGAATGGGCAGACGAGGCCGTTGGTATGGTCAGCCCGCAGGCCGCAGAGAACATGGGCCTGACGTCTGATGCGATGGAGCGCCAACATCCCGGCCAATCCGCAGCCCTGAACGTCACAGGCGGTATTGCAACGGCACTTCCACTGGCTGTTGGAGCGGGTGGTGCAAAGGCCGCTGATTATATAGCTAAGGGGGCCAACTGGCTTACACGCGGCGTACGGGCTGGCACGGTTGCCGCCCCAGCTGGTGCTGTTGAAGGTGCGGCCAGCTTTGCGGGGCGCGCCGGTGATGGTGAGCGCCTACAGGAGGGCGTTAAGGGTGCTGGCATTGGCGGTACACTGGCAACGTTTCTTGGTCCTGTTGCCACGTGGGCGGGTGAAAGCGCCGTCCATGTCGCCAAGCGCATCAAGAAGCTGGACGTGCGTACAATTGCGGAAGAACTTGGCATTTCTCCGGCAGCGGCCCGGATCGTCAAGCAGGGTATCGTCAGCGATAATCTGGACGAGGCTCAGGCCCGCTTGGCTCAACTGGGTGAGGACGCGTTGTTAGCCGATGCAGGACCGTCTACAGGCGCTCTGCTGGACGCTGCGGCCACGACGGGCGGAAAGGCCCTGAACGCCGCCAGAAACGCCGCAGACGGGCGCGCGGCACGTGTTGGCAAGCGACTGCCCGGTGTTCTTGACGGTGTGTTTGGCAAACCCAAGGGCATCAAGACCGCTGCAAAGGAAATCTCGCAGGGCACTGCCTCCGCCAGACAGAAGGCCTATGGCGCTGCTTATGCCGCACCAATCGACTATTCGGGTTCAGCAGGACGCATAATTGAAGATACCCTTTCACGTATCCCGCCCAATTCACTGAAAGCAGCGATAGGCGAGGCAAATGAAGCGATGATTGCAGCAGGTCAGCGCAATCAGCAAATCATGGCCCAGATTGCCGACGATGGCAGCGTGACGTTCCGGGAAATGCCCAACGTCCAACAATTGGACGAAATCAAGAAAGCGCTGGATGGCATTGCCAGGGAGTCGGTTGACCAGTTCGGCAGGCTCACGGCAGCGGGCCTGAGAGCGCGTAAACTCGCCACAGAGCTACGGGAGGCCACAAAACAGGCTGTACCGCTCTACGGACGCGCTCTGCGCCTCGGTGGCGACAAGGTTCAGCAGGACGAAGGCTTGGCACTTGGCAAAAACCTCCTGTTCAAGGGAACCACGGTAGAAGACGTCAAAGCCTTCCTGAACCAAGGTGTCTCCAATGATGCTCGTCAGGCCGTCAGACAGGGCGTGAGGGAAAGTATCGAGCAAAACTTGTCCAATGTCCGGCGCACTATCACAGATCCAAACACAGACGCCCGAGAGGCCATGCAGCTGGTCAAGGAAATGTCGAGCCGCGCCAATATCCAGAAACTGCGCCTTGTTCTCGGAGGTCCCCGTGCGGATCGGCTGTTGAACGAGCTGGACCGCTCGGCAACCGCGCTGGAACTCAGGGCGGCAGTCGCGCAGAACTCAAAGACGGCAATTCGCCAGTCCATTCAGGAACAGGTGGCAGACGAAACCGCCCCCAGCCTTGCGCGCCGCACTGCTGGCAACATGGGCAACCCGCTGGATGCAGCACGGGAAGTAACGCAATCCATCGCCGCAATTGATCCGCGTTCGATGTCAGCCCGAGAGCGTGGCATGTTCGCAGAAATCGCAAAGGCACTGACAGGTATCAAGGGAAAGGACGCACAGGACGCGCTCAAGGCCGTCAGGGGCGCGTTAAATGGTCAGCCCCTCAAAGACGCTCAGGCGCAGCTTATAGGTCGTGTGGTGGCCGGTACTACTGCTCTAGGGCTTTATCAGAGCGCCAAGCAGCCCCTAGCACACACACAGTCCCGCTGATGCAGGCTACGAAAAACGGGATGAAGCCGAACTGATGGTAAATCTGCATGTAGCCCCAGCCCACGGCAAAGACCGTAATCGGGGCGCAAAGCAGAATGAGAACAATGGCAAGGGCGATAATCAATCTACGCATACCACCAAGGTAGGCACTCGCGCACCCACAGTCCAGACAGGAGGCACCACATGACTAGCGAAACCAAAATCTGCGGAGCCAAGACCAAGGATGGCGTATGTATGTCAGCCCCTGTTGAGGGCAAGAACAGGTGCAGACTGCATGGTGGGCTTTCGACCGGGGCAAAGACAGCCGAGGGCCGGAGGCGCATATCAGAAGCCAACGTTGCACATTGGGCAGAGCGCAATCGACTGATTGAACTGGCGCGGTCACTTGAGCAGGCAGCAAGTTAAATCGAATTCCTCAACAATAACAAAGGCTGTTCCCGGATAAGGTACACGACAAATGACCGACCGTGAAAGCGCGACAATCTGGATTGAGGAACTGGACGCGCCATACGTGCGGGTGGGATTCACGTCTTTCCCATGGCAAAACCCGCACCGGATTGCACAGCGGGCCAACGCATTGGCGCGGAACTATTCCAAAGGCTGGCACTGCGCCTACTGTGGTGAGCTTATGCCCGAGTGGAAACGGATTGATGCCAAGTTTTGCAAGGAAGGCTGTCGCAAGATGGCCGCGCGAAAACGTCGTCTGAACTAGACACCAATTCTAGGGTTCGCCTTCGATGACAAGCCATGCCTTCTCAATTCTTCTACCAGCTTGTGTTGGAAATCCCGCCAGATTTAACTTCATGAACGAGATAAAAGCGTCAAGATGAATAAAGCTATTGTTCTTGCTTATGTTATCCTCTGGTCCTGCAATGCTCCGCGTTAGATTTATGCATCCAATCGACGCTTTGAAACCGCTGCCACGATGAATCAAAACTGCCGACCTATTGCCAGTGTCATGCACATAAACTCCAGGACGCGGACGACTGTTATTATTGTAGTCAAACGTGTGGTATTTTGAACCGCTGAAGCCATGTGTACCAAGTTGATATGTTCCCTCTTCAATCCTTCGAGAATAGGTGACACCGTGCTGCGAATTATCGCCTGGCCCCTTGGGTTCAATTGAAGCGCCCGACATATTGGGTAAGTTCACCACAGTTCCATTGAAGTAACAATTGTACTCCCCTACTGTCCGGTACCTGACCCCGGAACCAGATCCTCTGGATTGGGTACGAAGCCTACGAATAACAATAGTAAAACCGTCAGATGGAATACTCATTTGGCCCTCTAATAGAAATTGTCGTCAAAAATTGTGATAAAAACCTCTACTAGAATGAGCCATTGACCGATTAACGGTCAACCCTCTTGTTATCCCGCGGGTTAGTGCTGTTTCTTCTTATACAGCTGGAGCGAGACAGTACTTTTCATTGTGGTAGCCAGTGGTACTCTGAAAACCTAGAAAGAAAATCCCGAACCTAAATGCATACTTTGGAAATTTCGAACATTCGGTTATCGTTAAACTATTAGAATTTGGAAATATTTTTTCTTCAATGGAGTTGTTTCATGAAATTACTGTTTTTCGTACTTTTGGTTTCGGGGTTTGCCGGTTGCGCAGATCAAATTTTGAATGAAGAAGAGAAGGAGGTATTCGACGGCAATGGCGGTGTTCTGGAGCCTGTTATCCAAAACGAACCGCCTACACTGGCCAGTGCGGCTAAATCTGCGAAACAACTTTCTGCAGCGTATTATTCCACTGGAATCAGGTCGCAAAACACTCAAAACGTCGCAAGTGGCCTAGTTATCCTTACAGCGGCCTCTGTAGTTGGTGGAGCCGTGAAAGGTACCTCAGACGCTGCCTTGGCTAATCGAGGCATAGCTGCAGTGGGAGTGCAGCAGGCGGCATCAAGGGGTGTAGGAAAAACTACAATTGAGAGTATCTTCGACGGCGCTCAGACGCTAAATTGCATCGGAGGCATGGCGACAATTTATGCTGAAAAAGCGAATCTCAACAACGATGACGTTGCGGTCGAGGTCACCCTTTCTGTAATCCGTGAGGTTCGGATTGCAGTTCGGCGTGGGCTGACACGAGAGGTCGCTAAGTACTCTGATATGTTAGCGGCATTCAAGGAAGCTATTCCGGATGGTGATGGCGGGCAAGGCAAGGACAACAAAGCCCTGGTTGAGATTTCCAGGGCGACCAAGACCGATATCCTGGAATACCTACTGCGCCTAGAGGGATGCGTCTCGCAAAAATCACTTACTAAAGCAGCAAAACAAGACGAGAAGGGCCAGAAATAACTCTGAAACCGCATAACAGCGGGCAACCCAGGTCAAGGCTCAGGTTGAAAGGGTAAGTTGGTATGGCTCTTTTGCCTAGTAAAACAGCCATATCGTGTTCACTACAATAAACTCCGAACCGGCAATTTCTCCAAGTGTGGAGGCCTGTACAGCGGATGTAGATGACAAAACAAGTCTGGCCCGACTGTTCTCTTCGTGTGGAAATCGTTGCGGCCCATTTAGTTGTGTCGTCAGGTGTGGTTCACCAGTTACCCAAGGGAGCGCATATGGGAATGACCGAACTACTGCTACTGGTCTGCTTCGCAATTGTCGTTGTCGTGGTCATGATGGTTAAAGAACAGCGCCTTCAAGACCCTGAAAGGCTGGACACAATCTACGTCAATCAGATGCGTGAGGTTTGCAAACTTGCTAACGGACCAGTCGTCGCTGCACTTACTCGGCAGTCAGGCAATATTTACCGCGAACTCGGCGAATTTGATAACGTTGGTGAAGCTCTTCACGAGATAGAGAAATCTTTCAGGCGCGGTCAGATTGAGAGCGTCTATGTTCAGACAAACTCAGAGCGGCGATTTGAGGTCATTCGACTTCACCATTCGCACGGCGGCAAAGCAGAGGGAAAGAAGCTTGGCGGAGCCATTATCGAGCTTGCTTAGTTAGTAGGCGCGACGGGCCGCTGCCGAAGAACACGGGTCTTGGTTCGCACTGGGTGGGTGGAGAATGTTACGTCATTGTCCACCGACTCTGAATTAAAAGCAGTATAAAGCTTCTGATATCGAAGCGGAGGATTCGACGCACGACACAATATCGTCCCTCTCTGAAACCGCACTTTCGTATTCTGAAAATAGGCGATTGTAGTTTTCACTTAGTTCCATAGCGTCATCGCGAAGCAAGTTATGCTTTTCAACTAGTTTATTATACTCATAAACCAAATCATCATATTCGACTGCAAGGTCGCTTAGGTTTGACTTACAAGTAAACCCCTCATAGTCGCAGGCGTACTGGTCAAAGCACTCTGCATATTCATCAACGCACTTTCCCTGCGAACTGCAGACTTTGTCCCCAAAGTCCAAACATGCAGGTTGACCAAAGCTGCAAGAAAAGCTCTGCGCGAAAACGGTCCCCGGAAACACTAACCCGGCCTTTAGTGATAACAATGCGATTGCGAAGAATGCAGGTCTCATCATCATTGTCCGTCGTTCTTGACCAAAACCACACCCGGTCCCTTGGCAGAGTCACCTTCGTCCAGAAACTGAATGCCTTGTGATACCAACGCCTCCTGGATAGCCGTTATCGCTTTGTCTGCTGGGAAAGGAGAGCCGGACCCCTCGGCACGTTTGACAGTCATTGATGAAACGCCTGCGGTCTTTGCCAGTATTGCCTGTGAAATATCCAAAAGGCCTCTTGCTGCTCGAATTTGCCCTGAAATGAATTTTTGCCCTTGTTCCAATTTAGAACATTCCTTATGTTACTTTTTAGAACATTATCACAATCGGAGGACTTAGCAATGCAAGAACAACGCGCCAGCGCGAATGGAGCAGATTTGTTCAAATACCTTCAGGACTGCCAGGACATGGCTACCGATATCTCAAGCCTGATCGAGTCGGCAGCAGTCATCGACAACGAAGGCATTTACCCTAATGGCGTTACGGCACTGTTGAAGGTGTCCGGCGACTTGGCCAACCGCTTGTCCAGCATGTTGGACAGCGTAAACCTTCCGGAGGCTACAGTATGATAGATCAATTCACAAACGCTTACGAAGCAACCGAATATGAGCTGCAAACGATTGCCGGTCTGTCAATTGCGCTGACTGACCTTCTGGCGGAATACGACAAGACAAACTGCCCCGAAGGCCTTTCGGTTCAGTCTGTTGCTGCCGCTCTGAGGGACAAGGCCAATGCGGTTCTCGATTTGCACGAGGCAGAGTGGGGCGTGGTTCAATCTCAAAAGGACCAGCTGGGTAAAGGCACGGATCAAGGCGCGTCAGGAACGCAGAAGTCGGTACCGGATAAGGCTGCCTGAATTTCATTTGAGCTGGGCGCGGCATTTTCTGCGCCCTTTTTCTTTTTGGAACTTGATATGAGTTATTACAGCGTCAACCGGCACTGGTCCGACCAGTTTCTGCCAGAGATTAAGAGCATCATCGGCGGTCACATACTACAGGCCGCGCCCGATCCGCTGGACCACTTCCAAGCCACGGACTTGCTGATGTTGGACGCAAAGGACATGCGGATAGCAGCAAGGGTCAGGCGACACGGATACGCCGCCAGATACCCGCACCAGTTCACGATCCGAGCCAAGTTACCCACTGGTGCTGAAACTGAGTTGTCCAAGATTGTGAACGGGTACGGGGATTGGATGTTCTACGGCCACGCAGGGCCTGACGGACGGACTATCGTGAATTGGTGGTTGATAGACCTTCGGGCGTTTAGGGCGGCGCTGATCCGGCACAGGACCACCGGAGCGCACCTGCTCATGGGTGACAAGCGGAACGCAGATGGCACGTGTTTCAAGTGGTTCGATATTCGGTCGTTTCCGAAAGAGCCGCCTTTGGTAGTAGCGCAAGGCTCCAACAATGCTTGATTCTTCATGCAATACAGAATTCAATCGTTGCCGTCCTAGAAATACCCTTTTCTGCATGTAAACTATTGCCACAAAAAACGTGCAGACTGTTGAGTTGTGTAATGAGAGTTTTGCGAAATCTGGTTGCAATTGTTGCTCTTGCTGGTGTGATTTTACCTTCAATGGCACGTTCGCAAGACTTTGAGGTGTTGCTACAAGGTTTTGACGCGTCCAACCTAAGCTACGAAGACAAACGGTTTCTGCAGACTGCACTTGCGTTTGAGGGTCATTATCATGGCCTGTTAGATGGGGCATGGGGCAGGATCAGCAATCGAGCGTTGGACGACTATTCTCGCGAAGTGTTCGAGACGGCTCCCGAAGACTGGCACATGGCGTTTCTGGCATGGACCTTATTCGAGCGCATCTCCCAAGACGGTTGGGAGATCCAGTACTTTGAGGGCTTGGGGTTATCTTTCCTATGGCCTGAAGACACTATTCGTCGCGAAGCTGATTCCGACTACTTCTTGAATTACCGTCACGCCAACAGCAGTTTCTCCATTTCCGTTGGTATTCACTCAGTCGAAACCGCCCAGAGGCTTCATGACTTTACGGTCCAATCTCATCAGTTGGTAAGTGATCCCTACACAGTTAGGAAAAGCAACCTCGCCGTCTCTTCAGTAACAAAAAGAGATGGCTCCACCCTCTACACCAGGTCGGATTTTGTGAATGGGGGCTGGTCAACTGTGATGCTGTCTGCGAACGAACAGGATCGTCACGTTCTGGGCGCTGTGGCCTCTAGCATTTCAAAAGGCCGGGCCAATCCGCTAGATATTTCGAACAACGGCAAACTTGATAGGGTCATCCAGCAAGTGGTCGCTGCACTCGAAGAGGCGGATGAACCAACTGGTGAAGATCCAGAGGCATCCAGCCCCGGTATTCAAGGGAGTGCGGGAAGCGGCTTTATTGTCTCACGGGATGGGCATGTTCTTACTAACCAGCATGTCGTAGACGGTTGCGCGCAAGTGTTAGTTGATGACCGACCTGCGACAGCGGTTTCTTCATCAGAAGAGTACGACCTAGCGCTACTAAAATACGATGCACCGATAGACAGGGGAGTCGCCGTTTTTTCGGCCAGCCCTGCGAAATTGAATTCGGACGTCACCGCAGTTGGTTACCCGTATGCTGGTCTCCTAGGTGGACTTAACGTTACTCGCGGGTCCGTTTCTTCTTTGAGGGGCCTAGGAGGCGACTTGAGCACCATGCAGATTACTAGCCCCATTCAAAGCGGAAACTCAGGTGGTCCTTTGCTTGCATCCGATGGCGAAGTGGTCGGCGTGGTTGTCGCAAAACTGAACGAGCGGGTAGTTACTGACGCCCTCGGAGATACGCCACAGAACGTAAACTTTGCCGTACGAGGAGAGATTGCAAAACTGTTCTTAGCTCAGAATGCCATTAATCCGATTCTCAGTTTGGAAGACATTAAATTAGAACCTGAGGAAGTTGCCGAGTTAGCTGCCAGCTTCACGACCTTTGTAGAATGCCGTTAACCATTACACGCGCAACCAACCCCTTTGTGGCACGTATAGTTCCGATTGATGCAGCTATTCCCACAAGCCTTGCCCTTTCGGCACACCTTGCAACACGCGGCGTTGTACACCTTTGCGTCTTGCTTGCTGCTCATTAAGTTCCAAAAGGGCGCTGTGGGTATTGGCAGTTTGTTAGGCTTTTCGGGTTGATTCTGAGCAAATGCAACTGCGGATGATAGGACAAGAGCAGACAGGCAGAGTAAAATAAGGTGCTTCACAAACATTCTCCGTTAACAATGTGTTAACTCTTGCATAGCTACGCAGAGCTTGGAAAAGGTATTTTCAAGGTATCTTTTTTGACACCCCAGAACCCGACTTTGCGTCCGGTTTCAATTCGGCACCGTGCCGCGCGTATCGCCAGCCGCTCAATAACGAAGAAAAGGGCGCATGGCGGCAGCTCTCAGCACTCGAGTCGGCTCCCGCGCCAAATGCAGAAATTCATGCACTTTGTCCCCCATTTGTCCCCTAGTGCGAAAAAGCGACAAAGGACAAGCGGCACAACACCAGTGTAAGTCATTGATTTTGCAATGGTGCCCCCACACGGACTCGAACCGCGGACCTACTGATTACAAAGAACTCAGTTGGTCATCGGGCTTCGCCGGAATACGCCATAAAAATAAGGTAAAGCACCGCTCTGCAACGAAAAACAAGTGGTCAACCTATGGTTGTATACCATAGTATGCCGTTGTTGAATGTTGCAGAGGATGTTGTAGAGCAATGCCCAATCATAAACTTACCACCCGCCCGGAAGTCGCAAAGATCAAACCGACCCCTGGCAAGACAACCATGTACTCCGACCTCACGGTCAAATCCGACCCCGATGCGCGCGGCATCCGGCTTGCTGTCGGTGCCACGACAAAGACGTGGATCCTGTCAAAGCGTATTAACGGCAAGGTTCGTTCTATCACACTTGGCTCGTGGCCTGATCTGCCCACGGTGTTTGCCGCTCGTGACAAGGCGAAGGAAAAGATGGCGGAAGTCACGACGCGCACTGACGCCACATCGACAGGCATTCACACTCTAGGTGATGCGTTGGACTCCCACATCAAACGCTCCAATGCCTCGGAAAGAACAAAAGGTGAATATAAGGCGCAAGTGCGCAACAATATGGCCGAGCTGTTCAAGATGAAGATCGAAGACATTACCCTCGACCATCTCGAAGAGGTTGTGATGCGCCACAAAGGCACTGCGACGCGCAAACATCTTGCCCAGATCATCCGAACATCATTCAAACGAGCGGCTGCGGTTCGCCGCTGCTTCAATGTCGCGGATGATCTCAAAGTCGATACCAAGACCTATCAGCCCGACAACACGGTCAAGTTTGACCCAGATGAGCGATGGCCCGCACTTGACTTGATCGAGGAGAAACGGACTTCAAATCAGATCATCGCTGCGGCTTTCGAATTGATGCTGTTCACGGGCCTCCGAGCCGGAAACGTGATCTCGCTCCGCTGGGAAGATGTTGACCTTGAAGCTGGCAAGCTACGGGTCGCACGCTTAAAGAATGGCCGCTTGGGCGTATTCCCCTTGGCTGACCGCGTTATCGCCTTGCTTGAGGCGCTGCCGAAGCATAGCGAATGGGTCTTCCCGCAGCATGACGTAGAGAAGCACATCTACCACCCAGAACGCCTCTCCAATGCCCGCAACATACTCCGCCCACATGATTGCCGCCGCTTGTTTACAACTGCTGCACGGCGCGCGGACCTGCCCGCCTATATCATCGACCAGTTGCGCGGTGATGTAGAGAAAGGTGTTCAGGGCATCTATGATCAGGGGTCGGCATCGCATCGACACGCCAACGCCGTCGCGAAACAAATTGAGGTGGAATGCGGGGCAGTACCTCTTTCGAATGTTGTCCAGATCGGTGGCAGGCGATAACGTCGCCGCGTGTCGGCGCCGGTGTTTGGCAGAATCCTCCGGCATGACCTTATTGCGATCCATGGGGGCTGGTGCCGGATCGCATGAGGGCACTCACCAGCACCATCAACGGGCCCGTGTCTTATTCGAAAGTGAGATTGGAGCCGATGATGGAAGACCTCACACATGAAATCCGTGCGCTGCGCGAAGAAGTACGAACCTTGCAGGTCAAGCAGACTCTGCCTGACCTCATGACGCCTGCGCAATGTGCCGAATACCTAAACCGTTCCGAGGAAGTGCTCTATCTCTGGCGCAAGGAGCGCAACGCCGGGCAGGACAGCGGCCCGCCGTTCCTGCACATTTCCAGCCGGACGATTCTGTATGATCGGGAGGACGTTCTCGCGTGGGCGCGTTCTCACCGCGTGAACTAAAAAGAGGGACGAAGCCGCTAATACCTCGTCCCTCAGTCGTTTCCACCAAAGCAAGCAAACCCATCGCTTCTACAACTCGCTTATAAGACACGCTTTGATGGAAACCGACCGGAAAACAAGGTAATAGCGTCTGCGTGAGAGAAGCAGATGCACATACATATAGCGACCAGCACAGGGCCTGAACTGCGAAAGGTTTACGAGGCCGGACCTGATGGCCCTGAACGATTGGAAGCCGATGAAGGTTTCCAACGCTGGAACGAGTTCGATCTTTGGAAACACGACGTAGACGATCTCGCCCAGCTACGGGACTTCCTCGAAAAGCAATCGAATGACCCACATTCCACCATTGTCCTTGGCGAGCCAAAAGCGGAGCGTCAGGGGCACAGCGGCGACGAATACCACGATTTTCGATATGACCTTTTCTTTGCCGATGTGGACGGTTTTGAATTTGACGGAACGGCCGAAGAAGCGATCTATGACTTGTTTCCGTTTTTGCGAGGCAAAGAGTTCGTCTACTACTACTCGCCATCAGCCGGGATCAAATCGGGATGGCGGCTCCGGGTGATCTGGCGCATCAGTCTTACTGTTGCGGACCAGAACGAATACGCCATTGCACTCAACGAGCAAATTTCGCTGCGCAAGGGGCTGTTTCGCCAATGGGTCGATACGTCGATCTACCATCTTGGCGGGTTCATCTTCACTGCTCGCCCTGATCTGCGCGGGATAGATGATCCCCACCCGGTGAGAGCTTTCCATGTCGAAGGTGACAAAACCCCTGAGACCTTTTCTACACCCGAGGACATGGTGGAAATTGCCGTCACCGGGCAGCGCGGTAAGCCAACTCTACATTGGAACGAGGGGCAGCGGCACCTTTCGGTCTTCGACTTTTGGCGACAATACCGTGATGCACATGGGCCGGACGCAAGTTGGGTTCAGGCATGGCTGGCGCTTGCCGCCGAATATGATCGGCTCAAGATTCCGGCGCAGGATCGGCGCGAGTTTGGTGAGCAGTACACTCGTAAGAAATTTCCCGGCGTGAAGGGCTCTCGACGCACGACACGGGCATTCCGTCAGCAGTATGACGCAATGCCCTTGGACGAGGCGCAAACCCGACTGGCTGACGCGATGCGCCGCGCCATTGGTGAACGTGACACGCCCCGGCTCACCGGAATTCGCATCACGGCTGGTGGTGGCAAATCGACGGCGGCGCTGCGCCAGCTTGGCGTTGAAAAGCGGTACATGGATGAACATGGATTCGTGTTTATGGCCGACTACTACGTTCCGACGCACCGCCTTGGCGATGAACTGGCCGCCAAAGCGAAGTCAGAAGGCCTAGATGCCGTTGTGGAGAAAGGCCGCAGCCAAGAGGTGAACGGCAAGCCTGTATGCTTCAAGCATGAAGCCGCGAAGGAATTGAACGGCGTTGTCTCGGACGTTTCGGCGCTCCTGTGTGGTAACGACAAGATGGGCTACTGCCCAGCATTTGAGACCTGTGCATGGCGGGACATCAAAGCTCGCTCGAAATCCTGCGACCTCCGAATCCGGCCCCATGAATTTCTATCCTTGCAGGCCGAAGGCGAAAGCAACGAGAACCGCCGCCAAGTTGATGTTGTCGTGATCGACGAAGACCCGATTTCTTCGCTGCTGCATCATGGCTCGGTTGAGATCAAAGAGCTTTGTGATGTGACCCGGCACGACATGGGCGACTGGTTGCTGCGCCTCTATCAGGTTGTGCAAGGCGGTTTGTCTCTCGATGCGTTGGACGAAGCTGGGTTTACGCCCGACGTTTGCGCCGAGTTGATCAAGGCTGAGGGCGATCTCAAGCCGCAGGTCGATGTGACGCCCGACATGGACGATGAGCAGAGCCTCAAGGCAGCGCAGGCCTATGATCGTCACTGGTGGAAATATGAAAGCGTTTGGCGTCGCCTGCGCGATTGCCTAAAAACTCGGTCCCTGAACCGCATACGAGTCTCGAAAGACAAGAAAAAGCTGCTGACGAATTGGGCATCCATCGTCAATGCAATCCCGGTCGATGATGATGGCCGGGTCAAAGTGCAAACGGTCCTTATGTCCGCCACAATGGATCGGGCCATGATCGAGCAATTCTTCCATGTGGATGAATGGGTCGAGATCGACGTACAGAAGCACTGCAATTCAGTAGTTCGACAAGCAAATGCACCTGGCTCGAAGGCGGCGCTGCTCTACGGCACGGGCGACCGAGAAGAAGAGTACGGCGAGACAAACGCCGCGAAGAAGGCAGCAGCCGAAGTGCTCCGCGCCGATGTTGCGCGGATTGTGGGCGATGAGAACCTGTTCACGTTCAAAGGAGTGGCGGAACTTGGTGACTCCGTAACCGGCTGGTTCAATGGCGTGGAAGGCGTGGATGAATGGCGGGGGCAGGATGCGTTCATTCTGGGTCGTCCGCTACCCATGCCGTATGTGGTCGAAGATATTGCTCGCGCGGTTTGGCAGAACGGTCAACCTATCACCAGTATTGGCGCATGGTATCCCAAAAAGAAGATTGCCTATGTCGGTGAGAAAGGCATGGCATGGACGGAACGGCACCCCGATCCACGCTGCGAGGCTGTACGTTGGTCGATCTGTGAGGGGGCAATCTTGCAGGCGGTGGCGCGCACTCGATACGTTCGTGAGGCGGCTAAGATCACGATCTTGAACAGCACGCCGCTGCCGTTGGAAGTTGATGAAGTGGTGCGGTTCGAAGACCTACTGCCGGAGGAGCTTGCCTATAAAGTTGCGCCCATTCGGACGACCTCTTGGGGGCTGGCAAAGCGCCTGTTCACGAAATTCAAAGATACGCCAAAATCATCTTTTCGCTATCAGGTCGATGATGTCTTCCAGTGGGCGATAGATAACAGGGCCGAGTTTGCCGAGGTGAGGTTCGAGGGTGAGCGGCAATGGTCTCGTGTCTTTGTTACAGGTTGGCAGGGATGGGATGCGTTGGAACGGCTGGGCATGGTCGACCAGCGTGTGCCGCGACTTCGTCAGGATGACATTAAAGCCAAGTTCAAGGCACTGATCGAACAGAACAGATGGCTCATTGAACCCGATGCCGTTGACGTGTTGCACGAGGCCTTCGCGCGTGAAGCATGGATCGACGATGAGGGTGTGTTGCCCGAAGGTCATGTGACGCTTGAGCCGGGGGATGATGCCGTTGACTTAGGGCAGTTGGTACGGGACACGCGGCCAGTGTGGCCGTGGCAGATTTAAACGTGCGAAACAGTTAATAGTATAGCTCTATATTAACGAGTTCGCACGTTTAACTTTCTGCCTGCGATACAGCGTTTCGGTCGTGCTGCACTGTCACTCGGAGCGATCTATCCGCCATACGTCAACAATGCTGACATACTTTGCGTATGACCAGTTGATTGACGATCAAATCCACTGGTGAATTGCCGTGGTACATCAAGCGGTTGGTCAGGCTCTGCAACATCGCTGCAACATCCAGTTGCGACCGAGTCGCAGATACACATCGGCACCTTTTGGAACCCCCTGCTGCTGACGTGGAAACCCGCCCCCACACCCGGAAATATCTGAGAAAAGCCACTAGGCCCTAGAAACGATCTCCCCCGCATCTGGATCTGTAGAGTTGTCTTTAATATGCTGTGCGACGAGGGAACGATTGGCAGCGGTTAAACTGGACCATCGTGCATCCCACACCTTATATGCGTGCCAAGAATACCCTAGCACCATACCCTTGCTCATTTTCTCCATAGAAAACTTGACTGCATCCAAGTAGATTTTTTCGAGTGAAGTACCTCGCACGTCGAGTAGACTGCCCAGATAAGTCAGCCATGATGCAAGTTGAACGTACTGTGGCCAAGCCCCTGTCTTGCTCGTCAATTCCATTTTCTTGGCAATGATGTCAGCGAATGTGTCTACCACAGCCTCCTCTTCAAGGCTGACGCCGATTGCGCCAATTGCGGAAACTATTTGGTAGAACGAGCTTTCCGCCTGTAAATAATTGTCCTTAAAGTGATACTTGTCGAACAACACCTTGTTGATGTTTTTAACAGACTTTTCCAAGCATTCTTCAGCTTCTTCTATTTTAGCGTTTGTCTCAGCAAAGAACTCTTCAACTTCTGTTTCCTGTATCACTCGAATTCCGTAGCAGTTCGAATAGTAATCAATAATCCGCTGATCCACGGCACTTCTAGACACCAAGAAGATACTATTGCTGACAATGTGAGAGCGAACAAAGCCCCGGTAGTCACTCAGTATTGTCTTCAAGTTTGTATCTCCGAGAGAATACCCGAGGATAACCACTGTGTTTTCGTGTAAAACAGTGCTGAGTTTTCTCGAAAAATATGAATCGGAGTTCATGAAGGTAAAATAGTCATCCGCGGTAACCACCATACGTCTCGGAACATCTATAGAACCGTGGACATGAAATGATTTGACCCGGCTGTTTGATCGAGGGACCGGACGCCCGGGTGAAAGGGATTGGCAGTCTGACGCTGCCAAAGCTTCGGCCAGTTTGTCATAGTTGGTGGTTACAATTCTGTATGACCTCTCCTTGAAGAATTTTTCCGTCTCAGGGAGGGAGCCGGATAGATCAATTCCACCGATCAAATCAGCGATCTCGTCATGAATTGATTTACCTGCCTTGGAAAGCTCTATCTCAATGACCTGCGCGGCTTCGTCTAGCTGCAACGAAGGCTTCCCGTCGCTAGGAAACAAGGCCTCTTTGAAACCTTTGTTGTCCACATGCATGTCACAAATCGCCTCAAGAAGTTCCTGCCATCCTGGGGCATTGTTCTCACTGAGAGCCTTCGAAAAACCTGTTCCTGTAAAAAGGCATAGACGCTTGGCAGCAGCGGCGTATGCAATCTCAAAATATTCACTCAACTCAACGCTCTTTCTCTTTTTTGCTTCTGTAGGCGCAATTCTGGTAGGTCTGGCGAAAGGGTGCAACACCCGATCTGCTCTTAGTTGAACGCGCGGCATCGGCACAAAACAAAGCACCTGATTTTTCCAGCTCAAACAATAACCTGCACCTTAAACTCAAGTTGAGCGCCCCGGTGGCATACGTCCAGTGTTGCATTGCGCGTCCCGGCTCATCTGAACGGCTATCCGCGCGCGCACTTCCTTTCGGATGGCCGTTCACCAACTACGAAAGCAACACCCATGTCCATCACGTGTCTCTCGAACGGCGAAGACGCCTGCTCTCTTGAACTAAGGACCATTTCGTCCTCAACCATCTTTCCTATTCCGATCTCAAAGCTGGCGCTGCAAGCCGCCCTCCGCGACCTACTGCTCGATCCCGAAAAACAGGATATGACTGCCGGAGCCGTCATGATTGATCGCTACCGCGATGGGTTACGCATCCATGCAAGCGGCGGGCGTTTCGAATTGCCGTTTCTTCACCTGTTCCGGCTTGTCATGGAGGCCCCAGCATGACCCGCGCTCGCTGGAACCAACTGCAAGCTCAGTATCACCTCATTCGAGATTGCTTGAGCGGTGAAGACAGCGTCAAAGCTCAGGGGCAACTGTATGTGCCGAAACCTGACGGTATGACGACGCAGAATTACACTCATTACCTCGACCGCGCCTGCTTCTATGGCGCACCGGAAATGACGCTCCGCGCCCTTGTCGGTCTCGCCCTGCGCAAAGACCCGGTGATCAACCTGCCGCCGCGCCTTGAGATGATGCGTTTGAACGCGACATACGAGAATGCGCCCATGCAAGTTCTTGTAGAGGATATGGTCCGTGAGGTCGCGGCAATGGGCCGTTTCGGCATCTTGCTCGACTTTCCGGTTGATGGTGCCACGGTTAATTCCGTGCCGCATATCTCCACGTTCCGTGCAGAGAACATTGAGGATTTTGAAACCGCATTTGTCGGGGGCCGGAAGGTACTGACGCGCGTACATCTGGCCTCCGATGAAGATTGGGACGGGGCAGATGTTACATATGAGTTGATCCTTGAGGCGGGTGTCTATCAATTCCGGCGCTTCGTCCGCGACCAACATCAAAACCGCGTCGATATAGGTGAGAACCTAATTCCTACCGTTAACGGCAAGCCGCTCGACTATATCCCGTTCATCATGGTCAGCCACGAGGGACTGCGCCCGGAGCATGTCACACCGCCGTTCCTGTCCTTGTGCAAGGTGGCAATCTCCCATTTCAAGAACAGTGCAGATCGAGAACACGCGATCTTCCTGACGGCCAGCCCTACGCCGTGGGTGGCGGGTTCTGTCCCGGCGAACAAAGTGCCAACGCAGATCGGTGCTGGGGCTGTCTGGACCCTGCCGGAAGGCACAGAAGTCGGTATGCTGGAATTCGCAGGCTCCGGCGTTGCGGCCATGAAAGAGATCATGGAGGAGAAATCGGAAACGATGATATCCCTTGGCGCACGGATGCTGTCTTCGACCGTCAACCGTAACGAGACCATCGACACAGCAACCCAGCGCACCCGGTCAGAGCTAGCGCTCCTGCATGGGGTGGTTGTCTCGGTCGAGGCCGGTCTCAACCGCCTTCTGCGCCTTGCTGCTGAATGGGTTGGCGACAATCCCGACGAAGCATCCGTTACCTTGTCACGCGACTTCATAGAGTCGTCGATGGAACCGAAGATGATCGAACAGCAGATGAAACTCTATCTGTCGGGCGTTATCAGTCGAGCTTCCCTGCACGAGAACCTGCAAAAGGGCGAAATTGTCCGCAGTGACCGATCTTGGGAAGATGAAAGGGACATGATCGAAGAAGAAGGCGGTGATCTGTCGGACATCATCCCGACAAGCAGCCCCGCATGATGAAAACGACGACGAAGGACGTCGAGTCGTCAGCCCATGAAATGTGGCGGGCGTGCATTGCGCGCTCGCTGCAAGACTTGTTCGGCTCGTGCAACCTCACATCGCACAAGGACGAGGCGTATGTCGTGCGCGATGATGCTTTGCGCTTTCTTACGGCCACGTCGGGCGGATGGTATCGGTCGCGGGTCGATATATGCACTATGGCCGACCTCAATCCCGACATCCTCAGACAGCAGGTTGTTGCGATCCTTGAGGGGGCGGCTCCTCCTGACCTCGACGGTCGCATATCCCTAGATCATGTCCACGTCGCGCGCGAATTTTGGGCGCGGTTGAAGGATGAGGAAGAACGGGCGGCGAAGGCGCGCGTTGACCGTGCGAACAAGCCCAAGATCGAACCGAGAAAGCCGAAACGGTCATTTATCAAAATGAAGTATGCCGACCTGCGCAAAGCCGTGTTTGATCTCCTGCGCGACACCCCCAATCTGAAATTCACGCAGATACTCGGTCACTGGGACGGTGACATTTCAGAACACGGCGTGCGCAATGTCCTGAATATCGGGATCGAAAAGGGCGAGGTCGTTCGAGCACCTGATTTTACTTATCATCTTTCAACTCCACCTGCTTCTTCGGTTGAGCGGCAACCGGAAGACGACCGATTGTGTGCGTAAGGGTGAGGCCCTCCTATTTGTTTTGACGACATTGGGGTGGGTTTCGGCTCACCCCTTCGTCATTTCAGATAGGAGGAACACACCGTGTCCGACGATAAGACCACGAACACAAACGACGCCCAAGCAAAGGCGTTGATTGCCGCTCTCGCACCGAAGATTGCCGAGGCGATCATCCCCAAGCTGGCCGAACAGGTCGAAACC
The DNA here is from genome assembly GCF_056541885.1 of Ruegeria sp. AF7. Classification (NCBI taxonomy): domain Bacteria; kingdom Pseudomonadati; phylum Pseudomonadota; class Alphaproteobacteria; order Rhodobacterales; family Roseobacteraceae; genus Ruegeria; species Ruegeria sp. AF7. The sequence goes on along the minus strand of NZ_JBQFYX010000010.1, from coordinate 49,452 downwards.
CAGATCAAGGGTGTTGTCGCAAAAAACGACGAACTGCTCGACAAGCTACACAACATGAAAAAAGACGCGGAGATCGAGGAGAGCGGTCGCAAGCTCGAAAGTCTGTCCGCTGCGGCAGCCAAACTGATCTCAAACGACGACACGACCCCCAAGCCTATGACGTTTGAGCGTTCCGCACCTGTCCAAATTTCCCGTACCGACGCGCGGGACGTGCAAAAATATCGGGCAGCGAAAGCTGAGGCCGAGAAGCAAGGTGTCGATCTTGAGATTGTGGCTGGCCAATGAACACCTATCGCACCGACCCGTTTAAACGCATCGCCCGTCAGGTGGTGGCGGAGGCAATACTCGGCTTACGTGGTGTTGACGCATCACGCATCCATGTGGATGAGCGGCATGTCGTCTATGTCGATCACAACCAAATTTCGGAAAGAGAGCGGTCGCGGGTTGTCCTGCTGTCGCTCGTGTTCCTGTCGTGGGTTTCGGACAAATATGATTGCCCTGCTGAGAAGGCGGTGGACAACCCGATTTATGCTGCGGACATGCGGTGGTTGATTAAGCATTTCGGGGGTGCAGGTGGCACCATCGGGCACCTGCTAACTGACTTCCTCGAACGCATCCAACCGCTCTGGGACAAGGGCGCAAGGGTATGAACTATGACCGCATCAGAGAGGCCTTGCCCGTGGAATCGGGCAATGGCCGCAGGTCTACCATCCGCGCCCGCTCTGATGTGGTCGAGGTGGTCATCGACTGCGTTCTGCGCCGCCGCCAATTCAAGGAAATCGCGCAAAGGTGCTGCGTCGATCTTGAAAGCCTGACTCGGTTCCGCAAGCGGTTCATCACGCCGGAGGTCGAGAAGATCGTCCTCGTCGAGGCGAACAAGCTCGACGCGGATACGCTCGACCAGGAGGTGAACGCCGCGCAAGACAAGATCGAAGGCGGCATTGAGGGTATTCTCAAGGAGCAGAAACGCCTCTACCGCACCCTGAACGGCATGGTTGAAGATGGCGGCGACAGTCTGATGGACGTGCTGGCCCCGATGATGCAGTTGCTGAGGGACCAGAACAAGAGTTACGAGAACCTGCTCAAGGTCTATTCGAACCTGCGCGACAAGACGACCGTGGTGCTGGGACTGAACGAACACCCGGACGTTCAGAAACTGATGGATGTGCTGTGGGTGGTGTTCCAAGCGCACCCGGAGGCATTCGAGACCTTCCGGCAGGTAGTTCAAAACCGGCGGATTCCGCTCGATGTCGAATGATCTGGGCCTTTTCCTCCGCACGCTGCACGAGCGGATAAAGCCGGAACTCCTGCTAGAGCGGGTTGTTGGTGGCCCGCCTGACGACTGGCAGCGCACGCTGATGAACTCCACCTCGGACATCATCATGGTGCTGGCATCGCGCCGCATCGGGAAGTCAACCACCGTGGGCGTCATGGCGGGGCAGGAACTGTCCAAACCCGAGCATCAGGTGATTATCCTTTCGAAGACACTGGCGCAGTCCCAGCTTCTATTTTCCAAGATTGCCTACACTTGGGAGAAGATGGCGCTGCCGATTGAAGTCAAGCGGCGCACAATGACCGAATTGCACCTCAAAAACGGCTCGTCTGTCGTCTGTGTCCCAGCAGGGCAAGACGGCGAGCAGGCCCGTGGCTACGGCGTCAAGAACGGTCTGCTGATCTATGACGAGGCCGCGTTCATCCCAGATGCTGTCTATGGCTCGACGCTCTCGATTGCCGAGGACAACGCCAAGACAATCCTGATCACGACCCCCGGCGGCAAGTCAGGCAAAGCCTATGAGATGTGGAGCGACTGGGAGATGTATCCCGAAGTCGAACGCATCCGTGCCTGTTCCCTCGACATACCGCGCATGGCGAAGCTGGTCGCGCGTCAGCGAAAGGTTCTGTCCAAGTTCGAGTTCGATGTTGAACACGGCTTGAACTGGATGGGCCGGGGCCAGCAGTTTTTTGACTCGGCGGCAATTGCAGCCGCCTTCACAAACACCCCGCAACTCAAACTAGGAGACCTCTATGCAGGGCTTGGTTGAAAAGGGCGAGGACTTGATCCTGCCCAACCCCGATCCGGCGGTCGAGATCGTCAAAGGCTATCGCCGCTTCCTCGTGGGCCTCGACATTGCGCAGGCGCAGGACCGCAACGCCTATTCGATTCTGCTCGACGAACGGGTGCCTTACTATGATGCGAACGGGCGTCAGGAATTGACCAAACGCCGCCGCGAGATTGTCCGGGCGGACCATCTGCCCGCTATGTCCTACACGGACCTCGCTACCGTCACCCGCAACTTGATTATGGACCCGTCCATCGCGGGCCGCGCCTATCTCGTCGTGGACTCGTCGGGTGTGGGCCGTGCCTTCTGCGATCTGCTCGATACCAAGTCAGTCCAGCACACGCGCGTTCAGATGGTGGCCGGAGAGAATGAGACCGAGACCACCGAACGCGGGCGCACCTTCAACAATGTGGGGCGCACCCGGCTCTTGTCGGCGTTGAACTCAGCTATCCACACAGGCGACCTATCCATCGGCAACTTCGACGCCCGCGACCTCATGCGCCAAGAGCTTGAGAGCTTTGAGGCCGATGTGGGGTCAACCGGTCGAGTGAAGATCGAAGGCGGCACGAAGTTCGGCCACGCGGACCTTGCCGTTTCGGCGGCGTTGGCCTTATGGCTGTCCGATCATCGCAGTGTCGGGGCGCATATCGGGCAAGTGCCCCTCAAAGGGTATTGGTGAGAAATGAGCGAGCAGGCATTGTCCGCCCACTCGCCCCATGCCGACGCCTACTCGGTGGCTATCGCCCGTCTCTGACTCGCTCTGCAGGGCACACGCCCCATCTGCACCGGCACGACCCACTCTTTTCCGGCGCTGGTTCAACCGAAAAGGGCGGAGTGTCGATTAAACCTGCAAGCACACGCAGTGATTGCTAGGGTCAATATTTGGTGGTAAGTTCCGGCAATTAGCGAAATTGTAGTGGTTGGCTCTAGATGGAAAGTGCAGCGAAAATTCGAGTTAAAGTCGGTTCAATGGAAATTGAATACGAAGGTGATCCCGCATTTCTGAATGGGGGTATCGAAACCCTTTTGGTCACGATGGGCGACTTAGCGGCGCGCGTTCCTCAAGAAGTTGAGCCGGAAAATGCTCCACTAACCGCAGTCACAAACGGCGAAAACACACCCCCCGTTTCTGGTAATTTTAATTTTTCAACCAACACGATTGCAGCCCATCTCGACGCAAAGACCGCGCCCGAACTGGTGATTTGTGCTATGGCCCAGTTGGAGTTCGTCTCCGGCAAGGCATCGTCTCTGCGATCCGAGATATTGGCGGAAATGAAGAACGCGACCACTTACTACACGGCTAATATGAGCAAAGGGATGTCCCAAAGTTTGGGCAACTTGACAAAAGCCAAACGCATTAACCAAGTCGCGAAAGATACATATTCTCTTAGTGCAACCGAACGAAAGTCCATTGAGGGTAAGATTGCTAACATCGGTTGAACTACGAGATTGGCTACATCGCGACATTTCGCGTCAAGACAAACTGCTGCTGGTACTGGCGTCGCTTGATGAACCGGTTCAACTAGCAGGCATACGTGAACGCGCTAAGGAAGCGGGGTTCAGGGTTCCACCAAAATGGAACGAGTCTCAAATACTTGGTTCAAGTAACGGCAAGGCAGTTCGAGCGCCCAATGGTTGGGAACTTACGGAAGCAGGAAAGATGCACCTGCGAAATCTGGGGGTATCGAAGATTAGCCCCGCAGCCATGCAGGTCGCGGTTGACCTTCGCGCGCATCTCGACGGCATCTCTGACAGCCAAACGCGCGATTTCGTAGAGGAAGCGATCAAGTGCCATGAGGCCGAGTTATATCGTTCCGCCATAGTTATGTCGTGGCTTGGGGCTGTCGATGTTCTGCACAAGCACGTCCATGCGAACCACCTTTCTGCCTTTAACGCAGAGGCATCTCGTATCATGGGCAAGAAGTGGAAGGTTGCAGTTTCAACGGATGACATAGGCAAGATGGGTGAAAGCGATTTCCTCGACCGGCTGGAAGGGCTGTCGATAATCGGCAAAAACGCCAAAGCTCAATTGAAAGCGGCTCTCGATCTCCGAAACGGTTGTGGCCATCCAAATTCGCTACAGGTTGGAGTGAATAAGTCAGCGGCCCACATCGAGACTTTGCTTCAAAACGTGTTCGGCAAGTTCTAATCCGTCACCGTCAAATTGCTTCATGCTTGCAAGGCGGGCGCGGCGGACTTTGTGGTAAGCGGATTTAATTGTCTCATACCGTTCGGGATCAAGGTCGTGAAATTCAATGAAATCCCACAAGGCTTGGTCGAGATTGACGTCTTCTGCCCGCTGCCAGTTATCTACCCAATCGAAAATATGCGCGTAGTTGTGCGGTGATTTCGCGCCGAGCACCTTTCGCTTCTTGGACCGAATAACAGGCGTTTCAAGGTGGTTTGTCAGTGCCAGTTCGTCGTCCTCATGAGGGTCGAACTCGTCGATCTTGGCGCAGAGCTTTTCGAAGTATCGCCGCGCACCTTCTGGCAACAATTCCAACCGCGAGGACAAAACGGCCCAAGCGTCGTAGGCGTCTTTAGGCTGATCTTCAATCGAGTTGAGAAGATCGTCGTTTTGCTCAACTGCCAAGGCGTAGGCACTCCCTTAGTTTCGCTTTCACGCTGCTGCTCAAACGGAGCGTAGCGAAACAATTGGCAAAACGAAAGGAACCGCCATGACTTCCAATGACACGTTCAACCTAACTCGCGCACTTGCGATCCTCTCAACGCACCCTGACGAAACGGACATTGCCTTCCAAGCAAAGAAAATGCTGGTTGCGGGTCAAATGCTGTGCCTTCAAAACCAAGAGGATCGAGAGGTACTCTCGATACTTATGGCAAGTAAAGAATTTGGATTTGCTGTTACAGCGATTGAGCAGATGGCAGAAGACCTGCGCGAGATGCAACGAACTTATGATGGCCTTCCTGAACTCGTTGCCAAGGAGATGGCGGCATGAAATTTGATACAGAAAAACTCGCATGTGCCGTCGCCAACTGCGATCTCGGAATCCGCGAACTAAGCGCGCAGACGGAAGACCATCGCAACTACTTCATTTGTTTCGAAGATGGCAAACCTCATTCATGGTGGGAAGAGAACATGTTCGATGGCCCACAAACCGAGCGCATGACGGATGCGCAGGCGCTGTCTGAGATAGAAGCGGCACGGCGCATCCTTCAAAAGCACTATGACGCGGGCTTCCTAGCTGGCATCTGGAACGATCAGTTTGACGGAATCAGTTATTGCTATGCAGACGGCCATTACCGCGAACTCGCCCGCCTCGAAGAATCTGACGGCGCTGCTTGAGTGTTGTAGAGTTGTTGCAGAACGAGAAATAACAAAGTTGGTTGCCCACTTGGGCGACCATCAACGCATTGATTTAAATGGATTAAAGTGGTGCCCCCACACGGACTCGAACCGCGGACCTACTGATTACAAATCAGTTGCTCTACCAGCTGAGCTATAGGGGCACTGGCAGTCGATTACTTCGTCCGACAGAGGACTGCAACCCTCATTTTTAACTCAAACTTGGGGATTGCCCGATTTCCTGAGAAAGTGCAGAAACCGCACGGTTGGTTCGTTGCAGATTTTCATGCGACGCAAAGACATAGAATGGGATGGACACAGCCCCTGAGGGTAAAAGGACAAAAGATGCAGGTAATAATCCATGCCGGGGCCGCTTTCGCCGATGAAGGGCAAGTGCTGTCCTCGCTTTCGGCAAACAAGCAGGCCTTGGCGGATTGCCGTGCTGCGATCTTGGGACCGCGCGGCGGACGTCAGTTTGTCAAGGTTCTGTCTGATGCCCTTGCTCAGGATTTGTCTGATGCAGAAACACAGGACGGGCTGCACGCCCTTCTTCCGGATGATCCAAATGTTGATCGTGTCATCCTCTCGAATGACAAGTTCTTTGGCCCAACACGTTCTGCCCTTCAACATGGACAGATTTACCCTTTTGCCGGGCAGCGGACAGCCTATGTGCAGACCTTGCTGGACGATGCTCAGGTCGAAATATTTGTCGGTCTGGTGAACCCCGGTTTTTTCATACCCAAGGTCCTGATGTCGATCCATGAAGATCACCGGCAGGAGATTCTGACCAGCACCGATCTGAGTTGCCTGAGCTGGTTGAGCATGATCGAAGATCTGCGCGATCTTGCACCTCAGGTGCAGCTCACTTTGTGGAAGAACGAACATCTGCCACTGATTCTGGGGGATATCACGCGCGCAATGGCGGGCCTGCCCGGTGACGCTCCTCTGGTGAATGAATATGCGTTGCTGTCGTCGCTTCTGACTGAAACCGGTCAACAGCATGTTCTGGACATCGTGCGGGGCGGTGTCGGCCTCGACAAGGACGCTCAACGCGAAAACCTTGCGCGGGTTTTGGAAGACTATGCCCGGCCCGATGAGGTCGAAGAAGAACTTGATCTGCCCGGCTGGAACGCAGACATCGTTGACGCATTTACAGAGCTTTACGAGCAGGATCTGGCAATCATCCAGACCATGCAGGGCATCCGGATGCTGTAACCCTTCTGTCGCGTCCGCACCCTTACAAATGCCCTTTCGTTTGCCGGATGATCCAGTCCGCAAATGCTTGTACGGCTTCGTTCCTCTGCCCGGTCGGCGTTGCAATGAAATATGCGCTGCCCGAGGCATTCACCAATTGCCCGGTCTGGACCAGCGCGCCCGACGCCAACTCGGCCTCGATCAGGTATGACGGCAAAATCGCAGCCCCAAGCCCTGCAACTGCGCCTTCGATCAGCATCGAGAACTGATCAAAGCGCATCCCTGGAAAAACCGCTCTGGCGTCAAGCCCAAGGCTTGCATGATACTCGGACCATAGCCCGGGCCTCGAGGTCAGATGCAACAGCGGCAGATCGAACACATGCTGTTCCTCGAACGTCCGTTGGTCGCCCAACAACACGGGCGCAGCCGCTACAACAAGTTTTTCCGGGAACAGCTTGCGCAGTCGCGCACCGGGCCAGTCTTCGTGCCCAAAGTGAATGGCAAGGTCCACGCGCCGCTCTTCCAGGCTGAACGGCGTCGTGTAGGAATGCAGATCCAGTTCGATCCCCGGATGCAGGTGCTTGAAATCCGGCAGTCTGGGCACCAGCCACCGTGTCGCAAAGGTGGGCAGGACAGCCAAGGTCAGCAACGACGCACCGTCACCGGCCGCGATCGCACGATTGATCGTACCGTTCAGACGCTGAAGGTCGCCTGCAAGTTCTTCAAACAAAGCGCGACCTGCCTTCGACAGGCGAACGGCACGTCCGACCCGGCGAAACAACGTCACCCCCAGCGCAGCCTCAAGTTCACGCACCTGACGGCTAACCGCGCCCTGCGTCACACCAAGCTCTTCTGCTGCCATGGTATAGCTTTCGTGGCGTGCGGCAGCCTCGAAGCTGCGCATGAGGGCAAAAGACGGGAGGGAGTTGATTCTGGGCATATCACTTATGAGTTTTAGTCACAGAAACGATACAAAACAGCGTATTTTTATCAAGTTACTTTGTAGATAGAACCTCAGTCACCTTCAGAGGAAGATAAACAGTGTTCCATCGCGCAAACCGACTAAACGGTATCGAATTGTCCGAAATCGTGCAGATTTCCGAGGCCGCCGCACGCTTGCGTTCGGAAGGGCGCGATGTTCTGGCGCTGTCGACCGGTGAACCTGACCTGCCGACCCCGCCCCATGTGGTCGAAGCTGCCCACGCGGCAGCGCTGGACGGCAAGACGAAATACCCGCCGACGGCCGGGGTGCCCGACCTGCGCGCCGAAGTTGCCCGGCAGGCCAAAGCCGAAGTGGCTCAGGTCATTGTGTCCACCGGTGCCAAGCAGGTGATTGCCAATGCGATGCTGGCCAGCCTGAACCCCGGCGACGAGGTCATCATGCCCGCGCCCTACTGGACCAGCTATTCTGACATAGTGCGGATGGCGCGTGGAACGCCCGTCATTCTGCCTTGCCCGATGGATCAGGGGTTCAAGCTTCTGCCGGAACAGTTAGAGGCCGCAATCACATCGCGCACGCGCTGGCTGATGCTCAACACGCCGTCGAACCCGTCGGGGGCAATCTATACACAGGATGAGATCGCCGCCCTCGCATCTGTTCTGTCCCGGCATCCACAGGTCTGGGTTCTTGCGGATGAGATTTATCGCCATCTCAGCTTTACTCCGTTTGTTTCAGTGGCCGAGGCAGCCCCTGACCTTGCCGACCGTCTGTTGATCGTCGACGGTGTCGCCAAAGCATGGTCCATGACCGGATGGCGCATCGGCTGGGGGATCGGGCCGGTCGAGTTGATCAAGGCAATGGTGGCCGTTCAGGGGCAGGTTACATCGGGCGCCTGTTCGATTGCACAATGGGCCTCGCTTGCGGCGCTGACCGGCAGCCCGGACCTGTTGGAAGAACGCCGGGTCATTTTTTCCGAACGCCGTGATCTGGTGGTTGCAGGGTTGAACACGGTTCCGGGGTTGCGCTGCGCGGCTCCCGACGGGGCGTTCTACGCCTTTCCTTCCTGCGCCGGACTGCTTGAGGATCAGGGTGGACCGTTCAAAAATGACGCTGACTTCTGCACCTGGATGTTGGAAGATGCCGGTGTCGCTCTGGTTCCCGGTCGCGCCTTCGGGTTGCCCGGACATTTTCGCCTGAGCTTTGCTTATGCCCAAGATACAATTGCAGCGGGGCTTGCACGTCTCAAAGCCGCTGTAGAAAGGAAACTCTCATGAAACCACAATCCCGCCCCCAGCTTGGCCCTTTCACTTGGGATGACCCTTTTCTGCTGGAAGACCAGTTGGCCGAAGACGAACGCATGGTGCGCGATGCGGCCAACGCCTACGCGCAGGACAAACTGCTGCCCCGTGTGACCCAGGCTTTCGCAAATGAAGAAACAGACCCCGAAATCTTTCGCGAGATGGGTCAAATGGGCCTTCTGGGCACGACTATCCCCGAAGAATTCGGCGGCATCGGTGCCAGCTATGTCACTTACGGTCTGGTCGCACGCGAAGTGGAACGGGTCGACAGCGGTTACCGCTCGATGATGTCGGTGCAGTCCAGCCTCGTCATGTATCCGATCTATGCCTACGGAACGGATGAACAGCGCCGGAAATACCTTCCGAAACTGGCCAGCGGTGAGTCAATTGGCTGCTTTGGCCTGACCGAGCCCGATGCAGGCTCGGACCCCGGCGGCATGAAAACCGTCGCGAAAAAGACTGATGGGGGCTATGTCCTCAACGGGTCAAAGATGTGGATCTCGAACGCGCCCATTGCTGACGTGTTTGTTGTCTGGGCCAAATCAGACGCGCATGACGGCAAGATCAAGGGTTTCGTTCTTGAAAAAGGTACACCCGGTCTTTCAGCTCCGAAGATCGAAGGCAAACTGTCGCTGCGCGCCTCGATCACGGGTGAGATCGTGATGAACAATGTCGAGGTCGGGGAAGATGCTCTGTTGCCGGGTGTCGAAGGTCTGAAAGGGCCGTTTGGCTGCCTGAACCGCGCACGATACGGTATCGCCTGGGGATCGATGGGCGCAGCCGAGGCCTGCTGGCACGCCGCGCGGCAATACGGTCTGGACCGAAAACAGTTCGGTCGCCCTTTGGCGCAAACGCAGCTGTTCCAGCTGAAGCTTGCGAACATGCAGACGGAAATCGCCTTGGGCCTTCAGGCCGCTCTGCGCGTGGGTCGTCTGATGGACGAAGCCCGCGCAGCGCCGGAAATGATCAGCCTGATCAAGCGCAACAATTGCGGCAAGGCACTTGAGGTCGCACGCCACGCACGTGACATGCACGGCGGTAATGGCATCAGCCAGGATTTCCACGTGATCCGCCACATGGTGAATCTGGAAACCGTGAACACCTATGAAGGCACGCATGATGTTCATGCCTTGATCTTGGGTCGCGCGCAAACGGGCCTGCAAGCCTTCGCCTGAGGACGACAAATATGGATCGCGCAACCATTGTGCATGACAACTTCCTGCGCCGGGTTGCGGCGCGGGATTTTCCCGCTGGCGCGACGCCGTCTGGCCCACTGACAGCGTCCGAAGCAGTCGGGCTATATCGCGCGCAATGTCTGAGCCGTGCATTGGACCGCCAAAGCCGGGCAATGCAGAAAGCGGGCCAGGGATTCTATACCATCGGCTCCTCTGGTCACGAGGGGATGGCCGCGGTGGCGGCAGCCCTGCGCCCGACAGACCCTGCTTTTCTACACTACCGCGACGCAGCGTTTCAGATCGCCCGGTCCGATCAGGTGCCGGGGCAGAGCCCAACATGGGATATTCTGTTGTCCTTCGCTTCATCCTCTGATGATCCGATCAGCGGTGGGCGGCACAAGGTGTTGGGGTCAAAGGCGCTTTGCATCCCCCCGCAGACCTCGACCATTGCCAGCCACCTGCCCAAAGCTGTCGGCGCGGCTTATGCAATCGGGGCAGCCCGCCGTCACAAACCCGAACATGCAGAAATGCCGGATGACGCCATCGTCTACTGTTCCTTTGGTGATGCCTCGGCCAACCATTCCACTGCGCAAGGCGCGTTCAACACCGCGCAGTGGACGTCTTACCAGTCGGTTCCCCTGCCACTGCTGTTCTGCTGCGAGGACAACGGGATCGGAATTTCGACCAAGACACCACAAGGCTGGATTGCCGCAACATTCTCTCATCGACCGGGACTGAAGTATTTCACGTGCGACGGGCTCGATATTTTCGAAACCTACCGTGTCGCACAAGAAGCCGCCGCCTATGTCCGCAGCCGCAAGAAGCCCGCATTTCTGCACATCCGCACGGTGCGCCTGTATGGCCACGCCGGGGCAGATATGCCCACCACCTATATGCCAAAATCCGAGGTCGAAGCCGAAGAGGCGAACGACCCCCTGCTGCACTCCGTCCGTCTGCTGGAACAATCCGGTGCGATGCAACCGGATGACGCGCTGAAGGTATACACCGACACCTGCGACCGCGTCACCCGCGTCGCCGACAAGGCGATCACCCGCCCTCGCCTGAAAACCGCAGGTGACGTGATGGCCAGCCTGATCCCGCCCGCACGCCCCTGTGCCCCGACCAATGGCCCGTCAGCTGAACATCGGGCTGAGGTATTCGGCGGCGACCTCAAAGCACATGCTGAACCCCAGATCATGTCACGCCTGATCAACTGGGCCCTGAGCGACCTGATGCTTGAACACGGCGAGATCGTGATGATGGGCGAAGATGTCGGGCGCAAAGGCGGTGTCTATGGCGTGACGCAAAAGCTTCAGGCCCGTTTCGGCCCTGACCGGATGATCGACACGCTGCTGGACGAACAGTCGATTCTGGGCCTAGCCATCGGGATGGCTCAGAACGGGTTTACACCCATGCCGGAAATCCAGTTCCTGGCCTATCTTCACAACGCCGAAGACCAGTTGCGCGGTGAAGCGGCCACCCTGCCCTTCTTCTCGAACGGTCAGTACACCAACCCGATGGTCGTGCGCATCGCCGGGTTGGGGTATCAAAAGGGTTTTGGCGGGCATTTCCACAATGACAACTCGGTCGCGGTGCTGCGCGATATTCCGGGGCTGATCCTGGCCTGCCCATCGAACGGCGCCGACGCCGCACGAATGCTGCGTGAATGCGTGCGGCTGGCCCGGGAAGAACAGCGGCTGGTCGTGTTTCTGGAACCCATCGCGCTCTACCCGATGCGGGACCTGCACGAAGCTGGGGACGCAGGCTGGATGCACACCTACCCCGACCCATCTGAAAGGATCGGTTTCGGCGAGGTTGGCGTGGATGGCGACAGCGACGATCTGGCGATCGTAACCTTTGGCAATGGCGTCTACCTCAGCCATCAGGCGCGCAAACCGCTTGAGGCCGACGGGATAAAAACCCGGATCATTGATACGCGCTGGTTGTCGCCGCTGCCCAAAGACGCGCTGACCCGCGCCGTAAGCGGCGCCAAGCGGATATTGATCGTCGATGAAACCCGGCATCACGGCGGCGTGGCCGAGGCCCTGATGGCCCATTTCCACGAAACCACTGATGTGCCGATGGCCCGTATTACCGCCGAAGACAGCTTTATCGCCACCGGCCCGGCCTATGCCGCGACCATGCCATCGAAAGACAGCATCGAGGCCGCAGCAAGATCCCTGATGGAGACGGGCAAATGAGGTCTGTGAAACAAACCGCTGTTGTCATCTGTCCGGGACGCGGCACCTATAACAAACCCGAATTGGGGGTTCTCGGCCGGCATTTTACCGACAAGGCCCTGCTGGCACATTTCGACGACATGCGCCGCGCGCAGGGTCAGGAAACCCTAAGCGAACTGGACGGCGCGCCCCGGTATTCCGTGGCAAAGCACACGCGCGGAGACAATGCCTCGGCCCTGATCTATTCCGCGACGCTGGGCGATTTTCGTGCCATTGATCCGGAGAAGATCGACGTGGTGGCTGTGACCGGAAACTCGATGGGTTGGTATTCGGCCCTGGCCTGCGGGGGTGCCTTGACCGCCGAGGCTGGGTTCGAGGTGGTCAACACCATGGGAACACTCATGCAGCAGAGCCTGATAGGCGGCCAGTTGATCTATCCTTTCATGGATGCCGACTGGCAGCCGAACCCGGCACGCAAGGCCGAACTGCTGGCTCTGGTCGCTGAGATCGACGGCACCGGCGCGACCCTCACCCTGTCAATTGATCTGGGCGGAATGCTGGTTCTGGCCGGGGATGAGACTGGGTTATCCGCCTTTGAAAACAAGGTGCCTGTGGTGCAGGAACGCTTTCCGATGCGGCTGGCCAACCACGCAGGGTTTCATTCGCACCTGCAACGCCCAGTTGCCGAAGCCGGTCGCAACCGCCTTGCCGAAGATCTGTTCCGGCAACCCAATTTGCCCATGATAGATGGCCGCGGTCAGATCTGGTGGCCCGGCGCCTGTGATCTGGACGCGCTTTGGGACTACACGTTGGGTCATCAGGTGACCGAAACCTATGATTTCACAAAGGCCGTATCACAAGCCGCGAAAGAGTTTGCACCCGACATGTTCATCGTCACTGGACCGGGAACCACACTGGGCGGGGCTGTCGCGCAGTGCCTGATCCTGAGCAATTGGGACAAGATGCAGGACAAAGCAAGCTTTCAGACCAGCCAACGCGAAGACCCTTCGCTGGTCTCAATGGGGATCGAGGATCAACGCACACGTGTGACCTGACCTTGCACACCCTGGCGGTGCGCCCTGCGCAAATCGATCGATCGCGGATATTCCGCTCCACTTGGTGCACCGAGCCGTCTGTTCAGAGCCCGCCCGAGCAAGCGCCTTGCTTTTCAATTCCACGATTCCGGAACGGAAAAAGATGACGGAGTGCTAGGCTTTAGACGGCAACCTGTTGTCCAATGCTATGGGTCATTTGGTACCTTCACGCAAATCTGGACTCTTTCGGTCAAGCATCTTGCAGACGAGCCAAAGGCCCAGACATCGAACGCGAAGCGTTTGATATCCATCGCTCATTTCTTTGGCTCAAATGGTGCCCGGGGGCGGAATCGAACCACCGACACGAGGATTTTCAATCCACTGCTCTACCCCTGAGCTACCCGGGCACGGGAACGACGTTTGTCGTTGGGTGGAGGCGTTCTATGACTTGCTACCGGCAGTGTCCAGAGGCTTTTTTACATTTTTTCAGTGCGGTCGCATTGTATTGTGTTCGTCCGCCTCGGCCTCGGACTCAGGGTCGTCTTCGCGCTGAGACGGGACCGCGTAAGAGCCGTTCAGCCACTTGGCCAGATCAATGTCTGCGCAGCGTTTCGAACAGAACGGGCGGAACTTCTTTTGCGTTTCTTCTCCGCAGATCGGACAGCTCATTTCAGGATCTCTGCGACAGGTAACCGGCTGCGTTTGCGCTGCAACTCGAAATGCCCCAGAGGTGTCCATCCCGCCAGTATCGTCTCGTCCGGGTCCGACTTGAAGGCCGCACGCAGGGCGGATTCGAACCCTCGGCGGTCTTTCTTGGGCATCGGAGCCAGATCCAGTGTGATCTGCCCTGCCAGCCCGCGCACACGCAATGCACGTGGCAAAGCTTTGGCACAAGCGAAGTTGGCTTTTGTTCCGGCCGCCAGCGACGTATCCGCGCCTGTGTTCACGTCAACGGCCACCAACGCGCGGGTCGGTTCGATATAGAGGTATCCGCCTCCGGGGAGAGGCTCGGAAACACCAAGGGCGACATCCAGCGCGTCCAGCACACTATGGGTTTCAAAACTGCCGGTTTTCGTCACAACCTCGGCAGGATCGGTCCAGTCGCGCCAAGCGAGGATATGCGGGCTGTCACCTTCGCTGAGCAGTTCGACGTCGGAGCCCTCGTCCGTCATCACTTGTTCAGCTTGCGCAAGCATGGCCGAAATGTCGTCGGCAATGTCACCGGCATCCGCATCCATGCAGCAGGAGCGGAGGATCAACCCGTAGGGGCTGTCGCCCATTTGTTCATGCGCGATTTCAAGCAGTTGATCGCGCTTGTCTTCATCCTTGATGCTGCGCGAGATGTTCAGGCCCGGCGCGTCGGGTGTGACAATGGCAAAGCGGCTTTTGAACAGGATGCGGTTGGTTACAGGGATGGCCTTGCCGGGCTCGGCATATCCGCCCACCTGCACCAGAAGCGTGGCACCCGGCGCTAACCCTTTGACCTGTCGAAGAAAAGCCGGGCCGTCTGGTGTCGTCAGGAACATGCCGCCCTGCCCCTTGACCGGTCGATCGGCGCGGGCACGATAGATGGTGCCGGGTGCCGGCGCGTCGGCGGCAATCAGGAGATCATCAAGCTTTCCGTCGACCATCAATGCCGCGGCCTCGCGGCCTTGGATATGGTCCAGAACGATGGTGCGACCTTTCATGATGCCTCGCGATATAGTGGGTAACCGATCCCTTGCAGCAAGGCGGCGGTCTCGGACAGGGGCAGCCCCACGATGCCAGTGAACGAGCCCGAAATCCATGGGATGAATGCGCCAGCAGGGCCCTGGATCGCGTAGGCCCCGGCTTTGCCCTGCCAATCACCGGTCGCCAGATAAGCGTTGATTTCAACGTCAGACAGGCGTTTGACCTTGACCTGCGAGACGACATCGCGTTGCAGGATGCGATCCCCGCGCCGAACGGCGACCGAGGTGATCACCCGGTGGCGGCGACCGGACAGAGCGTACAGGAACTCTGCGGCCTGACCCTCATCTTCGGGCTTACCCAGAATACGCCGCCCCAGTGCAACTGTCGTGTCCGCGCAAAGCGTGATGTCATCGCTATCCGATTGAACTGCCTTTACTTTTTCACGCGTAATGCGACTGCAATACGGAACCGGCAGCTCACCTTTCAGTGGTGTTTCATCGATATCAGGGGGGCGGATGGCGTCGGGCTGCACGCCAAGCTGCGCCAGCAGGTCCAGCCGCCTTGGGCTGCCTGATCCCAGGATAAACGCCACCTCGGCAGGCGTTATTTGAAGCGGTAGTTGATCCGACCCTTGGTCAGATCATAGGGGGTCATCTCGACCTGAACCTTGTCGCCGGCCAGAACACGGATGCGGTTCTTGCGCATCTTTCCTGCCGTATGTGCGATGATTTCATGGCCGTTTTCCAGCTCGACCCGAAACGTCGCATTAGGCAGGAGTTCCTTCACGACACCGGGAAATTCGAGCGTATCTTCCTTGGCCATGTTGTCTCCATCATTAGGTTGCGCCCGCAGAATCTGCGGGGATGTGCGCTTAAATGAGCCTATTTTTCCCTTATTTCAAGGGCGGATTCATCTAAAGGGCGGATAATGTGACCGTTTCGACTCGGGCGTCCTGCTCTGGCCAATGGGTCCGGTTCAGCACGTGGCCATCGGCGCGGACCGCGGCGATGGCGGACAGGTCGACATCCGCATAGGTCCATCCGGGTTGGTTCAGAGTGCCCTCGGCCAGCACCCCGGTGGCCGGAAACCCCTTGTCCGGCGGGCCGAAAACGCCGCCCATGCCGGTGTTCATGTCCACAGCTACGGACCAGCCGTTGGCTCCGACCAGGGATGACATGACTGTAACACATTGATTTTCCAATGCTCTTGACATTGCCCCGATGCGAACACGCCAATACCCTGACAGCGCTTCGGTGCAGGACGGTACAAGGATCATATCCGCATCGCTGAGTGCGCGGCCCAGCAGGGGAAACTCGCTGTCATAGCAGATCAGAACACCGATTTTACCCAGCGCGGTGTCGAACAGCCTGAGTGGACCACCCGGCGCAATGTCCCAGTCCTCGCGTTCAAAGCGGGTCATGATCTGCTTGTCCTGATGGTCGCGGCCACCGTCCGGGGCGTAGAACGCGGCGCGGTTCACCGGGCGACCGGACCCATCCACAACCGGGGCCGATGCGCCCAGAATGTACGTTTTGTACGCGCTTGCTAGGCGCGAGTGCAAATTTTGTACATCCTCGAACCGGTCGGAAACCGCGCGGATCGAGCGTTCGAGATCACCCGCCACCTCGGCACCATCGAGTGTCGACACCTCCATCGCGCCGTATTCGGGAAACACCAGCAGCCCGGCCCCCTGCCCGGCGGCCTCGGCAACCCAACGGTCCAGCTTGTCCTCGTACTGCGCCCAGCTGTCGAGCCAGTCGAGATCATACGCTGCGGTTGCGACTTTCATTGATGGAGTCCCTTGAGCCGATGTGTCGTGGCACTAAACCGTGAGAGCCGCCGCGTGTACAGTTCAATCTGGTTCTGGGGGGGAAGGAGGGGGAAAAGAGCCCTTATCGGCCATTGCTTTGTAATCCGTCTGCGGCGACTGCATTGGGCCGCTGCCAGCCCAATCCGGAAGTTCACAGCCACGCATTGCAAACACCGAAACGCGGCCATGAGGGGCGACTATGAAAGGAGTAGAGGAGGTCGAACAAGCCATTTCCCGCAGTCTTCAACGGGCATGTCTCACCAGCAATGGAACAGTTTGTACCGGGCAGACAGGATGAGTGTTTAACCTTCCTCTATCGAGCAAAGTATAAGAAAATAAGGAATAATTGATGTCTTTGCATTTTCCGGCTGGTGTGCGAACCATATGGAACCACTTAAATTGAGTCTGTTCGGCACACGATGAAAATCAAACCTGCACAACTTTACTCCCCTAAGAGCACCTTAGGCCTCAAGAGATACCTACTTAATCTCAATCGGGATCTTGATCGCGTGAAGAGAGATATAGAGTTCAATGACAATTTCGGATGGATATTTCAGCACTCTATTTCTAGGCAAGAACCCACACTAACAAATTTTGAAGTCGCAACGCTCTACCTCGAAGATCGTCGCTTCTTTTCACATAACGGGTTTGAATTTAGGTCTCTTCTGCGAGCCCTAAAACGCCTTGTTACGCGCGGGTCGCTGAACGGCATGAGCACGATTGACCAACAAGTAGTTCGTATTTCTCTGAAAAGATATGAAAGATCACTTTCGAGAAAGCTGAATGAAATCTTGCTTGCAGTCTTTCTCAATTTACACGTCTCTAAGAGGCGTATTTTCGATTATTACATACACAACGCATACCTTGGATTTAAGATGGAGGGTTGTGAGGTCACCTCACAGAAGACATTCGGCGTTCGAGCCTCTGACTTGGATGCAAAGCAAGCGGCATTTGTCGCAAGTCTACTTCCTTTACCTTTCCCTCGATCCGTTTGGGAAGTTTACCACAATACTCCCGGTTATCCTTTTTCAGACCCTGATCGGATTATCAGTCTTGCAAGGGGCCATGCGCCTTGGTGGGCTTCACGTATCAGCTATAGGATGAGCGTGGCTCTCAATGCTTATGACCGCATGCCGAAAAGTCTTTGAACGAGATAAGTCCGGGATATCAGGTCAAGACTTCCAACATCGATATTGTTGTACAGCGCAATTCTACCCGTCTCTTCATTGGCAGTCATCTCGTTTAGTTCCGCCAAAAATCGATAGGCTCTATACCTAGAGACATCTAATTTTTTGGAGCAAGACTTGTGTTCCTCTAAATGCTGTGCGCTCAAGTTCTCCATTCCAAGGCGATACGTTCGCAGTAAAGTATCACTGACATCTCGCAATGAAGAATGCACCGAGTTCTCAAACTCAAGCATCTTCTCCTTGCCGAAATAGTGGTAAATTTTTGATTTAAAAGTTGAAAACTCGTGCATCCAATCCCGGACGCTAGTGCGAAAGTCTTGCAGTTCATCGGTAGTGACGTCTCCACGATTCACATGGGCGATGAACTCTGATGTTGCTGAAATCCTTTTGTCGAAAGCGCGAGCCAAGGACTCAATGATCTCCATGCAGGCGTCGAACTCCCTCTGCCGAACCTCTTCCATTTTGTTGTGGCGCCATGATCTCTGCTGAAGGACATACCCTACAATGGCAACAACTAGACCAATAAGTACTGTTTGAGGAATCATTTTCTCACACTGCGTTTGCTCAATCAGCAGAAAACTATTTGCTTTTTTAGGCGATGGCTACTGACTGTTTAATCAGGCTGAGTACTTGCACTTTGCAAAAACGGATTTGTTGCGCAAAACTGCCGCTAGTAGTGCGGAGTACAGCTAGAGCAGCGAAGTTCGGCTTTGTGGCCTCACTTCTTGCAACACACAGAAAACCCTGCTCCACCGCCCCCCAACCCGAACCCTACAAATCCCTGATCCAGAACTGCAACGGCTTCAGCGTTTCTCCCTCTTCCCCGATATCTTTCCACGAGAATTGGGCGATTGCGCCGGGTAAGGGCTTGTATCCGCGGGCGCGCCAGAAGGTATCCAGCGGGCGGTAGTGGTCGGGGCGCAGGGGGTGGTCGGTGGGGCGTTGCACGCTGCAAAAGGCGCATCTGGCAAAGCCCAGAGCGCGGGCGTGCCCCTCGCGCGTGTCGAAGAATTTGTGGCCGACGCCCTGCCCGCGATAGTCGGGCAGCAAGACGGATTCAGCGCAATAGAAGATCTGCGACAGGTCCAGCCCGGTGTCTGCGAAGGCCGCGGCGAAATCGTCGGCGTGGTCGGTCAGCGGCGCGCCGGTCGAGGCGCCGATCAGGCGGTCGCCATCGAAGGCGCCGACCACGATGGCCTTGTCGCTGTCGCGGTAGGATTGCAGGTATTTGCGTTCGTATTCCAGATCGCCGTCATAGAGATAGGGCCAGGCGTGAAACACCCGGATCCGCAGGCGGGCGACATCGTCCAGAGCGGCCCCGAGTGCCGCTCCGGTCAGGGGGCGGACGTCACTGACGTCAGCCATTCGAGACCTGTTTGGTCCAGTCTGCAAGGTTGTAGAAGGTGGTGACGCGGGTGATCTTGCCGTCCCTGAGATCAAAGAACGATCCGGCAGGCAGGCGATAGGTCTGGCCGTGCGCGTCGGGCAGGCCCTCGTCGGTTTCCAGATAGGTGCCGTTGACGATGAACTCGGCCGCGGCGCGGGTGCCGCCCTGAGCCTCGAACACAACGATGTCGGTCAGGTTTTCGCGGTAGCAGCGGTTCATATGGGCGCAAAAGGCGGCGAACTTGTCCTTGCCGACGCGAATCTGGCCTTCGTTCACGTGATGGGCCACGTCATCGGACAGGCAGGCCAGCATGCCATCGACGTCACCGGCGTTGAAGGCATCGAAATAGGTTTTGACGGTCTGGTTCATGTCCCCTCCGTTGGTTCGCCCCAGCGGTCTTTCAGATGCTGAATGATCTGGTCGCGGGTCTGTCGGTAGTGATGTAGCTTTTGTTCGCGGGTCTCGCCCATCCCGGTAGGGTCCATTATTGGCCAATAATCGACATCGAGGTGAAAAACACGGGTCAGTTCCAGCGCCTGACGCTGGCTGGCGGGTGAAAGCGCCACGACCAGATCGAACGAGCTGAGGTCATCGCCCCATTCCTGCATCTCGTCGAAGGAGCGCGAGCGGTGGCGGGACAGTTCCACGCCGACCTCGTGGCAGACCGCGATGCTGAAGCCGTCAATTTCCAGATCGTTATGCACACCGGCGGACTGGACATAGGTGCCGGTGCCATAGAATTTCTTCATCAGCCCCTCAGCCATCGGGGACCGAACCGCGTTGTGGTCGCAACAGAACAAGACCGACTGCGGCAGAGGCTTCACGCGTCAGCCCCCAAAATGCAGAACGCAGATCAGCGTGAACAGGCGACGGGCGGTGTCGGTGTCGACATCTGCCTTGCCTTCCAGCCGTTCCTGCAACACGCGACTGCCTTCGTTGTGGATACCCCGGCGGGCCATGTCGATGGTTTCGATCTGGCTGGGCGGCAGCGATTTCACCGCATCGAAATAGCTTTCGCAGATCTGGAAGTAATCCTTGACCACCTGCCGGAAGGGACCGAGCGACAGGTGAAACTCGGCCGCTTTTTCGTTGGCCTCGGTTTCAATGTCGAAGACAAGCCGTTTGTCGCGGATCGAAAGCTGGAGGCGATAGGGGCCTTCGGGCACAACGCGGTCGTCGCGTTTGGGCAGCGAGAAGCTGTTTTCTTCCAGCAGATCATAGATGGCGACCTTGCGCTCCTGCTCGATCTCGGGCGTGGGCGGCGGCAGATTTCTATCATCCAGTTCGATATGCGAGATGCGGGTCATCTTTACAGTCACATTCCTTGCGTCAGCACAGACCTATAACAATGATATTCAACGGGCAACGCACAGAAACGCCATATGCGCCCGGTCTTTGCGTCATTTCAGCCATTCAGGCGGTTCAGGCGCGCGGTGACCGAGAGGCCATGCGCCTCGAGGCTTTCCGATTGCGCCAGCTGTTCGGCAGCAGGGCCGATGGCACGCAGGGCTTCGGGAGTCATCTGACTAAGCGTGGTGCGTTTGAGGAAATCCATCACGCTGAGGCCAGACGAAAACCGTGCCGAGCGGGCGGTGGGCAACACGTGGTTGGGACCGCCGACGTAGTCGCCGATGGCTTCGGGTGTGTACTGACCCAGAAAGATGGCTCCGGCGTGGATGGTTTTTTCGCTCAGCGCGCGCGGGTCGGCCACGCAAAGTTCCAGATGTTCCGGGGCAATGCGGTTGGACAGGGCGGCGGCCTCGTCCAGGTTGCGCACGGTGATCACCGCGCCGTAGTCACGCCAGCTGGCCCCGGCGATGGCGCGGCGTTGCAGGGTTTCCAGCCGTTTTTCGACCGCCTGCGCGACGGACTGGCCGAATGCCGCGTCGTCAGTGATCAGGATCGACTGCGCGCTTTCGTCATGTTCGGCCTGGCTGAGCAGGTCCAGCGCGATCCAGTCGGGGTCGTTGTCCTTGTCGGCGATGACCAGAATCTCCGAGGGGCCCGCGATCATGTCGATGCCGACCTTGCCAAAGACGCGCCGCTTGGCGGCGGCGACAAAGGCGTTGCCCGGCCCGGTGATCTTGTCGACCGGTGCGATGGTGTCGGTACCATAGGCCAGCGCCGCCACGGCCTGCGCGCCGCCGATGCGATAGACCTCGTCCACACCCGACAGCTGTGCCGCCAGCAGCACCAGCGGGTTCACCTGCCCGTCGGGCGTGGGCACCACGATTGCCAGCCGTTCCACACCGGCCACTTTGGCCGGGATGGCGTTCATCAGCACCGATGACGGGTACGATGCCAGCCCACCCGGCACGTAAAGCCCCGCGGCCGAGACGGCAGACCAGCGCCAGCCGAGTGTTGCGCCCGTTGCATCCGTCCATTCCTGATCCTCGGGCAATTGCCTTTCGTGATAGGCCCGGATACGGGAAGCAGCCAGTTCCAGCGCTGTGCGATCTTCGGCCCCGACCAGCGCTACCGCATCCGCGATCTCCTGTGCGCTGAAGGCCAGTGTTTCAGGCGTCAGCGTCAGCCGATCGAATTTGGCCGTCAGTTCGATCACCGCCGCATCGCCCCGGTTGCGCACATCGTCGATGATCTGCGCCACGACCGCATCCACATCCGGGCTGTCCTCGCGCTTGGCCGAGAGCAGGGTCCGGAAGGCGGGTTCGAAGTCGGGCGATTTGGTATCAAGGAAAACGGGCATGATCTGGCACTCCGGGCGTTGCGCATTGGGACATATCGCCCGGAGCGCGCCGCCTCAACCCTCAGTCACCGGGGTGCAGCGATTTGCGCATCGGGTATTGCGGGATGCCATGCCAGTCACCGGGCGGGCCTGCCGGTTGCCACCCCTGTTTCAGATAGAATGCGTGCGCCGTTTTGGTGGCATCCAGATGCGCCTCGGCACAGCCGCACACAGCCAGTTGCCGTTCCAGCCGGTTGAGCAGCGCTCGCCCCACCCCCTGCCCCGTATGATCCGGATCAACATAGAGCAAAGTGACCGTCCCGGTTTCAAAAAGCCCCCCGGCAGCGGCCACATGCCCCCGGTGTTCGGCCAGCCAGATCTGCGATCCGGGCCTGAACCAGCCCCGGATCGTGGCGGGGTCCTTGTTATCGGTCCATTGCGCGATGGCCTGTGGGTCACCCTTATGATCGACCCCGCAGAGCTGCGTGATTGAGCGGATCAGAGCCCGGCTGAGGTCGAACACGTCGAACACAGTGGCGGGGCGCAGTGCAATGCCTTCGGGCGTCGTTGAAAACGCCTGAGAAATCCCGCGCTTGTTCTGCATCTATTCGGGGTGATGCGGGGCCTGACCGGAGGGGGCCTGATAAGGGCGCGTGACGTCCTTGAGGGTGGCATCCAGCGCCTCGACCGTCAGGCGGATCGCGCCGTCACCGGCCAGCGTCAGCAGGACATGGCCCGCGCCATCCTCGCCGGGTTCGAAAACGACCGACAGCAGTGACATGATCATGTCGGTGTCACCGCGATCAATGCCCTGACTGGACACCGAGAGAACCGAACCGAAGACCAGCACCGACTGCACCCGTTCAAACGGGCGGTCGCGGCGGGCGGCGGCATCCTTGTCTTCCCAGCGAAAGCGGTTCAGCAGCAAGCCAAAGCGGCGCTGCGCCGGTTGCCACTTCATCTCGGTCACCGGAAACACGGCATCTTGCGCGAGGGTCGAGATCACCTGAAGGTCATCTGCATCCTCGGCCCCAAGATTTAGCGGCGCCTCGCGCCCGTCTTCAAAACTTGCGTCTGTCATTGGCCCTTGATCCGTTCAATCTTTGCGCCCACACCTTCCAGCTTGCGCACCACATGTTCATATCCGCGGTCCAGATGATAGACCCGGCTGACCGTTGTTTCCCCTTCTGCCGCCAATCCGGCAAGGATCAGCGAGACCGAAGCCCGCAGGTCGGTCGCCATCACCGGCGCGCCTTTCAGACGCTCGACCCCGGTCACCGTGGCGGTGCCGCCATGCACCTCGATCTGCGCGCCCATGCGCACCAGTTCGGGGGCGTGCATGAAGCGGTTTTCGAAAATGCGTTCTTCGAGAACCGAGGTGCCCTCGGCCGTACACATCAGCGCCATCATCTGCGCCTGCAGGTCGGTCGGGAAGCCGGGGAAAGGTTCGGTCACCACATCCACCGCGCGCACACGCCCGTTTTTGCGCGCCACTTTCAGACCGCCTGCGGTTTCCGAAACGCTGACGCCTGCCGCATCCAGCTTGGCCGCAAAGGATTCGACCAGTGACATGCGACCGCCCAGCAGTTCGACCTCGCCACCGCAAATCGCCGGGGCCAGCATATAGGTGCCCAGCTCGATCCGGTCGGTGACAACCTGATGGGTGGCCCCGTGCAGCCGGTCGACGCCCTGAATTTCGATGGTCGGGGTGCCTTCGCCCGAAATCTGCGCCCCCATCTTGCGCAGGCATTCAACCAGATCGACGATCTCGGGCTCGCGCGCGGCGTTCTTGAGCACCGTGGTGCCCTTGGCCAGCGTGGCGGCCATGACGATATTTTCGGTGGCCCCGACCGAGGCAAAGCGCATCTGATGCACGGCCCCTTTCAGACCACCCGGAGCTTTGGCGTGCAGATAGCCGTCCTTCAGCTCGATCTCGGCGCCCAGCGCCTCGAGCCCTTCGACATGCAGGTCCATCGGACGGGCGCCGATCGCACAACCGCCCGGCAGTGACACAACCGCCTGCCCGAACCGCGCCAGCAAGGGACCCAGCACAAGGTTCGAGGCGCGCATCTTGCGTACGATGTCATAATCGGCGGTCTGGCTGGTCAGGCTGTGGCTGGACATTGCAATCACCTGACCGTCTTGCAACGACGACACCTCGGCCCCCAGCGATTGCAGCAGCGCGGTCATGGTCTTGATGTCGCTTAGCCGCGGCGCATTGGTCAGCGTCAGCGGTTCTTCGCTTAACAATGTTGCGGGCATCAGCGTCAGGCACGCATTCTTGGCCCCCGCAATCGGTATCTGACCGTTCAGCGGGCCGTTGCCCGTTACCAGAATCGAATCCATCTGCTCTTATCCCTCGTCCTTGTCAGGCTTGTCCCCCGCGGCCGCGCGCGCCTTGGCCTGCGCCTTGCGACGCGCCATGTTGGCCTTGAGCGCCGCCTTCAGCCGCGCCTCGCGCGCATCGCCGGGTTTACCTTGTTTTTTGGGTGAATTTTTATCCGTCATGATCTTTCTCTACAGGAGGCGAAAAAAACCGTCCAGACACCCTTGCGCCGCGTTTCGTTTGAGTCTAATCACCCGCCCACAGCGCTGCTGTAGCTCAGAGGTAGAGCACTCCCTTGGTAAGGGAGAGGTCGAGAGTTCAATTCTCTCCAGCAGCACCATCCTTCATATTCCTGCGAAAAAGCGCGCTTTTATCCGGAAGGGTTTGGGTGTTCCGGCGTCTTTGGCTATTGGCGTGTCAGAGACTTTTGTGGTGCGCGTTTGGTTTATGGGCGGTTCGATACAGCCCGGAGGCGTCGAGCGCTGCGCGTGGTAGTACCATGCGCTTGGCAAGGGGAGCCGCTGCGCGCGCCCGTTGCATCCCTTGGGCCAGCGGCTCTTTCAGGGCATTGAACCCATTCCTGAGCCATAGATCGTTTCGTGACGGTCGGGCTTAGGTCATGCCCAGCGCTTCTTTGTACATTTCGATGACGGCCTCTTGCTCGGCGATGTCATCCTTGTCCCTTTTTCTGAGCGAGATGATGCTGCGCAGGGCCTTTACGTCATAGCCGCGCGACTTGCTTTCGGCGTAGACCTCTTTGATCTGGTCGGCGATGTCTTTCTTTTCCATCTCCAGGCGCTCGATACGTTCCACAAACTGGCGCAGCTCGCCCGCGGTGACCTTGTAATTTGCTTCTGCTTCTTCAGACATGCTCATCTTTTTTGTTCCCGGTTATGGACCTGCAACCAGAAGAGGTCAGCCTGCGGCTGGCGGTGAACGGCGGTGGCCCGATCATCGGGGGCACCTTCGAAACACGCCTGTCCCAGAGGCTGAAACCCTGGTGTGGAATGCCGGATACAGTGCTGCCGCCCGGGTCGCAAGCACCCAATGGGCTGGCGCACTTGTATGACCCCAACCGATCCGTTAAGCGCGTGATCAGGTCACGAGGATATGGGGGGAACCATGTTTGAATTCATCACCTGGGGCGGTGCAGCCCTGTCTGTGGCCGGGCTTGCCGGTCTGGTCTGGTGCATTCTTCGCGTGATGCGGGCGCGCAAGGCCGGTCTGTCGGATGACGAGCTGCGCGCGGTGGTTCAGGGGGTCTTGCCCTGGAACCTGGCCTCGCTGTTTCTGTCGGTGCTTGGATTGATGCTGGTCATCCTCGGGATTTCCCTTGGATGACCATCCGGTTCACACCGGCAAGTTATCAAACTGCGCTTCAATCGCATCTTCGCACAAGGCCGCATCCAGACGACGCAGGCGCGAAGGCACCTCCATCCCCTGCTGCCGCATCCGGTCAACAATCTTACTCACACTCGGTTGAAGCGCCAAACGCGTTTCCAGACCCGCGTTCACAAGCTTACGTTCAAGCTGCTCGGCTTCGGAATAAAGACCAGTCGGTGTCATAACCATCCTCCCAAGTGGCGCCAGTATCCCCAATATACGTAACGGGATTACGACCCGCAGATAATATCGTAGCCTTGTGCGGGAAATTGCCTGCCATGGTCGAAGTTTCGGCAATCTGACGCGGATAGGTTAAAGATTAAGCCAGAATTACAGCGGTTGCTTTGACCGGCATCAAATTCAGGTTCGATATTGCATCACATTCCAATTCACATATATGATATGCGAGACCGAAACGGAGAAGATCATGACACCGAAAGTGAAAGCGTTTTTTGACGAGCAGACCTTTACGGTTTCCTACGTGGTTCATGAACCTCAGGGACGGGCCTGTGCCATCATCGACAGCGTACTGGATTTCGACCATGCCTCGGGGCGGACGTCGACAACCTCGGCGGACAAGATCATCGATTTTGTGCGCGCGCAGGACCTTAAGGTCGAGTGGATTCTGGAAAGCCATGTCCATGCCGACCACCTGTCGGCGGCCCCCTATCTGCAACAGGAGCTGGGCGGCAAGATCGGGATTGGCGATCAGATCGTCACCGTGCAGGACACGTTCGGCAAGGTTTTCAACGAAGGAACCGAGTTTCAGCGCGATGGCAGCCAGTTTGATGCGCTGTTCAAGGAAGGCGACAGTTTTCACATCGGCCAGATGCGGGGCGACGTGCTGCATACGCCGGGTCACACACCGGCTTGCATGACCTATGTGATTGGCGACGCCGCATTTGTCGGTGACACACTGTTCATGCCCGATTTTGGTACCGCACGTTGTGATTTCCCCGGAGGATCGTCGGCTACGCTGTTCCAGTCGATCCAGAAGATACTGTCGCTGCCGGACAACACCCGCATCTATGTCGGGCATGATTACAAGGCTCCGGGCCGCGACGAATACGCGTGGGAGACGACGGTGGGTGAGCAGAAGGCGCTGAACGTCCATATCGGACAGGGGCGCAGCATCGAAGACTTCGTGGAAATGCGCGACGCGCGGGACGCCACGCTGGCCATGCCGCGCCTGATCCTGCCGTCTTTGCAGGTCAACATGCGGGCCGGTCAGATGCCTCCGGCGGATGAACAGGGCGATGTTTTCCTGAAACTGCCGGTCAACAAGCTGTGACGCGGGCACAACAAATCACAAAGGGAAATCCCACATGAATATTGAGTGGATCTGGGGGCTGTGCGGCGGTCTGGTGATCGGTCTGGCCGGGGCGGTTTATCTGCTGGGCAATGGCCGGATCATGGGCGCAAGCGGCATTCTGGGCGGCCTTGTCGATGGCAGCGCCAAGGGGAGCATGGCCGAAAAGCTGGCCTTTATTGCGGGGCTTGTCGGAATGCCCCTTCTTCTGCGCCCGTTGATCCTGCCCGAGGCCCAGACGCATCTTACCAGCAATCTGGGCGTTGTCATTCTGGCCGGGCTGCTGGTCGGTATCGGTACACGGATCGCCAATGGCTGTACCTCGGGGCACGGGGTGTGCGGGATCTCTCGGTTCTCGCTGCGCGGCATCGTGGCCACCGTTTTCTATATCCTTGCCGGGGGCGTCACCCTTGTGCTGCTGCGTCATGTGTTGGGAGTGATCTGATGCGCCTTTTCATTTCATTGATCGCCGGATCGCTGTTCGGCGCCGGGTTGCTGATTTCAGGCATGACAGACACCACAAAAGTTCAGGGCTGGCTGGATGTGTTTGGCAACTGGGATCCGACGCTGGCCTTTGTGATGGCCGGTGCCATCCTGCCGATGCTTGTGGCATGGCGGATGACAACCGGACGGCAAAACGCCCTGACCGGCGGAGCCTTTCCACCCCCTGCAAAGCCCGAGGTTGATCGCAGGCTGATCGTGGGTTCGGTTCTGTTCGGGATGGGCTGGGGACTGGCCGGGCTGTGCCCCGGACCGGCAATGGCCTCGCTGAGCTATGGCGGGCTGGGCGGGCTGGTCTTTCTGGTTGCAATGGCGGCCGGGATGTTCGTGGCACCACCGCTGGGCGCGCAACTGGACAGGGCGGCAAACGCGGCCTAAGGAATTGGCATGGAGATTCGTCAGATTACCCCCCGCTATGCTGTCTCGCCGCAGATCACGGTCGAGGATGTTCCGGCCATCGCCGAGGCTGGCTTTGCCAAGGTGATCTGCAACCGGCCCAATGCCGAAGTTCCCCCGGCCATGCAATCCGACGCGATCGGCGAAGCGGTGCGGGCCGCCGGTATGGAATATGAGGTGCTGGAGCTGACCCACCAGACGATGACGCCTGAGAACGTGAAGCGGCAGCGCGACATGGCGGAAAACGGCAGTGGTCCTGTTCTGGCCTATTGCGCCTCGGGCACGCGGTGTTCGGTGGCTTGGGCGTTGGGCCAGTGCGACCACATGAGCACGGACGACATCCTGAGTGCGACCGGCAAAGCCGGGTATCAGCTGGACAATCTGCGCCCCATGCTGGACCAGATCCGCGGCACTGGCGGCTGAGTGCCCCTCAACCTAGCTGGTGGACTCCGGGGGTGCCAACCCCGCCAGTTGCGTGATTTCAGCGACCATCCGTTCGGAATCGTTCACGATCAGATCGCTATCTGTCAGATCTGACACCCCGGCCGGGACGGTCTGGGCGTACGCATCATGCTCAGCTGGTTCAACCGGATAATCCTGCGGCGGTGTTCCACTTTTGCTGGCGATGAAGTCCTGCGCGTCAGCGCCGGTCAGGGCCGGCAGTGCAGCGGTTTCATTCAGCCGCACGGCCCGCAGGCCGCCGCATTGCCCAAGGCGACCGATACCGGCGCGTGTCCGGTCAATCGTCAGAACCTCGGTCCGGTCCAGACGCGCCCCGCGCAACGGCAGAATGTCCCCGATCCGCATTCCGGACAGGTCGGACAGCGGCAGCGACATGCGGCACAGCGCGGCGGTCAGTTCCGCCCGCATCACGCCTGAACACTGCTCCATACGCAGATCAACCTTTTCCCCGGCATCTTCGGCCACGTCCGGGACGGCAGGATGTTCCGGCAGAAAGACCGAGATGCGGCCCTGCTGCTCTCCGTTCGCCAGATCGACGGTCAGTTCGAAAATGCGGTACGCCTCTTCCGTCATCGCCAGTGACAGGGTGCGCAAATCCTTGGCGCGCGAGGTAAATTCCAGCCCTGCAAGGCAAATCTGATCGCTTGAGGCGTCAAACAAAGCGGCGGAACCGGTCAACGCGGCTTCGATCAAGGGGGCCACGATGGCGGCGTCGGTATCCGTGAACGTGCGTGCGCCGGGATCACCGGGCAGGACCTGACCAATGGTCTGGGCCTGAACAATGGCCGAGACCACATTCGGGTTGAGACAGGTCGCGGCGCGGCCTTCGGGGCCGTCAAACACCAGCAGCAGCCAATCCTGCCCCGCCGCGTCCCCCGGCACCTCCTGCGACTGGTTGGATTGCTTTGCCCCGATAACCGCCAGCGGCAGGTTCAGCCGGTCGCCCGCAGCCCGTGCGAACCCAAGGCGCAGCGCCCGCAGAACCGAGCGCGGGCGATCCCCCAGATCCTTTTGCCCGACGGACAGTTTGCGCGCCAACGCGGCATTGACATCTTGTGACATGACGCCCGATCACCAATTGTTCCAGAACCTGGCAACCGGTTTACACCCTCGGGCGTTACCAAGTTCTTTATGGCCGCGTCACTGCGCCGCCTGCTGGTAGGCCTGCGGCAGGCTGATCCGGAAGGCCGCGCCGCCCTGCCCCGGCAGATAGGTGATCTCACCCCCCAGCCGCTGCATGATTTCGCGGCAGATGGCCAGACCAAGCCCCGCTCCGCCAGCCTTGTCGCCGCCCACGCGGGCAAATTTTTCAAACACCATCGAGCGCGCACCCGGTGGGATGCCGCTGCCATTGTCGATGAAGTCGACGATGACCCGCCCACCGACATCATGGGCAGAGATGACCAGCACCGGATCGTCCGCATCGCAGTATTTCTGCGCGTTCGAGATCAGGTTGATGAACACCTGTCCCAACCGATCCAGATCCGTATGCAGAAAGATACGTTCGGCCGCGCGGGTCCGGCGGACGGTGATCTTTCGGTCCGCCCCGGCCAGAGCGCTGGGCACGGCGCGGTCCAGAACCGAGCGCAGGCTGTCATCGCTGAGATTAAGGCTGACCTGCCCGTTTTCAAGCACGCTCAGATCCAGCAGATCATCGAGCAGCCGGGTCAGGCGCAGGGCTTCGTCATGAATGATCGCGGCATAGCGGGTCTGCTCCTGGCGGCTGAGGCCATCGGTGTCGCGCATGATTTCCGAAAACGCCCGGATCGAGGTCATCGGCGTGCGCAATTCGTGACTGACCTGGCTCAGGAAGCTGTCCTTCTGTTCGGAAATCTGGGTGAGCTTGGCGTTAGCCTCGCGCAATTGCCGTGCGGTTCGGCTGAGTTCGGAGGACTTTTCCTCGAGCTGGCCGGAGTATTCCAGCAGTTGCGCGGATTCGTCTGCCACGGCCAGCAGATCCTCGACCGAAACCGACGATCCGCCCACGATCTGGCCGATCATCGCGTGGGCCATGGCCGCACCGACCGAGCCGCTGAGCTCGCGTTCCAGACGGTTGAGAAATCCCGGCGTCGGTTCCGGCAGGTGCGAACGGCCACCCTGTTTTTGCGCCTCGGCCTGAAAGAACTCCTGCGTGGGGCCGGTGCCCAGAATGCGCTGCGTCATGATCATCAGGTCTTCGCTTTGCGCCACCGACCCGGACCACCCGCGCGGCGCGACCGAGTGATCAAAGACGTTGACGAACTGCGCCCCCTGCAACCGCTCCAACGGGCTGGGAAAGCTGAGCAGGGACGCGACGCAGAAGGCAAGCGTGTTCAGGGACAAGGACCACATCACCGTATGCACCATCGGATCGATCCCCTCGATCCCGAACAGGGCATGAGGGCGCAGCCAGCCAAGGCCGAA
Source organism: Ruegeria sp. AF7 (assembly GCF_056541885.1). NCBI lineage: Bacteria > Pseudomonadati > Pseudomonadota > Alphaproteobacteria > Rhodobacterales > Roseobacteraceae > Ruegeria > Ruegeria sp. AF7. The sequence continues at coordinate 18,743 of NZ_JBQFYX010000010.1, read as the reverse complement.
CAAGCCGTTTTGCAGCACGGTTTCGGGCATCCACGCGCCGCCCATTCCCGGCAGCAGCAGGGTGTATATCCACAGCACAAAGCCAACGGTCAGCCCGACCAGCGCCCCGGTCCGGGTTGCCCTGCGCCAGAACAGCCCCCCGACCAGCGCTGGCAGGATCTGCGAGATACCGGCAAAGGCGATCAACCCGATCGAGGCCAGCGCGGCACCGCCCCCGGACAGCCGGTAGTAGAAAAAGCCCAGCGCGATGATGGCGGCAATGGAAACTCGGCGTGCCATCAGGACAATGTTGCGCACATCGCCCGACACCGAGCCGGTGCCTTCCTGCGTGTTCAGCCAGATGGGCATGACCACATGGTTCGACACCATTGTCGACAGGGCCATCGCACTGACGATGACCATCGAGGTTGCCGAGGAAAACCCGCCGATGAAGGACAGCATTGCCAGCCAGTCATTGCCTTGGGACAGCGGCACGGTCAGCACGAACAGATCGGGGTTGGCGCCCTGAGGCAGCAGGTCCAGACCGACCACGGCTATGGGCACGACAAACAGGCTCATGAACAGCAGGTAGAGCGGGAAAGCCCAGGCAGCGGTTCTGAGATGGCCTTCGTCATCGTTTTCCACCACCATCACCTGAAACATCCGGGGCAGGCAGATAAAGGCGGCGGCCGACAGAAAGATGAACGTCGTCCAACGCCCGGCATCGACGTTCCACTGGCCGATTTCCGAGGCATCGATCCGGTCCATCATCGGGCCAATGCCGCCCGCGACCCCCCACACCACGAAAACGCCCACGGCGATCAGAGCAAACAGTTTGACAACGGCCTCGACTGCGATGGCCGTGACCACACCGTGATGACGTTCGTTCACGTCCAGATTGCGGGTGCCGAACAGGATGGCAAACACGGCCAGTCCAGCCGCGACCCAGAACACGCTGGACCCTTCGCGATAGAGGCCTGACGGGTCAGCCTCGGCAAAGATCGAGAATGACAGGGTAATCGATTGCAGTTGCAGCGCGATATAGGGCGTGCCGCCGAGCACCGCCAGAATGGTCACGCAGACCGCCAGCGTGTTCGACTTGCCATACCGGGACGACAGCAGGTCGGCGATCGAGGTGACCCGCTGGCTGCGCCCGACGCGCACCAGCTTGCGCAGCCCCCACCACCAGCCGACCATCACCAGCGTCGGACCGAGGTAGATGGTGACAAATTCCAGCCCCGACCGCGCGGCGTTGCCCACCGCGCCATAAAATGTCCAGGCGGTGCAATAGATCGACAGGGACAGCGTGTAGATCACGGGTGAACGCAACCATTTGCCGCGCCCGGCCGCAGCCATGCGATCCGCGGCGAAGGCCACTGCGAACAGGAACACGACATAGGCAAGGCAAACCAGAATCAGAACGTTTATGGTGGCCATCACTCAGCGCCCGTGTCCGATCCCTCGCGCGCGGCCATGCGGCGGGCGGCCAGCCCAAAGACAAACCCGGCCAGGATCAGCGCGCCCCAGCAGAGGAATATGTAATACATCGCCGAGGACAAGGGCACCGCCGCATCCCCGCCGGACGGGTCTGGCCACAGCAACGGAAGGGCCAGCAGCGCCGCACCCAGAAAGGGCAAAATCCGGGCGGCATCCGTCAACCTGTGACGACGATAGCTTTGTCGTTCCAGAAAAAGCGAGGGGCGTGTGCCCGGTGGTTTGGTCTTGTTGCCCTCGCCGGACATCATAAACGCGTCGCCTGCGCGTGAAGGTCACGCACGGCTGTGAGAACTTCGGCATTGGAAAACGGTTTGGTCATGAAGCGGCTGACGCCTGCGTTTTCAGCCATTTCCCGGTCGCGCGACTGACCCCGTGCGGTCAGCATCAGAACCGGCAAGCCTGCCAGTTCCTCCATTTTTCTGAGTTCCCGCAGGATATCCATACCGTTCTTGCCCGGCAGCATGACATCCAGAATGACCAGATCGGGCTGCGCCCCCTGGATCACCTGAACCGCATCCGTTCCATCGCCATGCGTTTCGACCTGCCATCCCTCGCGCGACAGCAGGAACCGGATAGCCTCGGCGATGTTCGGTTCGTCCTCAATCAGCAGAACCTTTCGGCTCATATGTTCAGTTCCTCCCATAACCGGTCTTCCATCCCGAGACCGGTTCCCGCCAGATTAAGCGGTCTGTCATGAACGTGTCAAAAACCTTCGCTCAAAATCGACGGCTCGCGCCGGGACTTGCAATCGCGGTTTGGGCAGACACGGCAATTTGGCCCGACCTGAGTGACCGGCACCCCGTCTGACGGGTCCCTGACCGGGCGCACCACCATGACCGAGCGATAGGCCGGGTCCTGATCGTATCCCGACACTGCATGCGGCCACGCATAAGCGACGCATTCGAACACGGCCGAGGACCTGCCGGTCAGGATGACCTGCTTGCGCACCGGCACCAGCGGACGGCTGAGGGCCGTAAACAGCGGCCAAAGCGGGCAGACATCGCCGTGTCGGGGCAAGGTAAACCCCTGAATCGGCTTGAGAAACAGGATGCTTCCGGACGCGTCGCACAGCACCATGCCGACCGGTTGTGACAGGATACCATTCGGCAGAAAGGCCAGGCGCCTGAGGACGGTGGCAAAATCAACCGAGAACCGCTGCGCCAGTTCGATGGGGTTCGGATCACCCTGCTGAACAACCGCTTTGACGGCCTCCAGCGGCAGCGCCTGCGCGTCTGCGCGATAGATCCTGAGAACTTCGCGCGCGACGGTGCGCGCCGCCGAGGTATTGAGCCCGCTCAGGTCAACCGCGTCCACATCACCCCCGTCTTCCAGTTCGGAAATCGTGTAGGCGCGGGCTTCAAAGAAGGCTTCGACCTCTTCCAGGGGAACGGCACGTGGATCAACCGCCGAGTCGCTCTCGTCGAGGAAGGTCACCAGCGCCTTGGAACTGCCTGCCAGCCGTTCGGCATCCTGATGCAGGTTCTTGTGGAAACGCTCGCGCCATTCGGCCTCGATATCTTGGGTATCCGCAAGGATCGCGGCGGTCGAGCGTATGGCTGCGGCGGTTGACAGAACCTCGTGCATCGACGCGGCCAGTTGCGGGTCGTGCGTAAGGCGGTCGGACAGGGTTTCGACGTTCCGCTCCAAAGACACGACACGGCGATGCATTTGCGCCAGAACACCGGCCCAGCCGGGAAAACGCCCGGCGAATTCCTCGAGCCCGTCAACCTCGGCCTTCTGTCCGACCGCATCCTCGGCCGCCTCGCGCAGGGCGGAAACCAGAGTTGCCTCGATCCCCTGTGTCAGGACCGAAGGTTCAACGCCCAGCGCCGCCGCGATATCGACCAGCAATTTGCCCCCGATCCTGCGGCGATTGTGTTCGATCAGGTTCAGATAAGACGCCGATATTCCGGCCCGCCGCGCCAGTTCCGCCTGCCGCAGCCCGGCAATTTGCCGTCTTTCGCGAATGCGACTGCCTGTCAACGTGTCGCGCATGTTTACTTTCCCTGAATTCAGACCCGTCGAAGTTCACGTTTGTTTTCAGATTATAGCATCTTTTTTCATAGGTTAATCATTTCTTTTCAGCTGGAATTTACAACGTTCACAATCTGACGCAAACCAAAGCATCCGTTTCGGGCGTCAATCTGGCGCAAGACACCGCATCCCCCTTCATTTCCGCGCGCTTTCCCGGCACCATACACGCATGAGCGACCCCGCCTTTGAATATGCGCCGATCGGGCTTGTTGAGCTGGAAAACAGGATCATCCGGCGCTGTAACCTGCAATTTGCCCGCACCTTTGGCGGAGAAGAAAACGACTATCGCAACATGCCGCTGTTGCACCTTTACCCTTCGGTCGCGGATTGGGAGAGGATCGGCGAACGCAGCCTGCAAGTGATGCGCGGCACCGGGTATTACACGGATGAGCGCGTCATGCGCCGCCGCAGCGGGGATCTGTTCTGGTGCCGCGCCCGGGGCCGGTCGCTGACGCCCGACGACCCGTTCCGCCACGGTATCTGGAGCTTTTCCGACATATCCGAGGAACGACCGCTGGTTGAGCTGACCATCCGTGAACGCGAAGTGGCCATCCTGTCCTGCCGCGGCCTGTCGGCCAAGGAAATCGGAGCAGAGCTGGGCCTGAGTTACCGCACAATCGAGGCTTACCGCGCCCGTTTGCTTGAAAAATTCGGCGCGCGAAAGCTGTCTGAACTGGTCGCCAAATTATCGGGGATGCCCCTGTGACCTGTCCGACCCTTTGAAATACGCGTGGAACGCATGACAGATGGTGCGAGTCGGCGCTTTTCATGCACCGCCGCTTAGCCTATAACCCTGCGTAATTTGATCAGAGCCCGCAAGAAACAGACGGGCCAAAGGGGAACCGTCGAGGATACTCATGACAGACACCAAACACGAAGCGGATGTGGCATTCATCAAGGCTCTGGCCGAGTTGCTGCGCGAAAACGATCTGACCGAGTTGCAGGTCAAACGCGAATATGGCGAAGAAGACAGTCTGAACGTGCGCGTCAGCCGTATGACACAGACCGTGGCCGCTCCGGTTCAGATGGCTGTTCCTGCAGCAGCGCCCGCCCCCGTAGCGGCACCGGCTGCGGCCCCCGCGGCGGCCCCTGCTGCCGCCGAAGATCCGGCCAGCCATCCGGGCGCTGTCACCTCGCCTATGGTGGGCACGGTCTATATGCAGCCGGAACCCGGAGCGCCCGCTTTCATTTCCGTCGGCGCGACAGTGTCTGAAGGCGACACGCTGCTGATCGTCGAAGCGATGAAGACCATGAACCACATCCACGCCCCCAAATCGGGCACCATCAAGCGCGTGCTGGTGGGCGATGGCGACGCTGTTGAGTTCGGCACTCCTCTGGTCATCATCGAGTAAGGCGGGCCCATGTTCGACAAGATCCTGATTGCCAACCGAGGCGAGATCGCCCTGCGCGTCATCCGCGCCGCGCGCGAGATGGGGATAAAGACGGTTGCCGTCCACTCCACCGCCGACAGCGACGCGATGCATGTGCGCATGGCGGACGAATCGGTCTGCATCGGCCCCCCGCCCAGCCCGCAAAGCTATCTGTCGGTGCCTGCGATCATTTCGGCCTGTGAGATCACCGGCGCGCAGGCGATCCATCCCGGCTATGGCTTTTTGTCCGAAAACGCCGAGTTCGTTCAGATCGTAGAAGATCATGGCATCACGTTCATTGGCCCCACCGCGGAACATATCCGCGTCATGGGCGACAAGATCACCGCCAAGGACACGATGAAGGCGCTGGGTGTGCCTTGTGTTCCCGGTTCGGACGGTGGCGTTCCCACGCTGGCCGACGCCAAGCGCATCGGTGAGGAATTCGGCTATCCTGTCATCATCAAAGCCACGGCTGGTGGCGGTGGGCGCGGCATGAAAGTCGCGATGAACGCGAAAGAGATGGAAAGCGCCTTCATGACTGCGCGCGCCGAAGGCAAGGCCGCCTTTGGCAATGACGAGGTCTATATCGAGAAATATCTGACCACGCCGCGCCATATCGAGATTCAGGTGTTTGGCGACGGCAAGGGCAATGCGGTGCATCTGGGCGAACGTGACTGTTCGTTGCAGCGCCGTCACCAGAAGGTCTTTGAAGAGGCCCCCGGCCCCTGCATCACCGCCGAAGAGCGCGCCCGGATCGGCAAGATCTGCGCCGACGCAGTGGCCAAGATCAACTATATCGGCGCTGGCACCATCGAGTTCCTGTATGAAAAGGGCGAGTTCTATTTCATCGAGATGAACACCCGCCTGCAGGTGGAACACCCGGTCACCGAAGGGATCTTTGGCGTCGATCTGGTGCGCGAACAAATTTTGGTCGCAGCGGGTGAACCGATGTCATTCGGTCAGGACGATCTGAAGATCAACGGCCATGCCATCGAGGTTCGGATCAACGCGGAAAAGCTGCCGAATTTTTCGCCCTGCCCCGGCAAGATCACGGCCTATCACGCGCCGGGCGGTCTGGGCGTGCGGATGGATTCGGCGCTTTATGACGGCTATTCGATCCCGCCCTATTACGACTCGCTGATTGGCAAGCTGATCGTGCAGGGCCGCGACCGGGCCGAGGCGCTGGCGCGTCTTCAACGCGCGCTGGGAGAGTTGATCGTCGACGGTATCGACACCACCGTGCCCCTGTTCCACGCCCTGTTGCAGGAGCCCGATCTGCACAGCGGCGAGTACAACATCCACTGGCTGGAGCGCTGGCTTGCGGAGAACATGGAAAAATAAGGGCCAAGTGCCAGAGGGCCCGCGCCCTCTGGTCGCCCTGTCACCGGCATGAGCCTGACCCCCGAACTGCTGCTGCACGGGTATTCCATCGGTATCTTCCCGATGGCCGAACACCGCGACGATCCTGAACTGTTCTGGGTTGATCCCAAGTTTCGCGGGATATTTCCGCTGGACGGGTTCCACATCTCGCGCAGTCTGGCCCGCCGCATCCGGAACTGCGGGTTCGAGATTTCAATCAACCAGGATTTTTCCGGCGTTGTTGATGGGTGCGCCGACCGGTCCGACACCTGGATCAACGCGGAACTGCACACCCTTTATCGCCAGCTGCACCAATCCGGTCATGCGCATTCACTGGAAGTCTGGGACGGAGCGGCACTGGTGGGCGGCGTATATGGCGTGACGCTGGGGGCCGCGTTCTTTGGAGAAAGCATGTTTTCGCGCCGCACGGATGCCTCGAAAATCGCGCTCGCCTATCTTGTGGACCGGTTGCGGCAAACCGGCTTTCACCTGTTTGACACGCAGTTCCTGACCGCGCATCTGGCATCCCTTGGGGCGATCGAAATCCCGCGTGGCGCTTACAAGAAAGAACTGGAAGAAGCCCTGAACCAGAGCGCCGACTTTGCTGCGCCGATCACTCAGTCCGCAGAAGGCGTGATACAACGGATGACCCAAACGTCATACCGCGCGTGATCCAGCGCATTCAGCGCCGGAGAGGTCGCGATCATCCAGCCATCAAACAGCTGATCCGCTTTGCCCGTTTCCCAAATGGTCAGATAGGCGAAGGCATCGCCTGTCGGGTTATCCACCGGATACCGGCAATCCCCCAGCGCCACATCCAGCCCGAACACAGCTTCGGTCTGACCTGTCTGCAATTCGATATCAACCGTCTGGCCACTGACTTTGTCGAGCCCGCGCAGCATGGCGCCGGGGCCAGAGTTGACTTTCTGCTGCGCGGCGGCGCCGGTTCCAGCCAGCAACAGGGCAATCAGGGCGGCGCGCATCATTCGCCGCCATCTCCGGCTACGAACTTGACCAGCAGCGAGATCAGGCTGACCGCACCCTGGGTATCCTGAATCTCGTCTCCGGGTTCAAAAAAGAAGGGCGAACCGCCGGGCATGACTTCGACAAAGTTTCCACCCAACAGCCCTTCGGACGAGATCACGATGGCGCTGTCATCGGGTACAAGAACGCCTTCGGCAACAGAGAAAGTCGTGTCGGCACGATAGGTGTCCGGGTTCAGCTTGACCCCGGTAACGGTGCCGATTTTCACACCGGCAAGACGGACATCCGTGCCGACGCCAACCCCTTCCAGCGACCGGAACGAGGCGCCCAACTCATAGCCCGCAGCACCTTGCGACAGGCCGGTCGATTGGCTGGCATAAACACCAAAAGCAAGGGCACCGGCCAATACGACGCCTCCGACAACAACTTCGGTCCAGTTATGGGTCGACATCTTCGCCTCGTTTATTCCGGGCTCCAGGCCTCGTAATCCCTGCGCTCAACCGGCTGGGCCCGCCGAAGCGACCCGGCAGGCGCATAGGCCAGTGCCGTACCTGTCAGGTTCTCCTGATGCGGTTTTTCCCAGGCTTTGTGCGGCAGCGGTTTGTCGGTCGGGGGTTCGTCCCAGGTGCGGTGCAACCAGCCGTGCCATTCCGGGTCAACCCGGCTGGCTTCGGCCTCGCCATTGAAAATCACCCAGCGCCTGCTGTCGTCGGCGGTGCGATAAAACACATTGCCTTCATTGTCTTCGCCCACTTTCACACCCTTGCGCGCCGTATAGAGCTGCGTGTTCAGTGTTGACCCGTTCCACCAGGTCACGGCTCGTAAAAGACTGTTCAGGATTCCCATCGGCTGCCTCCGGCATTTCGGTCGAGAGAAGGTATGGACCAAAGGCTCGCCAAGGTCTAGTGCCCCTTGGGCTTCCAGTGTCACTGCGGCAGGAAGGCGGTCACTTCGATCTCGATCCGGTACTTCGGATCAATCAAACCGCATTCGATCATCGTCGCAGCCGGTGGATTGGCGCCAAACGTCTCGGCCAGAACCGGCCAGCACTGCGCGAACTCATTGCGGTCCGGCAACATGTAGGTGACCCGAACCACATCTTCAAAACCCGCGCCCGCCTCAGCCAGTGCCTTGCCGATGACATCCAGCGCAGACCGGCATTGCGCCACCACGCCCTCGCCCTGCCCGACGGTCCCGGCGACATGAACCCAGCCGCCCGCAACCACTGCACGGCAATAGCCGACTTTCGCCTCAAACTCACCGCCCGAAGAAATGCGCTTCACCGTCATAATCCGTCACCTTTGTTGTTCGAAAGCTTACTTAAGCTCCTGCTGCCTGATTGCGCATGCCTTCGCCTGCAAGCAACGGATCCCCAGCTTCATCTGGCTATAAATATCCCGGGGGAGATGCCCGAAGGGCAGCGGGGGCAGAGCCCCCTGAACCGGTTCAACTGAAGTTCCACCGTCGCGGTAAAAAGCCCGGCCTCAACCCGCCGAGGCCGATTCCTTGGCCGCATCGGCATAGATGAACAGCGGCTGCGCGTCGGACATTACCGCCTCTTCGTTCACCACAACCTCGCTGACGTTTTTCATGCCCGGCAGTTCGAACATGGTATCCAGCAGGATATCCTCGAGAATAGACCGCAAACCACGTGCACCGGTTTTGCGCTCGATGGCTTTCTTGGCAATTGCCTTCAGCGCGTCATCGGTAAAGCCCAGCTCAACATCTTCCAGCTCGAACAGGCGCTGGTATTGCTTGACCAGGGCGTTCTTTGGCTTGGTCAGGATGGTGACCAGTGCTTCCTCGTCCAGATCCTCAAGCGTTGCCAGAACCGGCAGACGACCGACGAATTCGGGGATCAGGCCAAATTTCAGCAGATCTTCAGGTTCCAGATCTTTGAATATCTCGCCCACGCCGCGCTCGTCATTGTCGCGCACATCGGCGCCAAAACCCATGGCCGAGCCCTTGCCGCGTTGCGCAATGATCCTGTCCAGACCCGCAAAAGCGCCGCCGCAGATGAACAGGATGTTCGTGGTGTCCACCTGCAGGAATTCCTGCTGCGGGTGTTTGCGGCCGCCCTGCGGCGGAACGCTGGCCACGGTGCCTTCCATCAGTTTCAGCAGCGCCTGCTGTACGCCTTCACCGGACACGTCGCGTGTGATCGACGGGTTCTCGGATTTGCGGGTGATCTTGTCGACCTCGTCGATATATACGATACCGCGCTGCGCGCGTTCGACATTGTATTCGCTGGCCTGCAACAGCTTGAGAATGATGTTTTCCACATCCTCGCCCACGTAACCGGCTTCGGTCAGCGTGGTGGCATCGGCCATGGTAAAGGGAACATCCAGTATCCGGGCCAGCGTCTGCGCAAGCAGCGTCTTGCCACAGCCGGTGGGGCCGATCAGCAGGATATTGGACTTCGCCAGTTCTATATCATTGCCCGCTTTCTGGGCGTGGTTCAGACGTTTGTAGTGGTTGTGGACCGCGACCGACAGGACGCGTTTTGCGGTGGCTTGACCGATCACATAATCGTCCAGCACCTCACAGATATCCTTGGGCGTCGGAACGCCGTCCGAAGATTTCAGCCCGCTGGCCTTTGTCTCTTCGCGGATGATGTCCATGCAAAGTTCGACACATTCATCACAGATGAAAACGGTCGGGCCTGCGATCAGCTTGCGCACCTCATGCTGGCTTTTGCCGCAGAAGCTGCAGTAGAGCGTGTTTTTCCCGTCACCGCCTGAATTCGTCGCCATGATCTACCTTTCGGGCCTCATCCCAGCACCCCCGGCGGGAATGCGTTTTCGCCTGTTCGTGCAGCTTAGGCCAGCGCTTTGGCCGCTACAATCTCAAAATGGTTCCTGCACCGGTGGTGCAGGCTCCGAAACTCAGACCTCATCCGCGTCCATTTTTGCGCGGTTTTCCACGATCTCGTCGATGTGACCCCATTCCTTGGCCTCTTCCGGGCTCATGAAATTGTCACGGTCCAGCGCTTTTTCAACCGCCTTTTTTGTCTGCCCGGTATGACGCACATAGATATCATAAAGGCGATCCTTGAGCTTTTGCGTCTCGGCTGCGTGGATCATGATATCGCTGGCCTGACCCTGATATCCGCCGCTGGGCTGGTGCACCATGATCCGGCTGTTGGGCAGCGAAAAGCGCATCCCTTTCTCGCCGCCGGCCAGCAGAACCGATCCCATCGAGGCCGCCTGACCGATCACCAACGTGGAACATTTCGGCTTGATATACTGCATTGTATCGTAAATCGACAAACCGCTGGTCACCACGCCACCGGGCGAGTTGATGTAGATCGAGATTTCCTTGTTGGGGTTTTCCGCTTCAAGGTGCAGCAGCTGCGCCACGACCAGATGGCTCATGCCATCGTGAATCGGGCCGTTGATGAAGATGATCCGCTCTTTCAGCAGGCGGGAAAAAATATCATACGCGCGCTCGCCCCGGCTGGTCTGTTCAACGACCATGGGGACAAGCGTATTCATGTAGGTATTTACGGGATCGAACATTCGTAACCTGCCTGTTTTGCTGTGGATCGGGACATTATCCCAACAAGTGTTACCTGAGTCTTAGTGTTGGCTCCGGGGGGCTGCAAGGGGGTGTCGGTGAGAACGCGGAATGAATGTGGACCGCCGTCAATAAGATTGTCACACCTGCCGCTGTTCCGCAGCAGCACCCTATCCGTGATTACGCCCTGCCAAAGGGGCTGCGGGGAAAACGGCTGCGGGTTCCCCTTTTTTCATCACGGTTTTTTGATTCATACATATAGCAATAATTGATCGAAACATGTACTGAAGTGGCTCGCAGGCGACGAGCTTTACGTAACGGAAACTATGCCCGGTCAACGGGTTCACAAGGAACACATTCGATGGCACTTCCACAGCTGTCCCAGGACATGCCGCAACACGACCTGGATCGTATGGTCGATAACGCGACACGCGCGTCCAACTTCCTCAAGGCAATCAGTCACGAAGGCCGGCTGATGATCCTGTGCCACCTGGTGTCCGGTGAGAAATCTGTCACCGAGCTGGAGGAACTGCTGTCCGCCAGACAAGCCGCTGTTTCGCAACAGCTTTCCCGCCTGCGTCTGGAGGGGCTAGTGATACCGCGCAGAGAGGGCAAAACCATCTTTTACCGGTTGGCAGATGATCGCCCGCGCCGGATGCTTGAGGTGGTGTACGAGCTGTTCTGCGGTGACGACAGAGGCTAGCTCTGGCTTGGTGTCGAGAAAGGTGCTACCGAATCCGTATCGAGCACTGAGGAGACATACATGATCCGCGTAATTCTGATTGGCCTGAGCCTGTTTGCACTGACCGCCTGCGAAACCGCCAAAGGCGCGGGCAAAGATATCGAAAAGGCCGGGGATGCAATCCAGAACGCAGCTTCGGACGTGCAGGAAAGCCTGTAATACGCGCTTATCTTGCGGGCAACCCGGACATTAACGCAATATATGGTTGAAGAGTGCGCCCATACGCAGTAGTCTAGCCCTACAGGTGCATAGACGCGGCATTGCATATCTGACACTAAATCGGGGCTCTTTTGCGCACGCAGAAGAGCCCCGTTCCCATTCGGCAGGGGTGAGCGGTAGCCTGTATGAAACCGAATTTCGGCAAAGGAAAAGGCGTCAGGTGCGCAGACGCGGTCTTTGCATGTATCCTTTCGGATACGCCCTGACGCCTTACCGGGTCGACGTACCCCGAGGAGCACTCCGATCCAGTCGCCCCAGCCCCCTGAGAGACTGCAGCCGCCGCTTTGTCCCCTAAGGTCCATCGCGACATGCATTGGCCGTCTGAGAAGATGGCCACCCGACCTGGGTCCAAGACCCATTTCCGGCTGATCACCTACCGGTAAGCCTTTGCAGCTAAACGCAAATCCTAAGATCCGCCCTTCTCTGCTCAGACCCCCTTGGCCTTTGCGTCCCGCCCCGGTTCCGAAGACCCTGTGCGGTGAGATGACTGTTGCACCACGCCCTGCATCCGACAAGAAAATAGCACTGCAGCATGAAAATTAGACGGGGATAAGATGTTGATATCCGGCGGGAGAATTTTGTGGATAACCCCAGAATCCCCGATCCCGCGAAGGGTTGAGGGCGGAAAAAACCGGACGTGACCCCGGCACCCGAAATTCCTGCGATGCTGCGGGTGCAAAGCGCTCCGCGCGGCCCGTTAGGCCAAAATTGTGCGATTTGTACAACGCTCGAACCCCCAATCTTACGAATCGTACAGACGGAGATTCGCCGATGCGCTGCACCATTTCCTATGCCCGCGCCCATCTGGGGCCGCTGATCACCCGCGCCCAGGACCCGCGTGAGGTGATCATCCTGACCCGACACGGCAAGCCGCTGGCCGCGCTGGTCTCGATGACCGAGGCCAACCGGATCTGGCAGTTGCAGGATGACGACGAGATCGGATGGAAGCACCCGCTGTCGGGGCTGCGCGGGATGTGGTCGAAGGGGCGCAACATCCCCGGCATGGAACCGGGACCGGACGGCCGCTATGTCACCGCGCGCGAGACCGCGCTGAAGGTCCGCGAGATCCAGATGACCCGCGCCGAGGAACGCCGCATTCTTGCGCGGGGCGGTCTGGATCCTGTCGCAGGCGGTGAACTGGCCGCCCGGCCTGTCTCCTCACTCTGGAGACGCTGGTTCCGTTTCTGAGAAGCGTTCCGGCCCGGCGGTGATACCAACACCCCCTCCGCCGCAATCCGTGAGCAATGGCGGCTCATACCCCTTAACAACCCGACCGGGCCGGAAACGCTTCGGTTCACCTGACGGGCCGGAACGGGGTCGAAAACAGTCCCGGTGCGCAGGCTACGGAAATCTCTGATCTGATGATCGGCACCCTCCTTTGGGATGCGGGCCGTGGTGGCCTGTGACTGAGATTGGAAGGGCGCGCGGCGGTTGCAACTTGTCTGAAGGAAACTTCATCAAGGGTTTATGCGCGGGAAAGGTGGGCAAGAAGAAAACCCCACCCTGCCCGGTATCGCGCATTGCGTTTTTCCTTCCAACACCGCGCGCCACAACTTAAACAGGGATTTCAAACAACTGCCCTCATCCGGGGCGTCCGATCCAACTTGAAAAGCCCCAGACAGAACATGCGATTTCCAAAACGACAACATCGAGAGTTCAAGAGCGTTGTGCGCAGGTTCCGCAACGAGTTTTCACTGTTCGTGCTGGAACAAAGCCGCGGACAGGTGCTGTGCGGGCCAATGAAGGGGTTTCGCTTTGTCGAAAACGCATTCTGGGGCGGGCACTCGGATACGGCCACGAAAATATTTGGCCTGTATGAGCAGCAGAACCTGAAGGTGCTGAGCAACTCGGACAAGCCGGTGCTGGTGGATATCGGCGCGGCGGACGGCTTTTGGGGCGTCGGGCTGGTGGCCGCCGGGCAGTTTGAAAAAAGCGTGTGCTTTGAGGTTTCAGCAAAAGGCCGGGATGTCATCCGCGAAACGGCGGAACATAACGGCGTGGGCGACCGGGTGACGGTGTTTGGGGATGCGCTGACGGACACGGTTGAAAACATCGCAAGCGTGGCCCCTGACCCGGCGGACATCTTCTTTCTGATCGATATCGAGGGTGTCGAATTCAGCCTGTTGACCGTAGATTTTCTGACGCATTTCCGCAGATCGGAATTCCTGATCGAACTGCACCCCCAGATGGTCGAGGATGGCGATGCGAAACTGAAAGCGATCGAAGCGTTCTGCGCCGGGTATTTTGATATCACCTATGTGGACGGAAGCGTGCGCGACACGTCCGAGATGGATGAGATTATCCGGTTGGGGGATGATTTCAAATGGCCGATCCTGTCCGAGGGGCGTGGTTTCCCGATGCAATGGTTGCATTTGGTGCCGCGCGGGTGAGGTGCGGGTCAGACGGTTGACCCGCAGACCCGAGGGCCGCGAACGGCCAAAGCCCCAAGGACGCAAGCGCAGATACAACCGCCCAACCAACCCCACCCCGTAGGGCGGGCTTCAGCCCGCCACCGGACACAGCCTGTCCATGTGCGTTGGTTTGGGGGCGGGGATATGGGCGAGTGGCGGATTGGCGGGCTGAAGCCCGCCCTACGACCCTATCGAAACGTCCTGACTAAATAGGCACCGATCTGAAGGACAGTGTAAATCATCCATACACCCAAACCTGCCTCAGCCAACCATAGGGGGTTAAAACCCCAATCAGACCGCGCGACATGGAATGAGTTCAAAAAACTTCCAACAACGAAGAACGAAAGAAATGTCAGTGCTATGGTTACGATGGGTCTGCGTTCCAGCACATTTCGATAAGAAAAATTCATCTTGAGAACCTAACTCGGCAACCCAATGTTGGCCAGACGGTTGATCACCAGAACAGAGGGCAGCGCCGACCCGAGGGGAGGCGCAAACGCGCCGCCCCATGGGGGCGGGTCGGCGCGGCCCGGCGGTGCCGCCGGGCGGATTGATCGCGAACACGAACTACTCTTACGCGGCTGAACTCAAACTGCTTACTTTCAGGCGTCGATCACTCATCAGATTTTTTGGTATACAGCCCTAGCCTGTGAATTTTACCTAAGACTGCATTTCTGCTTAATCCGCCAAGTTCCTTCGCGATCTGCGAGGCAGAATTTCCCTGTTCCCACATCGACTTCAGAGTTTCTACTCTTTCATCAGTCCATTGCTCTGGCAGGCTTCTTCTCGAAGGAGCTCCACCTGCGAAAGCATTCAAAGCATTGGCCTCATTGTCGTTCGAATAAAGCTCGTTGTGCCGCAAAGCGTTTATGACACCTCGACCGATATCCATGCCGTTCTGGCTAATATATGAGTCTAGGTCTGAACGTATCCCCGACAGATCGCGTTCAATTCGGGACAACGCTGTCGAAACAGGATCTTCGCTTGAATGCAACGCTTTGAGGTCAATCGCTACAGAGATTGGGCTTTCGACCTGCTTTGAAGGATCCTCAACAAAGACTTTCGCCTGCTGCGCCAATTCTGACTCGGCTTTTCTCGCACCGCTTAAGTCGAGTGAATACAAAATTGTTCGAGAACCTGTAACGTCAAAAGGAATGTCTTGACTGGAATGCATCATGTGAATGAATGGCTTACCAATAAGATGCCGTATAGCCAACTCGTAGAACACATTTGCGTTTTGATGAGTTAGAACAGCAACCACCAAGTCTACGGAAACAATCCGTTCTACAATTTGAGAGGTTATCAGGCCGCTTTCGTCAATCTTGTCGGCCCTACTAATTTTATATCCAAGTGGTTCCAAAGCCGGCTTTATTACAAAATCGTAAAGTTGGTCCGCTTCAATTCGTACGTCGCTACCCTCACTACCGATCGGTGAGATGACAAAACAATCCATAAAACACCTCAGTCGCAGATTTCTTACGGCCTTATACGGATACCTCGATCAAAGGGAAACACTACACGGTTGTGTCAATCCTATCCGAAAACGACAGTATAGCGCTTAAGACGTCAGTAAGTTTTGAAGCCCTTAGCTATCCATCTTCAACGCTGAGATGAATGCCTCCTGCGGGATATCCACCTTCCCGAACTGACGCATCTTTTTCTTACCCGCCTTCTGCTTGTCCAGCAGCTTGCGTTTCCGCGTGGCGTCGCCTCCGTAGCACTTCGCGGTCACATCCTTGCGCAGGGCCGAGAGGGTCTCGCGCGCGATGACCTTGCCTCCGATGGCGGCCTGAATCGGGATTTTGAACATGTGG
The DNA here is from genome assembly GCF_056541885.1 of Ruegeria sp. AF7. NCBI lineage: Bacteria > Pseudomonadati > Pseudomonadota > Alphaproteobacteria > Rhodobacterales > Roseobacteraceae > Ruegeria > Ruegeria sp. AF7. The sequence continues at coordinate 2,818 of NZ_JBQFYX010000010.1, read as the reverse complement.
CGCGGGATCAGGTCCTTGAGCTTTTCGCACATCGCGCGGCCCCGCATCTCGGCCCGGTCGCGGTGAACCATGGTCGACAGCGCATCGACCGGTTCGTCATTCACAAGGATCGACATCTTGACCAGCGCGTCCTGACGGTAGCCGGTCATCTGGTAGTCGAAGCTGGCATAGCCCTTGGTCACCGATTTCAGGCGGTCGTAGAAGTCAAAGACAACCTCGTTCAGGGGCAGGTCATAGACGACCATGGCGCGCTGGCCCGCATAGGTCAGGTCCATCTGGATGCCGCGGCGGTCCTGGCAGAGTTTCAGCACGTCGCCGAGATATTCGTCGGGCACCAGAATGGTTGCCTTGATGCGCGGTTCCTCAAGGTGGTCGACCTTGGACAGGTCGGGCATGTCGGCGGGGTTGTGCAGCTCGATCATCTCACCGTCTTTCATGTAGACGTGATAGATCACGCTGGGCGCGGTGGTGATGAGGTCGATATCGTATTCACGCTCGATCCGGTCGCGGATGACCTCGAGGTGCAACAGGCCAAGGAAGCCGCAGCGGAAACCAAAGCCAAGCGCGGCCGAGGTTTCCATTTCATACGAGAATGAGGCGTCGTTCAGCGCCAGCTTTTCGATCGCGTCGCGCAGGTCTTCGAATTCGGCGGAATCCACCGGGAAGAGGCCGCAGAACACCACCGGCTGCGCGGGTTTGAAGCCCGGCAGCGCGACTTCGGTGCCGTTGCGGTCATTGGTGATGGTGTCGCCGACGCGGGTGTCGCGGACCTGCTTGATCGAGGCGGTCAGGAATCCGATCTCGCCCGGGCCGAGGCTGTCGATCATCTGCATTTGCGGGCGGAAGACGCCGACGCGGTCGACATGGTGCAGGGTGCCATTCGACATGAACTTGACCCGCATCCCCTTTTTCAGCGTGCCGTCCATGATGCGGACCAGAACGATGACGCCCAGATAGGCGTCGTACCACGAATCCACCAGCATCGCCTTGAGCGGCGCGTCCAGAGTACCCTGCGGCGCGGGCAGTTTGTGCACGATCGCCTCCAGCGTTTCGTGGATGCCCTGCCCGGTCTTGGCGCTGACCCGGATGGCGTCGCTTGCGTCGATACCGATCACGTCCTCGATCTGCTCGGCCACGCGGTCACAGTCGGACGCGGGCAGGTCGATCTTGTTCAGGACCGGCACGATCTCATGATCGGCGTCGATGGCCTGATACACGTTCGCCAGCGTCTGCGCCTCGACCCCTTGGGTGCTGTCCACAACCAGCAGCGAGCCTTCGACCGCGCGCATCGACCGGCTGACCTCGTAGGCGAAATCCACGTGGCCGGGGGTGTCGATCAGGTTCAGCACATATGTCTCGCCATTCTCGGCGGTATAGTCGATGCGAACCGTGTTGGCCTTGATGGTAATGCCACGCTCGCGCTCGATATCCATGCTGTCGAGTAGCTGTTCCTTCATGTCACGATCCTGCACTGTCCCGGTCTCCTGGATGAGCCGGTCAGCAAGGGTGGATTTGCCATGGTCGATATGCGCGACGATGGAGAAATTGCGGATATGAGCGAGGTCTGTCATGGAGTGGGGATATGTAGAGGAATCGTGGGTTGGTCAATAGAAACGCGACAGAGTTTCGGTGCCTTGTGTCTAGCGCAACGTGATAGCAGACTGGAACGATCAATTTGCTGGGTTCGATACGGCCAGTTTATGTTATGACAACACTGTACAATGAGTTGAAAGAGAAACTTTCGGCGCTGCCAACAAAGGCCGTCAAGACGGTTGCCGCGCGTTCAGCACTACACGCGCTTCCCTATGTTTTCGAGTTATCCGATCAAGGCAGCTACTACATTGACAAATGGTTAATGCTGGCTTGCTTAAGAGCAACTCTTGTTTCCGGTCTGGCTGGGGCAAGACAGACTTCCGAAATCCGTGCTCTTATCCCCGTTGTGAAAGGCAACCTCGAAGCAGTCTCGAGTGAAGAAACTATTGAGGACCATTCAAAAGGTGCTCGTAAAGCCTTTTTCACGATTTATAGTACTACCCTCGACCTTAACAGTTCCGTTTCACTGCTCATGGAGAACCTCACTTCCTATGGTTTTGAGGGTTACACTGAGCGCCTTACAGACACCATTGCGCTCACCGCTGAACCCGAAGAATCCGATAAAGTGTTTTCCACTAATCTGTGGCATGGCGAAGTACCGGAACTGTACGCCAACTTGTCACGGCGGTTTTTCGATCACGCATCGGGAACGCCGTGGGAATTTTGGGCTGTGTGGTACGAAGGGATGTTAAACGGCAAGCCGTTGGACTGGGAGCTTCAGCGGCGGGTAGCATTGATTGATGAAAGTGTTTGGAACACTGGGCCGGAAGCAGTTGCTGAAGAAATCGAAAAGATTCGAGCACGGTGGCAGGTCGAAGTCACACTTGCAGAACTAAACGAAAGCTTCAAAGCACAGTCTCTGTCCCGGCTTGGCATCGGTGGGAACAACCCGCCAAAGGACCAGCAACTGGCTCAGTCCCTCACATTAATTTGGACTGCGACCGAGGAACTCTCAGAAGCGCTCGAACAGGATAATCCGAAACAGGAGCGGATTGAGAAAACACTTAAGAAACTTAAGGCCGCGTATTTGGCGATCACTGAATTGACGATCACTAAGTGGATAGGTCGCAAAGCTGACCTTGCTACGGATACGGCTATCGAAACTGCAATTAAGTGAATTAGTCTCGATGTGATCTGACACCGCCCCCAATTTTTCAAATTGGATTGGGGGCGGTGGTTCCCTTGAAGGGAGATGGTTGTCCGTTTTGATGGTGGTGCCAACCAA
>NZ_JBQFYX010000009.1:0-111413 GCF_056541885.1 Ruegeria sp. AF7 | reverse complement strand
CATTTCCACCAGTTCCAGCAGCTCTTCGTCGTCAACCTGGTCAACTTTGTTCATGAACACGACCATCTTCGGGATGCCAACCTGGCGGCCCAGCAGGATGTGCTCGCGGGTTTGCGGCATCGGGCCGTCTGCTGCGTTCACAACCAGGATCGCGCCGTCCATCTGAGCGGCACCGGTGATCATGTTCTTGACGTAGTCAGCGTGGCCGGGGCAGTCGACATGCGCATAGTGGCGCGCGTCGGTCTCGTATTCCACGTGCGCGGTCGAGATGGTGATGCCGCGGGCTTTCTCTTCCGGCGCGCCGTCAATCTGGTCATACGCCTTGAAGTCACCGAAATACTTGGTGATTGCTGCGGTCAGCGTCGTCTTGCCGTGGTCAACATGCCCAATCGTGCCGATGTTGACGTGCGGCTTATTACGCTCAAACTTTTCCTTTGCCATTCCTCAGGCGCCCTTTTGCGATTTGGGGGACCCTTGGTCCCGGGTTACTATCTGCGCGCGCGAGATATTTGGTTCAAAGGGGAAAATCAAGCACATCCTGAGGGAAATGCGCTTATCCCGCCGGATTTTGCGTAACCTCGGTGGAATCGAGGGGCTGGATCAGGGCTGGCCGTTTTTCGAACCAACCATTCTCTTCATGTTCTTCAGCCAGCCACTCTTCGACCCGGTCGGCAACTTTCAATGACAGACCCGCCATCTGTTCCTCTTTGGAACGCTCATGCCCCGACCCTTTCAGCGCACTGCCTCCGGTCGTGTCTTCCAGCACCTGGAACTGCTTTCCCTTGGCCAGAAACTTTTCTTTCTTCACGTCATAGACATTGACCAGCACAATCGCGGTGCTTTTGGGATTGTAGATGATCGGGATTCCCGGAGGCGCCAGCATGTAGCCTTCCAGGCTGATCCCGATGTCATATTCCTGCGTTCCTTCATAACGGCCCAGGCGAATATCGACCGCATTCTGGATGGCCTTCGTCCATTCGTCGGGCGTTGCATCGCGCGACACTGGCCCTTGCACGGCCTTGTCTGCGAAGGCGTAGTTGACCCGCAGCTTGAATTCCCCCAGCGACTCGGGCGGTTCATAAACCTGTGTCTGCGTGCAAGCGCCCAGCAGGGCCAGTCCGGTGATCAGCGTCAGAATGCGCAACATGTCTCGTCTCGATAGGCCTGTTTTTCTTTGGTCTAGCGCACCGATACGGGTTGTGCCAAGCCGTATCGGTGGATTTATACCGCAACCGGGGCCGGATCACGAAAACTTATAGTCCTTCGGGAAACCATAGGGCGGCTTTTTCCCCACGCTGGCGCGCTTGGACAGCCATTGGGACATATCTGCCTCATGCCGGGTCTTGTCGCCCCCCATGGACCATTTCAGGCCCTCCTCCCAGTTGAAGGTGGTGATGTCTGACAGACCGCCATCCAGTTCCAGCGTCCCCTGCCGCCCGCGTGCCATATTGTATTTTTGCAGACGCACACCCTTGCCGCGGGTCATTTCGGGCAATTCCTCGGTCGGGAAGACAAGGAACTTGCCGTTCTGCGACACGATTGCAACGTGGTCGCCCTCGACCGGTTTGCAGATCACTGCTGTTTCGTCGTCCTTGACGTTCAGCACCTGCTTGCCGTTTCGCGTCTGGGCCAGCACGTCATCTTCGGGCACCATGAACCCGTTGCCCGCATCCGAGGCCACCAGCAGCTTGCGCCCTGGTTTGTGAATCAGGATATCGATGATCCGTGCTTCGTTCGGCAGGTCGACCATGAGGCGCAGGGGTTCACCCATACCCCGCCCGCCGGGCAGGTTGGCCGCGCTGACAGTGTAGAACCGCCCGTTCGAAGCGAAGACCAGCAACCGGTCGGTCGTTTCCGCATGGAAGATAAAGCGCGGCCCGTCGCCATCCTTGAACTTCAATTCACGGGTCAGGTCGATATGACCGGTCATGGCGCGAATCCAGCCCATCTGAGAACAGACGACCGTGATCGGTTCGCGGTCGATCATCGCCTCAAGCGGTACCTCTTCGACCTCGCCCGCTTCGGCGAACCGCGTGCGGCGCGCGCCGCCTTCGTAATCTTTGCCGAAGGTCTTTTTCGTCTCTTTCAACTGCTCGGCAATCCTGGCCCATTGCAGGCCTTCGTCGGCCAGCAGGTCTTCGAGGTTGGCACGTTCCAGCATCAACTCATCGCGTTCGCGGACCAGCTCCATCTCTTCCAGACGACGCAGGCTGCGTAGGCGCATGTTGAGGATCGCGTCAACCTGAACCTCAGACAACTCGCCCTCACCCGGTCTGGGTGAGACATAGTCGGCCTCGCTGGTGGCGCGGATATGGTCAATCCCCCAATCCTCGCGCATCAGCGCGGCTTTGGGGTCGTCGTCATAGCGGATGATGTCAATCACACGGTCGAGGTTCAGGAAGGCGACGATAAAGCCTTCGAGCACTTCCAGCCTGTGGTCGATCTTGGCCATGCGGTGGCGCGAGCGGCGGATCAGCACCTCTTGTCGGTGATCCAGGAAGGCGCGCAGCACTTCCTTCATTGAGCAGACCTTGGGCGTCACGCCGTCGATCAGCACGTTCATGTTCAGGCTGAACCGCACCTCAAGGTCCGAGTTGCGATAGAGCATGCCCATCAGCACCTCGGGGTCCACGTTCTTCGAGCGCGGTTCGAGGATCAGGCGGATATCGTCGGCGGATTCATCGCGTACATCGGCGAGGATCGGGATTTTCCTGGTCTGGATCAGCTCGGCGATCTTCTCGATCAGCTTGGACTTCTGAACCTGATAGGGAATCTCGGTGACGATGATCTGCCACTGACCGCGCCCCAGATCCTCGACCTCGTACTTGCAGCGCAAACGGAACGAACCGCGTCCGGTGCGATAGGCTTGCGCGATATTCTCGGGCGGCTCGACAATCACACCTCCGGTCGGGAAGTCAGGGCCCGGCACGTAGTTCAGCAACGTGTCATCGCGCGCGTCCGGTGTCTTGATCAGGTGCAGACATGCATCGCAGAGTTCCGAGATGTTGTGCGGTGGGATATTCGTCGCCATCCCCACCGCGATACCACTTGCGCCATTGGCCAGCAGATTCGGGAACTGTGCGGGCAGCACGACCGGTTCGGTCAGCGTGCCATCATAGTTGTCGCGGAAATCAACGGCGTCTTCGTTCAACCCTTCCAGCAGCGCTTCGGCCACGATGGTCATCCGCGCCTCGGTATAGCGCGAGGCTGCCGGGTTATCGCCGTCGATATTGCCAAAGTTCCCCTGCCCGTCGACCAGCGGATAGCGGACGTTGAAATCCTGTGCCAGACGCGCCATCGCGTCATAGATCGCGGCGTCGCCATGCGGGTGATAGTTGCCCATCACGTCGCCGGAAATCTTGGCAGACTTCCGGAAACCTCCGGTTGCACTGAGTCGCAACTCTCTCATCGCATAGAGGATTCGGCGGTGAACCGGCTTCAACCCGTCCCGTGCATCGGGCAGCGCCCGGTGCATGATGGTGGACAGCGCATAAGTCAGGTACCGCTCACCAATCGCACGGCGCAGCGGTTCCGCCACCTCGCCCCCACCTGTGGGGGCCTGCATGTTGGGGTCATCGATCGTATCGTTCATATATGATGTGATACGACGCAAGTGCGCCTTGGTAAAGCGAGCAGCACATAAATTGCTGGGGAAAAGTCGTGCTTTTTGCAACAGGGGGAGACACCGTGTTGTTTTCCCCCATTTTTCGACTCGTCCCCCGAAATATGCTAAGATCTCATCAATTGATTTGCTGCCATTTGTTGATGTTACGATTGCTTTGGGGGATGCGCCATGACGCGCCTGATACTTGTTACCTTTGCCGCGCTCGGCTGGACCTTTTACGTGATGAGCGGTGGCCCTGATTTTGAACCGCGCGGCGTGCGCCCTGCCAAACCGGGACGCGTGGCCGTAGTGGCAGAACCGGTTGCCCCGGTCGTTGAGCCTGCACCTGTCGAAGATTTGGTCACCCGTGCCGCAGTCAAACCCGCTCTGGTGGTTCCACCTGTTGCCGAGGCGGTAACCCAATTGGGTGAGACCGAAACAAAGGCCCTCCTCTCGCAGGTCGCGGCTGGCCTGAAAGCCAATCCCTCGCTGTTTCAAGACGAAAGCGTGACCCTGACCCTGGCATCACTGGAACAGGGTGTGACCGCACTGGAGCAGGTGGTCACCGACGCCGAGTTGCCCACAGTCGAACTGCCCACGCCTGCCGAGGCCCAGACCGACATCCGCGAGATTTCGGGCACCCGGGTCAATCTGCGCGATGGCCCCGGCACGATCTATCCCATCATCGGCAAGGCCGCGCTTGGCCAAAGGGTCGAGGTCCTGAGCGATTCCGGCACCGGCTGGCTGCGCCTGCGCGTGTTGCCCGCGCAACAGGTTGGGTGGATTTCAGCATCACTTGTCCGGAAAACATCAAACTGACGCCCGGACGTCATTGCCCTGCTGCAAACCCCGCCCTAGCTTTTGGCGGGGTTCAGCTTCGGAAGGCACATGCAGAAATCGATTCTTATTACGGGATGCTCGTCGGGCATTGGGCTGGACGCAGCACACGGAATGCGTGCGCGAGGCTGGCGTGTGTTTGCATCCTGCCGACAGCAGCGCGACTGTGACCGCCTGCGCGCGCAAGGGTTTGAAAGCCCCAGAATCGACTATACCGAACCCGACAGCATTTCCTCGGGATTGTCATATGTACTTGAGGCAACGGGCGGAACACTGGGCGCGCTGTTCAACAACGGCGCGCACGGGCTGCCCGGTGCGGTTGAAGACGTCCCGACAGACGCTCTGCGTCATATCTTTGAAACCAATGTCTTTGGATGGCACGAACTGACCCGACAGGTTATTCCCGTCATGCGGGAACAGGGTCACGGCCGGATCGTGCAATGTTCCTCGGTACTTGGTCTTGTCGCATTCCCCTGGCGCGGCGCATATGTCGCCACAAAATACGCCATCGAAGGACTGACCGACACCTTGCGGCTGGAGCTGCGGGATACAGACATTCAGGTCGTTTTGATCGAGCCCGGCCCGATCACCTCAAAGCTCAGGGAAAAGGCAATCCCGGTGTTCGAAAAATACATCGACTGGGAGAACTCGGCCCTGCGGGAAAAATACGAAGGTTCGCTGCTGAAGCGACTATACGAAAACAGTGCGCCCGACCGGTTCGAACTGCCCGCCTCTGCTGTCACCGACAAGCTGGCCCATGCGGTCGAGGCGCGCCGCCCCAAACCACGCTACTATGTGACCACCCCGACATATGTCGCAGGGGTTCTGCGCCGGATTCTGCCCACAAAAGCCACGGATCGCATCCTTTCGGATATCTGAGACGTTATTTCCCGTTCGCTTTTCGTCACCTTGACGCTAGATGGGGATAATCGAAAAAACCGGACGGTGACTTTAAATGGACCCTTTAATGGTCATTCTGCTTCTGGCCATGGCGGCGGTTGTCGTTGTGTTAGCCCTGGGAATCGCGAATTTCGGCAAAAGCGGCATGGAAGCAGCTAAGAAAAGCAACAAGATGATGCGCCTGCGTATCCTCTTTCAGTTCATCGCCGTTATTTTGATCGTGCTATACGTCTATCTACGCGGGCAAGGGGTGCAGTAATGGTTGTGCTCAACAAAATCTACACGCGCACCGGCGACGACGGCAAAACCGCTCTGGGCAATGGCGAGCGTGTGGCAAAGTATTCGGGCCGCGTTGCCGCCTACGGAACAGTGGACGAGCTGAACTCTTTTGTTGGCGTGGCCCGCACCGAGGCCGAAGGCGAAGTCGATGCCGCCTTGTCGCGGATTCAGAACGACCTGTTTGATCTTGGCGCTGATTTCTGCCGCCCTGAAATGGAGAAGGATGCCGAAGCGGACTATCCACCGCTGCGAATCGTATCCGCTCAGATCGACCGGCTGGAAGCCGAAATTGACATCATGAACGAAACACTGGAACCGCTGCGCAGCTTCATCCTGCCGGGCGGTTCGCGGCTGGCCGCGCATTTGCACGTGTGCCGCACCGTATCGCGTCGCGCCGAGCGGTTGGCGGTCGAGTTGACGAATATGGAACCGGTTAACGATGTGGCCGTCAAATACCTCAACCGGCTAAGTGACTGGTTTTTCGTCGCGGCCCGGTGCGCAAATAACGATGGCAAGGACGACGTGCTGTGGGTTCCCGGCGCAAACCGCTGAATATTTCACTGAAAACAGGCCCAGTTCGGGCAACAATCTTGCGTGCCTCAAGGTAAAAAACTGCAAAACGCGACGTCCCGACGCGACGACGTGACGATTTTGCTCTGTTTTGCGGGTGCAGCAGACGTTATCAAGTCCGACGAGAGCATTGGTGGAGTCGCCTTCGCGGCTTGCCGTTTTTTTGAGGAGAAAGCGCTACAATGAAGGTACTGGTACCTGTCAAACGCGTGATTGACTACAATGTGAAGGTCCGCGTGAAAGCGGACGGTAGCGGTGTTGATCTCGCCAATGTCAAAATGTCGATGAACCCGTTCGACGAGATTGCGGTTGAAGAGGCCATTCGCCTGAAAGAGGCTGGCAAGGCAGACGAAGTTGTTGCCGTTTCGATTGGTGTGAAGCAGGCGCAAGAGACGCTGCGGACCGCGCTGGCCATGGGTGCCGACCGCGCGATCCTTGTTGTTGCGACGGATGATGTGCACACCGATATCGAGCCGCTGGCAGTTGCCAAGATCCTGGCCAAGGTGGTCGAGGAAGAGCAGCCCGGCATCGTTCTGGCGGGCAAGCAGGCGATCGACAACGACATGAACGCCACCGGTCAGATGCTGTCGGCCCTGTTGGGCTGGTCGCAGGGCACCTTTGCCTCGGAACTGGATATCGAAGGCGACAGTGCCAAGATCACCCGCGAGGTGGATGGCGGGTTGCAGACCATCAGCGTCAAGATGCCGACCATCGTGACCGTTGACCTGCGCCTGAACGAGCCGCGCTACGCGTCGCTGCCCAACATTATGAAGGCGAAGAAAAAGCCGCTGGATGAGAAAACCGCCGCCGATTACGGCGTCGACGTCACGCCGCGCCTGGAAATCGTCAAGACCGAAGAACCGCCGGCACGTGCCGCAGGTATCATCGTTGGCTCGGTGGATGAGCTGGTTTCGAAACTCAAAGAAGTGGGGGCTGTGTAATGGCTGTACTTCTGCTTGCCGAAGTCAACAATGGCGAACTGGCGCTGGACGCCACTGCCAAGGCAGTAAACGCTGCCAAGGTGCTGGGTGACGTGACCGTTCTGGCCGCAGGTGGCTCGGCCGCCGCTGCCGGCGAGGCTGCCGCTAAGATCGACGGCGTGTCCAAGGTGCTGGTTGCCGAAGACGCATCGCTGGGTCATCGCCTGGCGGAATCGACCGCCGCGCTGATCGTGGGTCTGGCCGATGGGTACGAGCATATCGTGGCCCCCGCGACCACCGACGCCAAGAACGTAATGCCGCGCGTCGCAGCCCTGCTGGACGTGATGGTGATCTCGGATGCCTCGGGCGTGGTCGATGGCTCGACGTTTGAGCGCCCGATCTATGCGGGCAACGCGATCCAGACCGTGAAGTCGAACGACGCCAAGAAGGTCGTCACCATCCGCACAGCGTCCTTCGACGCGGCGGGGACCGGCGGCTCGGCTGCGGTCGAGACCGTCTCGGTCGGCGACAATCCCGGCCTTTCGTCGTGGGTCGAAGACAAGGTGGCCGCAAGTGACCGTCCGGAACTGACCTCGGCTGGCGTTGTTGTCTCGGGCGGCCGTGGTGTCGGCTCGGAAGAAGACTTCAAGCTGATTGAAGCTCTGGCTGACAAGCTGGGTGCTGCGGTTGGCGCGTCGCGCGCCGCTGTGGACTCGGGCTATGCCCCGAACGACTGGCAAGTGGGTCAGACCGGCAAGGTTGTTGCCCCCGATCTTTATGTCGCCGTCGGCATCTCGGGCGCAATCCAGCACCTTGCGGGCATGAAGGATTCAAAGGTCATCGTTGCGATCAACAAGGACGAAGAAGCGCCGATCTTCCAGGTCGCCGACTTCGGACTGGTTGCCGACCTGTTCCAGGCGGTCCCGGAACTGACCGAAAAGCTCGGCTGACCACAGCCCGGGATCTGAGCCCCTCAACCACCAAAGGCCCGCCACCAAGCGGGCCTTTTTCAATTCAATCCCCTCAAAGCCACCTCAAGCTTCAAAGCAATCTCCCTATGCGCTGAAGGGCCAAGCATATGCTCGGCCACAGGCTGTTGCAGCGTCCCGAACAACACGTCCTCGATCTCGTCTGACAAGGAGGACACTCTGACCGAGCATTCCACGACACTGGCACATTGCGGTCGAACCTGTTCGATCATGTCAGCGTCGGGCAGGACAAGGTCGCGATGCCGGTCCTCCTGTCGCTGTATATGCAGCCAGAGAAGAACAACCTCCGGCTTGATCCGGCGTATCAGCTCGGATGTGTTGCGCAACCAAGTCTCTCGCAACTCCTGTGCCACAACCTCAAAGCGCGCGTCCTTTGTGGCCCGCAACCGTTCCAGCAAATGCCTGACAAAGTGGATTTCCGTGAAATCGACCTCGGGATAAAGATCCAGCAGATCGCGCGAAGGTTCAAGAAACCGATCATTCCGACGCGGATGCACGCGATAGAACCTGTTCGACTGGCAGGGCACGTCCAGCACTTGCAGCACACAACGGTCCGATCCGTTGACAAGGTTTAATACCCCCGGGTCGGCAAGCAACGCGTCAGCCCCGCAAAAAAGGTTACCAAAATTGATACAAGGTTTCGGCAACCTTTTTGCAAGCAATGCCGGGTACGGATATTCCACGAACCGGCCAAACGTCTCTTCTCCACCCAGGCAGGCCACATAAGGCGTATCAAGATTTCCGGGCGGCGACCGAAACCACAGATTTGATCCTGCATATTGGCACGCGGCCTCTGTGCCGTTGCTTACACGATGAAAGCTCATATTAAGCCCCCCAAATTTTTCACCCAATTGCCAATTTGCCGCCTTAGGTATTGAGAATCTCCTAATGCGCGCATTTGAAGCAAAATTGACCGGTTCGATCCCCTTGCCGCCCGCCCCGGTCTGCCGATACTGTCCCGGTATCCTCCAGGGCAAAGGCAGCTGAACATGGAAGTTAAATCGGTCGGGGTGATTGGCGCGGGTCAGATGGGCAACGGCATTGCCCATGTTCTGGCTTTGGCGGAATACGATGTCTTGCTGAATGATGTCAGTCAGGATGCGTTGAACAGCGCAATGGCCACGATCGAAGGCAACATGGCGCGTCAGGCATCACGTGGCAAGATCACTGACGATGCGATGCAGGCGGCCCTGAAGCGTATTACAACCACCCTTGAATTGCCGCAGCTGGGACAGACCGATCTGGTGATCGAGGCCGCGACCGAGCGGGAAACGGTCAAACAGGCCATTTTCGAAGATCTGCAACCGCACCTCCTGCCGCATACGATCCTGACGTCGAATACGTCGTCCATTTCCATCACGCGTTTGGCCAGCCGTACGGACCGGCCTGAACGTTTCATGGGTTTTCACTTCATGAACCCGGTTCCGATCATGCAACTGGTGGAACTGATCCGCGGTATCGCAACGGATGAGGAAACCTTCAAAGCCTGCAAGGCGGTCGTGGACCGGTTGGGCAAAACAGCTGCCAGCGCCGAAGATTTCCCGGCTTTCATCGTTAACCGTATCCTGATGCCGATGATCAACGAAGCCGTTTATACGCTGTATGAAGGTGTCGGAAGCGTCCAATCCATTGATCAATCGATGAAGCTGGGCGCGAATCATCCAATGGGGCCGCTGGAACTGGCGGATTTCATCGGGCTGGACACATGTCTTGCCATCATGAACGTCTTGCATGATGGTCTGGCTGATACCAAGTATCGTCCCTGCCCGCTTTTGACCAAATACGTAGAGGCCGGATGGCTGGGGCGCAAGACGCAGCGCGGTTTCTATGACTATCGCGGCGAGGTGCCGGTTCCGACACGTTAAGTAAACCGCCCGTGCCCGGTACGGTATCGGTTAGATGAAAACACGGGTCAGGACTTGCCTGACTTGCCCAGCGACAATGTATGGTTTCTGAGCCAGGTCATGAAACCACGCGGGTCTTTCTCCAACTGTTCCATGTCCTGATCCGAGATCGGATCGCCAATGACCGGCGATTGCGGTTTTTTGCACGAGCGGACGATTTCATGCAGCAACAAGCCTTGCCGCAGGATCGGCGACAGCTTGTTGGCGATCTGGTACCAGCGCGAGTTGCTGCCGGGAAAGAAAATCGGCACCACACGCGCGCCTGAACGGCGGATCATTTTTGCGGTGAACACATTCCACTCGCGCTCGACCGCAGGGCCAAACCAGTCATCCGAAGACATGACGACACCGGACGGGAACAGCGCCACGACACCGCCGTCTTTCAGATGGTCCATCGCCTTGCCACGCATTTCCAGCATCTTGGCCTGCGCCTCGGGGTCATGCGGAAACGGAACCGGGATCATGAAAGACGTCGCGGCCTCATCAAGACCCGTCAGGACCGAGCGGGTCAGAATGCGATAATCACTGCGGACCCGCCCGATCAACTCGGCCAGAATCATACCGTCCACCATCCCGTGAGGGTGGTTGGCAACGACAACCACGGGGCCGGTTTTTGGGATACGGGCGATCTGTTCTTGCGGTGTGGTCAGGTCAATCCCCATTACCTCAAGCGCGCCACCCCAGAACCGCTGCCCCCGGTAAAGTTCGTTCTTTTTCTCGAATTTATTAACCATCCGCAGAATGGTCAGCTTGCCCGTACACCATTCGATTGCGCGAATGGCCGTCGAAGTCCAGGCATCGTCGAAAGAGTTCGCATAGGTCAGAGTTCTACGATCGTAGATCTCGCCCTGATCTGCGGTCCCATCCACCACCGGGCTTGTCTTGGTCTCGTGCGTCGTTTCCGCCAATTCCTGGCCTTCCCGTTCTTTCTGTCCTGGCGAGGGCGGCTTAGAACCCCTCTCCGAACTTGTCGTTCACAAGCGCTTCCAGAGCTTCTGCCAATGCTTCAGCATCCGGTCCGGAGGTCTCGACGTCAATAGTTGTTCCGCGTGATGCTGCCAACATCAAAAGGCCCATAATACTGTCGCCTGACGCAGAAATCCCGTCCTTCGACACCTCGGCATGCGCATCGAAACCTTCCACAACCTCAACCAGCTTCGCCGAAGCGCGGGCATGCAGACCTTTTTCATTTATTATTTTCAGGCTTCGGGTGGTCATATTCATCAATCCGGTTTTAGTCCAATGTCACATTTTGCGCATTGATGTATTTCCGTCCAGCTTCCATTGCCTGACGGACAGCATCACCAACGGGTAAGTGGCGGCTTTTGGCCAATTTAATGAGCATTGGCAGGTTTGCCCCATACAATATCCGCCGATCCTGAGGGGCGCAGGCCCGCAGGCTGAGATTTGAAGGGCTGCCGCCGAACAGGTCGGTTACAACGACAACACCGTCGCCCATATCCACTGCGTCAGCCGCACGACAGATTTCCGCCTGTTTTTCATCCCTGTCGTGGTCAGGTTCGATCGCAATGGCCACAAGGCCGGGCTGCGGCCCGACCACATGCTGTGTGGCGGCCAGGTATTCCTGGGCCAAACCGCCATGCGCAACGATCACAATTCCGATCAATCCGACCTCACATTCAACGACCGACGTTCCATCTCGCGATGCCTAATTGCCACCTGCTGCCCATCCTCTGCAAGGGCCTTTGCAACGGCTTCTGCCATTGCGACGGATCTGTGTTGCCCACCCGTGCATCCGAAAGCCACCGACAGATGTGCTTTTCCTTCGGCCCGAAAGGCCGGCAGCAACAAGGTAAGCAAATCCATCACCCGTCCAAGAAAGGGTTCGTAATTCTTATCCGATTGGACATAGCGCGCAACGTCCGAGTGTCGCCCATCCGCCGCCCGCAACTCGGGGCGCCAATAGGGGTTCGCCAGAAACCGGCAATCAAAGACCATGTCCAGCCCACGCGGAAGGCCCCGCTTGTACGAAAACGACTCGATTGAAACTGCCAGATGTCGCCCCCCCTGGGGCGCAAACCAGTTTTCAACTTCTTCCCGTAACTGGTGCACGTTCAGTTGGCTTGTATCGATCAGGGTATCTGCAATCTCGCGTATGGGGGCCAGCAGCTCTTTTTCACGCTGAACACCGGTCTCAGGGCTGGCATTCTTGGCAACAGGGTGCCGCCTGCGGGTTTCCGAAAACCGGCGCACCAATACGTCATCACTGCAATCCAGATACAAAACGGTCAAATCCACCCGCGCCATGCGGCCCAGGCTTTCGGCCAGTTCGATAAACCCAATTGTCGAGAAATCGCGATTGCGGGCGTCAATGCCAAGCGCCATTGGGCGGTCGCTGTCCGCGCTGTCCAGCAGGCGCAGCAGCAGGCCCATCGGCAGATTGTCGATGGCCTCAAAACCCAGGTCTTCCAGTACATGAATGGCTGTGGATCTTCCGGCCCCTGATGGGCCTGTTACCAGCACGATCCGCCGTTGCTCTGTCATTTGTTCGGCCATTCCGGGTGTACACGCCCATTCTTCAGAAGCTGCATCAACGCTGCGGCCAAGTTGGGCACGCCCGCCCCGCGAAGCAAGGGAACAGCTTGCCCCAGCAGCACGATTGTCGCCTCGGCAGGTAACCTCTGTGGCTCATTTTGATCCAGATCCACAACATAGTCCAAGGAGACCGGTCCGAATACATCCGCTTTGATCAAACCAATGTGACGGGCCTCGATCAAACCCTGTATCTGCGGCACGGCGGCGGCAATGACCTGATGGTCCCGCCTTGACAGGTCGACCCGATCATCCGCGACCAGACCCGCCCCATAGGCCATCATCTGCAGTGCTAGAGCCGATTTTCCCGCGCCCGAAGCGCCGACAATCAAAAGCCCGCGCCCGGCCACTGTTACGCATGAAGCGTGAACACAAGCGCTGTCCCGGTCTTTGGCGTCTGACAGAGAACCTGCTTGCATGAGTTAAACAGGTAACCCCACTACAAAGCGTGCCCCTAGCGGGTCTGATGTAATATCCGCTTCGGTCGGGCGGATATTCTCAGCCCAGATTACACCGCCATGGGCTTCGACAATCTGTTTCGAGATGGCCAGACCAAGCCCCGAATTGTTGCCGAAATGCTCTGCCGGGCGTTGCGAATAGAAACGCTTGAACACTTTGGTCAAGGCCTGTTCCGGGATACCCGGCCCGGTGTCTTCGACCACGACAAGAACACGGTTGTCTCGCTGACGTACCCAGACGCGGATGGCATCACTTTCTTCACAGAAGGAAATGGCATTGGTGATCAGATTGACGAACACCTGCGCCAGCCGTGCCTCAAGCCCGTTGATGACAATCGGTTCGGATGGCAGATCGGTGATATAGTCGATCCCCTTGGACCGCGCGTCCTCTCCCAGATATTGACCGATATTGCCAATCAGCTTGAGCAGATCAAAGGGTTGTTCTTCTTCCTTAACCAGTTCCGCATCAAGACGTGACGCGTTCGAGATGTCGCTGACCAGCCGGTCCAGGCGCCGAACGTCATGTTCGATTACACCCAGCAGCTTGTCGCGCTGATCATCGCGCTTGACCATACGAAGTGTGCCAACAGCAGATTGCAGGCTGGCCAGGGGGTTCTTGATTTCATGGGCGACATCAGCGGCGAACTGTTCGTTTGCGTCAATCCGATTATACAGAGCAGTCACCATGCCCCGCAGAGCGCGGCTGAGGCGACCGATTTCATCCGGACGGGCGCTAAGATCAGGTATGCGAATGCGCCCCGGATTGACCCCTGTGCCCCGATCCTTACCCATTTCGGCCGCTGCGGCCAGGTCCGCCAATGGGTTGGCGATGGTCGAAGCCAGCACAAGGCTCAGGCCCACCGAAACCAGCAAAGCCACCACGAACATTTGCAGAATGCGCTCCTGCTCGCGGCGGGCCAGTGCGTCGATCTCACCGGCGGGGCCTGTGATGGCAACTGCTCCGGCAGGGGTATCCTCGTAAAGGATCGGCGCAGCCGCAACAATAACGGTCTCACCTGCGGCGTCCTGAACTGCCTGAACCTGCCTACGGCCTGCAAGCGCCTGCGGGATAATTCCCTGTACCCTCTGCGCCAGCGTCGGCGCCTCGACCTCGGTCGACCAGTTGAGCAGGTTCGACACACCGATCCACACCGCGTTCAGCGTGTCGCTGATCACTGTGCTGCCGGTTTGCAGCTCGGAATTGGTTTGCAGAAGAACCGGCATGGCCGATGCCTGGGGGGCGCCACGTGTCCAGCCAATCAGGGTGCCACTGGCGTCATAAACAAAGACTTCCCCGCCTTCAGGAAGTGTCAATCCAGACAGCGTATCTCTGACGTCGAGGTTACCGGCATCCTGCGCCTTGTGCGCCGCACCCTGCCGCAGTTGGGTTTCAAAGACGTTGCTGACCAGCTGCGCATCGCCAAGCAGATTGCGCGCCGTTTGCTGAACCGTCTCTTTCCGCGAATCGTCCAGATACAGCAACCCCGTAACCAGGATCACCAGTGCGATCAGGTTAAAGGTGATGATCTTGCGCGCCAAAGGCGAGCCTCGCAGAGAAAACAGGTTTCTCTGGGACCGCTTTTCCCTCAGTTCCGCTGACTCGGAATCGTCGGGAATGACCCAGTCATCCCCTAGAACGACGTCACCGTCACGTAGTTCGCTGGCTGCTTCGGTGTCGCGCACGAGAGCCCATTACCCCTTGTTGGCGTCGCGCCTATTCTTCGTTGTACCGATAACCGATACCATAAAGGGTTTCGATCGCCGAAAACTCGGGATCAGCCGCGCGCATCTTCTTGCGCAGACGCTTGATGTGGCTGTCGATCGTCCGGTCATCCACATAAACCTGATCATCATAGGCCACATCCATCAGCTGATCGCGGCTTTTGACGAAACCCGGACGCTGGGCCAGTGCCTGAAGAAGCAGAAATTCGGTCACGGTCAGGGATACATCATTCCCTTTCCAGCTGACCGCATGGCGCAGCGGGTCCATCCGCAAGTCGCCGCGTTCCATAACCTTTGTGTCGTTGCTATTGGCCGTAATCGCGTCGCCGCTTGTTGCCTCTTGCCGGCGCAGCAGGGCGCGGATGCGCTCAACCAGCAACCGTTGCGAAAAGGGCTTTTTTACATAGTCATCCGCGCCCATGCGCAGACCCAGAACCTCGTCGATTTCATCATCTTTCGAGGTCAGAAAGATCACCGGCATCTGCGTTTTCTGACGCAGCCGCTGCAGCAGATCCATGCCATCCATTCGCGGCATCTTTATATCGAGTACGGCCATATCAGGCAGCTTTTTGTTGAACGCATCCAACGCGGCCTGGCCATCATTATAAGTTTCAACCTCGAAACCTTCGGCTTCGAGTGTCATGGATACAGACGTCAGAATGTTTCTATCGTCATCCACAAGTGCAATCTTTGACATCGGGCTCACCCCTATTCCTGCTCACTCGCGCAATAATTCGCTTATTTGTAAGGCATTGTTGGCGGTTTTAAGACGCCGAATCAATCCGTAACTGCGAATCGTGCCTTTGTTGCGGCAGGTCTGCGGCAAATTTGCCTTTTTGGCCGCAAAAATATGCCCGGTTCTCGGTCATTGAAATTGTGATGGCGCTAAACCCGAACTTGGTTGCGCTAACTGCGTCAAACCCGCCTGTTCATGTCCTGAACGACCGTGGTAAGACGCGCCCAACCGCCGGTTTTCCCGGTACACTGCCCCAAAGGCGCCTCAGGCCCAAAGCCCCGCGCCGCCACAGGAGAAGACACACATGACATCTGGACGGGTTAACCCGCAATTCCGCCTCGAGGATCAGGGCATCGAGGGTCTGGGCAATGTCTATTATAACTTCATGGAACCGGCGCTGATCGAAGAAGCGCTGAAGCGCGGCGAAGGTACACTTGGAAATGGCGGTGCCTTTCTGGTCACCACTGGCAAGTTCACCGGTCGCTCGCCCAAGGACAAGCATGTCGTCAAAACCAGCAGCGTGGCTGACACTATCTGGTGGGAAAACAATGCCGAGATGAGCTCCGAGGGATTTGACGCCCTCTACCAAGACATGCTGGCCCATATGAAAGGCCGCGACTATTTCGTGCAGGACCTCGTCGGTGGTGCCGACCCGACCTACGCGATTAACGTGCGCATGGTGACCGAGCTTGCCTGGCACAACCTGTTCATCCGTCACCTGCTGCGCCGCCCCGACCGCGAAGATCTGGATGATTTCACGGCTGACTTCACCATCATCAACTGCCCCAGCTTCAAGGCTGACCCGGCCAAGCATAACTGCCGCAGCGAAACAGTGATCGCATTGAACTTCGACCGCAAGCTGATCCTGATCGGCGGCACCGAATATGCGGGCGAGAACAAAAAATCCGTATTCACCCTACTGAACTACATGCTGCCAGAAAAAGGCGTGATGCCGATGCACTGCTCGGCCAATCATGCAGTCGGCAACGCGGTCGACACCGCCGTTTTCTTTGGCTTGTCCGGCACTGGCAAGACAACCCTGTCCGCCGATCCTTCGCGCACGCTGATCGGAGATGACGAGCACGGCTGGTCGGATCGGGGCACCTTCAACTTCGAAGGCGGCTGCTATGCCAAGACCATAAACCTGAACGCCGAGGCCGAACCGGAGATTTACGCGACCACCTCGAAATTCGGCACCGTGATCGAAAACATGGTCTTTGACCCCGAGACCAAGGAACTGGATTTCGACGACGACTCGCTGACAGCGAACATGCGTTGCGCCTATCCGCTTGAATATATCTCGAACGCCTCGAAAAGCGCGCTGGGTGGTCATCCGAAGAACATCATCATGCTGACCTGCGATGCCTTTGGGGTTCTACCGCCGATCGCGCGGCTGACGCCTGCACAGGCAATGTATCACTTCCTGTCGGGCTTCACTTCAAAGGTAGCCGGGACCGAGCGTGGCGTAACCGAACCGCAACCCACCTTCTCAACCTGCTTCGGCGCACCGTTCATGCCGCGCCGCCCGGAAGTCTACGGCAACCTGCTGCGTGACAAGATCGCCCAGCATGGCGCGACCTGCTGGCTGGTCAACACAGGCTGGACCGGTGGCGCCTATGGTGTCGGCAGCCGGATGCCGATCAAGGCCACCCGTGCCCTGCTGACCGCAGCGCTGGATGGTTCGCTGCGCGACGCCGAGTTCCGCAAGGACGCCAATTTCGGCTTTGACGTTCCCGTCTCTGTTCCGGGCGTCCCCGAAGTTCTGCTTGACCCGCGTCGGACCTGGGATGATCAGGCCGCTTTCGACAAGCAGGCCGAGAAACTGGTGCAGATGTTTGCCGAGAACTTCGAGCAGTATCTGCCATTCATTGATGACGACATCAAAGCCGTCGCAATCGGATAAACGAAAAAAGGGGCCGCTGGGCCCCTTTCTTTTTGCCGATCCGCAGCTCCTTTAGCCGCCCACTAAATACTCATCTTATAGTTGTATGTCTTTAAATGCACATACAAGTGCGTTGTTTCAAAGTGCGATCTGCGCTAGGCATATTTACTGTTGAGACGAAAAAGCCCGGCACATTCGCGCCGGGCACTGACTGAAAGGACTTTGTGGAAGCTCATATGCGCACACTCACAACGCTGAATTGAGCAACCTAATCAGGCTTCTAGTCTAAGTAAACGGGGATGAGTGTCAACATGGGACTGGCTGATTGGTATTGCGATCAGCGTGGTTCAAATGGTCGCGGACAGGCCGCAGTTGGCACAGAAAACTACAGGTAACACCATGACGGAAATCTCGAAACTCACCGAACTACGCAAACTGATGCAAAGCATGGAGCGGACGCTTGGGCTGGAAAAACTATCTCCGGTTGAGCGCGACATCTACTACGCCGCGGAAGAGCTTTCAAAATCCACTCAAGAAGTGCGTACGTTCGGTTTGATCGAGCATACTTTGGTTCAAAGCATTTCGCGCCCAACTTTTTTCCGCGCGCTGAAATCGCTGGTTGAAAAAGGCTATCTTTCGCAAAGCGGCAGCGCCAATCGCGGGCGGTACATCGTTCATGCCCCCAGATGATGCGCCCCGTGCGCGCACGATGCGGTAATTGCGATGCGCGGCTGGGCGACTGACACCCTTGCGGCTTCACTGGCTTACGTGCTTGCGTCGATACTGACCTTCGCTGTGCTGATGCCAATGCAGAACGTGTTTTTTCCGGAATACCCAAGCCGGGCGAGCCTGCTGTTTTTGCCGCATGGCGTCCGGGTTCTGTCGGCCTGGCTGCTGGGGTGGCGCGCAGTATTTGCATTGCTGCCGGGTGTGTTCATCGTCTTTGCCTATCTGGCGGGAACGGATGTTTTCCTGCCCACCCGCCTGCTGGCAATTGCTGTCGCAGTCCTGACGGTACCTGCGGTTTTCTATCTGCTCAAGGCTGTCGGATGGGACCTGTTCCCCAACCCGAACCGCAAACCCTGCTGGATTTGCGTTATGGGCGTGGGCATAGCCACATCCTTTCTGGTCTCTGGCCTGACCAATCTGGTCTTTGGCAGTGCAACGGTTGAGTACATCGCGTTCCTGATCGGCGACATTTCGGGCCTGTTCTTTCTGATGCTGGGTCTGTATTTCGCGTTCCGGTTTGCAGACAGGCGACCGGACTAGAGCTTCAGCCCATCAGGCCACGCCGCAGCAGGTTCAAGCCCGCCAACAGCAAAACGAACAGCGTGGCCTTGCGAAAGCTGGCCTGATCGATGCGATCCTGCAGTTTCAATCCGACCCACATCCCTAGCATGGCAGGAACGATCAGGATTACTGAAAACGGAACCGTTTGCACGCGCAGAAAACCGGACCAGACATGCGCGGCCAGCAGCATGACCGCCCCCAATCCATAGATGACACCCTGAATTCGGATCTGCTCTTTCTTCGGGGTATTCAAGGCCGTCAGATATGCAACTGTGGGGGGACCCCAAATGCCCGACATGCCACCCACGAACCCGGCGACACCGCCAACAACGGCCTCAACACCGGTTGATGGATGATTTAGCACCAGCCTGACGCCCAGAACCTGCACAAGGGCGAAGAAGGACACGAACGCGCCGATCAGCAGCAGGAAGACCGAGCCGGGCACCAGCGTGACCAGCTGTGCGCTCAGCACCAGAAAAATACCGCCAACCACCAGGAACACCCGAAACCGGCGAATAGAGCTGAGTGCGGCGCTGGCGCCCCCGCGAAAAGCCTGAACGCCATTGGTGACAAGGGTCGGCAGAATAAGCCCTGCCAGGGTCAGATCCGGTGGCAGAAACGAATTCAGGCCAGATACAAACACCATGGGCATGGCAAATCCAACCATGCCCTTGACCCATCCGGCGGCAAAGGCGACGGCGATGGCAAGTAACAGCTCTTGCGGCGACAGAAGGGAAAACAGGTCCATGCCTTCTAGATATCATCTGGATTTTCTTCTGCATTGCAAAAATGATAAGGTAATTTTTGAACTTTCTAGCAGCAAATTGAGTATTTTTGTTGCGCTGCACGTGCAGCATGATATGACCAGACGACCGAGGAAAGGACGCGATTCATGGCCCATGACGGACAGGATATGACCCAAATGACAACTGATGCAGTTTTGCCCGATCTTCTGGATTTAACGCGGGCCGCCGTGCCTGCTGTGGACGCCGTTTTTGAAAAAGCCCGCGCATCCGTGCGTGGCATGGTGACTGCTGAGGGCCGGGTTTCTGGCGCATTGATCGAAGCAAATCAGACCGCCGCGCATGGTCTGGCCTGGCTGGCGACATATTCGCAGTCGCTGCAACAGATGCAGCGCTGGGCAGAAGCGCTGCAAGCCGATGGTAAATTTGGCGAGATCGAGCAGTTGCTGCACCAGATAGCCTTTGGCGAATATCTGCATCAGGTCGCGGGCGGTATTCCGATGAACCAGGGCGAGGTGGTGCGTCTTCAGGATATGGGTCTTGGCTGGGACGCGCTGTCGGGCTTTCAATCGACCGAAGTACAGACCCTGATGGCACGGGCCAATTCTCAGGCCGCACGTAGCCGTCTGGTTGCGCTGATGCAGGATCAGGCCGGAGCTACGATGTTCGGCGCGTCCGGTCTGGATGAAGAGCTTGAGATGATCCGGGACCAGTTCCGCCGCTACGCGCAGGAAAAGGTCGAACCAAACGCGCATGACTGGCACCTGAAGGATGAACTGATTCCGCTGGAAATCATTGAAGAACTGGCGGAAATGGGCGTTTTTGGTCTGACCATCCCCGAGGAGTTCGGTGGGTTTGGCCTGTCCAAAGCGTCGATGTGCGTGGTGTCCGAGGAACTGTCGCGTGGCTATATCGGCGTGGGTTCGCTGGGTACCCGATCCGAGATTGCGGCCGAGTTGATCATCGCGGGCGGCACCGACGCGCAAAAGGCACAGTGGTTGCCAAAGATCGCCAGTGCCGAGATCCTGCCGACCGCCGTTTTCACGGAACCTAACACCGGTTCAGACCTTGGCAGCCTGCGCACGCGCGCGGTCAAGGATGAGAATGGCGATTACAAGATCACCGGCAACAAGACCTGGATCACCCACGCCGCGCGAACCCATGTGATGACCCTGCTGGCGCGGACCAACCCCGACAGCACCGACCACCGCGGCCTGTCCATGTTCCTGGCGGAAAAGACACCGGGCACAGACGAGAACCTCTTCCCAACCCCCGGCATGACCGGTGGCGAGATCGAGGTTCTGGGCTATCGCGGTATGAAGGAATACGAGCTGGGTTTTGACGGCTTCCACGTCAAGGGTGAGAACCTGCTGGGCGGAGAAGAAGGCAAAGGTTTCAAACAGTTGATGGAAACCTTCGAAAGTGCGCGCATCCAGACTGCCGCCCGCGCCATCGGCGTCGCACAGTGTGCGCTGGACATCGCCATGCAATATGCGATCGACCGCAAGCAGTTCGGAAAATCCCTGATCAACTTCCCGCGCGTGTCTGGCAAACTGGCGATGATGGCGGTCGAAATCATGATCGCGCGTCAGCTGACCTATTTCAGCGCATGGGAAAAAGATCACGGCCAGCGCTGTGACCTTGAGGCCGGTATGGCCAAGCTGCTTGGTGCGCGTGTGGCCTGGGCTGCGGCGGATAACGGGTTGCAGATTCATGGCGGTAACGGCTTCGCGCTGGAATACAAGATCAGCCGCGTTCTGTGTGACGCGCGTATTCTTAACATTTTCGAAGGGGCTGCCGAAATTCAGGCACAGGTCATCGCACGACGTCTGCTCGGGTGACCCATTCCGGCAGTCCTGTTTCCCCGACTGGCCCGGCGCTTGCGCCGGGTCTTTTTCCTGTTTTGTACAATCTGTACGCGGTCCGAACCGTGCAGAGTACGTTTTGTACAAAACATACCATCGCCCCTCGCGGCCCGCGTAACGGTCATATCTGACCTGCGTGTTTCAAAACTTCCCCCTTTGATCCCGCCCTTTTCACCGGTACAGCATCAACCGGACACGAGGCGTCGAAATTAACTTTTGGAATACCGCATGACCCGACCTTTCCTTGCCATTTGGGCCGTTCTTGCGGCTCTTGCTCTGGCGGCTTGCACCACGTCTCAGCCGACGGTGAGCCGGAGTGATGTGGACGCGCTGGCGCAGTCGATCCAGGCGCTTGGGCCCAATGTCGATCCGACCGAGGCACAGCAAGCGGCCACGATTGCCTATGCCTATTCGCAGCAGCTGAAGCAGGACTGGAACGTCACCGACCCGGCGATCATCCACAATGCCAAGGTCATCAACGGGTTCCGCGAAAAGGGTCTGTGCAATGACTGGGCCGAAGCGATGACCAAACGCTTGCGGCAGGAAAATTTCCGGACGCTGGACCTGAACTGGGCCACGTCGCCTCCGACCCCGTTTCGCATCATCCACCATTCGGCATCGATCAGCGCCAAGGGGGACACGATGTATGACGGTATCATCCTCGACCCCTGGCGCAACAGCGGTGCCTTGTTCTGGGCGCCGGTGCGCGAGGATACGCGATACAACTGGGCACCCCGGCTGGAAGTGCGCGAGCGGCTTCTGAACGGGTCATTGCCCTACTGACCCGGTTTCGCCGATAGGGCTGATACGCTAGAACCCTGCCATGACACGCCTGATCCTGACCCTGCCTTTGATGGCCCTGTTTCAATGCGACAGGGATGAATCCGTTGCCGCTTATGGCGCGGCAGACCGGACATGGGCGTTGCAGGAGATCGACGGACAGCCCTTTGCCGCCAGCGCCTTGCTACGGTTCCCAGAAGAGGGCAGGATCACCGGAAATGCCCCCTGCAATAGTTATGACGGCACGCTGAACGCGCCCTACCCGTGGTTCGAAATTCAGGACCTGAGAGCAACGCGGGCCGCCTGCGCCGGGCTTGAGGCCGAAGGGGTCTATTTCGCCGCCCTTTTGGCCATGACCCAATCCGAAGTGTCGGGCGATGTGCTGATCCTGCGCAATGAGGACGGGCACGAGATGGTGTTCACAGCCGCCGAGTGACCTGATCCACAAACCGCGCGCGCGCCTCGGGCAGTGGGTTATGCCCCAGCGCAGGGGCGACGCGGTGGTTCAGGAAATACCCGGTTGTGCGCAAAGCCTGCGCAATCTCGGCATCCGGCGCGGTGCCTTCGCCCCGCAGGCAGGGCGGCAGCGGCAACAGCTTGTCTGCCCATTCCCCCGCCCCTTTGATACTGACAGCGCGCCCGGTCTTGGGCGACACATAGACCAGCCCCTCAGTCGTGCCGGTCGCGGCGCAGGCGGTCAGATCAAGGCCAAAGCCAAGCTCGTCCAGCAACGCCAGTTCCCATCGCAGGTAGGCCAGCGGCCAGATCTCATCCTGTCCCAACAGGTCCATCAACCGCTCGGTCCGGGTATAGAGCGCCGGATGCGCCTCTCGTTCGGGCAGGCAGAAGGACAAAAGCGACACGACGGCGTTCAGCCCGGACAGGGCCAGCCGCCCGGAAAACGCCGCCGCCGCGCGCGAGCGCAGAGGTTCGACCTGAAAGGTGCCGATATGTTCCTCCAGCCGCGCACGCCACAGCAAATCCAGCTGCGCGCCGGGTTGCAGGATCGGTGCGATCTTGCGGCTGGTCCCGCCCCGCACCACACCGGCATGACGCCCGTGGGATTCGGTAAAGACCTCGATAATCGCCGAGGTTTCGCCATGGCGTCGAGAGGTCAGTAGGATGCCGTGATCGCGCCAGTCCAATTCGGGGTCCTGTCGGTGAATAAGTTGTGGTGTTCCCAGAAGATCGTGAAGGGGTCCGTTCTGCAATGGTTTTACACATCAAACGCGGAAAGATACGTGAATCGCTTGGTCCGACGGGAGGGGGCTGGGCATCTATGCGGACAAAGCCGCCTTCTGAGTCGATAACATCTAGGGCGGCTTCCGCTGTCGCTCAGACGTGACCAATCGCCAAGTCTGTCGGTTCGCTAGCAACATCAATTGGTCCTAGGTCAATAAAGAACGTCGGGACACCCAAGAAACTGAAGAGACGCAACCGGCACGCAAGTCTATCGCTTGTGGGGTCACCATCACATCGCATTGCCTTGAAGCCGACGAAGTGCAAACACTCATCGGGCTTGTCTTCTTGGACCGCTCTACAGAAATCCACGGGGTCACCTTCGTCTCGACAGATGAACGCGCTTACCGCCGCCGACCTGAAAGCTGGGTTAAAGCGCAAGATATACTCCGAGTAAGCGATCTTGACGGCTACTCTTGCGAACCGTCTGTGCGAAATGAATAGGTCGTCAGTTGTGTATCTGGATACCTCTGCACCTGCGTTGGTGAGGACCGTAACCGCCAGTTCTTTGGAAGCTGGCCTTTCCTCTTTCGGATTTAGTCCGACTGGGATACCGGCGTAGTAGGGAGTCAAAAGAAGCGGAAGCGCATGGGCCACCGGCACCAAAATTTCGCAACCCTCGTCATCGTATATCTTTGCGTCACCAGTCCAATCGCCAGTCTTTTTTGCCTTTCGAGTAGGTGCACCTAGAAGTTCGCGCGGTTTCCTCCAAAGGTATCGCAGCACATACTGCTCTTGCGGCTGAATGAGCGTTTGGCAGTGCTTACAACTCGCACCAACAAGCACCCCGTTGCCCCAAATCGAATACGGAAGCGTGTGTTCATTAGTAAGTTCTTGGGCGGACGAGCAGTATATGCACTCGCCGATATCATAGCGCAATGGTGCAGTTTGTTTGAGCTTCCAAGACGTTGCTTGCGCTTCGTTCCTTTTGTCGCCGCCAGTTGTTGCTCTAAACCGTATTCGCATACGCGAAACCAAACACGTGCCAGCCTATGAAGCAAGTAAGCGGAACTGCCATCACCGAAAATCGACCGTACCGGCAACAGCAACGGAGCGAACCGCAACTCCGCCCCTGTCATGCGGTGGCCTTTGTGTGATAAGGGGCCGGTATGGCCTCAAAACCGACTTTCACCCGGCCCGCTACTCCAGCCCCTCTTCACCCAGCAGGTGCCGGCCTTGCCGGTCTTCGACCTCAATCACCCAGAGGTCGGGGTCAAAGCTGCGCTGGCGCTGGATGGCGTGATCCACGTCGCCCTCGGGGCCGGAGGACAGTTCGACCCATGTGCGTTCGCCGCTCATCAGATCAAAGCTGCGCTGAAAGGCGGTGGCCTGCCCGTCGAGCGTGTTGAGCTTGACCAGAACCGCGCCCGCGGTGTCGTCGCCATGGGCCACGACAAAGGCGGGGATTTCCTGAAACCGGAGCCGCGCCAGATAGGCGTGAACCCAGAAATCGGCGGTCAGGCGGGTCATGCGTTGCCGTCTTTGAAATCCAGACCCATTTCCGAATAGCGCTCGGATTCCTCAAGCCAGTTGGGCCGGACTTTCACTTGCAGGAACAGGTGGATCTTGCGGTCGAGGAACTCTTCCAGTTCCGCCCGCGCGGCCTGACTGACGGCCTTGATCGTCTCGCCCTTCTTGCCCAGAACGATGCCCTTGTGGCCGTCGCGCATGACATAGATGACCTGATCGATTCTGGCCGAGCCGTCCTTGCGTTCTTCCCAGTTTTCGGTCTCGACCGTCAGTTGGTAGGGCAGTTCCTGATGCAGGCGCAGGGTCAGCTTCTCGCGCGTCATTTCAGCCGCGATCATGCGCAGGGGCAGATCGGCGATCTGGTCTTCGGGGTAAAGCCACGGCCCCTCGGGCAATTCGCCCGCCAGCCATTTGCGCAGGTCGTCGACGCCGTGGCCTTTTTCGGCCGAGATCATGAAGGTTTCGGCGAAGGGGTAGCGCGCGTTCAGGTCGCTGGTCAGGGCCAGCAGTTTCTCGGACGGCACCTTGTCGATCTTGTTGATGGCCAGCGCGATGGTGCGGCCCTGCCCGATCTCGGCCAGCCCTTCGAGGATGCGTTCGACCCCTTCGGTGATGCCGCGATGCGCCTCGACCATCAGCACGACGATATCGGCATCGGCGGCCCCGCCCCAGGCGGCGGCGACCATGGCACGGTCCAGACGGCGGCGCGGTTTGAACAGACCCGGCGTGTCCACAAAGACCAGTTGCGCATCGCCTTCCATCGCAACGCCGCGGATACGGGCGCGGGTGGTCTGCACCTTATGGGTCACGATCGAGACCTTTGCCCCGACCATGCGGTTCAGGAGGGTGGATTTGCCTGCGTTGGGCTCTCCGATCAGGGCGATAAATCCGGCGCGTGTGGTCATGTGTCTGGCAATCCTGTCTGCAACTGCGCCCCCCTATAGCAGAAAGGGGCGGCGGGCCAGAGGGATTTGTCGCATTGCGGCCCTGCGTTTGCGGTGGCAGGACAGGTGCAGGTGCCCAGCCAGTTCCAGCCCGGCCGCAAATCCTTTCAATGAGGTTGTCATGAAACGTCGCGAGTTTCTTCTTGGAAGCGGCGCCGCCGCAGGTGCGTTTGGGTTGGGCGGATGGTCGCTGGCGGCAGGTGATGCAGCACATGAACTGGTGCTGCAACCCGCCAGTTACCGGCTGCGAGAACAGCTTACCGCGGGGATGGTCAGCCTGTCGCCCGATGCGCCGCCGCCGGTTCTGTTTGGGCGGCAGGGCGAACCTATGCGGCTGAGTGTGCGCAACACCTTGCCGGATTATACCTCGATGCACTGGCATGGGCTGCGCATTCGCAACGAGATGGACGGGGTCCCTTACCTGACCCAGATGCCCATCGGCGAGGGCGAAAGTTTCACCTATGAATTCACGCCACCGGATGCGGGGACCTACTGGTATCACCCCCATTGCATGACGATGGAGCAGATGGCGCGCGGGCTGACCGGCGTGATGGTGATTGCCGAGCCGGACGAGCCGGGGTTCGACAGCGAACAGGTGATCAATCTGCGGGATTTCCGTCTGGACGAGGATGACGCGTTCCTGCCTGCCTATACGGCGCGGGGTGCGGCGCGGGCGGGCACGTTTGGCACGGTGCAGACCGCCAACTGGCAGAGCACAGCAATTTATGAGCACGCGGCGGGCAGTCTGGTACGGCTGCGGGTGGTCAACACGGACACGACCCGCATCTATAAGCTGCATCCCGAGGGGGCCGAGACCCGGATCATCGCCTGGGACGGGCATCCGGTCGAGATCGACCTGCCGGTGCCAACGGCGGATGAACCGCTGTTGCTGGGCCCCGGTCAACGGGTGGATTTTGCCGTCCGGATGCCCGAGGGCGAAGGGCGGTCGGCGGACCTGATGGCCAAGTTTCCCGGCCAGCCGCACCGCGCCATGGCGCGCTTGCGGGCGACTGGCACATCAGCGGCGCGTGATCTGAGAGAGCTGCGCCCGTTGCGTGCAAATCCCGTTGCGCGCCCCGATCCGGACCGTGCGGAATTGCATGAGTTCGTCTTTGGCTGGACCCCCGAAGGCGGTGCCCCGAATGACGGGTTCTGCGGCACGCTGGGGTATAGTTTCTGGTCGATCAACCGCAAACCCTGGCCGGGTGATGCAGCGCAGGGCACCGGGCCGCTGGCGGTTCTGGAACAGGGCAATAGTTATGTCCTGCGATTGCGCAACGAGTCGCCCAACCTGCATCCGATCCACCTGCACGGGCTGGCCTTCGTGCCGCTGCGATCCAACCTGCGCACCCTGCCTCCGCTGATGACCGACACGATGCTGCTGTTGAAGGATGAGGTGGCGGACATCGCGCTGGTGGCGGACAACCCCGGCGACTGGGCCTTTCATTGCCATGTGATCGAACATCAGAAAACCGGGCTGACCGGGTTTTTCCGGGTGGAGTGATAAATGAAAGCCGTCGGCCCGACACCGGACCGACGGATAGAACGGATCAGATCACGGGTGACGGCGCAGGATGGGGTTCAGCACGGCAACAAACACGATGCCGTACAAAACGTGGCCGATCAGCGCGACCCATGTGATCCCGACGAAGTTCAGGAACGGCGGCAGACCGGCAAAGGTCGTGACACCTCCGATTGCAAACACCCACAGACCGAATCCATAGATTGCCGAGGCTGCCAACATGTGGACCGGACCCAGTACCTTGACCCAGATTGGCTGGAAAATAAGGAACCAACCCAAAGGATAGGCAATCAGGCCGACAATGTAGAAATGCACGAAGAAGCCCAGAAAAGCGTTGCTGGGCAAACCCAGACTGGACAGCAAACTCTGCGCCAGACCTTCGGGTGACAGGTTGGCCCAGCCGATCCCCGGACTGACAACTTGCCCCCAGAAATCGAAGGCCATGGTTGCCACAAACCCGGCAATGAACAGGAAGCCGATATTGACGAGCGAGAGTTTTGCACGTTGCATTGGATTGCCTTAATACGTTGTTTCCCGAGTGCTTTGACCTGCCGCAGTCTGACGGGTGCCAAAACGACTGATACCCAGATACAGGTCGTCTGTCGTGGCTTCTATAGTCTTCAAGTTAGATTGAAGTTTGTGACAGGCCGAGCTTCAACAGGGATCAGCCGACCCGCTCCAGCAACGCCTTGGCAGCCGCTTGTTCGGCCTGGCGTTTGGAGCCCGCGGTGGCTTGTGCTTCGGTTCCGTCCTGAAGGCGGGCGGCGATGGTGAAGACGGGGGCGTGGTCGGGGCCGCTGCGTTTGACCTCGACATAGCTGGGCGGTTTCTGGCCGCGCGCCTGTGCCCATTCCTGAAGCGCGGTTTTGGCGTCGCGGGCGTCGGCCTCGACCTTGTGGATGCGGTCGCCCCAGAGGGCGAGGATGACATCGCGGGCGGCTTCGAACCCGGCGTCGCGGTAGATGGCGGCAATCACCGCCTCCATCGCGTCGCCCAGCAGCGCCTGTTTGCGGCGCCCCCCCGAGAGCATCTCGGACCGGCCCAGTTTCAGCACCGCGCCCAGATCGATCTGGCGGGCGACATCTGCACAGGCCTCTTTGCGGACCAGAGCGTTGAACCGGGGCGCAAGCTGGCCTTCGGAGGCTTTCTTGTCGGCCTCAAGCAGCGCGGTGGCCATGACAAGACCCAGCACCCGGTCGCCCAGAAATTCAAGCCGCTGATTGTCGGGCCGGGTCGACGATGAGACCGAGCCGTGGGTCAGCGCACGCACCAGCAGCTCGGGGTTGGCAAATTCATACCCCAAACGCTGCTGGAAAGCCTTTATCTCGGCTGAGAGCTTCAATTGACCGCCTTGAAGAAGCGATCCCCACGCCAGGTCCAGAAGAACAGCATGGACCGCCCGGCAGACGAGAACATGATCCGGTCGGCGCGACCGATCAGGTTTTCGTAGGGCACATAGCCAACCCCGCCAGCGGATTGCGGCAGGCGGCTGTCAGCCGAGTTGTCGCGGTTGTCGCCCATGAAGAAATAATGGCCCTCGGGCACGGTATAGATGCCGGTATTGTCCGAGCCCTGATTGCCGATATTCAGCACGTCATAGGTGACGCCGTTGGGCAGGGTTTCGATCAGGCGCGACTTTTCACAGGCGCCGCCAACACCGACGGGGCCGTTTTCGCAGCGGGGGCGCAGGCGTTGCGGGCCCTGCGGTTCGGCGATTTCGGTGAATATGCCGTCAGGCTGTTGCGGAACCGGTGTGCCGTTGAGGATGATCTGCCCCTCGCGGACCTGAATGCGGTCGCCCGGCAGGCCGATCAGGCGCTTGATATAATCGCGCCCGCTGACCGGGTGGCGGAAGACGATGACATCGCCGCGCACGGGATCGCCGCCCCAGATGCGGCCGCCGTCGTCGCCCTGCATCCAGCCGCAGAGATCTTCGGCGTCGATATTCAGACCGACACTGGGGATGATCAGGCTGGGGCATGAGGCGTAGGAATAGCCGTAGGCCATCTTGTTGACGAAGAGGAAATCGCCGATCAGCAGCGTCTGTTTCATCGAACCGGAGGGAATCCAGAACGGTTGAAAGAAGAGTGTCCGGAACACGCCCGCGATCAGCAGGGCATAGACGATGGTCTTGATCGTTTCCCAGACGCCGCTTCCGGTTTTGGCTTCGTCGGCCATACTGCTCTCTCCAGTTCTCTGTGCTTGGCTTCGCTGCTACATGCGGGGGGGATGGGGTCAAGTCAAGGCTGTGTGACGTGATCTTGCAGAGGACGCGCCTCGATCACGACAAAGGCCTGTGCCCAGGGGTGGTCGTCGGTCAGGGTGACGTGGATGATCGCCTCGTGCCCTGCGGGGGTCAGTTCGTTCAGACGTTCGGCGGCCCAGCCGGTGACATGCATCACCGGCTGCCCGGTGCGCAGGTTGGTGACGGCCATGTCCTTCCACGAAATGCCCATGCGCAGGCCGGTGCCGAGCGCCTTGGAACATGCCTCTTTCGCGGCCCAGCGCTTGGCATAGGTGCCTGCGGTATCCGCACGGCGTTCGGCCTTGCGCTGTTCGGTGTCGGTAAAGACACGGTTGCGGAACCGGTCGCCGAAACGGTCAAGCGTACCCTGAATGCGGTCGATATTTGCAAGGTCTGTGCCGATGCCGAGGATCATGTTTTTCGCTCGTTTTTACTTAAGTGCATGCTGAACCCTCTGCCAACACCAAAGACAAATGCGTAACGACACAAAATCCAGGAAACACCCAAACTGATCAAGAGCTCAAGGCACATCAGTGCAGTTTGCTCTGGCCGGTGCCAGTGTCGGGTTGGGTCTGTCAGAATGTCAAACAAAGCGAAAGCAAGCACAGCAAGAAAAGTGGTCAGAACCATTTTTCGCGCGAGTATCCAACTTTTTACTGACGGGCCGCATTGGTAACCTCTGCGACCGGTATCAAAACCGTACAGCAAAGCGGCCACCACAAGCGAAAGGGTCAGCGGGGAAAACCTTGTCGGCCATTCAAACCAAAGAAATGTCCTTGCCATACTCAGAAAAACATAGGTCATGAGCACAATGCTCAGAAACAAAGGGCGATGCAACCCAACCCTTTTATCTTGTGAAAACAAAAAGTTCAACAAACAGGCCTCAGTCTGAATCGCTCACCCCAACCGCACCGTCAGGATCTTGTAACTCGCCACGCCAAAGAACCCGGCAAAGGCGAAATCGAACCAGCGGCGGGCGCGGCGGTAGGTGCGGACCATGCGGGCGGATGAGAACAAAAACGCATAGCCGATGAAGATCATCAGTGATCCCGCGTACAGCATGGCGAAATAGCCCAGCAGCATCGGCAGGCTGGCATCGCTTGGCGCGACGATGGCATAGATCGACCCCCAGCTGAGGATTGCTTTGGGGTTGGTCAGGTGGATCGCCGCACCTTTGGCAAAGATCGTGGGCAGCGTGCCGGTGACCGGTTTGCCCAGGGCGACCTCATCATCCGAGGTCATCGCGCGTTTCAGGGCCTTCAGCGCCAGCCAGCCCAGATAGGCCACGCCGACATAGCGGATCACCTCGAACAGCCAGACATTGGCCAGCATGACCGCCGACAGGCCCAGTGCTGCGGCAATGCCCCAGGCGGCCGATCCGGCGCAGATGCCA
Source organism: Ruegeria sp. AF7 (assembly GCF_056541885.1). Taxonomy (NCBI): domain Bacteria; kingdom Pseudomonadati; phylum Pseudomonadota; class Alphaproteobacteria; order Rhodobacterales; family Roseobacteraceae; genus Ruegeria; species Ruegeria sp. AF7. The sequence goes on along the minus strand of NZ_JBQFYX010000009.1, from coordinate 80,568 downwards.
AGGGCAAAGGCCAGCCCGGCGGTGCGGCCTTCGTTCATGGCGGTTCCGGCAATGCCCATCGTGGCCGGGCCCGGCGAGCCCCCGGCCATCAGCCAGGCGAACCAGATGGCGATAAAGCCGGGGGTGATCACGCGCGTGCCTCGTCCATCAGACGGCGCATTTCCCGAATGGCGGGGGTGAGACCCAGAAAGATCGCCTCGCCAATCAGGAAATGTCCGATGTTCAGTTCCATGACCTCGGGGAAGGCGGCAACCGGCTTTACGGAGTCATAGGTCAGGCCATGGCCTGCATGGACCTCGAGCCCCAGCGAATGGGCAAAGGTGGACATCTGGCGCAGCGCTTCAAGCTCGCGCGCGGCGGCGTCCATGCGGCCTTCGGCATGGGCATCGCAATAGGCGCCGGTGTGCAGTTCGATCACCTCGGCGCCGATGCGGTGCGCGGCCTCGATCTGACGCTGATCCGCGGCGATAAAGATCGACACGCGGCATCCGGCCTCGCGCAGGGGTGCGATGAAATGGGCCAGCTTGTTTTCCTCGCGCGCGACTTCGAGCCCGCCTTCGGTGGTGCGTTCCTCGCGCTTTTCGGGAACGATACAGACGGCGTGCGGCTTGTGACGCAGGGCGATTTTCTGCATTTCTTCGGTGGCGGCCATCTCAAAGTTCAGAGGCACCGACAGAACCTCCATCAGGCCGTCAATATCGGCGTCCGAGATATGGCGGCGGTCTTCGCGCAGATGCGCGGTGATGCCGTCGGCGCCGGCCTCCTCTGCCAGCTTGGCGGCGCGCAGCGGGTCAGGATAGGCCCCGCCGCGCGCGTTGCGCACGGTGGCGACATGATCGATATTCACACCCAGACGCAGACGGCTTTCGGACATCATTTGGTTCCTTTTGCAGATTTTCGCCCCGACCTTAGCGATCTTGGCGCGGGACTGGCAGATGTTTCTCCGGCCAGACGTTTGATTTCTTCAAACTTTGCCTTGATCTTCGCGCGGCGGCGCTGCTGGTAGGTCAGGATCAGCGGCAGGCTGAGGTAGTAGCAGATGATGCCCGCCACGATACCGGGAATGATGCCGCCGATCATGTAGGGATAGAAAACGTCGTGATAGAACTGCCCCAGCCCGTGCCAGTCGGCCACGCGATCGGTGAAGAGCGCAAGAAGGTTGTCCTTGAGGTCACCGATTGCGTCGGCAAATTTGCCCATCAGCCCCTGCGTGTCGCCTTCTTCATATTCGGTGCCCAGCAGGAAATGCCCGGTTTGCAGGCAGATCACCCCAATCGGGACATAGGTCAGGGGGTTGCCGAAGAACGTACCGCTGAGCGCGGCCAGAATATTTCCCTTGATCAGCCGCGCACCAATTGCAGCGACCAGAAAGTGCAGCCCATAAAACGGCGTGAAGGATGCGAAAACGCCCGCCCCGATGCCGCGAGCAATCCGGTCAGGGGAATCCGGCAGGCGGCGGACACGGTGTTTGACATAGTGGAAGGCGCGGGTCCATCCGCCACGCGGATAGACGAGTTCCGAAGCGACCTGAACAGGAGAGCGTCGGTCTCGGCGCTTGAATACCACCCGTGATCACCCCTTCTCAGCCAGCCGCGGTCGCGGTTTTGGTCCGGTCCCGATAACGCTCGACCGCTGCAACGTCGCTTTCAGCCTCAAGCATCAGCATCAGCGAATGCAACTGTTCAAGGTCGCGCAGTTCGACATTGATCAGCAGGCGGTAAAAATCCGGTTTGCGGTCCACAAATTCCAGGTTCGAGATATTGGCCTTTTTCTCGCCGATCAATGTGCAAATGCGCCCCAGAACCCCGGCATCGTTGCCGATGGTCAGATCCAGTGTCGCCCCATAGACGGCCGGGTGCGTGCCAGAATGCCAATGCAGATCGACCCAGCGCTCCGGTTCGCTTTCATATTGGCTGAGCTTGTCGCAGTCGATGGCGTGCACCACAACACCCTTGCCCCGGTAGGTGATGCCGACGATCCGTTCGCCCGGCAGCGGCTGGCAGCAGGGCGCGCGGTCGAATTTCTGGCCGGGTTCAAGACCGATCACGGCGCGCCGCAGCGGGATGGCGTCGCCGTCATCCTGAGCCAGTTCGGGATAGACGGCCTGAACCACCTCATGAGCGGTCAGTTCGGCGCTGCCCAGACGGGCCAGCAATTCATGCCGGTCTTTCAGGCGCAGGTGCTTGGCGGCAGTATCAAGCGCCTTGTCGGTGGCCTTGCGCCCCACATGGTCAAAACCCGAGCGCGCCAGTTCCTTGCCCAGCTTGATGAACCGTTCGCGATCCACCTCGCGCAGGGCGCGGCGGATGGCGGTGCGAGCCTTGCCGGTGACGGCGATCTCAAGCCATGTGACCTGCGGTGTCTGCCCGTCAGCGGTGATGATATCCACCGACTGGCCGTTCTTCATCCGCGTCCAGAGCGGCACGCGAATGCCATCGACCTTGGCCCCCACGCAGGCATGGCCGATCCGGGTGTGGATGGCATAGGCGAAATCGATCGGGGTCGCGCCCCGCGGCAGTTTCACCACGTCGCCCTTGGGGGTGAAGCAGAAGACCTGGTCCGAATACATCTCGAGCTTGACGGCTTCGAGGAAATCCTCGTGGTCTTCCTCGTTGTCGAATTGCTCGGTCAGGTTGGATATCCATTTCGCCGGATCGACGGCAAAGGGGTTTTCCGTGCGCACCCCGTCCCGGTAGGACCAGTGCGCCGCAACGCCGGTTTCGGCCACGTCGTGCATCTGGCGGGTACGGATCTGAACCTCGACCCGTTTGCCATCGCGGCCCGAAACGGTGGTGTGAATCGAGCGGTAGCCATTCGATTTCGGCTGGCTGATATAGTCCTTGAACCGACCCGGCACCGCGCGCCAGCGCTGATGGATGGCCCCAAGCGTGCGATAGCAGTCTTCTTCCGTCTGGGTGATGATGCGGAACCCGTAGATATCCGAGAGGCGCGAGAAGCCCTGATCCTTTTCCTGCATCTTGCGCCAGATCGAATAGGGTTTCTTGGCGCGGCCAAAGACTTCGGCCTCGATGCCTGCCTTTTCCAGCTCGTGGCGCATGTCGCCGGTGATGCGGTGGATCACATCGCCGGTTTCACGTTGCAGCGTGATAAAGCGACGGATGATCGACTGGCGGCCTTCGGGGTTCAGGACGCGGAACGCGAGGTCTTCGAGCTCCTCGCGCATCCATTGCATCCCCATGCGGCCCGCAAGCGGCGCGTAGATATCCATCGTCTCGCGCGCTTTCTGAACCTGCTTTTCGGGCCGCATCGCCTTGATGGTGCGCATGTTGTGCAGACGGTCGGCCAGCTTGACCAGAATGACCCGCAGGTCCTTGGACATGGCCATGAACAGCTTGCGGAAATTCTCGGCCTGTTTGGTTTCGCGGCTGGACAGTTGCAGGTTGGTCAGCTTGGTGACGCCATCGACCAGTTTGGCGACCTCATCCCCGAACAGATCGGACACCTTGCCGTAATTGGCCTTGGTGTCCTCGATCGTGTCATGCAGCAAAGCCGTAATAATCGTCGCATCATCCAGACGCTGTTCGGTCAGGATGGCGGCAACGGCAACAGGGTGGGTAAAATAGGGCTCGCCAGAGTGGCGGAATTGCCCTTCGTGCATCTTCTGGCCGAACTCATAGGCCAGCGCGATACGTTCAGCATTCGTCTTGGGATTGTAGTTGCGGACCAGCGCAATCAGATCGTCAGCAGAAATCATCCGGTCCGCACCTTCGTCTTTGGAGCTTACCCCTGCCCTTGAGCCTCCATCAGGGCGCGCAGGAGTTTTTCTTCGGACATGTCGTCCATCGCAGGCTTGTCCGTCTCGGCACCCATCAGCAGCGCCATCTGATCTTCTTCCGGCTCATCAACCTCGATCTGGGTCTGGTTGGCCTCGATCAGGCGTTCGCGCAGGGCGTCCGCGCCTTGGGTTTCGTCGGCGATTTCACGCAGGGACACGACAGGGTTCTTGTCGTTGTCACGGTCAACGGTAATCGCGGCACCGGCAGAAATCTCGCGCGCCCGATGGGCGGCCAGCATCACCAGTTCGAACCGGTTTGGAACCTTGTCTACGCAATCTTCAACCGTCACGCGGGCCATTGGGCGCTCTCCGTTTCTGAGTCCATGTCAGGAAGGGGTTTATCTAAGCGCGATTCCGCGCCTTGACAAGCAGGAAATGCTGCATTTGCAGGGATCACAGCGGCGTAACCGCCGCAACCTCGGACGGGGGCAGGTCGTCGACCATCTGGGAAACCGTTCGATCAAGCACGGGGTGGCGCCAGTCGGGCACAATATCCGCCATCGGCACAAGCACAAAGGCGCGGTCCTGAAGGCGCGGATGCGGCAGGATCAGCTGATCCGGTGCCTCTTGCCGCTGTGCCTCGGGCGGCAGGGTCAGCCAGCGGTCGAACAGGGTGCGGTCGGGCAGTATCTGATCGCCATAGCACACAAGATCCAGATCCAGCGTCCGCATTCCCCAGCGCTGCACCCGTTCACGACCGAACTGGTGTTCAACCTCGTGCAGTACGCGCAAAAGCTGGGCCGGGGATTTGTCGGTTTCGATCAGCACAGCCGCATTCACGTAATCCGGACCAGCGCCAGCGGGGAAGCAGGGTGTCGCAAAAAACCGGCTGACAGAGCGAATCACTACGCCCTGCTGCGAAAGTGCGTCAATTGCGCGCTGTAGCGTTTCAGCGGGCCCATTTCCTCTCAGATCGAGATTTGCGCCCAATGCCACAACCGCATTTGGCAAAGAATTGTACATATGCTACCCTATATTCGACACAATGCATACTTGCGATAACGGCCAAAAGTTCTAATTATAAGCCCACCAGATTGCGTCAATTTATAAAACACCCACTCACTCACGTAACGCGACGCAGTCTGGATTGTACCGGAAGGACCTATTTATGTTTTATAAGGACGAACGGCTAGCGCTGTTCATCGACGGCTCGAATCTTTATGCCGCGGCAAAAGCACTCGGTTTCGACATAGACTACAAACTTCTGCGGCAGGAATTCATGCGCCGTGGCAAGTTGCTTCGGGCTTTCTACTATACAGCGCTGCTTGAAAACGACGAGTATTCACCGATCCGCCCATTGGTTGACTGGCTGCATTACAATGGCTTCACCATGGTCACCAAACCGGCCAAGGAATACACCGACAGCATGGGGCGTCGGAAAGTCAAAGGAAACATGGATATCGAGCTGACGGTCGATGCCATGGAACTGGCACCGCGTGTGGATCATATCGTGCTGTTCTCGGGTGACGGGGATTTCCGCCCGCTGATCGCCAGCCTGCAACGTCAGGGCGTTCGCGTGTCGGTCGTGTCAACGATCCGCAGCCAGCCGCCGATGATTTCGGACGAGCTGCGCCGTCAGGCCGACAACTTCATCGAGTTGGAGGATCTGCGTGACGTGATCGGTCGCCCGCCGCGTGAAATGCCGACAGAGCATCGCAGCGTCGCGGTTGCAGGCGGCAGCTGATCCGGCACCACTGCCTGTTGATGGGAAAATTCGCGCGGTCAAGACCGGAGTCCTGGCCGCGCTTCTTTAACTAAGGATTGGTGCTGAAACATCCTCTGACTAACAACGATTCGTGTCAGATGAATGACAATGTCCTGTCTGGACCAAGGCCGGGAAAAGACTTACCTGTGCCCTAAGGAGACAGCCGAATGACCAAGCCGCCACTGACACTTTACCTGGCCGCGCCGCGCGGGTTCTGCGCCGGTGTGGACCGCGCCATCAAGATCGTTGAAATGGCCCTGCAAAAATGGGGGCCGCCGGTCTATGTGCGCCACGAGATCGTGCATAACAAATTCGTGGTCGACGGGTTGCGGGCCAAAGGGGCTGTGTTTGTCGAAGAACTGCATGAATGCCCCGATGACCGCCCGGTGATCTTTTCCGCCCATGGTGTGCCGAAATCGGTACCCGCCGAAGCCGCGCAGCGTGAGATGATCTATGTGGATGCCACATGTCCGCTGGTGTCGAAGGTTCATGTCGAGGCACAGCGCCATGCGGATGCGGGATTGCAGATGATCATGATCGGCCACAAGGGCCACCCCGAAACCGTTGGTACGATGGGACAGCTGCCAAAAGGTGATGTGCTGCTGGTCGAAACGGTCGATGATGTGGCCACCGTGCAGGTGCGCGACCCCGACAAGCTGGCCTTTGTCACCCAGACCACCCTGTCGGTGGATGATACCAAGGACATCATCGCAGCCCTTCAGGCCCGGTTCCCGGCCATTGTCGGGCCGCATAAGGAAGACATCTGTTATGCGACCACCAACCGGCAGGAGGCCGTGAAGGCCGTGGCGCCCAAGGCCGATGCGCTGCTGGTTGTGGGGGCTCCGAACTCGTCAAACTCCCGCCGTCTGGTCGAGGTCGCATCACGCGAGGGGTGCAAATATGCACAGCTGGTCCAGCGTGCGACCGAGATCGACTGGCGCGCTTTGCAGGGCATCAAAAGCGTTGCGGTGACCGCAGGCGCATCGGCCCCGGAATTGCTGGTGAACGAGGTGATCGACGCCTTCCGCGATCATTACGATGTCACTGTCGAGCCGGTCGAGACCGCAACTGAAAACGTCGAATTCAAAGTGCCGCGCGTGTTGAGGCAACCGGCGTGACCGGCGTGCCGAAGGCGCCGCTTTATCTGGGGCTGGCGGGACTGGTCCCGTTTGTCTGGGGCGCGCTGACCTATCTGAACGGTGATCTGAACGACTGGGGTTCGCATACATTTGGCCAGCGCTTTGTTGGCCCTTATGTGCAGCTGTTCTATGGCTCGGTCATCCTGAGCTTTATGTCCGGTGTTCTGTGGGGGTTTGCCACCAAGACCTCGGGCAGCAAGGCGGCGCTGTGTTATGGGCTGTCGGTCCTGCCTGCGCTGTGGGCCTTTGCCATGACAGGCGGCGGGCCGGTCACTGCGGGCACCAATCTGATCTACGGGTTCACTGGCTTGCTGCTGCTGGACGCCCTGTATTCATACTGGCGGCTGACGCCGGTCTGGTGGATGAAGCTGCGTATCCTGCTGACCGCGGTCGTTCTGGCCAGCCTAGCCGTAGGAGTGTACCTGTGAGCGACAAACGCACGATTGATGCCTACACGAACAGAGTAAACGAATATCTGGCCATTCCTCTGCCAGCCGAACAACTCAAGACCCGTCAGGATTTTGTCGATGCGGTCGGTGCGGGCGGCTATGTGCTGGATCTGGGGTCAGGCCCCGGATCGGACAGCGGTTTCCTGATGCGTCAGGGGCTGAAGGTGCGGGCGCTGGATGCCACCCCCGCCTTTGTCGAACATGCCCGCCGGAACGGGGTGGACGCGCATCTGGGTACGTTCGACGATGTTACCGAAACCGCCGAATATGATGGTGTCTACGCCAGTTTTTCCCTGCTGCACGCGCCGCGTGCGGATTTTCCGTGTCACCTGAAAGCGATCCACACGGCCCTGAAGCCCGGCGGCCAGCTGTTTCTGGGCATGAAGCTGGGCACGGGCGAGCATCGTGACGATCTGGACCGCTATTACACCTATTACTCGGAAGCCGAGATCCGAGAGGCGCTGACCCAGGCCGGGTTCACGGTTGACCGCACGGTCGAAGGAATGGGCAAGGGTCTGGCCGGGTCGTACGACGGGTTTATACTGGTGTTCGCCCATGCCTGAGTTGTTTGCCTATACAGATGGCGCCTGTTCCGGCAATCCCGGCCCCGGAGGCTGGGGCGTGCTGCTGCGCGCGATGAACGGGGACAGGGTTCTGAAAGAGCGGGAACTGAACGGGGGCGAGGCCGAGACGACCAACAACCGAATGGAGTTGCTGGCTGCTATCAGTGCGCTGGAGACGCTGGAGCGCCCGTCAAAGATCACCATTGTCACCGACAGCGCCTATGTGAAGAACGGCGTCACCGGCTGGATATTCGGCTGGAAGCGGAATGGCTGGAAAACCTCGAACAAGAAGCCGGTCAAGAATGTCGATCTGTGGCAGCGACTGGACGAGGCGCAGGATCGCCACGACGTGACATGGGAATGGGTCAAGGGCCATGCGGGCCATCCAGAAAACGAAAAGGCCGATGAACTGGCCCGCGCAGGCATGGCGCCGTTCAAGCCGAAAAAGGCGCAGGCGTGAGCGCGCTGACGCTGCTGGATTATGCCTCGGTTCTGATCTTTGCGCTGACCGGGGCGCTGGTGGCCAGCCGGGCGCAGCTGGATCTGGTGGGCTTTGCCTTCATGGCCTGCCTGACCGCAGTTGGCGGCGGCACGGTACGCGACCTGCTGCTGGACCGTCACCCGATCTTCTGGGTCGGCCAGCCGGATTACATCCTGATCGCCGTCGCGGCGGCGGTGTTTGTGTTCTTTACCGCGCATCTGGTGGAAAGCCGCTATAACTGGCTGGTCTGGCTGGATAGTTTCGCACTGTCGGTCGCCGTTGCCGCCGGAACCGGTGCCGCGCTGTCACTGGATCAGCCCGGTATCATCGTCGTGCTGATGGGTGTGACGACCGGGTGTCTGGGCGGGCTGATGCGCGACGTGGTCTGCAACGAGGTGCCGCTGGTCCTGAAACAGGGCGAGCTTTACGTCTCGTGCGCGTTTTTGGGGGCGTTGACGGCGGTACTTGCGGTCAGGCTGGGGCTGGAGCCCGCCTTTGTGCTGGGCCTGTGCGCCCTTGTGTGCTGGGCCTTGCGGGCCGGGTCGCTGGTGTTTGGCTGGCAATTGCCCGTCTACAAAAGCCGCCCGCCCCGCAACTGAACCTGTCGGTGGACGCGACCGGGGCGGGCTGATAGCTGTTTGGAACGCGCAGCCCGGAGGCCAAATGCCGTTCAGACTTACATCGATTGCGGTCTCACTGGCTTTGCTGGCCTCCTGCGGCGCATATTATGCGCCTGTCCACTTTGTTGCCGAGGGTGACCGGATCATCGCCTCGGGCACGATTGACGAAACAACGCTGTCCGCTTTCGAAGACGTCACCGCCGAAAACCCCAAAGCGCGCACGCTGGTGCTGCAATATATCGAGGGGTCGGTGGATGACGACGCCAATGTCATCTTCAGCCGAGAGGTGCGCAAGGCCGGGTTCGATACCGTTGTGCCCTCGGACGGTCTGGTTGCCAGCGGCGGCACCGATCTGTTTCTGGCCGGACACCGACGTGTTTTGCAGCCGGGGGCCTGTGTGGGCGTGCACAGCTGGGCCGGATCGGGGCTGGTGGCCACGGAGTTGCCCAAAGATGACCCGGAACATGACCGCTATCTGGATTATTTCAGGGACATTGGCGTCGATGAGGCGTTTTACTGGTACACGCTGTATGCGGCCCCCGCCGACAGCATCCACTGGATGACCGCCGCCGAGGCGAACCGGTTCGACATGACCACAAAAACCGCCCCGGCGCTTGGTTCAGCGCTGGAGTGCGACGAGCGCTGATCTGCTGCACTATCGGTCGAGTGAAGGTTTGCGGGACGGAATGCGCGGCCAAGGAATATGCTAACGGCGCAGGTAGGTCTGCCAGATCCAGATCACCAGCAATGCGCCCAGAACCGCGCCCACAAAGCCCGACATCCAGCCCATGACGGTTATCAGAAACCGCAGAACGAACCCTCCGATCAGGGCGCCTATGACACCGATCAGCATGGTGGTTGGAATGTCCGCCTCGATCCGCATCAGGCGGGTGGCGAGGAACCCCGCGGCAGCGCCGATGATGATCAGGGCGACGATGGGCATGTCACTTCCTCCAATGCGTCGGCACGATGATCAGGGCGCCGACAGACGAGATCACCGCATCCAGACCGGGAGGGCCAAAGCTGATCCCGAACATGATGCGGATGAAGTAGAACAGGAACGCCCCGCCCACGCAGATGATGATCGACTGAAGATAGCCGTTATGAGTGAACCCGGTCTGTTCGGACAGATATCCGACGATCCCGGCAATCACGACGGTCCCCATCATCACCATGAACATCGGGCTTCTCCTAGGTCAGGCGGGTGCCGGTGGGAATGGGCCAGCCCCGCAGGAAGGTTTCCCTATCCTGCGCGCCTTTGCCCGCCCGTTGCAAGCGCAGCAGTTCGACCGCGCCCTGACCGCAGGCCACGTGCAGGTCGTCGTTCAGAACCTCACCCGCTGCGCCCTGCCCGTCTGCCAGCCGCGATGCCAGCAGCTTGATGCGCTCGCCATTCATTTCGGTCCATGCGCCGGGAAAGGGTGACAGCCCGCGGATTTGCCTGTCGACCTCGACCGCCGGGCGGGTCCAGTCGATGCGGGCCTCGGACTTGTCGATCTTGGCGGCATAGGTCACGCCATCCTCGGGCTGAGGCTCGGACAACAGGTCCGGCAGTTTGGCCAGCGCCTCGACGATCAGCGCGGCCCCCATGGCCGAGAGCCGGTCATGCAGGTGGGCGGTGGTTTCTTCAGCTTCAATCGCGGTTGCCTGTCGCAGCAGGACCGGGCCGGTGTCCAAACCGGCCTCCATCTGCATGATGCAGATCCCGGTTTCGGCATCGCCGGACATAATCGCCCGGTGGATCGGGGCGGCACCGCGCCAGCGCGGCAGCAGGCTGGCGTGGATGTTCAGGCAGCCGTGTCGCGGCGCGTCCAGAATGGGTTGCGGCAGGATCAGGCCATAAGCGACGACGACGGCGATATCGGCGTTCAGCGCGGCAAATGCGGTTTGTTCGTCAGCAGATTTCAGAGAGGTTGGGTGGCGAACGGGCAGGCCCAGCGCCTCGGCCCGGGCATGAACCGGTGTCGGGCGGTCTTTCTTGCCGCGTCCGGCGGGGCGCGGAGGCTGACAGTAGACGGCGGCGATGTCGTGCCCGGCCTTGACGAGTGCGTCCAGCACCGGGACCGAAAAATCGGGGGTTCCCATGAAGATGATGCGCATCGTTGGCTCCGGCAGTTGGGACAGGTGCCGGGCTGAAGCCCGGCCTACGGACGTCAGGTTTGTTTGCGCGCCTTGCGCAGCAGCATGTCACGTTTGACCTTGCTGAGCCGGTCGAAATACATCCGCCCGTTCAGGTGGTCGATCTGATGCTGTACGCTGGTCGCGTCGATCCCGACGAAATCGCGGCGATCCAGCATGCCATGTTCGTTCAGGAACTTCACGGTCACCGCGCGCGGGCGTTTGATTGTGGCCGAGACGCCGGGCAGGTTCGGGCTGGCCTCTTCATGTTCGCGCAGTTCGATCGAGCTGTGCAGGATTTCCGGGTTTGCCAGACGCACGGCCCGGCCCCGTTCGGCAGAACCGTCAACAACGGCCAGCCGCAGCATCACCCCGATCTGTGGCGCGGCAAGACCGACGCCGGGCATCGCCTCCATCGTGTCGATCATGTCGTCCCAGATGGCGCGGATCTCATCGGTGATCTCGGGCACATCATCCGCCTTGGTGCGCAGGCGTTTGTCAGGCCATGGCAGGCAGGTACGAACGGTCATGCACGGGCCCGTTCGCGTTTGAGCTTTTGCATCTTGCGGGTGATCATCTGCCGTTTCAGCGGCTTGAGATAGTCGATGAACAGCTTGCCGTCCAAATGATCGATCTCGTGCTGAACGCAGGTGGCCCAGAGCCCGTCAAAGGTTTCCTGTTGCAGGTTTCCGTCGCGGTCCATCCAAGTCACATCGACCACTTTGGGGCGCGTCACCTCGGCGTATTGATCGGGGATCGACAGGCAGCCTTCCTCGTAGACATTGGTTTCTTCCGAGGCCGCGACGACCTGCGGGTTGAACATGATCAGGGGGCGCGGTGCCTCGCCTTCTTCCTTGACGCAATCCAGCACGATCAAGCGATCCAGCACGCCGATCTGTGGCGCGGCAAGGCCAACACCGGGGGCGTCATACATCGTTTCCAGCATGTCATCGGCCAGCGCGCGCAGGTCGTCCGTGAGGTCGGCCACGGGGGCGCAGACCTTCTTGAGACGGGGGTCGGGATAGATCAGGATGTTACGTTTCATGAGGCTGATTTAGGGCATCGTGACCCGCGCCGCAACGCCCCCCTTGCACCTGCCTGAATTGCGGTTAGCTTTCGGTCGAGAAAATGGAGCAGACATGACTTTCAACGACCTGATCGACCGCCGGGGCACCAACAGTTCCAAATGGGACAAGATGGAGATGCTGTACGGCGTCTCGCCCGAAGACGGGCTGGCCATGTGGACGGCCGATTCCGATTACCCGACAGCCCCCTGCGTGATCGACGCGGTGCGCAAGGCCGCGGATCACGGCGTGTTCGGGTATTCCTGGGCGCACCCGGAGTATCTGGCCTCGGTCCAGTGGTGGATGAAAACCCGCCACGATTGGGAAATCGACACGGACTGGGTTCTGACCACTCAGGGCTTGGGCAATGCAATCGCCCTGTCGCTGGATGTCTGGACCGATCACGGTGATGGCATCGTGATCTTTACCCCCGTTTACCATGAGTTTGCCCACAAGGTGAACAAATCGGGCCGCCGGGTCGTGGAATGCCCTTTGGTGCGGGACGGGGAAAGTTATGGCCTTGACCTGGACGACGCCCAGTCGCGGCTGGACGGGTCCGAGAAGATGTTGCTGTGGTGTTCGCCGCAGAACCCGTCGGGCCGCGTCTGGACGCCGGAGGAACTGCGCGCCGTGGCCGCATTTGCCGAGAGCAACGGGCTGATCCTTGTGTCAGACGAGATTCACCACGATCTGGTCTATCCCGGCGCCAAATTTGTGCCGATGGATGTGGCAGCCCCGGATGCGCGGCCATGGACGGTGACGCTGACTGCGGCATCGAAGACCTTTAACATCGCCGGGCAGCGCACCGGCAACATGATCATTCCCGACCCCAAACTGCGCGAGGCGATGAAGCATCGGCTGGCAACGCTGGATTATGGCCCCAGCGCGTTGGGTGTGGCGATGATCACCGCCGCCTACAGCCCGGCTGGCGCGGAATGGGCAGATGCCCAGATCGCGCATCTGGACGGAAACAGGCGTCTGTTCGACCAGACCATCGCCGAGATTCCGGGCCTATGGTCGATGCCCTTGCAGGCAACCTATCTGGCCTGGGTCGACTTTTCCGGCACCGGTATGGATCACGCTGAATTTGTCCGCCGATTGCGCGAGGACGCGCGGATCGCAACCTCGTCCGGGCCGGGTTTCGGCACTGGAGGAGAAACGTTTGAACGGTTCAACCTGGCCACACAACGGGCGCGGGTCGAGGAAGCTTGCGTGCGACTGAAACGGGCCTTTGGTGACCTGCAATAATCCAAGCGGTGGCTGGGTTGGCTGGCCTCACAATGGACCGCGCCTGTTGGCCGGGCGCGGACCTGAATGGCGAAATCCATAGCGATAGCCAGCCTAACGGCCTGTTGGGCGTTACCCTGACCTAACCCGGTACTACGATAGAACTCCGATCCTAGTCTTCGTAGCCCAGCAACGCGATGGGCGCATCCGGGGCGCGGTAGAAATCCAGCGGTGCCTTGTCATGGGCGGCGGTGCTGCGTTTGAATTCATACCGCATCTCGCCGCCTTCATCCTGATCGGCAATGATCAGGCATTGATACAGAAGATTGGCCCCGTCATAAATATCGACCAACCCGCGCAGGCGCGGTGTTGTTTCCGCCTCAACCGTGAAACCATCTTTCCACAATTTGAGAATTTTGTAGGTATTGTCGCCCATCTGGACACGAAGGCGACTGGCCTTTTTCAATGTGGCGATTCGGGCCGCGTCCAACTCGGCGCGTATTTCCTTTGAAACATAAGTACTCATAAAATCACTCCCCCGCTAATGACCTCTATTGTGCGGGAACTGTTGTAAAAATCCAGTGAACGCGTTCACGCAACGGGCTGTGCCTGCGGTTTGTTGCACAGAAATCCCAGCATTGCCTGTGCGCGCATGCAGGTCTTGTGCGCGGGCAAATGCATAGGAACAGGCGGGGCTTGGACCTATCTTTGGCCAAACGCCTATGCGGAGGATGAGATATGGGCCTGCTGGTCGATGGAAAATGGCAAGACACCTGGTATGACACCAAATCCACGGGTGGCGCATTCAAACGCAGCGCGGCGCAGTTTCGCAACTGGCTGACCGCCGATGGCCGCGCGGGACCGTCGGGCAAAAGCGGGTTCCGGGCCGAAGCCGGGCGGTATCACCTGTATGTCAGCCACGCCTGCCCCTGGGCGCATCGCACCTTGATCTTTCGCGCGTTGAAGGGGCTGAGCGATCTGGTTTCGGTCTCGGTCGTGCATCCCGACATGCTGGGTCACGGCTGGACCTTTGAGGCGGATGATCACGGTGCCACGGGTGACCGTCTTTACGGGCTGAGCTATGCACATCAGATCTATACCAAGGCGGATCCGTCCTATTCCGGTCGTGTCACGGTTCCGATCCTGTGGGACAAGGCGCAGGAGACCATCGTTTCGAACGAAAGTTCGGAAATCATCCGCATGTTCAATTCGGCCTTCAACGGGATTACTGGCAATACGGACGATTACTGGCCCGAGGCGATGCGGGACGAGATCGAAGAGGTCAATGCGCGCATCTATTCAGACGTCAACAACGGCGTCTACAAGTCGGGCTTTGCCACCTCGCAAGCGGCCTACGACGCCGCTGTACACCCGTTGTTTGACACGCTGGACTGGCTGGAAGGGCGTCTGGCCCGGAACCGGTATCTGATGGGGGACCGGATCACCGAGGCCGATTGGCGGTTGTTTACAACCCTGATCCGCTTCGACCCGGTCTATCACCTGCATTTCAAGTGCAACAGGCGGCGCCTGATCGATTATCCGAACCTATGGGCCTATACGCGGGAGCTGTATCAATGGCCCGGTGTCGCCGAGACCGTGAACATGGATCATATCGTGCGCCACTACCACTACAGCCATGACAGCATCAATCCGCACCGCATCATTCCGGTGAACCCGGTGCTGGATTACAGGGAGCCGCATGGGCGCGATCAGCGCCCGGCAGCGTAATGTTCGACCATCGCCGCCAGATCCTCTGGCGGCGTTTCGCTTTGAACATAGGCACAGGCATTGGGACTGTGCGCAAATATCGACCCGTCGGAAAAGAAGGTGGTGTTGGTGACAAAAATCACCCGCGCCTCGGGGCGGCGATAGCTGGCAAAATCGGCCACAGCCAATGCGCTTCCGGTTTCCAGAACCAGATCCAGCACGATGATATCAAAATCCGTGCCATAGAGCGCCAGAATGGCGGCCTCCTGAGCGTCAACCAGCGTGACTTCGGCGTCTTGCCGCTCCAGATGTCTTTTCCAGACCCGACCAAGGTCGGGGTTACTCTCAACAATCAGAACTTTCATTTGCAACAACCTCGGCACTTGGTATGGTGAGTGGTGCCGACCCCCGTGGTCCGTGATCTCGTTATTTCCTTAACAAAGTGTTAACAGCAGCCGCACGCTTGCGTGTTCGGGCGGATTTGCTTGTGTAAATGGCAAAAATCCGCTTGAAGCACCCCGAAACCGGTCAATCCCCGCAGAGAGAGCAGATGAGTACACTTGATCACGGCTTGGACCCCCGCGCAGTTCGCGACCACGGCGGGGGGCTGGACAGGGCGATTGTCAGGTATGGCGGAGCGCGTGCAGATTGGATCGATCTGTCGACCGGAATCAATCCGCATCCTTACGCCGTTGCGGGCCTGACCGCCGGGGATTGGGCCGAATTGCCGGATCACGGTGCCTTTGAACGGCTGAGTGATGCGGCCCGCAGGTTCTGGAACGTGCCGCAAGGGGCTGCAATCCTACCGGCGCCCGGTGCATCGGCTGTCATCTCTCGTATTCCGGCGCTGGCCGCGCCAGGGCGTGTCCAGATCACGCCGCCCACCTATAACGAACACGCCGCCGCCTTTTCGGCGCAGGGGTGGCGTGTTCAGCCTGAGGGCGCGGCTGACGCCCGCGTGATCGTGCATCCCAATAACCCGGACGGGCGCATCTGGCAGGAAAGCGATGTCTCGGCCCCGCTGAACGTGATCGACGAGAGCTTTTGCGATGTCACGCCAAAGGCATCGTTGATCCATATGGCGGAACGTCCCGGCGTGATCGTGCTGAAGAGTTTTGGCAAGTTCTGGGGGCTGGCCGGGATGCGGCTTGGGTTTGCCATCGGGCGGCCTGAGTTGATCAACCGCCTGAACGACCTGACCGGACCCTGGTCTGTGTCCGGCCCGGCCCTGCGGGTTGGAACGCAAGCCCTGTCGGACGATGACTGGGCCGATGCCACGCGCGCGCGACTGGCGGATGAGGCGGCCCGGCTGGATGCGCTGATGCTGACCAGGGGCGCAGATATCGTCGGTGGCACCAGCCTGTTTCGTCTGTATCGGGTTGATGACGCCTTGGGGTGGCAGGACCGGCTGGCCCGCGCCCATATCTGGAGCCGTATCTTTCCTTATTCAACAACCTTTCTGCGTCTGGGTCTGCCACCGGAAAAGGGGTGGGACAGGCTGGAGGCCGCGCTGTGAGCCCTGCCCTGATGCTGGTCTGCGCCATGTGCCTGGACGCCACTCTGGGAGAGCCCGACTGGCTCTGGTCCCGCGTCAAACACCCGGCGGTGATGATCGGCAACCTGATCGGATGGCTGGACAAACGCCTGAATTACGGGCGCGGTCGGCGGTTGAAGGGGGTGGCGGTGCTTGCCCTTCTGATCTGCGGCGCATGGGGCCTTGGGTGGGGTCTGTCCCTACTGGGGCCGGTGGTTGAAATTCTTGGCTTCGCGATTCTGCTGGCGCAAAAGTCGCTGGTTGCCCATGTCCGCGCGGTTGGTGACGGGTTGCAAACCTCGCTGGAAAACGGGCGGGCGCAGGTGGCTATGATCGTCTCGCGCGACACGCAGGATATGACCGGGGCACAGGTGGCGCGTTCCGCCATCGAAAGCGCGGCTGAAAACCTGAGCGACGGGGTCATTGCCCCTGCATTCTGGTTTCTGGTCGCCGGGCTTCCGGGGTTGCTGGTGTACAAGGCGGTGAACACCGCCGACAGCATGATCGGCTATCGCACCGAAACGTACCGTGATTTTGGCTGGGCCGCGGCCCGGTTCGACGACCTGCTGAACCTGATCCCTGCCCGCCTGACCTGCGTGATGATCGTGGCGCTGTCCGGCCAATGGTCGCGCTGGGTTGAGATGATGCGGGATGCGCAACGCCATATTTCGCCCAATGCTGGCTGGCCCGAAGCCGCCATGGCCCGCGCCCTGAATGTCGCGCTGGCAGGGCCGCGCAGTTATGACGGGCAGGTGCGCGATCTGGCCTGGGTCAATGGTGACGCCCCGCGCGAGATCGGTGCATCAGAAGTTTTTCGCGCATGTGACATGCTCTGGCGGGTTTGGGGGCTTGCGCTTGCGCTCGTGTCAGTGTGGGTTGGGGCCGAACTGATATTCTGACGGACCCTTTCATGCGTATACTCTCTGGCCTGATCGCCGCCGCCCTGTTTACCTCACCTGCGCTGGCGCAATGTGGAGGTGGATTTAACTCCTTTGTCAAAGGGCTGAAGACCGAAGCCGTGCAGCAGGGTTTGGACAAATCAGCGGTGAACGGGTTTTTTGACGGGGTGCAGCAGGACAGCGCCGTGCTGAAGGCCGACCGGGCGCAGGGCGTGTTTCAGAAGCCCTTTATTGAGTTTTCCCGTCGTCTGATTTCGCAGAACCGGATCGAGCGCGGGCAAGCGATGTCGCGTAAGTACGATGCGGTCTTTGATCGGATTGAGCGCGAGTATGGCATTTCCCGCGGGGTGCTGCTGGCCTTCTGGGCATTTGAAACCGATTACGGATCGTTTCAGGGCGACTTCAACACCCGCAACGCCTTGGTGACGCTGGCCCATGATTGCCGCCGCCCGGAACTGTTCCGGCCACAGATCTTCGCCGCCATCGAGCTGTATCAGAACGGTGATTTCGACCCGGCCCGCACCACCGGCGCATGGGCCGGAGAGATCGGCATGGTGCAGATGCTGCCGCGTGACATACTGGAAAACGGCGTCGATGGTGACGGTGACGGGCATGTCCGCCTGAAAAGCTCGGCCCCTGATGCGCTGATGTCGGGGGCCAGAATGCTGTCTCATCTGGGATGGCGCGCGGGTGAGCCTTGGTTGCAGGAGGTCACCGTGCCCGCGCAGATGGACTGGTCCCTGTCCGGCCCCGGCAAACCGCGTTCGGTGGCGGAATGGCAGGCGATGGGCGTTCAGGCGCGCGGCGGGTCCTTGGCCAACCTGCCCGCCTCGCTGATCCTGCCACAGGGGCGCAACGGGCCTGCCTTTCTGGCCTACCCCAATTTCGACGTCTATTTCGAATGGAACCAGAGCTTTGTCTATGTTCTGACCGCCGCTTATTTCGGAACACGGCTTGAAGGCGGCCAGATCTATGATGCGGGCAATCCCGCGCAGGGCCTGAGTGGCGCGCAGATGAAACAGTTGCAGACCAAGCTTCAGGCCAAAGGATATGATGTGGGCAAGATCGACGGGATCCTGGGGTCAGGGACGCGAGCTGCGACGCAGGCGGAGCAGAAACGTCTGGGCCTGCCTGCGGACGCATGGCCAACGATGGAGTTGCTGGGAAAACTCTGATCCAGCGGCCCGCACTTCTATGGTATGACGCAAAACCCGAAGATTATTCGACGATATCAGCGCCGTCACCGCTGATTATGTGACCGGATATTTTTCGGGGTCAATTCCATGTCTGTGACAGACAATATCGATGTAACTTCCCTTTGGAGGAATACCGCCGAACTTACTGCGAATACCACTGCGGGTTTCGCCCTGGAAGTGATGAAACCGGGCCCAATCGGGTTCGTAGTCTTCAATGTTCTCGACCGGGTCCAGAAACCCGCGACGCGGCCAATATAAATGCCAATGCTGGCCTCGGTCGATTTCACCAGTGACCCCCAGCGCCCAGCGGGTCACGCTTGGGCCGGTTGTCGTCCACGGAAGGTCGTAAAGCGTGAGTGTCTCGCCCGCCTCATAGCGTTTGACCAGTTTTTCAATGTGATCACTGCCCAACCAAAACGGGATCGGGACTTCTGACTCAAGGAAATTCAGGATCAGCTTCAGTGCCAGAGAATTTTTGGGAAGACGCAATACGCAATTGTTCATCGCCTTATTGCGCCAGACGACACCAAACAGATAGTCCGGTGGAACATCCAGCGGCCGGATGCAGTAGATATCCAGATCAACCCACACATAGTCGGTTTTTTGCAGCATGTGGATCCGGAAGATGTCTGAATAGACCGCCATCCGTCTCCGGCCACCGGTCAGGTTTTCGGTGGTTTCATCTGTATAGATTTCGCGGGCATCATGAACAACGACCCCTTCGGGAACATCTATGTTCAGATCCAGCACGTACAGGTGGAAGACATAGCCATGATCCAGAAAGGACTGAATGCATACTCTTTCAACGCAAGATAACGGCGAGCCAAACCAGAAACTTGCAACTTGAAAATCCAAAACAGCACCTCTTGCCCTAAGCCGAAACGGGATCGCTGCTGCACTAACGAAGCGGTGCGTGGCTCGTCAACCACAGCGGCGGTTTTGGCGCGACTTACCCTGCTTTGCGCCAGTGCGTTGTGTCGGGGTGCCCACAGTTTGGTTCTGGCCCGTCTTCGGGCGCGCATATTTGGGCTGGTGTTCCCGGCATGGCCTTTGACGTTTGCCGCAGGTTCAGTTCGCTGCGCGGGTTGGTCCATGCCAAAGTGACCGGCGTGAACCAGTGACTCCCTTATTCGGGCCGCACCGGGTACCGATCCCCTTTCTGATCGATCAGGATCAGCCGCTCGCCACTGTGGACATACAGGTCGCAGCGGCTGAACCCGTTGCGATACGCGATGCAGACGGAACCGTCATCGGCGATGGAGTAGGTTCCGAATGCAGACCCCCCGCCCGCGTAGGTATAGGAATAAGCACCCCCCGCCGAAAACTTGGCCTGACCATCATCGTAGAAGGTCAGCGTCTGGCCCGCGAGGGCGTCAAGCTCGGCCACTGTCAGCGGGACATCGCCGGATTTGACGGGCCATTCAGCGGCGACAACTGAAGTGGCGGCGATGAGGGCGGGGATCAGAAAACGCGTCATGAGGCCAAGGTAGCGCGTTATGCCTGCAATCATCATAACGTTGCGGTGAGCGGTCAGGCCACCATCTGCTCGGCCTTTTTCAGGTCGACCGAAACCAGCTGGCTGACGCCCTGTTCCTGCATGGTGACGCCGAACAGACGATCCATGCGCGCCATGGTCACCGCGTGGTGAGTGATGATCAGGAAACGGGTGTCGGTCTGGCGGCACATCTCGTCCAACAGATCACAAAAACGGGTGACGTTGGCATCGTCCAGCGGCGCGTCGACTTCGTCCAGCACACAGATCGGGGCCGGGTTGGCCAGGAAAACGCCGAAGATCAGCGCGGTCGCTGTCAGGGTCTGTTCGCCGCCCGACAGCAGGCTGAGGGTCGACAGTTTCTTGCCCGGCGGCTGGCACATGATTTCCAGCCCCGCATCCAGCGGGTCGTCGCTTTCGACCATGACGAGATTGGCCTCGCCACCGCCGAACAGGTGCTTGAACAGCATGGCAAAGTTCGAGTTCACCTGTTCAAAAGCGGTCAGCAGACGTTCGCGCCCTTCGCGGTTGAGGCTGGAGATGCCGCTGCGCAGGGCTTTGATCGCCTCTTCCAGATCGGCCTTTTCACTGCTGAGCGTGTCGAATTCTTCCTGAACGTCCTTGCTGTCTTCCTCGGCCCGCAGGTTCACCGCGCCCATGGCGTCACGCTGGCGTTTGTGACGGTTCACTTCGGCCTCCAGAGCATCCGCAGCGGGCATCTGGTCGGGGTTTACGTCCAGCTGGTTCAGCAACTGGTTCGGGGTCAGTTGCTGGTCTTCGGCAATTCGTTCTGCTGCCGCAAGCACGCTTTCCTTTGCCGCGTCACAGCGCGCCTCGGCTGCGGCGCGGTTTTCGCGAGCTTCCGAGGCCAGGCGTTCCGCCTCACGCTCGGCCATCACCACGTCGCGCAACTGTGTTTCTGCTTCGGCCAGCTTGTCGGCGGCGTCGGCCCGACGGGCTTCGGCGGCTTCGATCAACTCGTTCAACTCTTCCCGCGCCTCGGCGATTTCGCCGGGGACGGCCATGGCCTCGGTCAGTTCCTCTTCCGAGCTTTCCTTGCGCTCGGCCAGTTCCGATATCCGCTTCTCAGCCGTTTCCAGACGGTGCCGCCAGCCACTCAGGTCCTTGGTGACCTCCTGCGTGCGACGGGTGCGGGCGTCGCCTTCACGGCGCAGCTCATCATGTGTCGAGCGGTGGGTCAGCATGGTGATCCGCGCCGCCTCGACCGTCTGTTTGATGTCCTCAACCTCGGCGCGGGCGCTGTCGAGGTCACCCAGATCGTTCAGCGCCGCCTCGGCCTCGCGCAGCTGCACGCGGGCGGACATGGCATCTTCTTTGTGGCGATCCACGGCAAGGGCCAGTGTTTCAAGCTTGCCCTGCGCAAGGTTGCGATCCGCCTCGGCGCGGCTGAGCTGGCGTGCGGTTTCGGCCATGCGCTGATCAGCGGCACGGCGGGCTTCGCGCGCGCGGCGGTCGGCCTCGGTCACGTCCGCCAGTTGCCGCGACAGGGTTTCATGCGCGGCGCGGGCGCCGTCGGCCTGCGCCTCGGTGCGGGCCAGTTCCTGTTTCAGCGCCTCAAGCTTGTTGAGCTGCTCCAGTCGCAGCGCCGCCGCACTTGGCGCATCCTCGGCCCAGGCACGGAACCCGTCCCAGCGCCACAGATCGCCCGAGCGGGACACAAGACGCTGGCCCGGCTTCAGCGACGCCTGCAACCGCGCGCCCTGATCCGCATCGACCAGCCCGATCTGCGCGATGCGACGGCTGAGCCTGTCCGGCCCCGACACGTGCAGCGCCAGCGGGTCGACCCCATCGGGCAAGGGTTGATCGCTGTCATAACCTGCCACCTGAACCCAGCCGGACGGGCCGTCACCTTCGACCAGCGGCGCACGGAGGTCATCGGCTAGCGCAGCACCCAGCGCCTTCTCAAAACCCGGTTCCACGCGCAGCAGGTCCATCACCTGCCCGCCCTCGGCCGTGTCGCGGTCCACCAGCTTGGCAAGCGCGGTGGTTTCGGCGCGGATTGCACCCAATTCGCCTTCGGCCTCGGACCGTTGCGCGCGTGCCTCGGCTTCGCGGGCCTGCGTTTCATTGCGCAGCTCATCCGCGGCGGCCAGCGCCTCTTCGGCGGCCTCGGCGGCTTCGCGGGCTTCTTCCTCGCTTTCCTGCGCGGTTTCGAACGCCTCGCTGGCACGGGTCAGGGCTGTTTTGGCCTCATCCACCGCCAGCCGGGCTTTTTCCTCCTCCCCCTCAGAGCGGGCCAGCGTCTTGCGGCTGTCTTCGACCAGACGCTGCGCCGACTGGTGACGGGCGACAAGACGCGCCATATCTTCGGTCTGCTGCGACAGGTGGTCTTCGCGGTCCTGAAGGATCGAAGCCGCTTCGCGGGCAATTTCTGCGGCTTCCGCCACCTTCGCGTCATGCCCTTCTGCAGCCTTGGCCAGTTCGCGGGCTTCCCATTCCAGCCGTTCGATCATCTGGCCCGCATCGCGGTTCAGGCCGGTTTCCCGTTCGATATCCTTGCCGAGCTGATGGATGCGGCTGGTCAGCGTCTCAATGGTCTGGCGCGCGCGGGTTTCCTGATCGGTCAGTTGATCGCGCTGCACCTGCTGGCGTTGCAGGACAGCGGCGGCGATGGCCTCTTCCTCGCGCAGAGGGGGCAGGGTTTCTTCGATCCCGGCCCTTTTTGCTGCGGCGGCGCGGGCTTCGGCCTCGGCGCGGGAGGCCTCGGAAATCCGGTCCCTCAGCTTGTCTTCGGCCTGCTGGCGGGCCATGTCGGCCTCTTTCCAGCGGCGATAGAGCAGCATCCCCTCGGCCTGACGCAGCTGTTCGCCGATTTCGCGATAGCGTGCGGCCTGACGGGCCTGACGGGCCAGTTGCGCAAGCTGCCCGCCCAACTGCTCGAGCACGTCATCGACGCGGGTCAGGTTGGCCTCGGTCGCTTTCAGCTTCAGCTCGGCCTCATGCCGACGTTGATACAGTCCCGAGATCCCGGCGGCCTCTTCCAGAATGCGGCGGCGGGCGCGGGGTTTGGCGCTGATCAGCTCGGCGATGCGGTTCTGCCCCACAAGCGCGGGGGAATGGGCACCGGTCGAGGCGTCCGCAAACAGCATCTGCACATCGCGCGCGCGCACATCCTTGCCGTTGGTCTTGTAGGCGCTGCCGACATCGCGGGTGATCCGGCGCACGATTTCAAGCTGGTCGGTGTCGTTGAACCCCGCAGGCGCAAGACGTTCGGAATTGTCCATGGTCAGGACAACTTCGGCGAAATTGCGGGCGGGCCGTGTGGCGGCGCCAGCAAAGATCACATCCTCCATCGCGCCGCCGCGCATGGATTTGGGGCGGTTTTCACCCATCACCCACCGCAAGGCTTCCAGAAGGTTGGACTTGCCACAGCCATTCGGACCCACCACACCGGTCAACCCGTCCGCGATGATCAGATCGGTCGGATCAACAAAGCTTTTGAAGCCGGTCAGTTTGAGCTTGCTGAAACGCAATGGCCGCGTGTCCCGTGATTCCTATGAATTGAAAGTCTGCGCAAGGGATGGGGTCCGAGTCAACGCAGTTGCGCAGGATATGGGATATCAGCGCAAGTTATCCACAACATCTTGCCGAAATGCGCAGGAACACGCGTATGTCAGTATGGGATGCATTCAAAGACCTGATACCCGGTACTGCCCCCGACATTTTCATAGATGCCATAGTCGATACATTCATATCTGGGCGTCGAGACGGCAGTCAGCAGCAACCGTTCCCCCGCCTCGCGGTCACACCCCAGTACACCAACCGTGACAGCCGCGTCACCCAGCACGTCGAGGATCGGGCAGCCTGAAACCTGCGCCATGGCCAGCGCGGCGCGATCCCGAACAGGGCCAAGCCGCGGGGCGTATTGCGCGTTGATCCGCACCGCCTCGGCCAGATCGCCGCGCACGCGCACGTCGAACACACTACCGTTCACCGCCACGCGGGTGGCCGGAACGTCGCGGAAATGCGGGGTCCCGGCGGCGCAGGCGGCCAGCAGGAGCGGAGCGAGAAACCGGATCATGCCGCAGAGTTGCAGCAATTTGGTTAACAGAACCTTTCTGGACGTCAGGCGCGCAGAACTTGGCCCAACCGGCGGATACCTTCGCGGATCGTCGCCTCGTCCGAGTTCGAGAAGCTGAGCCGGATCGTGTTCGCCCCGCTGCCGTAGGGGAAAAACGCCTGCCCCGGCACAAAGGCCACTTTCACCGTATCCAGCGCCTGCGCCAGCAGGTCAGACCCGCTGATTCCCGACGGGAGTGTCACCCAGACGAACATGCCGCCTTCGGGGCGCGTCCAAGCCACCCCGTCGGGCATGTGCTGTTGCAGCGCACCCAGCATCGCATCACGGCGCGCGCGGTAAGTGTCGCGCACTTTCGGGATATGGGTGTCAAAGCACGCTTCCGCCACCTGATGCACGGCCATCTGGTTGATGGTCGCCGAATGCAGATCCGCCGCCTGTTTCAGCAGAACCATCTGCGAGATGATCGGCTTGGCCGCAACAACCCACCCCATGCGCAGACCCGGTGACAGGGTTTTCGAGAAGCTGCCACAGTAGATCGTCCGGCAGTTTTCGATCGATCCCTTGCGCTCCTGTTCCAGAGCCAGGATTGGCGGGATCGGATCGCCGTCATAGCGCAGTGCCTGATAGGCGCCGTCTTCGATCAACGCGCAGTCCAGTTCGTCGGTCAGGTCCAGCAATGCCTCACGACCCGGGCGGGTCAGGGTTTCGCCTGTCGGATTGG
Source organism: Ruegeria sp. AF7 (assembly GCF_056541885.1). Taxonomy (NCBI): domain Bacteria; kingdom Pseudomonadati; phylum Pseudomonadota; class Alphaproteobacteria; order Rhodobacterales; family Roseobacteraceae; genus Ruegeria; species Ruegeria sp. AF7. The sequence goes on along the minus strand of NZ_JBQFYX010000009.1, from coordinate 55,815 downwards.
CAAAATCGGGCGACAGATAGGCGAATTTCACAGCGCCATCCCCTGCCGCAACCCTGAATTCATCGGCCCCCTTGTTGCCATTGAGCCGGTCAAAGCGCGGCTCATACGCGTTGAACGCGGCAAGCGCGCCCAGATAGGTGGGCCACCCGACCAAAGCCGTGTCGCCGGGGGACAGGAACAGCTTGCCCAGATAATCCAGCGCCTGCTGCGAGCCCGAGGTGATCAGGACGTTGTCCATGTCACATTCCACCCCGATTTCGCGCATGTGCTGCACCAGCCACCGGCGCAGGGGGGCATAGCCTTCGCTGACCGAATATTGCAGCGCCTGCGCCTGCATGTCCGGCCCCAATGCCTGCTGAAACGCCTGAGCGAAAGCTTCAGCCGGGAAAAGCGCGGGGTCCGGAATGCCACCTGCAAAGGAAATGATACCGGGCTGATCGAGCAGTTTCAGCAGCTCGCGGATTTCTGACGCCTTCATCCGGGAAGCCCGGGTGGCAAACAAAGGGTGATGGGACATGAGGCTCCTCCGATCTCATTTCGGCGCAGCCTATGCTTTCTCAAATTAAAGTCAACACTTCTGACCTAATATTTCAGCGGATGTGACCGGGTATTCTTGAACAGCCCCCCTGTCCATGGTCAAATGAGTTGACCAATTTCGGAACGGACCATGCCATTTCAGAAAGTTCAGACGGAAAAACTGTCACTTGCGGTCGTTCGCCAGATCGAGCTGTTGATCCTGCGCGGCATCCTGCGCCCCGGGGAGCGCCTGCCGCCCGAGCGTGAGTTGGCCGAACGGATGGGCGTGTCGCGCCCGTCCCTGCGCGATGCGGTGTCCGAGCTTCAGGAACAGGGGTTGCTGACAACAAAAGCCGGCTCCGGGATCTATGTGGCCGAGGTTTTGGGGTCGGCCTTTTCGCCAGCGCTGATCCGGTTGTTCAGCAGCCATGACGAGGCCGTATTCGATTACCTGTCCTTTCGCCGCGACATGGAGGGGCTGGCGGCGGAACGGGCCGCGCGGCTGGGATCAGAAAGCGACCTGAAGGTTGTTCAGACGATCTATGACAAGATGCGGGCGGCCCATGACCGGAACGCTGCGGACCAAGAGGCGCAGCTGGATGCCGAGTTTCATATGGCCATCATCGAAGCCAGCCACAATGTGGTGATGCTGCATATGATGCGGTCGATGTATGACCTGCTGGTACAGGGTGTGTTCTATAACCGGCGGACAATGTTCCGGCAGCGCGCGACCCGCGAGGCCATTCTGGACCAGCACAGCACTATCAACGCGGCCCTTCAGGCCCGCGATCCAGCAGCCGCACGTCAGGCCGTCGAAACGCATCTGAGTTTTGTCGAACGCTGCATGATCGATCAGCAGAAGGCCGAGCGGAACGAGGCTGTTGCGCAGCAAAGGTTGCAGCACGAAACCCGTCAGGCCTAGCGCTTTCCAAGCGCCCTCAGGGATCAGGCGGCGCCGGTCTCGGGTTGGATCAGATGGGACGGGAAAGCTGCGCCACTGCCTTCGCCCAGATCGTCATTCGGGGCGATGGTTGTCAGGGCCGGGTCGATGAACAGCCGCGCGCCCCGGTCCCTGAGGTGTTTATGCAGCATCACATGCTCGCACACGAGGTCGCCCTTTTCGTCCCGGCAGGAATAGCGCAGGCCACGCAGGGCGCGGGTCTTGTACATTCCTGCACCGCCGAAGGCGCTGTCGACCGGTATCAGGGGCATATCGGACGGGATGTGGTACTGCCGGTCGAAAACCGCTGATTTCAGAAGAACTTTCCGCCACTTTCGGCGCCCGAACAGCGGTTTGCGCGTTGTCTGAATTCTTTGCCAGACGTCTTCGTCACACCAGCCCGCGCAACGCAGGGCGTAGATATCGTAATAGGCCGGTTTGGAATTGGCAAAGACACCTTCCCAGCGTGGTACGGACCGTTGTGCAGCCGTCAGAACCGTCTGAGCGTCCAGACAGACATTCGGCCCGTTCAGATCCAGCACCAGTGTCAGGTCGTGACCGCTGTCGCGTTCTTCCAGCCTGTTGAGGACAGCGTTTCTGGCCGCCGTGATCCGCTCGACCCGGTCTGGCAGTCTGGACGCCAGACCATCCATGCGGACAAGGTCCACTTTCGGGTCGCGGCGCGCGAATTCGGACAGAACCCGATCTGTGCGATCAGTATTGTCGTTTGTCGCGATGGTCACGGAATAGCGGTGCAAGCGGGTGGTCAGGTCTTCGATCCTGTTGATGCTTTCGATCAGCGCGGCCCCGCCGTTCCTGACCACCCCAACAATATTCATCGAAACGTCTTCGCCTGCCACGGCCCGTCTTTCCCTGTTCTTTTTGCACCCGTGGATCCCGAAGGGGACCTTCAGACCCTCAGAAGGGTACAGAATCCGGGTGATGTTGTGGTCAATACAATCAGCCCCGTCACCAAAACAAAAGACCCGACAGCGCAATGCTCTCGGGTCATCTGCGTTTTTTACCTGTCGGTGTCCCCGTCAGTGCAGCTTGGCGCCCACATCTGCGATCGAGGCCTCGATCAGCTTGTTCGCCTGCGCGGCTGTCATCTGCTTGGCCAGAACCGAGCTGGCAGCGGCAATCGCAACCGAAACGGCCTGATCGCGCACGTCTTTAACGGCAGAGGCTTCGGCCGAGGCAATCTGATCCTGCGCAGCAGCCAGACGGCGTTCAATCGACTTTTCGAGATCGACCTTCGCCTGGTCCGCAGCCAGAGCCGCGTCCTGTTTGGCCGCCTCGACTATCGCGTCGGCCTGTGCCTGCACTTCACGCTGCTTGCGCTCGTACGAAGCCAGCAGGCTGCGTGCTTCTTCATGCAGGGCGCGGGCTTCGTCCAGCTCGGCCTTGATGCCTTCGGCACGGTTGTCCAGCGCACCGCCGATCATGCCCGGCACCTTGAAGTAGAACAGGACCGCGATGAAAACGATGAAGCCCAGAAGGACGACAAAGTCAGTATTGCCAAGCGAGAAGAACGGACCGCTTGCAGCCAGCGCGGGGCTGGCGGCACCAACGGTCAGGATAAGGGCAAGAGTGTTCCGCATGTCACTTATCCTTTCATCTGCGCGTCAATGGCACTGTCGATGGCTTTGGCATCCGCCTCGCCGCCCAGCGCGGTGACCAGTTCAGCCGCCGTATCCTTGGCGACCACTTGAATGCTTTCCAGCGCACCGGCACGGATTTCGGCAATTGCCTTTTCCGATTCAGCCGCCTTTGCAGCGATTTCCGCATCCGCCCTGGCAATCGCATCATCCAGACCAGCCTGGATTTCTGCGCGTGCTTCGGCCGCGATACGCTGCGCTTCGGCACGGGCATCGGCCAGCGCCTTGTTATAGGCCTCCTCGGCCTCGACCGCTTTGGCCTTCAGATCTTCGGCCGCAGCCAGGTCATTTGTAATGGTCCCCCGGCGCTCGGCCAGGATTGCCGCGATGCGGGGCAGAGCCACGCGAGACAGGACCAGAAAGATGACGACCAGCGTAATGACCAGCCAGAAAATCTGGTTGGGGAACCAATCGAAGCAGAGCTGCGGCATCCCGATGGCAGAGCCATGCGAGTCGACGCACGCGCCAACTACTTCTTCGCTAATGGGTTCAGTCGCCATGATGTCCTCCGTCGGAACGTTGTCTTTACAACAGGTGGGCCGCTATGGCTTGGACCCACCTGCGCGTAAGGATCAGGTTCCGCAGATTAGACGGCGAACATCAGCAGCAGCGAGACCAGGAATGCGAAGATCCCCAGGGCTTCTGCGAATGCGATACCGATGAACAGGGTTGCGGTCTGCGAAGCAGCCGCCGAAGGGTTGCGCAGGGCGCCGGCCAGGAAGTTGCCTGCAACGTTGCCCACCCCGATTGCGGCTGCGCCGGAACCGATTGCTGCCAGGCCTGCGCCGATGTGTGCGAGATCGCCTTCCATGATGTATCTCCTTACGAATTGGAAGTTTCGATGTTGGGTTATCGGACCTTAGTGCGAAGGATGCAGCGCATCTTTCAGATAAACACAGGTCAGAATGGTGAATACGTAGGCCTGAATGAAGGCCACAAGGACCTCGAGACCATACATTGCGGTGATCGCCAGAACCGACACGGGCGAAATCAGGGAAATTGCGGCAAAGCCCGCAAACACCTTGATCACCGCGTGGCCCGCCATGACGTTACCTGCAAGACGAATGGAGTGGCTGACGGGGCGCACGAAGTACGAGATCAGCTCGATAATCGCCAGAATCGGGCGCAGCGCCAGCGGCGCGCTGGAGACCCAGAACAGGCCCAGGAACGCGGCACCGTTCTTGACGAAACCCAGAATGGTCACGGTCAGGAACACGGCCAGCGCCAGCGGGATGGTCACGGCGAAATGCGACGTGGTGGTGAACGAGGTCGGGATCAGGCCCAGGAAGTTCGCGGTCACAATGAACATGAACAGGGTCATGACATAGGGGAAGAACTTGACGCCGTCCTTGCCGCAGATGTCTTCCAGCATCTTGTAGATGAAGCCATAGGCCAGTTCCGCAATCGACTGCATCCGGGTAGGGACGATGGCGCGCTTTGATGTGCTGAGAACCAGCAGGCCAAAGATCGCCACGATGGCCAGGAACAGCCACAGGGTCACGTTGGTGGGGGTGTACCAGGCAATCTCGCCACCGAACAGCGGCTTGACGATGAACTGGTCCATCGGGTGAAACACCAGGCTGCTGGCTTCTGCTGCGTGGTCTGCGCCTTCGGCGCCGTGTGCTGCGGTGGTCTCGCTTGCCACGTTCAGTCCCTCTCGTCCTTTTCGACCTGCATATGGGCCGCTTGTTTATCTTGAACCTCTTTCGCGCTGCGGAGCATAACCTTCACGCCCGCGACAAGGCCCAGCAATGTGAACAGCACCAGAAAGATCGGGATTGTCCCGAGCAGGCTGTCCAGCCCGTATCCGATGCCAAATCCGATCCCCAGACCGGAAACCATTTCGATGACCATCCTCCAGGCAAGCTCGCCCCCGGATATGTCACTGTCAGCGCGGGCAGCCGGTTGTCTGGCCTTTTTCGCCGCGTCGATCTTGGCCTCAAGCTGCGCCATACGCTGCTTTTGGTCGTCATCGGTCACGGACGGAATCCTCGCGCTGTCTTGCGCATGGTGCTAAGGCGCCAAAGGCGCAGAGTCAACGGCGTTGATGGCGTGAAATGACGCAGGTTAGTGTGTTGTTTTTAAACTGTTATTACTGGTAAACTCGTCCAGCCAAATTGCTTGCCCATGCCCTGAACGGCAACAATCACCCAAAAACCCATATTCAACCTTTTGGTTGATCTTTGTGCGTGCGCTGAGGCCACAGGTGTCGAACAAGACGTCCGTCGATCAGCAAGAGCCCGGCAAAAATCGCCGCCATGCCCATCAAATGTTCGGGTTGCAGAGTTTCCCCCAGAACCCAGGTTCCAAGTATCAGGGCGGAAACCGGTGCGATCAGCGTGACGGTCGAAATGTTGGTTGGCCCGACTCTGGGCAGCAACCAGTAGAAGGCAATGAAAGCGGCCGAGGTCAGCACAAAACCGATCATCAGCAACGAAAGCCATGTTTCAGTGTGCTCGATCACCGGCAGGCCTTCACGCCAAAGCGCCAGGGGTAAAATCGCCAATGTCGCTCCTGTCAGGGCCAGGGCGACCAGCACCACCGGCTGCATGTCACGAAAGGCCCGCGCAATGTTGACGGAAAACGCGTAACAGATCGGCGCGCACAGAGTCAGCAGAACCGCCCAGAACTGAGAGGTTTGGCCATTGTGCAAAATCGGGACGGACAACACGACAATCCCGACGAAGCCGCACAACACACCAAGGGATTTCAACAGCGTCGCACGCTCGCTTCCCGGCCAGAAATGCGAAACGATGACGGCAAAGGCCGGTGTTGTCGCATTCACGATCCCTGCCACGCCGGACGCGATATGCTGCTGCCCAAGCGCATAGAACGCAAATGGTGCTGCATAGCTGAGCGCCCCGAACCCCAGCAGACCGATGGCGCGCCCGAGTGTCAGGTGAACCGGCATGCGGGCGGCAATCACATAGATCCAACAGCCCAGCGCCCCAAATGCAACACGCCCCAATGACACGGATAGCGGTCCAAGTTCGCGCAGCAATATGGCGTTGAACATGAAAGACATGCCCCACCCGATGCCAAGGACGCAGATCACCAGCCAGTATTTCAGCGCCATAGCCGCCCCCTTTGCGCATCACCGCTGCACAGTGACGTGATGGGGGAAATTGTCAAACGGGTTCTCGCCCATTAGGAAAGACCCATGTCCAACGATCTCGACACCGTGTTTGCAGCCCTTGCCGACCCCACCCGCCGCGCCATTCTGGCGATGCTGCTGGAGGACGATATGGCCGTGACTGATGTGGCCGAGCCGTTCGAGATGTCGCTGGCGGCGATCTCGAAACATCTGGTCATCCTGACCAAGGCCGGGCTGATATCACAGGAAAAGCGCGGCCGGGTGAAATGGTGCAAGCTGGAACCCGACGCGCTGCGCACCGCTTCGGTCTGGATGCAGGGGTTCGGTCAGTTCGAACCCATCAACCTGGATGCGTTCGAACGGTTTCTGGAAGTCGAGCTTCCGATCTCGGACGAGACCTAGCGCACCACAAAGACCGACATGCTGGCATGTTTGGCCAGATATCCGGCGTGGCTGGAAAAGATGTAATCGGTGATCCGGGGCGCATGGGTGCCCACGATGATCAGGTCTGCACCGATCTCTTCTGCCGCGCGGGTCAGATCGCTGTCCACTTCGGCAGCAACATCGACCGAGTGTATCTTGCGCACCGCAACTTCGGCCGCGCCTTCTGATGCAAGCTGTTCGGTGAAGTCGGCCAGTTGCTTGTCGATCTCGGCCTCGGTTTCCGAGGATGCACCCATATGGGCCCCGCTGACACTGACCAGAGTGATCTTGGCGCCCTGCCATTTTGCCACCTGCGCGGCGACATCTGCGGCCTTGCGAACCTCGGGCGGCAGGTGGCGGTCAATCGGCAGCATGATATGTTTGAACATAATCTCCTCCTTTTGTCCGCCTTCCAAGGTAGTCCTGAGACCAAGGGCCTGCCTTGATCTGGCTCAACAGATTTTGCCTTTGGAATTCGTGGGCAATCCGTACCGGTTTCAGACCGGGAGTGGCTTTATTCAGCTGCCCGGCGTTGGGGGCTGTTGCGCGGGGCTTCTTCCTTCAGCAGCATCAGCAGGGCAATGACCGTCAGCGCCACACCGCCCAGGATCAATCCCGTCGGGACAGGTTTGCCCAGCGCGATTTCCCACAGGATCACCCAGCTTGGCACCAGATAGGTATAGGCCATGACCTTGGCCGACGGCAGCCGGAGCGAGGAGAATTGCACCAGAACGAAACTGGCCGCCGTTGCGAAGAATGAGATATAGAACAACCCGATCCAGACGATGGCGGGAAGGGCTGCCCATTCGGTCGCTTTCAGGTCGAACCAGCCGAACAGGACCAATAACAGGCACCCGGCAACCAGCGTTCCGAACGTGAACACGACGGCAGGTTCTCCGCGGTTCAGCCTGCGGATCATGGGGGTGTAGATCGCGTGCGCGACGCATCCCCAGAAATAGATGATCTCGCCCCCGCCGATCTGGAAGGCGCGGAACATCTGCCAGTCGGCCCGAAAGATCACCCACAGCGCCCCAATCGCACCGATGGACAGGGCCATTGCCATGCGCGGCGTGGTGATCTGGCGCAGCAGGACCCAGCCCGCAATGGCCGAGACAACGGGGGTCAGGGTGAAAACCGCGGCAGCGCTGACCGGCGGGGCGGTTTTCAGCCCGTAAAACATCAGGACGAAATAGGTGGCGAACAACCCGCCCAGCACCAGATACCTCCAGGGCGCCTGCGCGGCACTGCGGGGCAGACCGGTTGTCGCCAATGCCGCCACACCAATCACCACAGCCGCAATGGCAAAGCGCACCGCATTCAAGGCCGCCGGAGCAATTTCGTTGGCAATCATCGACCCAAGCGAGAAGCTGCCTGCGACAAGGGCCGAAAAGGCCAGCATGGCCAGATGGCCGCGCATCTGCGGATTCATGGGCACCAGCCTTTGGAGGCCTCTTTCAGAAAACTCAGGAACGTTTGCACCTTGGTGGTTCGGTGCAGGTCCACATGGGTCACCAGCCACAGGTTGCCGAACCATTCCGGAAGCGGGTCGATCACTTCGACCAGACTTTCATGACGGGCGGCCTCCCAACGGGCCATAAAGCCGATACCGGCCCCGGCCAGAACGGCCTCGCGCATACAGAAATTGTTGGTGCAGCGAAAGGTAATGCGGTCGGCGGATACCGTGTTGCGCAGCCACCGGGTGAACGGCGCTCGGCTGCCTTCATCGTCAGAGCTGACGAAGTGGTGGTTCCCGAAATCCTCGATGCCCGAAGGTTTGCCGTGCCGTTCGATATAAGAGGTGCTGGCATAGAGGCCGACTTCTTCCTGCCGGAAGGGTTGCACAACGTTGTCGGGCTGATCCGGGGCTGATCCCGCGCGGATTGCAACATGCGCCTCGCCATATTCCAACCGGAACAGGCGGTCTCCGGTCAGGTAGCGCACGATCAGCTCGGGGTGCATCTTTTGAAACTCGGTCAGCGTCGGCACCACCAAAGGCGCGATGGAGCCCAGCGACGTCACCACCAGTTCACCCGATACATCGTCACCGCGCCCCTTCATCCGGCCGACAAGCTGGTTGAACTGGTCTTCGGTGGCCTGCGCCACGCGCAGCAAATCGTCGCCCGCTTCGGTCGGGGTATATCCCCGCGCGTGGCGCTGGAACAGTTTGACACCCAACCGGGCCTCGATCGCGTCGATGTGGCGGATCACTGTGGCGTGGTGCACGCCCAGAACCTCGGCCGCGCCGCTGACGGTTCCCATGCGCGCCACCTGATAGGCGGTCCGCACCTCATCCCAATTGTCCATCGTCACACCGTTCTGTGCAATTTCTAACAATAGCTGTTGATGTATCCGAGTTTTGTTCGCAAACGCAACAGCCATATTGGGATCAGAACAAGATTTCCCTGACCTAAAGGACCCGAAAAATGGCTAAAACCATCCTGCATATAGACGCCTCTGCCCGCCGCGCGGGTTCGACCACCCGCGACCTGTCTGACCGCATTGTCCGGCAGTTGGGTGCCGCCCGCATCATCCGCCGCGACCTGGCTACCCCCCTGCCCCTGCTGACCGAAGACTGGATCGCCGCCAACTTTACCCCGGCCGAGCAGCGCGACGACCTGCAACGCGACCGGCTGGCCCTTTCGGACGCGCTGGTGACCGAGTTGCAAGAGGCTGACACCATCGTTATCGGCCTGCCGATCTACAACTTCTCGGTCCCCGCCGCATTCAAGGCCTGGGTCGACCTGGTCGCCCGCGCGGGCCTGACCTTTTCCTATTCGGAGAACGGCCCAAAAGGGTTGCTGGAGGGTAAACGCGCCATTCTGGCAATCGCGTCGGGCGGTACTGCTGTCGGATCCGAAATCGACTTTGCCACCAACTATGTGCGTCACGTTCTGGGCTTTATCGGCATCCATGATGTAGCGGTCATCGCCGCGGATCAGATGGCGGTGAACCCCGAAGCCGCGCTGGAAAGCGCCAAAAAGGCGGTAACAGAACTGGCGGCCTGATCGCCACTGGTCAATGATCTCTGAAACGTCCAGTCTGCTGGTCAGATGGAACTGGCGGACCGGATGGCGCGCATGAAGAAGATCGGAATTCTGGGCGGTGTGGGCTGGGCCTCGACCGTGGACTACTACAGGGCGATTGCCGAGGGTGCCGGGCGTCACTTTGCGGCGCGCGGCCACGGCGCGCCCTTGCCGATCCCTGCCATGACCATCGAGTCCGTCACACAGGCCAAGACCCGCGCCTTGCGGGGTGTCGCCGGGGACGAAGCCAGCTGGGCGGCGTTTGATGCGGTGTTTCGCGACGCGCTGCTGACGCTGGAGCGCGCAGGATGCGATTTTGGCATCATAGCGTCCAACACCCCGCACGCGCGGCTGCACGCGATCAGACAGGGTGTTTCCATGCCCATCCTCAGCATTTTCGATGCAACGGCAGAGGCCACGGCCAGCACAGGCGTGTCAAACGCATTGGTGCTGGGAACAACCGTGACGATGCAGGCCACCAACTATGCGGATCGTCTGGCGGCCGAGGGCATCACCGCGAATGCGCGGCTGCCCGACCCCGAGATTTCCGAGATGCAGGCGATGATCGACAGTGATTTCTACGGTGGTGCCTCTGATGCGGCCCGGGCAAGGTTGCTGGCCTTTTGCAACAAAAATGCCCGTCCCGGAACCGCCATTCTGCTGGCCTGCACCGAGCTGCCGCTGGCCTTTCCAATGCATCTGGATGACCCGGTATTCGAGGCCGATGGGCACCTGTTCATCAACCCGTCCGCCGCGCATGTCGCCGCCGCGCTGAAACTGGCGCTTGAGTGATCAGGGCAGCCACGTAACGATGCAACCGATGCGATCGAAGAACGCCATCACGTCGGATTGTTTCATCACAACGGTACGGTCATTGACCAACGGGTGCATATAAATCACCTCGGCCCCTTGGGCGGCGGCGTCCATGAAGAATTGCACATTGTTCTGCACACCGTTGATCATCGCCAGCGGGCTGACCGCACCGGGGCGAATACCAAGGTTCTGCAACAGCCGGTCTGCCGACCCAAAGGACAGGGCGCCGACACCCAGTTCTGCGCCCAGCGCCTTGAGGTCAATCTCGCGGCTTTGTTCCAGCGTCACCAGGTAGTTGCGCTTTTTCTTGTCGCGCAGATACAGGTTCTTGACCCGCAACGCGTTCTCGCCCGGCACCATGAACTGGCCTTCTACGGCCTTGGAGTCCTCGACCGTGCGCAAGGGAACATGGGTATGCAGGCGGTAGGGCAGCCCCCAATCATCCAGCTGCGCCAACAGCGCGTCAGAACTGAGCGGCAATGTATCCTGAAATGTGGATGATGCGTCCATGGGGCCCTCCTGTTTGTAGCGCTCATCGCGCAACATGGCGGCGAATTCAAGCTGGGGCAGAGCAGAAAACGGTGCTAGCGTGCTGCCATGAAAGTCACTCGAAACACTCCGACCCAACTGATCCTTGCCGACACGCCCTGGTTCATCGGAATCATGCTGGTCTTTTTCATACTGGCCTTTGTCGGCGCAGGTCTGGCCATGGTCAGTGACGGCGGCGAGAATATCTGGTTCGGGCTGTTCTTTGCATTAATCGGCGGCGGGCTAGGTGTCGGGGCGTTTTGCGTTTTCGTGCGGCGGGTTCAGGTCATTCTGGACCGCACAAAGAACCGCATTCTGATCCGAAGGCAGTCTGTGTTTGGCTATGAGGCGGTTGAGCATCAGCTGTCCAGCCTGTCCCATGCCGAAGTTGAAAGCTCGACTTTCCGCAGCGACAGCAGCAGTTCGACGCTGTATCGCCCGGTTCTGGTGCTGGACAAGGGAATGAGCAAAGGGCGTCATCCGATTGTCGATGCGTACTCGAACGGGCGCGGCGCGCATAAACTGGTGGACGCGGTCAATGCATGGCTGCCCGCGCAGCAGGAAGACGCGAAGGAACAGGCCTGACGATTACAGGACTTGTCCATGCTCCAGCCAGGCTCGGTCAGCCGGTGTCACCATTTCGGACAGGCGCGCGTCGTACCGGGCCATGTCATCGGCGGTCAGCTTTCCCTCCCATTTATTGCTGGTCCCGGACGCGAAGAACTGCGCGTAATCCTGAAACGCGCTTTTGAAACCGGGCTGCTGCGAAGCGCGCCGGGCGTTTTCCTTCATTGAACCAAAGCTTGCGGCTTCAGCGATATCGTCGATCATTTCTGGTGCGATCTCGGTCCCCAAGATGTTTGCGATCCGCGCCGCCTGCCCCGGCAAATCACGGCTGAGTTCCGCGTAATGCAGGAAATGAATGTTTGGCAGATGCCGGAACGCGCAGAATGAACGGTAATGGTGGACGTATGAGGCCAGCGTCAGATCGTCGGTGCCCTTTGACGAGGCGGGCCGGTCCAGAAACATCGCGAAGGCTTCGGAAAGATCATCGGGAAACAGGTAGTCCAGCCAGTCGTCTTTCATGTTTTCCACATGGCGGCGCAGCGAGAAATGCACGTCAACCGGATGGCGATGCACCACCAGATAGGTCGCATCCGGGGAATAGGTGATCCCGTCCAATGGCGTGTGGGTCTTGATGCACCGTCTGTGCGTCTGTGCGGCAAGTATTCTGTCCTGCTCCTCACGATCTCTGAACCCGCAATCGAGCCAGGGGGAGACCGCGTTGTTGTACACGACTGGATCCGCGGTTTTGGTGATCAGCATTCGTACCAGCGTCTGTGTCCACGTGGTGCCGCATTTGGGAGGCGTGCAGACAAAGATGTCGTCGGGACGGATTACGAAGTCGGACCAGATATCGGTATTCGTGACTTCACCGACATAATCCTTGGTGCGCTGCGGCAATGGTTGACTCATGACCAAACTCCAAAACTGACCCCGACCTTTGGTCGCTACACCAAGTGGCCAGATGCTCAAAGCGTTTGCCTTGACTCGCAGCGCCCAGAGGCGTAGATGACCGCCAAACATCCGGAAGCGTCTTGATCTTCCGGTCCCTTGAGTCGTTCAGGGATCGCCCCCCACCAGCGAGTTTCGCCCGTGGGGGCGTTTGTGCATTTAACCGACGCATCCTATCTAGGACGCGCCACCAGATAACCGGCTAAGGAGGCCGAAGGCATGTTTGAAAATCTATCCGAACGCCTTTCCGGCGTCTTTGATCGGCTGACCAAACAGGGTGCCCTGTCTGAAGAAGACGTCAAGACCGCCCTGCGCGAGGTCCGTGTTGCCCTGCTCGAGGCCGACGTCTCGCTGCCGGTGGCGCGTGAATTCGTCAAGAAGGTGCAGGACCAGGCGACCGGTCAGGCGGTGACCAAGTCGATCACCCCCGGTCAGCAGGTCGTCAAGATCGTGCATGACGCGCTGGTCGATACCCTGCGCGGCGAGGAAGACCCCGGCAAGCTGAAGATCGACAACCCGCCCGCCCCGATCCTGATGGTCGGTTTGCAGGGTTCGGGTAAGACCACCACCACCGGTAAACTGGCCAAGCGCCTGAAAGAGAAAGAGGGCAAGAAAGTCCTGATGGCCTCGCTCGACGTTTATCGCCCGGCGGCGATGGACCAGCTGGCGGTTCTGGGCGCGCAGGTCGGCGTTGATACGCTGCCGATTGTACCGGGCCAGAAACCCGTCGACATCGCCAAGCGCGCCAAGCAGCAGGCCACATTGGGCGGCTATGACGTCTACATGCTGGATACCGCCGGTCGCCTGCATATCGACGAAGTGCTGATGGACGAGGTCGAGCAGGTCCGCAACGCGGTTGACCCGCGCGAAACCCTGCTGGTGGTTGACGGCCTGACCGGTCAGGTCGCCGTTGAGGTGGCCGAAGAATTCGACGCCAAGGTCGGCATTTCGGGCGTGGTCCTGACGCGGATGGACGGCGACGGGCGCGGCGGTGCGGCGCTGTCGATGCGCGCAGTGACTGGCAAGCCCATTCGCTTTGTCGGTCTGGGCGAGAAGATGGACGCGCTGGAGACCTTCGAGCCGGACCGGATCGCCGGACGTATTCTGGGCATGGGCGACATCGTTGCCCTGGTCGAAAAGGCCCAGGAAACGATGGAGATGGAACAGACCGAGCGCATGATGAAGCGCATGGTCAAAGGTCAGTTCAACATGAACGACCTGAAGATGCAGCTGGAACAGATGATCCAGATGGGTGGCATGCAGGGCATGATGGGCATGATGCCGGGCATGGGCAAAATGGCCAAGCAGATGGATCAGGCGGGTCTGGACGACAAGATCCTGCGCCAACAGATCGCCTTGATCCAGTCCATGACCAAACGCGAGCGCGCCAACCCGCAGCTGCTACAAGCCAGCCGCAAGAAACGGATTGCAGCCGGTTCGGGGATGGAGGTCAGCGACCTCAACAAGCTGCTCAAGATGCACCGGCAGATGTCGGACATGATGAAGAAGATGGGCAAGATGGGCAAAGGCAAGATGCTGAAACAGGCCATGAAGGGCATGTTCGGCAAAGGCGGCCCCAGCCCCGAAGACATGGCAGCCGGCATGGACCCCAAGGCACTGGAACAGGCGGCCAAGGCAATGGGCGGCAAAATGCCCGGCGGTCTGCCCGGCCTGGGCGGCGGCATGGGGCTGCCTCAGGGCCTGAGCGGGTTTGGCAAGAAGAAGTAATGAACGCCGTCGCCCAACATATCCCCCGGCTTGAAACCGAGCGCCTGATCCTGCGCGCGCCGTCCGAGGCTGATCTGGACGCCGATACCGCGTTTTTCGCCAGCGATGCGGCGAAGTTCGTCGGCGGGCCACTGCGCCGGGATGAGGTCTGGCGACTGATCGCTTCGCTGCTGGGCCACTGGTCCCTGCGCGGTTACGGGTTCTGGAGCGCCGAGGAAAAAGCCTCAGGCAGTTATGTCGGGCGGATCGGGCTTTGGTGCCCCGAAGGCTGGCCTGAACCCGAGATCGGCTGGACGTTGATGAACCATGCCACCGGCAAGGGGTACGCGACCGAGGCGGCACTGGCCGCGCGGTCTTATGCGTATGATGTTCTGGGGTGGGAGACGGCGATCTCGCTGATTGATCTGGACAATCATGCCAGCAAGGCCGTGGCGAAACGGCTGGGCGCGCAGTTCGAGTATCACTATGACCACCCCAAATTCGGCAAGTCCGAGATTTGGCGGCACCCCGCGCCTGCCGATTTGGTGAATGGCGGGATGGAGGCCTACGCATGACCGCGTTCACCATCCCCACCGTTGAAACCGAACGTCTGATCCTGCGCGCGCCGCATCTGGATGATCTGCCTGCGCTGACCGCATTCTTTGCAACCGAGCGCAGCCATATGGTGGGCGGACCCCGGGACGCGCTGGAAAGCTGGGGCATGTTGGCCAGACGCCTTGGGCACTGGGCGTTGAAAGGATTTGGCCTTTGGCACCTGACCGAGAAATCCAGCGGTCGGTTCGCTGGCGGAGTCGGCCTGATTGACGCCCCCGGCTGGGACGAGCCTGAACTGGGCTGGACCGTGATGGAAGATTTCGAAGGCAAAGGCTTTGCCTACGAGGCGGCGCTTGCCGCCCGGTCCTATGCGGCGCGGCATCAGGGCCTGAACGGGGTGATTTCGTATATCGCCCACGAAAACGACCGTTCGCGCGCTTTGGCCGAGCGGTTGGGTGCAACGCTGGAGCGTGACAATGCCGAACTGCTGGGCCAGTCCTGCCAGGTGTGGCGGCACCCCAAGATTGACGTTTCGACAGCCGAAAGGACCGGCCAATGAACAACCCCGTGACACGCGCGGCTGCATTGCTGAAAGAGCATCGCGAAAGCATCGACCGGCTGGATGCGATCCTTGTCTATACGCTGGGCGAGCGGTTCAAACACACACAGGCCGTTGGCAAGCTCAAGGCCGAACACAACCTTCCCCCGTCCGATCCCTCGCGTGAGGCCACGCAGATCGCACGGCTTGAAGACCTGGCGAAAGAGGCCGATCTGGACCCCGATTTCGCCAAGGCTTTTCTGAATTTCATCATTCAGGAAGTCATCCGACACCACAGGAAACACCAAGGGTGAACCAGAGGTTCAGCAAGTTAGAAGTGAACCAGAGGTTCAACAAACACCAGAATTAACCGGAAAAGACACCGGCCAATCAAATACACGCCTCCGGCGTGATGCCATTCAAAGGAGATACCACCATGGCAATGAAAATTCGTCTCGCCCGCGCAGGCTCGAAAAAACGTCCGTTTTACCGCATCGTCGCGGCTGACAGCCGGATGCCGCGCGACGGCCGTTTCATCGAGAAACTGGGCACCTACAACCCGCTGCTGCCGAAAGACAGCGAAGAGCGTGTGAAAATGGACATGGAACGCGTTCAGCACTGGCTGGATCAGGGCGCCCAACCCACCGACCGTATCGCACGTATGCTGGAAGCTGCCGGCACCCGTGACAAGGCCGAGCGCAACAACCCCAACAAGGGTACCCCGGGCAAGAAAGCTCAGGAACGCGCGGAAGAGAAAGCTGCAAAGGCTGCGGAAGCTGCCGAAGCGGCTGCTGCACCGGCTGAAGAAGCGGCTGCAGAAGAATAAGCAGGCCGAAGCGTGCGGGATCAGACCTTTACTGACGCATTTCGCACGCAGTTCGATCTGTTGTTGCGGCTCCGGCGCGATGTGCGACGGTTCCGCGGCGACGCGGTAGACGAGGCAGTGCTTGCGCGCTGCCTCGACGCGTTTCGGCTGGCCCCCTCCGTGGGGCTAAGCGAGCCGTGGCGCGTGATCCGCGTCGAAAGCGCGGCGGCCCGGGCTGCGGCGCTAAGGAATTTCCAAACCGCCAATGATGACGCCCTGGCGGGATATTCCGGCGACAGGGCGCAGCTTTACAGCCGCCTGAAACTGTCGGGAATGCAGGAAGCGCCGGTGCAACTGGCCGTGTTCTGCGACGACAACACCGACAAGGGAATGGGTCTCGGCGCGGGCTCGATGCCCGAGATGCGGCGTTATTCCGTGGTCTCTGCGATCACCCTGTTCTGGCTGGCCCTACGGGCAGAGGGGCTGGGGCTGGGCTGGGTATCCATTCTGGACCCCGAGCAGATGGCGCGCGATCTGGATGTGCCGGACAACTGGCGTCTGATCGGGTATTTTTGCGTCGGGTGGCCAGAACAGGTGTCCGACACCCCCGAACTTGAGCAGGTTGGCTGGGAAAACCGGGCCGACAGCCTGAAGATCGAAACAAGGTAGGGCAGCATGTTCGGATTGATACGCCTTCCCATTCTGCTGCTGATCGCCTTTATTGTGGGCGTGTTCTTTGAGCGCAACAATCAGCGCGAAGCCTGCGAAGGGCTAGGCGAATGGAGAAACGGGATCTGTTTGACGACGGGGGCTGCCAATGAATGATCTGATCTGCGTCGGCAGCGTCGCGGGGTCTTATGGTGTACGTGGTGAAGTGCGCCTGAAAAGCTTCTGCGCCGTTCCCGAAGATATCGAGGCGTATTCGCCACTGACGGATGAAACCGGCAAGGAACGCTATCCGGTGGTTCTGACGCGTACGATCAAGAACGGTTTTGCCGCCCGTCTTGGCGGGGTTGAAACCAAGGAACAGGCGGATGCCCTGAACGGTTTGCGCCTGTTTGCGCGGCGCGATCAGTTGCCCTCGTTGCCCGATGACGAGTTCTACCACACAGACCTGATCGGGCTTGAGGTCTATGACACCGGCGGCACCCTGCTGGGCAAGGTCAAATCCGTGCAGAACCACGGGGCCACGGACCTGTTGGAACTACACGGGCCGGGCCTGAAGGCGACGGTTCTGCTGCCGTTCACGATGCTGGTGGTGCCAACCGTCGATCTGGAACAGGGCCGCATTGTGGCCGACCCGCCCGAAGGCCTGATCTGATGCGACGTGTTCTGCTGCATCTGGGTTTTCACAAGACCGGCATGACGGCAGCACAGTCCTTTCTGCATGAAAACCGCGAGCTGATCTGGCCTCATTTCGCTCTGGTCCTTCCGTATAAGACCCGCAAGGCCGGTTTAAGCGAAGCGGCCACGCGCCATTCGATCTATCGACTGGATGACACGCTGGCGGGTTTTGGCGGTCAGTTGCACACTTTTTTCGACGGTCTGGATTTCGGAGCACGCCGAGGATTGATCCTGAGCGAAGAGAATTTTCTGGGCCTGCGCCCCAGCAGGAACAAAATCGAAGGATACGGGGCCGCACCCGAACTGGCGGAAACGGTCGTCAGCGTGCTGCGCCGCCGTCTGGTGGGCGAAGAAACCGACATCACCGTCTACCTGTCGTTACGCAATCGCGATGTGTGGTTGCGCAGCCTTTGGGCCCGCGATCTTCAACTGTCGCGCATGGTTCAGGACCTGGACGGATTTTGCGCCGATCTTGCGCATCTGCCATCGCCACAGGACACGGCAGACCGGATCAGAGACCGGTTGCCAACTGTCACGGTACGGACCGCGTGGATGGAAGCGCTGAAAGGCCACCACCTTGGATTGGGCGCACCATTTGCCGAATTTCTCGACCTGCCACCCGGGAAATCTGCGCAGCTTGTGAAGCCTGTGCATGAAAGCCCTCAGCTGTCCGACGACGTCCTGAGGGAACTGCTGGCCCTGAACCGATCATCGCTGGACGAAGCAGCGTTAATCACTCAGAAAAAGGCCCTGATTCGAACCGCCCAACATGAATTGGCCCGCCAGAAATGACTGACAAACCCGGCAAATCCTATGGTCGCAAGGCGATCCGGGCCAAGCTGAAACCGCGTGAGCTGATGACACCCACCCCGGACCTGCATGGCGTCTGGAAAGCCAAGGTTATCACCCTGTTTCCAACCGCCTTTCCAGGCGTTCTGGGGGAAAGCCTGACCGGCAAGGCCCTGCAGGAGGGGTTGTGGCAGCTGGAAACCGTGGATTTGCGGCAATTCGGCGTCGGCAGGCATCGCAACGTGGATGACACGCCCGCCGGGGGCGGCGCTGGTATGGTTTTGCGGCCCGATGTGTTGGGCGAAGCCATCGAGCACACCATGTCGGGCATTCAGGGCAACTGGCCGCTGATTTACCTCAGCCCGCGCGGGCGGCGCATGGACCAGCGCATGATGCAGACCCTTGCACGCTGCGATGGCATGACCCTGCTGTGTGGCCGGTTCGAAGGCGTGGATGAGCGTGTGCTGGAGCATTACGGTGTGCAGGAGGTCTCGTTGGGGGATTTCGTGATGACCGGCGGTGAAATTGCAGCACAGGCCCTGATCGATGCCACGGTGCGCCTGATCCCCGGCGTTCTGGGCAATCAGGCCTCGACCGAAGAGGAAAGCTTTTCCTCGGGCCTGCTGGAGCATCCGCAGTACACCCGCCCTGCGGATTGGAAAGGCCGCCCGATACCTGAGGTTCTGATGTCGGGCCACCACGGCCGCATCGCCGAATGGCGTCACAAGATGGCTGAGGACATTACCCGCGAGCGGCGCCCGGATATCTGGGCCGACTATGCAAAATCCCGATCGGATTCGTCTGAGTGACAGGCCGGATTGTTGCGCACTTGCCGCAGGTCTAGTGTGCGCAACGCCTTTGGGGAAGAGCGGGAGCGCCGGTTGGACCATCTGGTTGGCGGCGGCACTATGGAAACCTACGGCGCACCAAAGACCTAACCCCCGGCCTTCCATCTGGCCCAGACGTCTGGTGTGCCGTTGAAGGTGTTGATGTCTACCCGGCCCTGAACGCCCGGCACCAGACCGGTGCCGGTATATTGCCAGAACCGCCAGACCGCGCGGGGATAGACAGTGCGGGGGTGGCCCGCAACCGATCTCAGCCAGAACTCGGTCTTGGGCAGGCGCCCGATATCGGTGTCTTCAAAGAAATCCACCGTGGTATAGACGATCGGGCGGCGGCCATAATGTCGTTCGAGAATGTCCAGAAAACGCTGCGCCTCGGCGCGGACGGTTCTGCCATCAGGGCGCAGCGTGCAAGTCTTGGAATGCGGCGTCCATTCCATATCCAGCACATGCGGCAGGTCTGCCCCTTTGGGCACGTTCTGGATGAACCAGCGGGCCTGCTCCCGGGCCGAGCGGCAGAAATAATAATAGTGATAGGCGCCCCAGGGCACACCAGCCGACTGTGCGCCGCGGCGGTGATCATCGAACAGGGGATCGGCCACGTCGCCGCCTTCGGTCGCCTTCAGAAAAACAAAGCTGACGCCTGATGCCCGGGCCGTGCGCCAGTCAATCGGCCCCTGCCAGCGTGAAACGTCAAGGCCATGGATCGGGTATTGTCCGGGGTGACGCCCTTCCCAGTCATGGGGATCCGCGTCGCCAAAATCGGGGTAGATCACAAGCGGTGCTGTCCTGTCCACGCCCGGAACGGGTTCTACGGCCTGAGGTTTCGGGCCGCCCCGCCCGCAAGACATCAGCGCGACGGCCGTTATGGCCAGCATGAATGCCAATCGCATCATAGGGTCCTGTCTGAAATATCTGCTCATATTATTTGCCTCAGAATGCCTGATCTGGGCCGCTTGGCAACGCCTTACTTTCAGGCTGGCGGATTCCTACCGGCGCCTTGGGCAAGACAGGGCGTTTTTCCCTTGATCCCTGCCGGCAATACCCTTAAACGACCGCAATCCGGTGCCGCGTTCTGCGACTCCGGTGTTTTGGTTTGCACCATGGCGTGACGTCCCGCTTTCTTCGGCAGGGATGCGTCGGGTCAGGCCAGACCAAAGGAACATTCGATCTGACCTCTGGCGGGCTGTACGCAGGACCCGGTGAAGACCAAGAGCTCTCAGGCCGTACCCAACTTCGTGGACCAACCACGAGCAGATAGGAGAAACTGCGATGGACCTGATCGCACAGCTTGAGGCGGAACAGATTGCCGCCCTGGGGAAAGACATCCCCGATTTCAAAGCCGGTGACACTATCCGTGTCGGCTATAAGGTGACCGAAGGGTCGCGCACCCGTGTGCAGAACTACGAAGGCGTCTGCATCGCGCGCAACAACGGCAGCGGCATTGCCGGTTCGTTCACCGTTCGCAAAATCTCGTTTGGCGAAGGCGTGGAGCGTGTGTTCCCGCTGTATTCGACCAATATCGACAGCATCACCGTTGTCCGCCGTGGTCGCGTTCGCCGCGCCAAACTGTACTATCTGCGCTCGCGTCGCGGTAAATCCGCACGTATCGCAGAGGTCACCAACTACAAGCCTAAAGCTGGCGCCGAAGCGTAAGGAGCGGAAAGATGAAAAAAGACATCCATCCCGATTATCACGTCATCGACGTCAAGATGACCGATGGCACCGTCGTTCAGATGAAATCCACCTGGGGCAGCGAAGGCGACCAGCTGGCACTGGAAATCGACCCTTCGGTACATCCTGCATGGACCGGTGGTTCGTCGCGCCTGTTGGACGCTGGCGGCCGCGTGTCGAAGTTCAAGAAGAAATACGAAGGCCTGGGTTTCTAAACCTTTGCCACAGTCTTTCAAAGGAAGGTCGCCAGCGGGCGGCCTTCTTTCGTTTCAGGCCCCTGCTTTCCCCGGTTTCTGATCCTTGGGTTTCGTGAGTTCGGCCGCGTCGTGCAATGGCGGAACCGGACCGCGCAGCAACAGCAGCGCGATCACCAGCCCGATACAGGCCGCGATAGCAGCCATGAGCATCGCCGCATCAAATGCATTATCCTGCAGGTCACGCAATGCTTTGGCTAGTGTTGAGCCTGTTGACGGGTCAAGCCCGGCAATCAACTGTTCCACCTGTGTTGCCGTGCCATGCGTCAGGGCGCGCGCAAGGTCGCCGCGCTGTGCCGACCCGTCGGGCAGCGCCGCGATGACTTCGGACAGGCCGGAGCGGATGGTCAGGGACGCGGCCAGACCGCCGACAACCGATCCCATCGTGGCCCCGAAATACAGGAATGTGTTGATCACCCCGGACCCCTGTCCGACATGTTCGTCGGGCAGCAACCGAAGCCCGAGACGGGGCAGCAACGAAAAACAAATGCCGATGCCAACCCCCACAATGATCAGCTTCCACCAGATTTCAGCATAGCTGTCGATGTTCGAGGTTGTTGTCAAAAGCAGGAAGCCGCAGGCCATCAATCCCATTGCGACGGTCACCGGCCATTGAAAACTGTATGGCGCAAGCAGGCGCGGAGCGGTGACGGAAATGACAAACATGCTCAGGCTTAGCGGCAGTATCGCGACGCCTGCCTCAACCGGTGAATAGCCGAACGCGTCCGGGGATTGGACGAACACGTTGAAATAGATAAAGAAACAAAACAACGCAAATCCCACAAAGAACATCCCCGTTGCCGCCATAAGGTAGCGCGGGTGCCGGAAATATCGGAACTCGACCAGCGGATCGTCGCTGCGCCGCGAGGTATAAACCAGACCGACAGCCGCCAAAGCGGCGACCCCCAAAGGAACAATGGTCAGGGCATTGTCCCATCCGCGTGCTTCACCGTTGCTGAGTGCGAATGACAATGGACCCAGAAGCAAGACAATGGCTATCGCCCCTGCGGTATCGAATTTCGCACCCTGAAGGCGCGTATCCGGGACATAGTTTTTCCTGCTGACCTGCAGGCCGATCACAAACGCAATGGCAAGCAATACAAGGTCCGTGGCGAATACCCCGCGCCAGCTCAGGAAGTTGGCAAAACTTCCTCCGACTATGGGCCCGACGCCTATCGCAAGGCCCACGATTGCGCCCCAAACACCGGTCACGCTGGCCCGTTCTTCCTCGGGCGTTGCGGCGGTCAGCAGGGACAATGAGGTGCCGAACAGGGCCGCAGCCCCTGCCCCTTGCGCGCCACGCCCAATCAGCAGCATCGACGCGTTCTGTGAAAACAGCACCGAAGCCGAGCCACAAGCAAACACGATCATGCCAAAGAAAAAGACACCCATCTTGCCCGTGATATCCCCAAGCCGACTTACAATCGTCACAAGGGCCGCGCTTGCCACCGTATAGATCGCCATCACCCATTGCAGACCCGAGGGCGTCAGATCGAACTCGGCCTTCAGATATGGAAGGATGGTCGCAACAGCGGTGGTGTTGAAGCCAACGACCATCATGCAAATGGCCGTCATTGCAAGAACAACGCGTGAACCGCCTGAACTGTCCGCAGCAGTGTCCGGCATGCCTATGCCCCTTTCACCTGCTTTGAAGATGAACCAAAGAGGACCTGCGCAAAGCCTGCGAGGTTATTCGATGTAAATCTGTTTGGTATTTAATCAAATTTTCCGTCCCCCGCATAGTTTTCACGATCCGGCCCAACCGGCGCTACCGCGAAAGGACCCATTGGGCGGGCGATCTGTGCGTGTATGAATCAGGCTAAAGGCGCGATTGAT
Source organism: Ruegeria sp. AF7 (assembly GCF_056541885.1). Lineage (NCBI taxonomy): Bacteria > Pseudomonadati > Pseudomonadota > Alphaproteobacteria > Rhodobacterales > Roseobacteraceae > Ruegeria > Ruegeria sp. AF7. The sequence goes on along the minus strand of NZ_JBQFYX010000009.1, from coordinate 32,961 downwards.
TCCGACGCGGATCGTTGCAGGCAGCGGTTGGTGTATGCGTTCGGAAACACGCACTGACGCGGCGATTTCGCTGCCAAACCCGTGATCAGATGGCAGATCGTGGCAGATCACCAGACAGGCACCTTCGCGTAACCCGCGCAGGGCGCTGTGTTTTCCAAAATAGAGTCCGATAATGCCCAAAAGCGCCGCTTGAGGTTCTTTTCATCGCAGGCGACACAACATATAGTGGGTGCCAACAACGTGTAGTCAAACACGGCAAGACTTGGGAATACAAGCATGGCACATATCATTGTGGTCGGGAACGAAAAAGGCGGCGCTGGCAAATCGACCGTGTCGATGCATGTGGCAACCGCATTGGCCCGACTGGGGCACAAGGTCAGCACGCTTGATCTGGATCTGCGGCAACGCAGCCTTGGACGGTATTTCGAGAACCGGAACAACTTTCTGAAAAGCGCAGGCCTGACGCTGCCCGGCCCCCGCCATCACGACCTGCCCGAGATCGATGCCAGCACGCTGAAGCCGGGCGAGAATATCTATGACCACCGCCTGTCTGCTGCCGTGTCGCAACTGGAAAGCGACAGTGACTTTATCCTGATCGACTGCCCCGGCTCTCATACCCGGCTGAGCCAGGTGGCCCATTCGCTGGCCGACACGCTGATCACCCCTTTGAACGACAGTTTCATCGATTTTGACCTGCTGGCGCGGATTGATTCAAAGGGTGAGAAAATCCTTGGCCCGTCCGTCTATTCCGAGATGGTCTGGAACGCCCGGCAATTGCGGGCACAGGCCGGGCTGAAGCCCATCGACTGGGTCGTTGTGCGCAACCGCGTCGGTACCCAGCGCATGGTCAACAAGGAAAAGATGCAGCGCGCGATCGAAATGCTGTCGCAGCGCATCGGCTTCCGCGTCGCTTCGGGCTTTTCCGAACGGGTGATCTTTCGCGAACTGTTTCCGCGCGGCCTGACCCTGCTGGACCTCAAGGATATTGGCGTCAAACAGCTGAACATCTCGAACATCGCAGCACGGCAGGAACTGCGCGACATGATGCGAGAGCTGAACCTGCCGGGTGTCGAAGTCGATTTCTGATCAGTTGTATTGGAGGCAGGTCTGAGGGGAAAACGGGCAATTCAAAACGCGAAACTCTCAGCCCCTAAGCCAGTCAGTGCTGGGTAATGTCGGGGCCATAACTGACTGATTGGTCCGAAAAGACTACGTGACCACGTCTTTTCAACTCATCAACCAGCCTTTCCAGCTCTTCCTGCTCCAAGGTCTTTAAAAAAAGGGCGTTCATCGTTCCCTTAAGGGTTTTGATCTTCCTAGGACGCGAAGTTCCTCTAGACTTCAAGCTGTCAACAATCGCATCAATTTTTTGATCCAGCGAGCTTGCATTCGAGATTTTGACGAATGGAATCTCGGATAGGTCTGCATGACGGAAAGCGGGGAGCTTCCTTTGTCGCAGATGTGCAATCAATGGGTCGAAGCCTTTGTCACGAGAAATAACATGGAAGTACGCATTGGCGTCTTTAGCAGAGAGTTCTCCTAAGTAGAACGCAATATGAAAGTCCAAGGCGTTCGAGCCATTCCCTGCTATCTTCTGATAAACAGCATTTTCTCCCAAGCTTTGCAGTGCTTGTGCAAAGTCATAAGGTATGCTTTTTTGATTGGCTCCTACGAAAACAATCAAGGTGCAAACATGTCCCCGAAGGAGTTCGAGGTTCTTGGGTTGAACATTTTCAAAGTCGATTAGTATGTAGTTGTTTTTCAAAGGCCGCACTCCAATTCGAGCTCAATGCAAATACAGGACGCCGGATCAGGTCAATATGAAGGTTTCCCTGATTACCCTGCTTAAAACCGCATTGTCGGCAATGGCCTCAAACCAGTTATTCGTTCAAATCCTCACCATTCTCGAACATTCGCTCCAACCCGCCGCTCGTACCCAGCTAAACAAAGGTGTTCCTTCACGACTTTCAGTTTCGGAATCGCTGAACAGAATAGCCTCGGTTTCACCCGGAATCTGATGGCCCGCCGGAACTGTATACCGTGAACAGCTCTTTGGGTTCGTTCACCCCGCGCAGCATGTAGCGCCCGACCGAGATGAGGTCTTGCGCGCAGGGGCGTGCCGCGACCGCGACGTCGTCCGAGATCAGGATTCGCTGACCCAGCGACCGGTGCATTCCCGCGATGCGGGCGGCCTGATTGACGGCGGGGCCGATCACCGTGAAATCCAGCCGTGTTTCGGACCCGATATTGCCATACAGGATTTCGCCGGAATGCAGGGCCAGCGTGAAATTCGCAACCGGCAGCCCCTGCGCCTGACGTCTGGCGTTCAATTCATCCATACGGGCTTGCAGCAAGGGCACCGCGCTGAGCGCGGCACGGGCGTCCTCGTCGATTTCGCCGACATCGAACATGGCCATCAGCCCATCGCCCATGAATTTCAGGATATTCCCACCCTTGTCGTGCACAACGCCCACGGCCACGGCCAGGTAATCATTGAGCATGTCGATGATTTCGTGACCCGGCAGGTCTTCTGACAGGTTGGTGAACCCTTCCAGGTCGAAATTCCAGATCACCGCATCGATCTGCTGCAATGATCCGCGACGAATCTCACCCGACAGGACGCGGCGCCCGGCATCACGACCCAGATAGACCCGCATCAGGTCTTCGGTCAGGTTCTGGTTCTTGGCGGATTTAAGCGCCAGCCCCAGATGCGGCAATACTGCATGAATGTGCCTGAGATCGCTGTCATCAAACCCGGACGGCGCATCGCTGGCCCAGGACATCAGGACGCCATCACTGACTTTTTTGGTACCGTCGGGGTGCATCTTCCCCGACCCCTCATACGAGATGCCGGTGGCATAATAATCGGTCGCCCCAACCTCTCTCAGGTCGTTCAACAACGGAAATCGGCTGGGTTCATTATGGTCCACCAGTTTGACCCGGATTTCATCCAGATCCTCGTTCAGCAGCGCATAGAGCGGGCTTTGTTGCCACATCGGGCTGGGCGTATCCGTGTTTTCAAACTTCTCGGACTCACCGCCGGTGCTTTTGTACCAGCTATATCCGGTTCCGCCATAAACCGGGTGCAAGGTCGACTGCGCCGCATGAAACCGCATCAGCGGAATGCCCATATCGACCAGGCTGGTGCAGAAGCCTTCCAGCAACTCTTCCTGCCCGGCACCCTCAAGCCCCTTCTGGACCAACCAGTCAATCAGGGTGTGTGTGGATACCTTGGCAGGTTCGAATGACGTCATTTCAAATTCCGTATCAAGCATGAAACACATCTGGGGACGGCAGGCGCTAATTACCAGTGGTCAATCCACGCCAGCCAACCGTCGCAACATCTGGCGCAGCAAGGCGGCCTCTTTTTCGCTGAACAGGTCCGACAGCCTTGCGTCATAGCTTGCAGCCACCCCGTACAAGTCACGATACACGGCTTGCCCGGCGGGTGTCAGTGTCAGCCATTCCGCCCGACGATCAGCCTCGTCCCGTGTGCGTTTCAGGTATCGGCGCTCCTCGAGCTTGGCAACTGCACGGCTGATCTTGGTCTTGTGCATTCTGGCCCGTTCACCAATTTCCTTGGCGGTCATTTCGCCAAACAGCCCCAGATGGAACAGCACTCGCCATTCGGTTCTGAGCATTCCGTACCGCCCCTTGTAGACAGCCTGAAATTCCAACGAGGCGCGCTCGGCCGCCTGGTTCAGCAGGAACGGCAGAAAATTCTGCAGGAAAAAGTCATCATTTTTTTCAGATTCGTCATGTGTCATGCTTGTTAGTTACAAAATCAACTATTAACCGACAAGCAGCAAACGGAGGAATACGTAATGAACCGTCCGACGGATCCGCATTCATTGACGCAAGCAGCAACGCCTGTTGGTACCCACGCCGGTTACATGCCCGGCTTTGGCAACGACTTTGAAACCGAGGCGCTGCCCGATGCGCTGCCGCAGGGGATGAACAGCCCGCAAAGGTGCAACTACGGGCTTTACGGTGAACAGCTGAGCGGCACGGCCTTTACCGCCAACCCGCCTGAACGCACCTGGTGCTATCGTATTCGCCCGTCGGTAAAGCATTCGCACCGTTACGAAAAAATCGACTTGCCCTATTGGAAATCGGCCCCCTGCATCGACCCGGATGTGATCAGCCTGGGCCAGTATCGTTGGGATCCGGTGCCGCATTCCGACGAAGGTCTGAACTGGATGACCGGGATGCGGACCATGACGACGGCGGGGGATGTGAACACCCAGGTTGGCATGGCCTGCCACATCTATCTGGTCACCGAATCCATGGTCGACGACTATTTCTTCTCGGCCGATTCCGAGTTGCTGGTGGTGCCACAGGAAGGGCGCCTGCGCTTTGCGACTGAACTGGGAATCATTGACCTTGAGCCCAAAGAAATCGCGATCATCCCGCGTGGACTGCTGTACCGGGTTGAAGTTCTCGAAGGCCCTGCACGTGGCTTTGTGTGCGAGAATTACGGCCAGAAATTCGAACTGCCGGGTCGTGGTCCGATCGGGGCCAACTGCATGGCCAACCCGCGCGATTTCAAGGCTCCGGTCGCTGCCTATGAGGATCGTGAAACCCCGTCGACCGTGACGATCAAATGGTGTGGCCAGTTTCATACCACTAAAATCGGACACAGCCCGTTGGATGTGGTGGCGTGGCACGGCAATTATGCACCCTACAAATACGATCTGCGCAACTATTGCCCGGTTGGCGCGATCCTGTTTGACCATCCAGACCCGTCGATCTTTACCGTTCTGACGGCGCCCTCGGGCCAGCCCGGCACCGCAAATATCGACTTTGTCCTGTTCCGCGAACGCTGGATGGTGATGGAGGATACGTTCCGCCCGCCCTGGTATCACAAGAACATCATGTCGGAACTGATGGGCAACATCTATGGCCAATACGATGCGAAACCGCAGGGCTTCATTCCCGGTGGCACCAGCCTGCACAACATGATGATTCCGCATGGTCCCGACAGGGAAGCGTTTGACAAGGCATCCTATTCCAATCTGGGGCCGGAAAAGCTGGACCAGACGATGTCGTTCATGTTCGAAACCCGGTTCCCCCAGCACCTGACGCCGTTTGCCGCCAATGAGGCACCGTTGCAGGACGACTATATCGACTGCTGGACATCGCTTGAGAAGAAGTTCGACGGCACACCAGGCAAGAAATGACCCTCAGACTGGGTTACCCAGACGGCACTCGTCCTGATGGCGAGGAACATTCCCATTCCGGTTGCAGGCGTACTGCCGCCGCAACCGGAAAACAAAGGCGGGGCCTTGGCAGCCAACCTGCTGCAACCGCGCCCGCTCTGGGCTTTGGCGCCTGTCTATTCGGGGTTATGATCGTTTCGAACTACGTACCAAATACAACAAAATAGGGGCAAAATATGCCTTTGATGAAATCCTGGGTGGCCTCGGCCAACGACGCGGCGCATCCGTTTCCACTGAATAACCTGCCTTACGGTGTTTTCTCGACCGAAGGAGATGATCCGCGCTGCGGCGTGGCCATTGGCGACATGATCCTCGACATGGCCGCGGCCGAGGCCGAGGGTCTTGTCGCGCTGAACGACTATCCGCTGTTCGACGTGCCCTATTGGAACGATCTGATGGAAGAAGGCCCCGCCGTCTGGGCCGCCCTGCGCGAGCGGCTGACCGCGCTTCTGTCCAAAGGGTCGAAAGAGCAGGAGACTGTTGAACCGCTGCTGGTGCCGATGGCCAAAGCCACGCTGCATATGCCGCTGGTTGTCAGCGAATACACAGACTTTTACGCCGGCAAGCAACACGCCCAGAACATGGGCGCCATCCTGCGCGGCTCGCCCGATCTGCCGGCAAACTGGCTGCATATCCCGATCGGGTACAATGGACGAGCCTCCTCGGTCGTGGTGTCGGGCACGCCGATCCACCGCCCCAATGGCCAGACCAAGGCCCCCGATGCCGAGATGCCGTCCTTTGGCCCCTCGAAACGGCTCGATATCGAGCTGGAGATGGGCGCCATCGTCGGCACCGGGTCGGAGTTCGGCCAGCCGATCACGGTGGACGAGGCCGATGCGATGATCTTTGGCTATGTGCTGCTGAACGACTGGTCGGCGCGCGATATCCAGGGCTGGGAGTATCAACCGCTGGGGCCGTTCCAGGGCAAGGCATTCGGCACCTCGATCTCTCCGTGGATCGTGACGGCTGCCGCGTTGGAGCCGTTCCGCGCGCCCACCCCCCCGCGTGAGAAAGAGCTTTTGCCCTATCTCAAGGGCAGCAAGGACGGGCTATACGACATCGAGCTTGAGGTTCTGATGCAGCCCGAAGGCGCCGACCGCGCCTCGGTCATCGCCAGGACCAACTATAACCGCATGTATTATTCGGCGGCTGAGCAGCTGTGCCATCACGCCATTGGCGGCTGCGCGATGAACCCGGGCGATCTGTTGGGCTCGGGCACCATCTCGGGGCCGGAACGCAGCGAATTCGGCTCGCTTATGGAACTCAGCTGGGCCGGGCGCGAGCCATTTACGCTTGAGACCGGCGAGACCCGCAGCTTTATCGAAGACGGCGACACAATGACCCTGACCGGCGCTGCCAGGGGCGATGGCTATACCATTGGCTTTGGCGATTGCACCGGCACCGTTCTGCCTGCACTCAATTCCCCATTCGGGCGATGACGCACTGAGCTTCATCTTTTTCCAAATACTCCCGCCGGAGGCATCCAACCTCTGCCTTCCGCGCAACCGCAAAAGGACAAAACCAAGATGGCCAAAGCATTCGCGTCCCAGGGGGACATGTCGGAAAAGAAAATCTCGTTCACTGAAGTGGGCGAAGGGCTTTATGCTTTCACCGCCGAGGGTGACCCGAACTCGGGCGTGATCATTGGCGATGACAGCGTGATGATCGTCGAGGCACAGGCGACCCCGCGCCTGGCCAACAAGGTGATCGAATGCGTGCGGTCTGTGACCGACAAGCCGATCACCCATGTGGCGCTGACCCATTACCACGCAGTGCGGGTTTTGGGTGCCAGCGCTTTTGGCGCGCAACAGATCCTGATGTCCGACATGGCCCGCGCCATGGTGGTGGAACGCGGTCAGGAAGACTGGGACAGCGAATTCCAGCGCTTCCCGCGCCTGTTCGAAGGGCATGAAAGCATCCCCGGCCTGACCTGGCCCACCACCACATTCAGCGACACGATGACCGTTTATCTGGGCAATCGCCGGATCGACCTGATGCATCTGGGGCGCGCCCATACCGCCGGCGATATCGTCATCCACGTGCCAGACCAGAACGTGATGTTCACCGGCGACATCGTCGAATATCACTCGGCCTGCTATTGCGGTGACGGGCATTTCAACGACTGGGGCGACACGCTGGACGAGATCAAGTGGTTCGATGTCGACGCCATCGCACCGGGACGCGGCGATGCGCTGGTTGGCAAGGACATGGTCAATGCCGCCATCGAAAACACTCGCGATTTCGTCGAAAGCACCTACCGCCCGGCGGCCAGGGTTGCGGCGCGCGGTGGCAGCCTGAAAGAGGCATGGGATGCAGTCCGCGCCGAATGTGACCCGAAATTCGCCAATTACGCGATCTACGAACACTGCCTGCCGTTCAACGTCGCCCGCGCCTACGACGAAGCCCGTGGTATCGACACGCCTCGCATCTGGACCGCCCAGCGCGATCTTGAGATGTGGGAGGCCCTGCAGGGGTAAGGAAAAACGACCCAGTTTGATCCAGATCGTTTTAGGCGGCGGGATTCAATGAAACCATATGCCAAAGGCTTCGGCACATGTTGCCGGAGCACAGGACATGCAGCACTTTGGCCCATCTGCTTGGGGGGAAGCCCATGAACAAGATCTTTGAAACTCCGCTTTACGGCTATGAACGCAGTCCGGATCAGGACAGCCCGACGCCAGTTCGGCGCAAGGTTATCGTGATCGGCGCGGGCCCGGTTGGTCTGGCCGCCGCGATTGATCTGGCGCAGCAAGGGGTCGACGTCGTGGTTCTGGACGAGAATGACAAGGTCAGTTTCGGCAGCCGCGCCATCTGTTTCTCGCAACGCACGCTGGAAATTGCCGACCGGCTGGGATGCGGGGGCCGACTGGTCGACAAGGGCGTCCTGTGGGATCGGGGCAAGGTGTTCTTCGATGATCGACAGGTCTATGATTTCAACCTGCAACCGGATGAAGGTTATGCCAACCCTGCCTTCATCAACCTGCAGCAATACCATTTCGAGAACTACTTTGTTGAACGGGTCCGCGAGTTGCAGGCAGAAGGCGCACCGATTGAGATACGCGGGCGCAACAAGGTCGAGGCGATTGGAACGCATGAAGATCACGTGCGGCTGGAGGTCGAGACGCCCGAAGGACCTTACACAATCGAAGCCGATTGGCTGATTGCCTGTGATGGCGCGACATCCCCTGCCCGGCGGATGTTGGGCATTGATTTCGAAGGACGGATTTTCGAAGACAACTTCCTGATTGCAGACGTGATCATGGATGCGGATTTTCCGTCTGAACGCTGGTTCTGGTTCGATCCGCCGTTCAATCGCGGGCAATCCGCGTTGTTGCACAAACAGCCCGACAATGTTTGGCGCATCGACTTGCAGCTGGGTTGGGATATCGACAAGGAACGCGAAAAGCGCCCAGAGAACGTGATCCCCCGCCTCAAGGCGATGCTGGGCGATGATGTCGAGTTTCAGCTTGAATGGGTCTCGATCTATACGTTCCAGTGCCGTCGCATGGAAAGCTTCCGCAAGGGCCGTGTTCTGTTTGCGGGTGACAGCGCGCATCAGGTCAGCCCCTTTGGCGCGCGCGGGGCCAATTCCGGCCTTCAGGACACCGACAACCTGTGCTGGAAACTGAAGCTGGTTCTGGATGGGAAAGCACCTGAAACTCTGCTGGACAGCTACAACGCCGAACGCGTGTACGGGGCGGACGAGAACATCCTGAATTCCAGCCGGTCGACCGATTTCATCACCCCGAAATCCGAGATGTCGCGGATCCTGCGTGATGCGGTACTGGACCTGAGCGAACATTACGACTTCGCCCGCCCACTGGTGAATTCGGGTCGCCTGAGCCAGCCCTGCACCTATGACGGGTCTTCGCTGAATTCTGCGGACGCGCTGAACGGCCCCACCGGAACGCGACCGGGTTCGGCCTGCCCCGACGCTCCGCTTGGTGACGAATTTCTGCTGCCCAAGCTTGCAGGCAAGTTCACGCTTCTGACCATCGATGCAGACGCCCCTGATACCCTGGAAGAAGATGGGATCGAAGTCACGCGACTGGCGCTGTCGGTCAAGGATGATATGACGCTGGCCCTCAAACGCCGCTATCTGGGTAACGCGACCAGCGCTGTCTACCTGATCCGGCCGGACCAACATGTGGCGGCCCGCCGAGACAGTTACGAAGAAAACACCTTCCGGCACGCGATCCGCAGAGCCTGCGGTAAGGAGTAAGCCCCATGTCAGACCTGATCCTAACCCCGAACATCAAAAACGCCGATGACTTCTATGCCGAACTTCTGGCCGCGCATGAGGGCCTGGAAAAAGCAGACAGCGACGCGCTGAATGCGCGGCTGGTACTGGTGCTGGCCAACCACATCGGTGACAGTACGGTGCTGACGGACGCCCTTCGCGCTGCCGCTTTGACCGACAGTTGACAGGCCCGGACGTGAGCGACGTCGTCCTTTATGACTATTGGCGGTCCTCGGCCAGTTACCGGGTGCGGATCACCCTGAATCTGGCCGGAATCGCGTATCGCCCGGTTGTTGTCGATCTGGTGGGCGGCGCACAAAAGAGCGATGAACATATCGCTCGGAACCCGCAGGGCTTTGTGCCGGTTCTGGATATAGACGGGCTGCGGTTGACGCAATCGCTGGCCATCCTCGACTATCTGGACCAGACCCGGCAGTTGAACCTTCTGCCTGATGATCCGGCGGAACGCGCGCGTGTTCAGGCGCTGGCTTATGCGATTGCGGTCGACATCCATCCGGTCTGCAACCTGTCGGTTGCGCGCTTTGCCACCACCCTGAGCCAAAACGCCCCGGACATGCCTGGCGACTGGATGCGGCATTTCATCAAACCCGGATTGCAGGCGTTTGAAGCCATGCTGGGGGATTTTGAACAGGCCCCCTACTGTGTTGGGTCAAAGCCCGGTCTCGCCGACCTCTGCCTGATCCCGCAAATCTATAACGCGCGCCGGTGGCAGGTTGATCTGTCGGATATGCCCCGTCTGCTGCGGGTTGAAGAGGCCTGCGCAGATCACCCGGCCTTTGTCGCGGCGCATCCCGACGCACATGCGCCGGGTTAACATTGCACAGACCCTGTGTGCATGCGCAGCTAGGTTTTCTTCCTTTTAGGCCTTAGCTTTGAGCCAACAAAGCAAATGAGGTTCCTATGCCCGAGATCACCGGCTATCACGCCCATGTCTATTTCGATGCCGACACGCAGGACACCGCGCGACTGGTCTGTGAAGAGGCGGCCCGCCTGTTCCCTGTTCAAATGGGCCGAATGCACGCCCGAAACGTCGGCCCGCATCCCCGCTGGAGCTGCCAGCTGGGCTTTGCTGCGAGCGCATTCGATCAGGTCATCCCATGGCTGATGCTGAACCGGCAGGGTCTGACGGTCTTCACGCACCCGGAAACCGGTGAACATCTGGAGGATCACCGCGACCGCGCGATCTGGATGGGTGAGATGCTGGCGTTGGACCTGTCGATCTTCGACAATCTTTAACCCAGCGCCCGCGCCTGATCCCGCAGAACGAATTTCTGCACCTTGCCGGTTGATGTCTTGGGCAGGGTGCCGAACACCACCGTTTTGGGTGCTTTGAAATGGGCCATGTGGTCGCGACAGAAGGCGATAAGCTCTGCCTCGGTTGCGGCCGCGCCGGGTTTCAACTCGACAAAGGCGCAGGGCGTTTCGCCCCATTTCTCATCGGGACGGGCCACTACGGCGGCCTCCATCACCGCCGGATGCTTGTAGAGGATGCCTTCGACCTCGACAGATGAGATATTTTCGCCGCCCGAGATGATGATGTCCTTTGAACGGTCCTTGAGCGCGATATAGCCATCGGGGTGCATGACACCCAGATCACCGGACGCGAACCAGCCACCGTGAAAGGCCTTGTCGGTAGCGTCGGGATTCTTGAGGTATCCTTTCATCACCACGTTGCCCTGCATGAATATCTCACCCATGGTTTCGCCATCAGCCGGAACCGGTTCCAGCGTTTCCGGGTCGGCCACCATCAGTCCGGACAACGCTGTATAGCGCACCCCTTGCCGCACCTTGAGGGCCGCGCGGTCTTCAGGCCCTTTGCTGTTCCATTCGTCTTTCCATGCGCAGACAACCGAAGGCCCATAGGTTTCGGTCAGGCCATAGACATGCGTGACCTCGACACCCATCGCCTCCATCGCTTCGATCACGGCCGCAGGCGGCGGGGCACCTGCCGTCATCACCTTGATCTGGTGGTCAAAGTCCTTCAACTTATCCGGAGCGTGGGCCAGCATGTTCAGAACGATCGGCGCACCGCAGAAATGGGTCACTTTCTCGTCCCGGAAAGCAGCATAGATCGGTTCGGCCCGCACCGCGCGCAAGCAAACGGAAACACCTGCATTGGCTGCCATGGCCCACGGGAAGCACCAGCCATTGCAGTGGAACATCGGCAGGGTCCAAAGATAGACCGAATGCTTGGGCATATCCCAGTCCAGCAAATCCGACTGTGCGTTCAGGGTCGCGCCGCGATGGTGGTAAACCACGCCCTTGGGGTTGCCCGTGGTGCCCGAGGTATAATTCAATGTGATCGCGTCCCATTCGTCCGCTGGCAGTGACCAGTCAAACGCGGGGTCGCCTTCGGCCAGCAGGGCATCATAGGTCAGGCGGCCCAGCTTTTCACCGCCGTCGAAGGTGGGGTCTTCGATATCGATGACCAGAATGTCATGATCGACCTGTTGCAGCGCATCTTTCACCACATCCGAAAACTCGGGGTCGACCAGCAGCGCCTTGGCTTCGGCATGGTTCAGGATGAATGCGACAATCGGCGCATCCAGCCGCGTGTTGATTGCGTTCAGAACAGCGCCCGTCATGGGCACGCCAAAATGCGCCTCGTACATTTCCGGGATGTTGGCCGCGATTATTGAAACGGTATCGCCCCGTCCAATCCCACGCGCTGTCAACGCACTCGCCAGACGCCGGCAACGGGCATAGGTTTCAGCCCAGGAATACCGGCGATCCCCATAAACCACGGATGGGTAATCCGGGTAGACCTGCGCCGTCCGTTCAATGAACGTAAGGGGCGACAGAGGTGTGTAATTTGCCCGGCATTTGTCCAAATGACGCTCGTAGATATGTGTCGCTGCCATCCGCTGTCCTCCCGAAACGCAGTTTGGGCGAATTGAGCACAAAGTTAGCGTTCTGACAAACCCGTAGAAATACGGCGGCAAAACCGACTGGCAATACGGGATGATACGATCTGGCCCTATCTACAGCAGGGCTTTCGCGGTGATCTGAAGCATCTTAAACACATGCTGGGATGTGGTATTCCCATATCCCGCGCACCGCTTCCTCACTGAAAGGACATGTCATGGACGGCACGTTCAACGAAAACGATCTTTCCCGCGTAGTCGAGGCTGACCGCGCCCATATCTGGCACCATCTGATCCAGCATAAACCCTTTGAAACCAATGACCCTCGCATCATTGTCGAGGGCAAGGGCATGCGTGTCTGGGACCAGAAAGGCAAAGAGCATCTGGATGCGGTTTCTGGCGGCGTCTGGACCGTCAATGTCGGCTATGGCCGCGAATCGATCTGCAAGGCGGTTTACAACCAGCTGATGAAGCTGTGCTATTTCGCCAATTCGGCCGGTTCGATCCCGGGTGCGCTGTTTGCCGAGCAACTGATCGACAAGATGCCGGGCATGAGCCGGGTCTATTACACCAACTCAGGTTCCGAGGCGAACGAGAAGGCGTTCAAGATGGTGCGCCAGATCGCGCACAAGAAATATGGCGGCAAGAAAACCAAGATCCTGTACCGCGATCGGGACTATCACGGCTCGACGCTGGCGACCATGTCGGCAGGCGGTCAGGACGAGCGCACAGCGCAATACGGTCCCTTCGCACCTGATTTCGTGCGCGTGCCGCATTGCATGGAATATCGCAAGCACGAGCTGGACAGCGCACCCGAAGAGAATTTCGGCGAATGGGCCGCAGACCAGATTGAAGCCGTCATCCTGCGCGAAGGCCCCGATACCGTAGGTGCCTTGTGCCTTGAGCCTGTAACAGCGGGTGGTGGTGTAATCGAAGCGCCTGAAGGATACTGGCAGCGCGTGCAGGAGATCTGCAAGAAATACGATGTGCTGCTGCATATCGACGAGGTTGTCTGTGGCGTGGGCCGCACCGGCACGTGGTTCGGGTACCAGCAATACGGTATCAAACCCGATTTCGTGACCATGGCCAAGGGTGTGGCGTCAGGCTATGCCGCGATTGCCTGCATGGTCACCACCGAGGAAGTCTTTGACTTGTTCAAAGACGATGCCGCGGACCCGATGAACTATTTCCGCGATATCTCGACCTTTGGTGGGTGCACCGCTGGTCCGGCAGCGGCCATCGAGAACATGCGCATCATTCAGGATGAAAACCTGTTGCAGAACTGCACGGATATGGGCGCGCGTATGACGAACAACCTTCTGGCGCTGATGGACAAGCACAAGGTCATCGGCGATGTGCGCGGCAAGGGCTTGTTCCTGGGGGCCGAACTGGTTGTGGATCGCGGCACCAAAGAGCCGGTGGACGAGAAACTGGCGCAGGCCGTTACTGCCGACTGTATGGCACAGGGCGTGATCATCGGCGTCACCAACCGCTCGATCCCCGGTCGCAACAACACGCTGTGCTTCTCGCCTGCGCTGATTGCTACGGCCGATGACATCGACCAGATCACCGACGCGGTTGACGGCGCGCTGGGGCGTGTGTTCGGGTAAGATCACCGATATCCCTAAAAAAAGAAACCGGCGCGTGTTGCGCCGGTTTTTTTGTCGGGATGCTGGTCGTGAATGTGTACGTTCAGCCGTGATTATTCGGCCGCAACACCAACCTTTTCACCGGTTGCGATCAGGCTGTCCGGAAGAACGAAAGCAACCAGAACAAAGACGGCACCCAGTGCGATACCGAGAATATCGCCGGACATTAACAAAACACCCTCGTAAGCGGATCCCGGAACTGTACCCAGGGTGACTTTGCCGCCAGCAATTCCATCGAGCAGACCCGTGGCCTTCCAGGCCGGATATGTCGCCATATAGGCCGCAGCACCCAACAAACCACCGACGATGAAGAACAAGGCGTCACGGCGACCGGACGCAGCGGCGCAGACCCCTGTTCCCGGACAGTAGCCCGATGCAGCCCAGCCCGCACCCAGTAACAATCCGCCAATGAAGACACCGACATAGGCCGATTTCACCGACATATGGCCGACATCCACAAACCCCAGCATCTGCCCGCCGAACATGAGGATCGAACCGGTTCCGATTGCCAGAAGGATCGTTTTCATCAGCTGGAGTCGACGCAGTGTCAGCATGCCCACAATCCAATTTGGATTCGCTGCGCCAATCCGGTCAAGTACGGCTCCGAAAGCGGCGCCAATGATGATCGCAAGAATGATTTCCATCGCCTTATCCTTTCCGGTAGATCAGCATTGCCGTAGGAATTGCCGCTGCAAATGCCCCGGCTGCAAAGATATAGCCTGACAGGGCTGTCTGCATCATACCGGACATCATGTGACCGGATGTGCACCCACCCGCCAACCTGGCCCCATAGAGGACGACAAAGCCGCCCAATAGCGCAACCAGGTTTCGAGCCCAGGGCGTATCGCCGTAGTTTTCGCGCCAGATCATGGGCAGCTTGCCCTCTCCGCGTTCCAGACCACCGCGCGCCTTGACCGACAAGAACGCCCCCGCGGCCATAGCCAAAACGAAGACAAAGCTGTAATTCAACGGATTGGATACGTACTTGGCGTATTTGCCATTGGATTTCGCCATGTATGCGTTGGATGAACCGTAACCGTCATCCGTCTGCGTCACGAATTCCGAATTGACGGTGTCCGCGATAATTCCGTCAAGGATGACGAATTGGGTCGAAACACCGATCGGCTTCACCAGAAGAACTGCCCCGAAGAACACGAGCCCTAGCAGAACACCTCCAACTTTCCAGTTTAGTGTCATGATTTCACCCTTTTCATTTATATTCATAAAATCATATATAATATGATCCGAGGGCTGTTACATGATCTAGATCAAACCGGTCATGCCTGAAACTGGTTGGCGTCATCCCAATGCAGAAGGGATGGATGCCCTGACCCAAGAAGCGCTTGGAATGCACCGCATGTTGCAACAAAAAAGACCGCCCCAAAGGGACGGCCTTTCTTTCACTGTCTCTTTTCAGAGGTTCAGGCAGCCAGAGCAGCCTGAGCTTTGGCGACGATCGCGCCGAACGCTTCCGGTTCGTGCACGGCCAGGTCGGCCAGAACTTTGCGGTCCACTTCGATACCGGCCAGGTTCAGACCGTTGATGAAGCGGGAATATGTCAGAGCCTCGTCATGGCTGCGCACAGCAGCGTTGATCCGCTGGATCCACAGCGCGCGGAAGTTGCGCTTGCGGTTCTTGCGGTCACGGGTCGCGTACTGGTTGGCCTTGTCGACGGCCTGAGTTGCGACTTTGAAGTTGCTCTTGCGACGACCATAATAGCCTTTTGCGGCCTTGATGATCTTCTTGTGACGGGCGTGAGTTACGGTTCCACCTTTAACGCGGGACATCTCTTACATCTCCTCTTAGCGGTCGTAGGGCATGTAGCCCTTGACGATCTTTGCGTCGGGGGCGGACAGGGTGGTGTTGCCACGGGCGTCGCGGATGAATTTCTTGGTCCGCTTGATCATGCCGTGCCGTTTGCCGGCCTGGCCAGCAAGGACCTTACCGGTCGCAGTCACCTTGAAGCGCTTCTTGGCGCTTGATTTGGTCTTCATCTTAGGCATTTCCGTCTCCTTTTTCGGGTTCGGTTTCAGACGCGACTCGGCATGCCATCTCGGCCGGTCACGCGATCAGAAGCGCCGTTTACGCAAGTTCGGTCATACTGGCAAGGGGGTTTGGACCAGAATCTGTGCTTTTTGCAGCCTGGTCAGGCACCGGGGCGACACAAGCCGCCCCGGTGATTGGATTTAGTGTTCGAATTTACGGATTTCACCGCTCTTCAGCCTTGCGGAGTAGGACGCCAGTTCCTGCCGCACCACTTTCATCAGGAAGTAGAGGGCAAAGACGTTCACAACCGCCATCGCAAAGATCGCCGCATCCGAGAAGTCGATAACGGGGCCGAGGTTGGCCGCAGCGCCGATCACCACGAAGACACAGAAGATGACCTTGAAGATCAGCTCTTTTGTGTGTCCTTCTCCGAACAGGTAGGTCCAGGCCTTGAGGCCATAGTAGGACCAGCTGATCATGGTCGAGAAGGCAAACAGGATCACCGCAATCGCAAGGATGTACGGGAACCAGCTGAACGCGCTGCCAAACGCGGCAGAAGTCAGGCTGACACCGGAATTTCCATCCACTGTTGCGATGGCGGAACCCGCTTCGTTCAGCATGTAGTTGCCGGTTTCGGGATCGATGATCAGCTGTTGCGTGATGATGATCACCAGCGCCGTCATGGTACAGATCACGACGGTATCGATGAAGGGTTCAAGCAGCGATACAAAACCCTCGGTGATCGGCTCCTTGGTCCGAACCGCCGAGTGCGCGATAGCTGCAGAGCCCACGCCCGCCTCGTTCGAGAATGCCGCGCGCTTGAAGCCCTGGATCAGCGCGCCGACCATGCCCCCTGCAACACCCAGCCCCGTGAAGGCACCGGCAAAGATCTGACCAAAGGCCCAGCCGATCATGTCCGCATTCATCGCGATGATGACCAGTGCGGTGGCCACATACAGCACCCCCATGAACGGCACGACCTTTTCGGTCACCCGTGCAATGGATTTCAGGCCGCCAACAATGACCATGAACACCACACCAGCAAAAACAATGCCGGTAATCCAGCCCGGATAGTCGCCAACGATACCCGCGATCTGTTGATGTGCCTGGTTGGCCTGGAACATGTTCCCGCCGCCCAATGCGCCCAGAATACAGAAGATCGAGAACAGTACCGCCAGGATCTTGCCGCCCGGCAGGCCCAGCTCGTCAAAGCCCTTGGACATGTAATACATCGGGCCGCCGGATACTGTACCGTCTTCGTATTCATTGCGGTACTTCACGCCCAGCGTACATTCGGTGAACTTTGATGCCATGCCCAGAAGACCCGCAAGGATCATCCAGAAGGTTGCGCCCGGGCCGCCGATGCCAACGGCAACGGCCACGCCCGCGATATTCCCCAGACCGACAGTTCCGGACAGCGCCGTGGCCAGAGCCTGAAAGTGGCTGACCTCGCCCGCATCGTTGGGATCGGAGTAATCACCTTTGACAAGGCTGATCGCGTGGCTGAAGAACCGCATCTGCACAAAGGCAAAATACAGCGTGAAAACCGTTGCCGCGATCACCAGCCACATAACGATCCACGGAAAGCTGGTTCCGGGCAGCGGCGCAAAGATGAAGCTGACAAACGGTCCGGTCAGGTTCGCAAAGGCTTGGTTGATTTTTTCATCCAGTCCCGGCGCCTCTTGTGCAAGGGCAGGGCTGGCGGCAATGGTGGCGGCCGTTACGGCGCCAAGTGTTTTTAGCGTTCTCATTTTTGGCCCTCCCTTCAGTTCACGACCGTAACCGGAACGTCGGCATGCATTACCAGGTATTGCGTCGAACTTCCGAACAGACGTTTCTTGATCCCGTCCGCGGACGCCCGGCCCACGACGATTTGCGAACCTCCGTTTTCGACCGTGATGGCGTTCAGCGTTTCCGCTACATCGCCATGGCGCACAATGCCCTGCGCCTCGAAACCCGCAGCCCTGAGGGCCTCTACAGCAGGTGTCACGACACGCGACATCGCCAGATCAACCTCTTCTTCGCGGCGCTTGTGGCGCTGGGCGTTTTCTTCAGGTGTCTGGAATGTGTAAGGTGACCATTCGATCACATAAGCGACCAGCAAATCGCACGTTCCGATCAGCTTTGCCAAATCCTTGGCAAAGGCAATCGCACGCTCGCCGGTCTCAGTCCCGTCGAGTCCTATGACAATCTTTGTTGTCATTTCGTTCCTCCGTTTTTTGTTGTTAAAGCCGGGGCCCACGCCCCCGGCAGGGCGGCCGGAACTTGGAACTTTTCAACAAGACCGCCCTTTGATAAGTATTAGGAAATTTCACTAGGAATTGGAGATTTTTTTGGGCCAATTTCAGTGTAATTTGTCGTATTACGCCAAAAATACAGGGAATTTTACTGATTAGCAGAGATTTAGACAATATCGATCAACGCATCCTGCACGAGCTGGAGGCCAATGGACGGCTCTCGATAGTTGAGTTGGCGGCGCGCGTGAACCTGACCAATACGCCCTGTTCCGAGCGTGTAAAACGACTTGAGAAGAATGGCTATATCAAAGGGTACAGAGCCGTCGTCGACAAGGAAAGGATGGGACTGGCGCTGTTGACCGTGGTGCAGGTATCCCTGGTCGCGACGGCGGAACAATCCCTGGTGAGGTTCAACGACGCTGTTCGGAATGTGTCGGAAATCGAAAGCTGCCTGATGGTGGCGGGCTCGTTTGATTATCTTTTGACTGTTCGAACGCGCGATATTGCGCATTTCCGTCTGGTACTGGGCGAGAAGATCAACAAGCTGCCGGGAATACACCAGACCAGCTCTTTTACAGTTATGGAAATTGTAAAAGAGCCGGTTGGCTGACATGACACTCGGGCCCGAGTGTCAGGGTGCGGTTATTCCGGATCCGTGCTGTAGATCAGCCGTTCATCACAAGGGGCCACCCGCAGAATGTTGGTGGTGCCGGGAACGTTGAAAGGGACACCGGCCGTAACCACGATCTGATCGGTTTCGGTTGCGAACCCCCCTGCCCGCGCCGCGCGGGCCGCGTTGACAACGGCGCTTTTGAACCGCTGAAGTTCGGGCGTCATGACGCAATTGCATCCCCAGCTCAGGCAAAGCCTGCGCGCGGTCCCCATCAACGATGTCATCGCGATGATCGGAACACCGGGACGTTCGCGGGCCGTCAATGACGCGGTCGTTCCGCTTTGCGTAAAGCAACAGATGGCTTTGATATCGGTCTTTTCCGCAATCTCTCGGGCGGCCGCGACGATGGCATCGGCCACAGTGCTTCCTTTTGCCGTCCGGGACGCGGCGATGATCTGGGAATAGGTCGGGTCGGCCTCGACCTCGATGGCTACCTTATTCATGGTCTGCACGGCCTCAACCGGATAAGCACCTGCCGCCGATTCCGCGCTGAGCATAATGGCGTCAGTGCCCTCATAGATCGCGGTGGCCACATCCGACACCTCGGCGCGGGTGGGCATCGGGCTTTCGATCATGCTTTCCAGCATCTGGGTGGCGACAATGACCGGCTTGGCGGCACTACGGCACTTGCGGACCAGCCTCTTCTGAATGGGCGGCACCGCTGATACCGGCAGCTCCACTCCCAGATCGCCCCGCGCCACCATGATACCGTCCGAGGCATCGAGGATGTCGTCGAACGCCTCGACCGCCGCCGGCTTTTCGATCTTCGACAGAATCGCGGCGCGTCCATCAGCCAGCGCGCGGGCCTCGAACACATCCTTGGCGCGTTGCACGAAACTCAGCGCCAGCCAGTCAACGCCCAACTGGCAGACAAACTCCAGATCACCACGGTCCTTTTCCGACAAGGCCGCCAGCGGCAGCACCACATCCGGGACGTTCACACCCTTGCGGTTCGAGATCGTACCGCCGACCTCAACTGAGCAATTGGCAAAGTCCTGACCACAATCCTCAACGATCAGACGGATCTTGCCGTCATTGACCAGAAGGCGCGCGCCCGGTTCAAGGGCCGCGAAAATCTCGGGGTGCGGCAGGCACACGCGGGTGGTGTCGCCTGGGGTTGGATCAAGGTCCAGACGGAACGCCGCGCCCTCTTCCAGTTCCTCAGCATCATTTGCAAAAACACCAACCCGCAGCTTGGGGCCCTGAAGATCAGCCAGAATGGCAATCGGGCTGTCCAGATCCTTTTCAACCTGCCGAATGATCCTGTGGCGTTCGCGAATCTCATCATGGCTGCCGTGGCTCATGTTCAGACGGAACACATCCGCCCCGGCTTCGTGCAGGGCGCGAATGGTGTCATAGTCACTGGACGCCGGTCCCAGCGTCGCCACGATTTTTACATTTCTCAGGCGTCGCATTGGTCTTGACCTCCTCATGCCGGCTCAGATTGCACAGATCAGCTTTTGCAAAATGTTACCGCAAACACTGCTATGGCGCTTATTGCGCAATTCCCTTTTTAAAGCAACTGCCCTACACCTGCGACAAACTAGATGACAGGCTTATGACTTACACCCCGTTTTTCGTTCACGGCGCGGATCGCCCGTCCCGATGGCTGATCACATGCGACCACGCAACCAACACTGTCCCCCCCGAGGTCAATGACGGCGACCTTGGCCTGCCGCGCGAGGACATGGAGCGCCATATCGCCTATGATGTCGGCGCGTATGAGGTATCAAAACATCTGGGCGAGATTCTGAACGCGCCGGTGATTGCCGCCAATTTCTCGCGCCTCGTAATCGACCCGAACCGAGGGGAAGATGACCCCACGCTGTTGATGAAACTGTATGACGGGTCGATCATTCCCGGCAACCGCAATGCCGATGCCGCCGAACGCGAACGCCGCCTGAACATGTGCTATCGCCCCTACCACACAGCGTTGGCCGAGTTGGCGGCACTGCCACATGCGGTAATTGTGTCGATGCATTCCTTCACGCGCCAGTTGCGTGGACGTGACCCCCGACCATGGCACATTGGTGTACTGCACACACCGGACGAGCGGTTTTCGCGCCCTTTGATCGACCGGCTGCAACAGGAAGATGACCTGTGCGTTGGTGTCAATGAACCCTATACCGGTGTTTTGCCTGGTGATGCGATTGACAAGCACTGCACCGCTTTTGGCCGTCCCAATGCATTGATCGAGCTGCGCAACGACCTGATCGCCGACCATGCCGGGCAACGTCATTGGGCCGAGCGGCTGGCGATAATCCTGCAAGAAGCGTTGGACACTAGCGACCTTTGACTTTGATGAACGGTCGAGATCTCAGAGAGGTCTGGGCCGCAAGGCCGCTTTGCAATTCTGGGGTTTCTTTTTGGTTCCTGAGAAAGCAATAGAATGGCACGCTTGGCATTCCCAAGCACGCAGCTGACCGCGATCAAGATTGGCTTCTGGCCCATTTGCAATTTATTGATTTGCGGTGCAGCATAGCACGATAGATCAAAATGGCGATCACTAGAAAAACCACAACACTCGCAGCGACCAAAACTAGATCCAGTGTTTCAAATCCAGATTTCGGCGCAGAAATGACTTTCACAGTAGCTCTCAAAAAAGGTCCATCGCGTATCTGATCATCATTTGATTCATCACACTTTTCAAGGTCATGGTGGCGTCTTATGTTCCATATAACTCACAAGAGAGAAGTCACACTATGGACAAGCAAACCGAAATCGAACTTCAGGCTGCGGCCTTCCGCCGGCTGCAAAAGCACCTGATGGAAGACCGTACCGATGTGCAGAATATCGACATGATGCACCTTGCTGGATTCTGCCGAAACTGCCTGTCGCGCTGGTATCAGGAAGCGGCCAATGAAAAAGGCATCGAGATGGGCAAGGAAGAAGCCCGCGAAGTTTTTTACGGCATGACCATGGATGAGTGGAAGACCAACTACCAGACCGAAGCCAGCCCCGAGAAACAAGCCGCCTTCAAGGTTGCCTTCGAAGAAAATGTCACCAAAAAAGGCTGACGCCTGAGAAAAGGCCCGCCGCTGCAGCGGGCCTTTTTCTTCAGATCGCCGCCTTGCGGCTTTCGTCCAGATAAATCTCGCGCAAACGCTTGGCAATCGGACCCGGTGTTCCGTCGCCCAGCGCCACACCGTCGATCTCGACCACCGGCATCACAAAAGCACTGGCCGAAGTTGTGAATGCCTCGTCCGCCTCTTTGGCCTCGTCGATGGTGAACAGACGCTCTTCCACCACCATCTGCGCCTCAGCCGCCATCCGCAGCACGGCCTTTCGGGTAATACCGTGCAGGATATCGTTGGACAGAGGGCGGGTAACAATCTTGCCGTTCTTGACGAAATAGGCGTTGTTACTGGTGCCCTCGGTCACAAAGCCATCCTCGACCAGCCATGCGTCGTCGCAACCTGCCTTCTTGGCCATCATCTTACCCATAGACGGGTAGAGCAATTGCACCGTTTTGATGTCGCGGCGGCCCCAGCGGATGTCTTCGATCGAGATGATCTTGGCACCTTTCCTTGCCGCCGGGCTGTCAGCCAGCCCGGGCTTGTTCTGCGTGAACAGAACGAGGCTGGGCTTGGTATCTGCCGGCGGAAACACGAAATCCCGGTCGCCATCGCTGCCGCGCGAGACCTGCAAATAGACCAGACCTTCCTCGATGCCGTTCAGCTCGATCAGCTTGCGGTGGATCTCCAGCAGTTCATCCTTGGTGCAGGGCTCGGCCATCTCAAGCTCGTCCAGCGAACGCTTCAGACGGACTGAGTGACCTTCGAATTCGATCAGCTTGCCGTCCAGCACACTGGTGACTTCGTAAACCGCGTCCGCAAACAGGAAACCACGGTCAAAAATGGAAACCTTGGCCTCAGTCTCGGGCAGGTATTCGCCATTTACGTAAACGGTACGTGTCATGTTCGTCTCCTCAGCCCCAAAGTGCGGCCGCAGGCGGGTGCACTCCGGCGTCGTCAAAATTCAGCGGGGTGTCGCGGTCTTCGGCCAATAGAAGCGGGCCGTCAAGGTCCGTTACCATCGCACCCTGTGCCAGCAATGTCGCAGGCGCCATGGCAAGCGAGCTGCCAACCATGCATCCCACCATTATGTCATAGCCTTCGGCAACTGCCGCCGTGCGCAACTCCAGCGCCTCGGTCAAGCCCCCGGTCTTGTCGAGCTTGATGTTGATGACATCATATTTACCCCTCAGTTTGGGCAGGCTGGCGCGGTCATGGCAGGATTCGTCAGCGCAGACTGGCACCGGGCGCTTCATTCCGATCAATGCGTCGTCATCTCCCGCGGGCAAGGGCTGTTCCACCAACGCCACGCCCAGCCGCACCAGATGCGGGGCGAGGTCGGCGTAAACCTCGGCCGACCAGCCTTCGTTCGCATCCACAATGATCTTGGAGACCGGAGCACCGGCGCGCACAGCTTCAAGCCGGGGCATGTCATCGGGCGTGCCCAGTTTGATCTTCAGAAGTGGGCGATGCGCGTTCGCGGCCGCCTGCGCCTGCATTGCCTCGGGTGTGTCCAGCGACAATGTATAGGCGGTGATCTCGGGGCCGGGCTTGGGCAGACCTGCCAGGTCCCAGGCGCGCTTGCCAACACGTTTGCACTCCAGATCCCACAAGGCGCAATCCACGGCGTTTCGCGCGGCACCTGCTGGCAGCAGACCCATCAGCGACCGGCGGTTGACATCCGCGGGCAGACCGGCAATCTCGGCCTCTACGGACTCCAGCGTTTCGTCATAACGCGCATAAGGAACGCATTCGCCCCAGCCCTGATGAGTTCCGTCCGACACCCGAACCGTCAGCACCTTTGCTTCGGTCCGCGACCCGCGCGAGATGGTGAAGACCTGCGCCAGCCGGAACACATCGCGAGAAACCTCAATCTGCACGCACCCGTTCCTTCATCTTTTCCCAAATACTCACGCCGGAGGCGAAACAGCCCCGCCTCCGGCGCATTGTTCAGATCACATTGCGGCCAGCGCGTCCACCAGCTTGCCCGAACCAAAGCGGAACGGGTCGGTCGCAGGCAGGCCCATATCCGCTTCGATCTTGGCCAGGTAGGCGGTCGCGTCAGCCTCGGACATGTGCTGCGTGTTGACCGAAACGCCAACAACCTGACAATCCGGGTTTGCCACTTTGGCCAGTGCCAGCGCGGTGTCGCGCAGGGCCTCCAATGTCGGCAGTTGATAGGTTGGCAAGCCGCGCATATGCGCACGGGTCGGTTCATGGCTCAGGATCAGGGCGTCCGGCTGGCCGCCATGGATCAGTGCCATGGTCACGCCGGAATAGGATACGTGGAACAATGATCCCTGCCCTTCGATCAGATCCCAGTGATCCACGTCATTGTCCGGTGTCAGCCATTCGACCGAACCAGCCATGAAATCGGCAATGACTGCGTCCAGCGGCACACCGTCACCGGTGATCAGGATGCCGGTCTGGCCGGTCGCGCGGAAGGTCGATTTCATCCCGCGCTCACGCATCTCGGCGTCCATCGCCAGCGCGGTGTACATCTTGCCAACCGAACAGTCTGTTCCGACGGCCAGACACCGCTTGCCCTTGCGCTTGATCCCGTTTGCGATCGGATAATCGATCTCGGGCACCCGTACATCATGCAGTTTTCGCCCGGTTGCTTCGGCAACCGCTACCAGGTCGGGCTCATCCCGCAGCAGGTTATGCAACCCCGAGGCTAGGTCGAACCCTTCCTCAAGCGCCATAACCAGAACCTTTTTCCAGTCCTGGCTGATCACACCGCCGCGGTTTGCCACGCCGATCACCAGCGTCTTGGCTCCGGCTTCTTTCGCTTCGGTCAGGGTCATGTCAGTCAGGCCCAGATCGGCCTTGCAGCCATCCATTCGATACTGGCCCACGGCGTTTTCCGGACGCCAGTCCTTGATCCCAACAGCCACTTTGGCCGCCAATTGGTCGGGCGCATCGCCCAGGAACAGCAGGTACGGTGTCTCGATCATTGCGGTCACTCCTTTGATTCCGGGGCAGGCTAGAGAAGCGGCAAAACGAGCGCTTCGCGTTTTGGCCCGTCAACCACGACCTATGCGCGAGTTTCTTGTGCAATATTCGCAATGTGTGCAAAAATCTTCGAAGTTTTCAAAATGATTAAACTTTAATCGCCCCAGCCGGGCAGTTTTGAAGCCGCTTTCTGCAACCGCATTGCCGCAGATGCACAATCGCTCTTGCGCCGTACCACGCAATTTAATACCTCATTGAGCAGAAAAATCGTAATTTCATTACTCAGACGAGGTCCAGATGAGCTTTCGCATCCAACCTGCCGCACCGGCGCGCCCCAATCGCTGTCAGCTGTTTGGCCCGGGATCGAACACCAAACTGTTCCCGAAGATGGCAGCATCCGCCGCAGATGTGATCAACCTCGATCTTGAAGACTCGGTTGCACCTTCGGACAAGGATGCGGCCCGCGCCAATGTCATCGAAGCACTGAACACCGTGGATTGGGGCAACAAATACATGTCCGTTCGCATCAACGGATTGGACACCCCGTACTGGTATCGCGACGTTGTCGATGTACTGGAACAGGCGGGCGACCGTCTGGATCAGATCATGATCCCCAAAGTCGGCTGCGCGGCGGATGTCTATGCGGTGGACGCACTGGTCACTGCCATTGAACGCGCCAAAGGTCGTGCCAAACCGATCAGCTTCGAGGTTATCATCGAATCCGCAGCTGGCATCGCCCATGCCGAAGAAATCGCGGCCTCCTCGCCCCGTTTGCAGGCTATGAGCCTGGGAGCTGCGGATTTTGCTGCCTCGATGGGGATGCAAACAACCGGCATCGGTGGCACGCAGGAAAATTATTACATGCTGCACGAGGGTGCGAAACACTGGTCCGATCCATGGCATTGGGCACAGGCCGCCATCGTTGCCGCGTGCCGCACCCATGGCGTGCTGCCAGTCGACGGGCCCTTCGGTGATTTCAGCGATGACGGGGGGTACATTGCGCAGGCCAAACGCTCGGCCACGCTGGGCATGGTCGGTAAATGGGCGATCCACCCCAAGCAGATCGCGCTGGCCAATCAGGTGTTCACCCCATCAGAAGAAGCCGTGTCAGAGGCCCGAGAAATTCTCGCCGCGATGGAACAGGCCAAAGCCAATGGCGAAGGTGCGACAGTTTACAAAGGACGTCTGGTCGACATCGCATCGATCAAGCAGGCCGAGGTAATCGTGGCACAGGCCGAACTGATCGCGGCCAACGGCTGAGAAACAAATAAAGGCGCCTGACCCGGCGCCTTTTTCATGTGTTTTCTGGCGTCACCGCCCAAAGACTGCATTCGGCGTCCAGGTGAACCTTTCGCCCTTTTTTCCCGACTTCATCATCAGGCAGGATGTTCCAAGCTTCTGGAAATAGATAATCTTGAGCGGGTACCACCCGGCCTTGGGCACTTCGACTTCGGTCCGCTGGTTGGCCTCGCAGCCCTGAATACCCGTGACATAGCCGATATTCTGGCCTCCGACGAATGCTTCTATCCCGTCATTCGACCAGGTTTCCAACTCGTAAATCCCCGGCGAATCGAACCGCATGTACCCCGTAATTTCGGCAGCAACATTATAAGCGCTGTCGAATGTCATAACATCGTCACCCTGACTGGTGTCCCTGTAATCCAAACCTCGCAGCGGTTGCCCAGGCTGTGCTTTGGACAACATGCTTTTTGCCTGACTCAGATCGCGGATCTTCTTGTGTTGATTACCTGTACCAACATATTTCACATTCAGCCCCGCCTTCGGAGAAGGCTGCGGGTTGGCAGGTTGCAGTTTCAGCGGGGCAGACAAGGCGGCCCCGGCAACCACTGACAAGGCAACTGCGGCCGCCACTGTTCGAACGCGTTTCATCGTAATCTCCCTGTTTGCGTGCCGTTATGGCTGTGCATATCCCCTGGCAACGTCATTTCCACGACATTAGGCCGTGAGTTTTCGCCCTGCAAGTGAGTGTGCCTTCACAATTCAAGACGTCACGCCCGTAAATTCTTGGGCGAACCCATAACCACATAGGATGTGATCGAGGTGACATGCGGCAGCGTTCCCAACACCTCGGTATGGAAGGTCTTGTAAGACGGCAGGTCTGCACATTCGACCCGCAGCAAGTATTCGATTGTTCCCGTGATGTTGTGGCACTCAACAACTTCCGGCGCTTGTTGGAGCGCGCGTTCAAACCCCTCCTGCGCGGCCTTCGTATGCTCGCCCAGCCCTACACCGATGTAGGCGACAAAGCCGATACCCATCGCCGCCGGGTCCAGCACCGCGCGATACCCCGTGATCACCCCGGCCCGCTCAAGTTCTTGCACGCGGCGCAGGCAGGCCGAAGGGGAAAGGCCCACACGCTCGGCCAGGTCGAGATTGCTGATCCGTCCGTCACGGGTCAGTTCCTGCAATATATGGCGGTTTATTCTGTCATTTTTCATCATTGATTGCACAGCTACAGGAAACACGCACAAAAAAGCAATTTCATTTGCCGCAGAGCGGACAATACTTCGCTCCATGACTTATGACATCCTGATGGCCCTGATCGCCTTTGCCTTCGTAACCTCGATCACACCGGGGCCGAACAACCTGATGCTGATGGCTTCGGGGGCGAATTTCGGCTTCCGACGCTCGATCCCGCATATGTTGGGCATTGGGCTTGGCTTTACCTTCATGGTGCTGCTTGTCGGGGCCGGTCTGGTGCAGGTCTTTGACCGGTATCCCGTCAGCTATACGGTGTTGAAAGTCCTGTCGGTGATCTATCTGCTCTATCTGGCCTGGAAGATCGCGCATGCCGCGCCGGCAAACAGCGCCGAAGCCACCGGCGTGCCCATGACATTTCTGCAAGCCGCAGCGTTTCAATGGGTAAACCCAAAAGCCTGGGCCATGGCCCTGACCGCCACCACGGCCTATACGCCAGATCGGACGATGTATGCGATTGCCATCGTTGCGTTTGTCTTCGGAGCCGTCAACTTACCGTCCGTCAGCACATGGACCGTTCTGGGACAGCAGATGGCCCGGATGCTGACGAACCCGCGCCGATTGGTCGTATTCAACTGGACAATGGCTGTGCTGCTTGTGGTTTCGCTCTATCCCGTGCTTTGGCCGGGGTGAGTTTCCTCAAAGGTCGATTTCAGCGATTGTTTTGCTGGGCATGTCGGGAATGTGCTGACAAGCAAGCGAATCTCTTAATCTGATCAACGGCTTTTGACATGAAAGATGCCGCTTCCGTGTCATCTAGTTGCATCTGAGGCCAGCCAGCGGCATATAGCTAGGAAATTTCACGCAGATGAGGCGTCATGACCCAGTATCTGGATTTCGAAAAACCGCTGGCCGAGATCGAAGGCAAAGCTGAAGAGCTGCGCGCGCTGGCCCGTGCCAACGAAGAAATGGATGTGGCCGAAGAAGCCGCCGCGTTGGATGCCAAAGCCTCCAAGCTGCTGGATGAACTCTATCGCGACCTGACACCCTGGCGGAAGTGCCAGGTGGCGCGTCACCCGGAACGCCCGCATTGCAAGGATTACGTGGACGCATTGTTCACCGAGTTCACACCGCTGGCTGGTGACCGGAACTTTGCCGACGATCTGGCCGTTATCGGTGGTCTTGCGCGCTTTAACGATCAGCCGGTGATGGTGATCGGCCACGAAAAGGGCAGCGATACCAAGTCGCGGATCGAACGCAATTTCGGGATGGCCCGCCCCGAGGGCTATCGCAAGGCCGTGCGTCTGATGGAGATGGCGGGGCGTTTTGGACTGCCTGTCATTACCCTGATCGACACCGCTGGCGCCTATCCCGGCAAAGGGGCCGAGGAACGCGGACAATCCGAGGCGATTGCCCGATCGACTGAGATGTGCCTAAAAATCGGCGTGCCGCTGGTTTCGGTCATCATCGGTGAAGGCGGCTCGGGCGGCGCTGTGGCGTTTGCGACCGCCAACCGCGTGGCGATGCTGGAGCATTCGGTCTATTCGGTGATCTCGCCGGAAGGCTGCGCATCGATCCTGTGGAAAGATGCCGAAAAAATGCGTGAAGCGGCCGAGGCACTGCGTTTGACGGCACAGGATTTGCACAAGCTGGGCGTATGTGATCGGATCATCCCGGAACCCAAGGGTGGTGCACATCGCGATCGTCCGGCAACGGTTGAGGCGGTGCGCAAGGCCATCACCGCCATGTTGACTGAACTGGACGGCAAGGATGGGGCGGCCCTGATAAAGGACCGCCGTCAGAAATTCCTTGATATCGGATCTAAAGGGCTGGCGGCGTAACCGTCAGCCACCCAACCTGCGCAACAACGCAACCGAAGGCTCACCTGTCACGGGCAGACCATTGGCGCTTTGATACGCGCTGATGGCTGTGGTGGTGTTGTTTCCGATCACGCCGTCTGCACCTTGCGTGTCATACCCCACAGATGTCAGGCGGCGCTGCAATTCCTTGCGGTCGTCCAGTGTCAGCCCGTTTGCATCCGGCCCGAACGAGGCCTGAAACGGCGCGCCGCCCGCGATCCTGTCCGCCAGATGACCGACACCAATCGCGTAGCTGTCCGAGTTGTTGTAGCGTTTGATCACCTGGAAATTGCGGAACACGGCGATGCGGGGGCCAGGTTTTTGCGGCTGCAATACGGCCACCGGAGTACCGGAAACGGTTCCGGCCTCTCCGCCCCAGGGTTGACCACGCACCCAACCTGCACGCGAAAGATAAGCAGCGGTCGAAGCCAGCGAATCTGTCGGGTCGTCTGACCAGATGTCGCGCCGCCCGTCGCCGGTGAAATCCACGGCATAGGCAAGATACGAGGTCGGAATGAACTGCGTGTGCCCCATCGCCCCGGCCCAACTGCCGGTCATGTTGGCAGGCGTGGTATCGCCGTTCTGGAGGATCTTCATCGCCGCGATCAGCTGGCTTTCAAAGAACTGCCCGCGCCGGCCATCATAAGCCAGCGTAGACAGCGCCGATACAACGGGCACATCACCGCGGCGCGCGCCATAGCGGCTTTCCAGCCCCCAGACGGCCACGACGATTTCCTTATCAACGCCATATTGCGCCTCGATCCGCGACAGAGTGCCGTTATGTTGCCGCAGCATCTGCTGGCCGGTGCTGATCCGCTCGTCCGACGCCGCGATGGCTAGGTAATCTTCGAGGCTGCGCTTGAATTCGACCTGATTTCGATCGCGTTCGATTACGTCGGGCAAATACCCGGCCCCCTGAAAGGCGCGGTCAACGGTTGTCCGGGAAATCCCCTGCGACACTGCCCTGCCCTTGAAACCGGCAACCCAGGCATCCCACCCGGCATTGGGAACAGCCCGCATCCGGGTTGCAGGCGTGCCGGACGGAGCGGCACCGCCCGTGCAGGCGGCCAAAAGCGTTGATCCGAGGCAAATGGAAAAGGTCCGGCGAGTGATCATGGTTTGGGTCTGCTCTTGTTTGTGATTTGCCGCAAGAGTAACCCAGCCGGGTTGCACAGGCCAGAACAGTGACACCTTGGAAGGGCGCTTTGACGATGTCGGCAGGAAGCCGCTCAGCTGACCAGCAAACGCAGCCCTTGTGTCACATCCGAGCGCACTGCCAGCCGCAATCCCGGCTCGTCCCCGGCCTTAAGCGCGGCGATGATCAGCTTGTGGTAATGTGGCGGCTCTGCGCGTCTGAGGCGTCCGTAAAGAGCCCGCATCGTCGGCCCAAGCTGCAGCCAGACAGTTTCGGCAATGGCCAGCATCGCAGGAGCCTGAGCGCGCAGATACAGGGTTCTGTGAAATTCCAGGTTCGAACGGATATAGCCAACCGCATCCCGTTTGGTCACCATCTCGGCAACTGTCATGTTGATGCTCTGCAACCTATCGATCAGGGCCATGTGTGCCCTGGGCAAGGCCCGGCTTGCCAGTTCGACCTCAAGCAAGGCGCGCAAGGCAGCCAGTTCCTCAATCCGGTCATTCGTCAGCTCCGGGGTCGATACCCGGCCCGATGTAGACAGGAACAATGCCCCTTCTGCGGCCAGGCGGCGCACCGCCTCTCTCGCCGGGGTCATTGAAACACCGAATTCCTTGCCGATGCCCCGAAGGGTCAGGGCCTGCCCCGGTGCCATCTCACCATGCATGATCCGGGATCGCAGCGCCCGGTACACCCGGTCATGTGTTGCGGTCTGGGTTTCGGAAGGGCGCGCGTTCAACATTTGCTCATGTGATCACAAAAAAACGCCACGTCAACTCGGCTCTGTGTCAAATCTGTAGCGATGCAACTCGGCCCCGTTGTCACGCAACCAGCGGCGGGGCGACTGATACGGGCCAAAGATCTTTTCAACCTGCGCCCAGAAGGCGGGCGAGTGGTTCATCTCGGCAAGATGTGCCACCTCATGCGCAGCGACATAGTGCAACACGTCAGGAGGCGCCAGAATAAGGCGCCACGAAAACATCAAACCGCCATGCGAACTGCATGATCCCCATCGCGACCGCGTGTCACGCAGGCTGAGTGTCGTATACGAACGCCCTAAGATAGCTGCATA
Source organism: Ruegeria sp. AF7 (assembly GCF_056541885.1). NCBI lineage: Bacteria > Pseudomonadati > Pseudomonadota > Alphaproteobacteria > Rhodobacterales > Roseobacteraceae > Ruegeria > Ruegeria sp. AF7. The sequence goes on along the minus strand of NZ_JBQFYX010000009.1, from coordinate 1,598 downwards.
ATCATCGCAGGCTCCGGTCAACCGGTCCCGCGCCAATTCCTTGAGATAACGGGCCAGCCTGCGGGCCTCGGCCCCTTTGGGCACGGCAACCTCATCTGCATCCAGCAAAACCCGCCGCCCGGTTGCAGGGACGATTCGGCGCGTTTTACCCTCGATCGGGATCACCTGCCCAAACTGCACGGTGGCCATATCCGGCCGACCCTGCAGATGCTGCCGGATCCACCCTTCCTTGGTCCGGGCGAAGCTCAATGCCTCGGATTCCGGCACACCGGTCGGGTAAGTCAGCGTGACGCGCCCATCCAGCTGGGAGATTCGTAGACTGATGCGCCGTGCCCGGGCCGATTTGCGCAATCTCAGCGGCACTGGCGGTGTCCCTGGCAATGCGTGCTCTCCCATATCGTGACCTCTCTTGCGCAAAGACTTTGACAGTGCCCTCTGCCTGTGGCAGGTGAGCTGAATCATTTAGACGACTCACCTGATATCAAGGGGATTTGACATGCCCAAGGAAGAATGGGGCGTAAAGCGTGTTTGCCCGACAACCGGTAAGCGGTTTTACGACCTGAACAAGGACCCGATCATCAGCCCCTACACTGGCGAGATCGTGGAGCTTGAAACATCCAAAAGCCGTATGATCTCGGCGGATGCAGAAGACGCAGCTTCGGTCAAAGCACGTGAAAACACGGCGGATGACGATCTGGTTCTGGACGATGATGACAACGTCGACGTGGATTTGGATGACGATCTGCTGGACGATGATGATGACGACAATGATGATGTTTCTCTGGACGACATCACCGACATGTCATCAGACGACGACAACTGACCAAGTAAAAGGCGATCCCCAGGGTCGCCTTTTTCACCTGAGGGGCAGCTCGGGTGAAAATTCGCGCCCGATTCAAACTTTGGACTTGCACTCGCTGCCGCTGTCTCCTAAACGTCCGTCCACCGTACCGATGGTACAATGATGGGGCCTTAGCTCAGTTGGGAGAGCGCTTGCATGGCATGCAAGAGGTCAGGGGTTCGACTCCCCTAGGCTCCACCAAAACCTAACAATACAACTAGATAGCAAGCATTAGAGCGGTGTGACACACAGGTGTGACACAAAATGAAGCTGTATGCGTATCTCTCTCTGTCCCGACATGGCGTTTATTACTTCCGTTGGCCACTGCCCGGCACAAGCCCAAAGTCCCACACCAAACGCGGGACCCTTCGGGTAAAGGACAGACTGACGGCATTGGCCTGGCGACTAATGAACATCATCTAGTCAGACCGGTTGCCTGCGGGTGCCTACGTGCAGAATAACTTACTCAGATGTCCCACAATGAGCCTCATGAACGACGTCATTGTGTGGTCCATAACACTCTTCTGCCACGTGGCCATGCCAGTCACCATGGTGATGCCTGCCTGTACATCCGGCAATAGCTACTAGTACGGCCAAAAGCGTAACCGCTATCCGGGATGTATTTATGCTATGGCTCTCATCCATAGTGACCCAACCCCCTGAAATCAGGCCATCGAGGTGTTAGTAATCCGTCCAAGAAAAGGATGGACCATGAAACGCAGATTTTCAGACGAACAGATTATTGGAATGATCAAGG
>NZ_JBQFYX010000008.1:0-138018 GCF_056541885.1 Ruegeria sp. AF7 | reverse complement strand
CACCGTCTCTCCGGCGCGTCTCAACCGTCTTTCCAGTCCGTCAGGCCAACCTCAGTTGCGCCGGTGAAGGGGGTTCTAAGTATTACTCTCAAAACCCGCAAGCGGAAAATGCACGAAAACAAAAGAAAATGCCGATTTCAAAAATAATTATTTATTTTCAACGCGTTAACTATTCACGATCAGGCGGAAGCGCGCCGGAATCGTCGGAAACACAGATGGGGTTCCGCACTTTATCGCCTTGTTTACAATGTTACTCACAGACTCGCTTCCGAGTCAGGCAGAATCTGCTGTGTTGGACTGGAGTGACAGGCTTGGAATCGGCAACCTAAGGGCAAGAAGAATGACGATAGTTGCCAAATAGATCAGCGGCTCGATCTGAAACCCTTTTGCCAGCATCACATAATGCAGGCCGCCCAGCAAAGCGGCCGGGTACACCAGCCAATGCAGCCTGCGCCAACGCGGCCCCAGTCGGCGCACCGACCAGTTGTTGGATGTTGCCGTCAGAGGCAACAGCAAAAGAAACGCCCCCATTCCAACGGTAATATAAGGACGCTTGAGGATATCCGCCCAAATCTGGCTGGGAAGCTGAACGTCCAGAACCAGCCAGACAAGGAGATGCAGGCTGACATATACAAAAGTCAGCACCCCAATGGCCCGACGGAACTTCATCAGGTTCAAGCCCACAAATCGGCGCAAGGATGTGATGGCCAGCCCGGCAATCAGCAACTGTAAAGCCAGTTCGCCATAGCGGTGTTCCAGCGCCTCAATCGGTTCGATTCCCAAACCGCCAGTCAGGCCAAGATAGAACAGCCAGGGTGCGGGCAGCGCGCCCATCAGATAAACGGCCCATACCGGAATACGCCGGAGTGTCTGATTGATGGCCTGCATGATTCTAGTAATTCCTGGCCAGATCCATACCTTCATAAAGGCTGGCGACCTCTTCTTCATAACCGTTGAACATCAGCGTCGGTTTGCGCGAGGCAAACAGGCCGCCGCCGATTTCACGTTCGGAGGCTTGCGACCAGCGCGGATGATCCACGTTCGGGTTTACATTACTATAAAACCCGTATTCTCGCGAATTGGCCATATTCCAACTGGTGGGCGGCTCTTCTTCAGTAAGCGTGATCCGAACAATCGACTTGATCGATTTGAACCCGTATTTCCACGGCACGACCAGACGCAAAGGCGCGCCGTTCTGATTTGGAATCGGCTTGTCATAGATACCAGTGGCCATGATCGTCAGCGGATGCATCGCCTCGTCCAGGCGCAAACCCTCGCGATAGGGCCATTCCAGAATGGGATAGCGCGTTCCTGGCATCTCATCCGGGCGGTGGGCCGTTTCGAACGCCACGTATTTCGCGCCCTCTTTCACCCCCGCCATGTTCAGAAGATCGACCAGTTCGAACCCGTTCCATGGTACGACCATCGACCAGGCTTCAACGCAACGGAAGCGATAGATGCGTTCTTCGATCGTCATCTCGGACAGGATGTCCTTGAAATCATACTCACCAGGACGATCAACCAGACCGTCAATCTTTACGCTCCAGGGTTCGGTCACCAGCGTATGCGCATATTTCGCCGGGTCATCTTTTCCGGTCCCGAACTCATAATAATTGTTGTAACTCGTGATCTCATCCCAGGTGTTCGGCTCCAGCGCATCCTGCGCCGCAGCTGGTTGGCCCATTGCCGCCACACCAACACCCGCCATCCCGACCATGACCTGCCGCCGGTTCAGGAACGCCGCCCGTGGCGTTACGTCGGCATGTGTCAATGTATTGGTCCAGCGATGCGCCATCTAGGTCTCCGTCGTATTTGTTTGTCATAACAGACTTAGGGTGCTGATAGCACAGACCCATGGAAACAGGCGTCACGTTTGAGCGACGTGATTGTAACGTTCCGAGTGGCGACAGGCCCAGACAGGCGGATTGTGCCGCGCTCTGCCCGCTTTCAGCGGTTGTCGCGACCTGAGCCAACTCTCAGTGCTCGAACATTTCGTTGGGGATATACGGTTCACTCAGAGCTGGCTCTGAACGGAGGACAACAGCCGGGTTGTCTGCCTGCAGTCTTTACAACTGCGGGTCCAAAACTGCACTCTGTCAGACAGGCACCATACGCGATCAACAGTGTGGCGGGCCTGTTTTTGCAGCCGCGCGGCCGCAATGGGAGGACGAAAAATGTGTGATATCTGTGTAATGAACGCCGTAAAAGACAGGATGCTGTCCCGGCGCGGGTTCTTCAAAGCCGCTGCGGCATCGGGTGTTGCGGCTGCCGCAACCGGGGCTATGGCACCGGCCGCACTGGCCGCGGGGCATGGCGGTGTCCAAGACATGACCCACACGCTCAGCCCGGAGTTCCCGACCTGGGGCGGAGAGCCGGGTATCTCGGCCGAACAGGCATTCAATTTCGCGGAGCACGGATTCAATCTGTTCAATTTGTCAATCAATGAGCATACGGGCACGCATATAGATGCCCCGCTGCACTTTTCTGCGGATGGGGCTTCGGTCGATGAAATCCCGGTTTCAGATCTGGTTGCACCACTTTGCGTGGTCGATATCGCTGCCCGTGCAGCAGAAGACGCCGATACGCGTTTAACCCCTGATGACCTGAAAGCCTGGATAGCCGCCAATGGCGATATACCAGACGGCGCTTGTGTCGCCATGCACTCTGGGTGGGCTGGCAAAACGGCAACGGACGAGTTCCGCAATTTCGACGGAGAAGCGCAGCATTACCCGGGCTTTCACGTTGAAGCTGCGCAGATGCTGATGGAAGAAACCGGAGCGCGGTCTATTGCCGTTGACACCTTGTCACTGGATCACGGCATGTCTGCGGATTTCGCCACCCATTATGCCTGGTTGCCTTCTGGCCGGTTCGGGATCGAATGCCTAGCCAATCTGGATCAGGTACCCGCATCGGGGGCGACTCTTGTTATTGGCGCGCCGAAACACGCGGGCGGCACCGGAGGTCCGGCGCGGATATTTGCGCTGATCTGACTTAACTGACGTACGGCGAAACTGGCCCGCTTTCTTCAGTGGGTCAGTTTCCATCTGCCCATTCCATGAGGGTAGGCACTGAGAGCAAGCCAATGGGCAAGACCAAGTCTGACACCACACGGCGCTATGATACCGCTGCACCAAAATGGCGGGATAAGATGCGTGCCCTTGGTTATTACGATGCGTATCTTGGTTTTCTGTCAGCAAGTCAGCGCGCGACAGAGCAAAACAGTCGGGTTGTTGATATCGGTGCCGGGACGGCCTCGTTTGCAGAAGCCTGGGTTGCTACTCATGGATCATCTGCCGAAGTAACCCTTCTCGAACCCAGTCAAGCCATGTTGAAACACGGTCAAAGCGCGTTACAGGCGCGGGGTATCGAGCCAAGACTTGTGCAGGGCATGTTAGGCTCTGTCGTTCTGGAACCCGCTGATGTGGCACTGGCTGCGCATGTCATCGAACACTGCCCCGATCCGTTGCGCGCACTTGAGCAGATTCACGATTTGATGCACCCTGATGGTCGATTGTATCTGGTGGTGTCCAAGCCGCATTGGTGCAATGCGATTATCTGGCTGCAATGGCGACATCGCACATTCGCCAGAGAAGAGATTCTGGGACTACTGGACAAAGCTGGATTCGAATGTGAAGGCGAGCACTCATTTCCCGCAGGCCCACCGTCCCGGACAAGCCAGGGAATTTTAGCGCGTCGAAGAGCGTAGATTCAGACGAAGAAGACCCGCCAATGCGGCGGGTCTTCCGTTCGTTCCTAAATCAATGCACCACTGCATCATCGGGGCGGGGCCGTTCGGATGTGCCCAGCCGATCACCGATGATCAAACCATCGGCTCCGGCTGAGACCGGGACGGTTTCACCATCCTTGATCTCACCTGCCAGCAACGCCTCGGCCAGCGGATTCTGCAAGGCGCGCTGGATCACGCGTTTCAGTGGGCGGGCCCCAAAGACCGGGTCATAGCCTTCATCCGCTAGCCATTGCTTGGCCCCATCGTCCAACGCCAGCTCGATCTTGCGGGCGGCTAGACGTTTCTGCAGGCGTGCCATCTGGATATCGACGATGCCATCCATATCACCGCGCTTGAGCCGGTCAAAGATGATCGTCTCGTCCAGACGGTTCAGGAATTCGGGCCGGAAATGCGCCCGGACCGCATCCATTACATCCCGCCGTGCCTGTGCGCTGTCTGCGCCTTCGGGCAGCTGGCTCAGCGCCTGAGACCCAAGGTTCGACGTCAGGATGATCAGCGTCTGCTTGAAGTCTACGGTGCGGCCCTGACCATCGGTCAGCACGCCATCGTCCAGAACCTGCAACAGCACATTGAACACATCCGGATGCGCCTTTTCGACCTCGTCAAACAGCACGACCTGGTAGGGCCGGCGCCGCACGGCTTCGGTCAGCACACCGCCTTCGTCATAGCCGACATAGCCCGGAGGGGCACCGATCAGACGGGCGACTGCGTGTTTCTCCATGAACTCGGACATATCGATGCGCACCATCGCGTTGTCGTCGTCGAACAGGAAGTTCGCAACGGCTTTGGTCAGTTCGGTTTTCCCCACACCGGTCGGGCCGAGAAACAGGAACGACCCCAACGGGCGGCCTTCGTCATTCAGACCGGCACGCGCACGGCGCACAGCGTTGGCAACGGCGGTTACGGCGGCATCCTGACCGATCACGCGGGAATGCAGATCGTCTTCCATCCGCAGCAGTTTCTCACGCTCGCCTTCCAGCATTTTCGAGGTTGGGATACCGGTCCAACGCTCGACCACCGAAGCGATTTGTTCAGGACGCACCGTTTCCTCGGCCATCATGGCGTTGCTTTCGGCGTTTTCGGCCTCGGTCAGCTTTTTCTCAAGCTCGGGGATGACGCCATAGGACAGCTCACCCGCTTTTGCCAGATTGCCCTCACGTTTGGCGATCTCCAGATCAGCACGCGCCTTGTCGAGCTGTTCTTTCAGATCACGGGCACCCGCAAGCTTGTCACGTTCAGCTTGCCACTGGGCGGTCATCTCGGCGGATTGCTCCTGCAGATCGGCAAGATCCTTTTGCAAGGTTTCCAGACGATCCTTGGAGGCCGCGTCGTCCTCAAGCTTCAGCGCTTCTTCCTCGATCTGCATCTGCAGGATCTGACGATCCAGCTGATCGAGTTCTTCGGGCTTGGAGTCCACCTCCATCCGCAGCCGTGACGCCGCCTCATCGACGAGGTCGATGGCTTTGTCGGGCAGGAAGCGGTCAGTGATATAGCGATGCGACAGGGTCGCTGCCGACACCAGCGCTGAGTCGGAAACACGCACACCGTGGTGCAACTCGTACTTCTCCTTGATACCGCGCAAAATGCTGATCGTGTCCTCGACCGTGGGTTCAGCCACGACAACAGGCTGGAACCGGCGTGCAAGGGCTGCGTCTTTTTCGACGTATTTGCGATACTCATCCAGCGTGGTCGCACCGATACAATGCAGCTCACCCCGGGCAAGCGCAGGCTTGATCAGGTTGGCGGCGTCCATTGCGCCGTCGGATTTACCGGCACCAACCAGCGTGTGCATCTCGTCGATGAACAGGATGATCTCACCGGCGGCTTCGGTCACCTCGGTCAGAACGGCCTTAAGGCGTTCTTCGAACTCACCACGGTATTTTGCACCGGCGATCAGCGCTCCCATGTCGAGCGCGAGCAGCTTTTTGTCTTTCAGAGACTCCGGTATGTCACCGTTGATGATGCGCAGGGCCATGCCCTCGGCAATGGCAGTTTTACCGACGCCGGGTTCCCCGATCAGAACCGGGTTGTTCTTGGTGCGGCGCGACAGAACCTGCATCGAGCGGCGGATTTCCTCATCCCGCCCAATGATCGGGTCAATCTTGCCCTCGGCCGCAGCCTCGGTCAGGTCACGCGCGTATTTCTTGAGCGCGTCATAGCCTTCTTCCGCCGAGGCAGTGTCTGCAGTGCGACCCTTGCGAATGTCGTTGATCGCCTCGTTCAGTTTTTGCGCTGATACGGCTCCGGCGTCCAACGCATCCTTGGCCTTGGACTTCACCATGCACAGTGCCATCAGAACACGTTCGACAGGGACGAAGCTGTCGCCCGCTTTGGTAGCTATTTTTGTGGCCTCGTCCAGAACCTTGACGGTCTGGCCGTCCATGTAAATCTGGCTGGCGTCGCCGCTGACCTTAGGGATTTTCCCCATTGCCGCGTCCAGCGCCTCAACCACGCGGTTCGGTGCACCGCCCGCGCGCGAAATCAGGTTACTGGCCAACCCCTGATCGTCATCCATCAATGCTTTGAGTATATGTGTGGGCTCCAGCCTCTGGTGCCCCTCGCGCAGCGCAATGGTCTGCGCCGCCTGCACGAATCCCCGTGCCCGCTCGGTGAACTTGTTCAAGTCCATGATATTCTCCTTTTCCAAGCGCCCCGTTTTGACATGCCCGCCTGGCAGCACATATCGGTCGAAGCCTCACATTCAATCTGGGAAATATCTTCGGTGGTTCAAGAGGCTAAAACACAGAAATCGACCTATTCGCGCTGGATGGTATAGACTGTATAACCACCGGTCTCGGCAACCTGAACGGCACCCAGATCATTCACCAAAGATTGGGCTGCCGCACTTCCCGTCGGGCAAGAGACCAGATCTGCCGTATGGTCCAGGAAATTGCCGGTAAACGCCGTTTCACCAGTAAGTTGACACCAGTCACCCTCGGACCTGTAACCGCCAACCAAACGCAAATCGTCATTGGTCGGCACAGGTGCAGCCCCGGTCTCCGGTGTTTCGGGTGGCGTGTCATTACATGCGGCCACTGCAATCAACGCGCCCAGCAGAACCAGATTTTTCATTTTTTGCCCCTTATTTTGAATTCAAGTTTTCAATACAGAGCACGATAACACGAATTGAAGCTGCCTGCGCAGCTTAGCAGATGGACAGAGCGGCCCGAAGCCGATAGGACGCAGACGTTTGCCAAAAAGGAGCGCCCCCCATGTCTGATGACCGCCTGATCGTAGCCCTTGATGTTCCCAACGCTCTGCAAGGGTTGGCCATGGCCGAACGGTTGGGGGATAGCGTTTCATTCTACAAAATCGGGCTGGGTATGCTGACCGGTGGTGGGCTGGCATTGGCCAACGAACTGAAACAAGATCACGGCAAGCGCATCTTCCTGGACATGAAGTTGTTCGACATTGGCAATACAGTTGAGAATGCCGTGCGGGGATTGGCGCAATTCGATCTGGATTTTCTGACCGTGCATGGTGACCCTCATGTGGTGCGCGCCGCCAAAGAAGGTGCTGCGGGTAAAGACCTGAAGATCCTCGCCGTAACCATCCTGACCTCGCTGAACCGCGACGATCTGGACGCAAGTCTTTTGAAACCTGGTGATGTGCAGGATTTGGTTGTCGAACGCGCGGCCAAGGCCTTTGAAGCCGGGGCTGATGGCGTTATCGCCAGCCCGCAAGAGGCCGCCCTGATCCGGGCTCTGCCACAGGCTGAAGGGCGTCTGATCGTAACCCCTGGTGTGCGCCCGGCTGGCGCAGCGCTTGGTGACCAGAAACGTGTAGCATCCCCTGCAAGCGCTATTCAGGATGGCGCTGATCATATCGTTGTCGGCCGCCCGATTTATCAGGCAAAAGACCCAAAAGCCGCTGCTGAGGCCGTTCTTTCCGAACTAAATTCTCTCAAGGTGTGCTAAGACCACTTGGCCTTTTCAGGTGGGTTTTGCGTTGGGTTTTCCGCGCAACAAGTTGACCTTAGGTCACTTTTTGACAAAACCGCGCCAAATCGTCTCTGTGCCAGAAAACACACATTCAAAACCCGAGTTTTCTCGGCACAACCTTCATCCTATCGAAACCAAGGATTTTCAGAGATTCTGAAGGGGAAATACTCCCCAACGAACCGCTTCTTCCTGAGGTTCGTTACTTCCCCCCGCGATGTGCGGGGGGTCTTCTTTCCAAATCACCCCATGTCAGCTGGGCCTTTGATCCAGGATCACAGGTGATATAAAGAACGTCCAAGCCAACTGCGGAACGCATGAGGACGCAGATGCCCGGTCTTTGCCGAGATTGCCTGACCACATTGTCAAACGAACAACGCTGTACTGCCTGTGGCAGTCCGCGGGTAAAGACACACCCGGAACTGTTTGACTTGTCGATTGCCCATATGGATTGTGACGCCTTCTATGCCTCGGTTGAAAAACGTGACAACCCGGAACTGGCGGACAAACCGGTTATCATTGGCGGCGGCAAGCGCGGCGTTGTTTCAACTGCCTGCTACGTTGCCCGTATTCGCGGCGTCCGGTCGGCTATGCCCATGTTCAAGGCCCTGCAACTCTGCCCGGAAGCCGTCGTGATCAAGCCCCGCATGTCCGTCTACGCTGAGGTGTCGCGCGACATCCGCGCGATGATGGATGAATTGACACCCGTGGTCGAACCCCTGTCGCTGGACGAAGCCTTCATGGACCTGTCGGGAACCGAACGTCTGCATGGCGCGCCGCCGGCCGTCATGCTGGCGCGTCTGGTCAAGCGCATGAAGGATGAAATCGGTGTCACCGGCTCTATCGGATTAAGTCACAACAAATTTTTGGCCAAGGTCGCTTCGGATCTCGACAAACCGCGCGGATTTTCAGTGATTGGCAAGGCGGAAACGGCAGAGTTTCTGAATGACAAACCCGTACGGTTGATCTGGGGCATTGGCCCGGCTGCGCAAGAAGCGCTGGACAAGGCAGGGATCAGAACTTTCAGTGATTTGCTGCGTTGGGATCAGGAAGCGCTGACCGCGCGGTTCGGCTCAATGGGATATCGCCTGTGGCACTTGGCTCGGGGTCAGGACAAGCGACGCGTATCGGCGCATGAGCCGATGAAATCCATCAGCAACGAGACGACATTTTTCGAAGATACGTCGAGCCTTGATATTCTGGACGGTCATTTGTGGCGGATGGCCTTGAAAGTGTCGGACCGCGCCAAGGCAAAGGATCTGGCTGGTCGGGTTGTCACGTTGAAACTGAAGAAAGCCAATCACAAGATCCTGACGCGGCGCGTGTCCTTGCGGGATGCGACACAGATAGCCGACCGGATTTACCGCACGGCCCGGGGCCTGTTCGATCAGGTTGGCGATCAGGGGCCATATCGGTTGTTGGGCTGTGGTTTGTCCGATCTTTGTCCGGCGGAACAGGCGGATATTTTCGGCGACCTATTGGATCCGGATGCCGCCCGCAGATCAAAGGCCGAACGGGCCACCGACGAGATTCGCCAGAGGTTCGGTGCCGAAGCAATCATGAAGGGCCGCGCGCTGCGCTGAAGCTACTCCGCCGCCAGACGCTCTGGGCTCGCACCCAGGTTGGAAATCTCCCGAACCACCTGCCTGAGCAGCTTCGAGAACGCCATGAAATTGGCATTGGGCGCGACTTTTTCCTCGTCCATGTACAAAGCGCGATCGATCTCGATCTGAACAGCGTGCTGCTGGCGGCCAGGACGACCATAGGTTTGCGTCACATATGCTCCGGCAAAAGGCGCATTGCGCGCCACGTTGAGACCCGCTGCTGCAAAAGCCGCTTCAATGATATCCACAACCTCAGAGGATGCGGACGCGCCAAACCGGTCGCCCAGCACGATCTCGGGTCGCCTTCCGCGCGCAGTGCCCGCCATGGCCACCGCCTCATGTGGCATCGAGTGGCAGTCCACCAGAATTGCCTGACCGAACATCTCGTGTGATTCGGCCAGCAGGGATTTCAACCGCGCATGATACGGGCGCCAATAGGTGTCGATGCGCAGCCGCGCTTCGTCCATGGTGAGTTTGCCGCGATAGATTGCCCGACCGTTGGCAACCACGCGGGGAATCACCCCCAGCCCTGACGCGACCCTTGGATTATGCCCGTGCCTGCGGGCACCACTGATCAAGGCCGGGTCAAGCTCATCCAGACTGCGGTTCAAATCCAGATAGGCGCGTGGCATGGCCGCCTTGATCAAAGGGGCACCGTTTTCCGCGGCGGGCGCGAACAACTGATCAACAAATGCATCTTCTGAGGATCGAATCACGCTCCGGTTCAATACGGACCGGTTCAGAAATACCTCAGGATACTCCCGCCCGCTGTGTGGCGATGAAAAAACCACGCACGAGGTGCGGTTTTCGGGCATATCCAATACATAGGCTGCGCTTTGCATGATCCCTCCGTGTTCGCAATCAACATAGACCGGAAAAATTGTTCTTCCAAACCCCTTGAACCCATTTGCGACTCCTTTTATAGACCCCGCTACCGGCGCGGGGATCCGCGCCCCATTTCGTTATGGGGCAAGGCACGCAAAGGGAACGTGGGCGGTTAGCTCAGCGGTAGAGCACTTCGTTGACATCGAAGGGGTCACAAGTTCGATCCTTGTACCGCCCACCATGATTTCACTGTTCCGGTTTTCCGGGACACCCGAGTAACCCAGGCGCTGGCCACGTCCTTGATGAAGGCGCCGCAGATTGGAGACAGACCATGAAGGTCAAGAACTCGCTCCGCTCGCTCAAGAACCGGCACCGCGACTGCCGGATTGTGCGTCGCAAAGGCCGCGTCTACGTGATCAACAAGACGCAGCGCAAGTTCAAAGCTCGTCAGGGCTAAGAACTGCACATCACTGCTTAAAGAAACCGCACCTTCGAGTGCGGTTTTTTTTGTTCTACCCGCGCCTAAAATGTAATCCCTGCATGGATCAGAATGCCCACGACCATAAGAAAGTTCAGAACCATCGAAATCCCGTTGCCGACATAGATTGGAAGCTTTCCAACAACCAAGCCGTAAGCAAACCAAAGCAGGGACAAGGCGGTATATAGAGACCACGACAACAAGGACTGTCCCGAGGCATGGTGCGAATGCGTCAAATACAGCTTCACGAGCTGTGGCAGTGTGGCAAAAGGACCAACCACGCCAACAAAAACCATGAACCCTTCAAAGCGCGACATCCAATGGCCAAGGTTAGATTTCTCCAATTTTTCAGCCAGTGTTTCGGGCATATCTCACGTTCTTCCTTTAAGTGAATAAGACGGCATGTTCTTTTTCTCGGACAATCTGTCTTGCCAAAATATCCGCTAGAAGCGCTTGGACCAAGTCCCTCGACCACGTTACCACCAACCTTCCCCCCTCGTATGCCTTCAGAGCATCGCATATTGAACGTCACAGCGACCTTTTGACCAAGTAAATCAGTCGGATTTACTTGCATCCCGCCCAGAATCGTATAATTGAGAAAATCAGTCGGATTAATGACCGACCCGAAATTCAATTGTTGAGGCACACAATGCTGAAATCCACGACCTGCCTGGCCGCCGCACTGTCGGCTCTGATCGCAACCTCTGCCGCCGCCGAGGGCGAACTGAACCTCTATTCGTCGCGCCACTATGACACCGACGAACGGCTGTATACCGACTTTGAAGACGCAACCGGCATCAAGATCAACAGGATCGAAGGCAAAGCGGATGAACTGATTGCCCGGATGGAAGCGGAAGGCGCGAACTCACCTGCCGACGTGATGCTGACCGTGGACACGTCGCGTCTGGCGCGGGCCAAGAATGCAGGTGTCCTCCAATCAATCGACAGCGCTACACTGGAAGAGCGCATTCCCACCAACCTGCAGGACAGCGACAATCAGTGGTTTGGTTTCTCGCAACGCGGTCGGATCATCTTTTTCGACAAGGAAAACGTGACCAACCCGCCGGCCACCTACGCTGATCTGGCCAAACCGGAATACAAGGGAATGGTCTGTATCCGGTCTTCGACCAACACCTACAACCAGACCCTGCTGGCATCGATCATCACACATGAAGGCACTGAGGCCGCCAAGTCCTGGGCCGAGGGTGTTGTCGCCAACATGGCGCGTGACCCGCAGGGCGGTGACACCGACCAGTTGCGCGGCATCGTTTCGGGCGAGTGTGACATCGCGGTTTCGAACACCTACTATTTCGCGCGCTCCATTCGCACAGACGTCAAAGGCTTGTCCGCAGACCGCGATATGATCGGCTGGGTCTTCCCGAACCAGGACAGCTATGGCGCGCATATGAATCTATCCGGTGGTGGGGTCGCCGCGCACGCACCCAACAAGGAAAACGCGATCCTGTTCCTTGAGTATTTGGCCAGCGATCAGGCGCAGAAATACTTCTCGGCGGGAAATGACGAGTTTCCGGCAGTTCCAAATGTCGAACTGGCCGAGTCGGTCAAGGCGTTGGGTGAATTCAAGGCAGACGACGTGAACCTATCAGACGTTGCAAAGAACATCCCCGAAGCGCAGAAGATCTTTAACGAAGTTGGCTGGAAGTAAGCCTTCTTTCGCTGGTTTCTTAAAAGGATGCGGCTTGTTCGCATCCATTTTTGTTTGATAAGCTATATTTTTTAGAGTATTTTCTCGTATATGAGATATTTTTTCAACTGCTTATAATGCCCGACACCCTGTCAAACCGCCTTGCCAATCGCCTGAGCGAACTGCGCCGCGGGCGTGGCTGGTCTTTGGATTACCTTGCCGAGCACTGCAGGATCAGCCGCGCCACCTTGTCCCGCATGGAAAAAGGGGATGTCAGCCCAACAGCCGACAATCTAGGCCGTCTGTGTGCTGCATACGATCTGCCGATCTCGCGGCTGCTGATGATGGTTGAGGACAGCTTTGACCCCAAGGTTCCATTCGAACGCCAGACCGAGTGGCGCGACCCTGAAACCGGCTTCACCCGCCGTGCTGTTTCACCACCTGCAAATGGATTGAACGCCGAGGTTCTGGAATGCCACCTGCCCCGGGACACGGTCATCACCTACGAAGTGCCTCCTAAATCGGGGCAAGAGCATCATCTGATCTTAATGGACGGCGCGCTTACTCTGACGGTTGATGGAACGGCGCACGCGCTGAACGCCGGGGATTGTCTGCGCTACCATCTGTCGGGACCGACCCGGTTTGAAACAGGGGCGTCGCGTGGCGCACGTTACCTGCTGGTGCTTATATGATCACGCGCCTGACCGATAACGATTTTGACGCGGCACTGGATGACCTGGCTGAAATCCTGCATGCCTGTGTTCATGATGGGGCCAGCATAGGTTTCATTCTACCGTTTACCCTGAATGATGCGCGTGCGTACTGGCACCAAAACGTACAGCCCGGTCTAAGGTCAGGTAAGCTGGACTTATTCGTTTCGTATGACGGTCCCCGCATTACAGGCACCGTTCAACTGATCCCGGCGGCAATGCCCAACCAACCCCACCGCGCCGATGTGGCGAAACTTCTGGTCCACCCTAACGCCAGACGGCGGGGGTTAGGCCGATCCCTAATGAATGCGCTTGTTCTTCGCGCGCAAGAGGTGGGGCGCACGGTGCTTGTACTTGATACGCGCAGCACCGATCCCTCGCGGCTGCTTTATCAAAGCCTTGGGTTTCAGATCGCGGGGGAAATACCGAATTACTGTCGGAACCCATTTGAACCAAAATTCGAACCCACAACTTATATGTACAAAAACCTTGACGCTTGAAAAGACGCGGCCCCCGCTACTCGGCGGCTCTGATCTTTTCGGGGAACTTGTTCGGCAACAGCCCGAGGCGGCGCGCACGACGAACATCTGCCAGCAGGTCCCGTTCGGCGGCCTCAAACAACTCTTCAGGGTCATCCAGAACAAAATACCCCATCTGGTGCATGTCGATCCGGTAGGGTGTTCGTAGAATCGTCAGAACGTCAAACGGGTCACGATCGGGTATGTCGCTGGTCGCGGCATAGACCAGTTCTGTCGGCGACGACGCCAACCCTGAACCCAACGCCTTGATCTGACCGTTCTGGCGGCGCAGGCCAAACTCGATCGAAAACCAGTAGAGCCTGATCAACCAGGCATAATCCGCGTCATCTGCCTGCTTTCCGGCTAGCCCGATGGCGTGGCTGAACGCGGCAAAACGTGGATCACTTAACAACGGTGTATGTCCGAATATCTCATGAAAGATATCCGGCTCTTCGATATAGTCGAAATCTTCCCGGGAGCGGATGAAAGAGGCGGCCGGAAAAACCCGATCCGCAAGCATCCCGAAAAATGTCTTGAACCCGATCAGCGCCGGAACCGGCTGCACCCGCCAGCCGGTCAGGTCCAGCAACCGTTTCGAAATTTCCGCACAAGATGGCACTTTGGTCTTCGGCAGGTCCAGCCGCACCAAACCGCTTAGGTATTCCGGTGCCATATAGCGCCGAACATTTTCTTCCTGTGCCGCGTAAAGATCAGCCCAGACCGCATTCTCTTCGTCTGTGTAGGTAATGTGGCCATGTTCATCCGCCAGTTTGGCGACATACTTCGTCGATTTGGGCATCAGCATCCTCCTGCATGAGATCAGGATACCTCAACTCACATGGAGAATTTGTTTTGATATTCTGAGTATCGCCCGTATTATGAACGAAACATTCCGAGATGTTGCCATTTGCGGGTCAAATGCTTCACCCTGCCGACATTGATATTTTGCGAGAGCTTCAGGCCAGTGGACGCCTGTCTATGCAGGAACTGGCCGACCGGACCGGGTTGTCGGCCTCGCAATGTTGGCGCCGCGTCCGTGACCTTGAATCGTCCGGGGTGGTTTCAGGGTATCGCGCGCAGGTTTCTGCCAAGGCTGTTGGCCTGAATGCCATTGCCTATGTCCACGTCGCGCTGAAGGACCATCAGGAGAACAGCATCTCGGCGTTTCTTCGTCTGGTCGAGACCGAGCCGCAAATCGTCGAGTGCGCCTCGATCACCGGGGATCACGACTTTATCCTGAAGGTTTACGCCAAAACCCCCGAGGATCTTGAAGTCTTTATCATGCAGCGCCTGTTGAAATCAGGGCTGGTCCGCGACACCCGCAGCAACTTTGTGCTTCGCCAGACCAAGACCCGCGGCCCTTTACCCATTCTTTGACAGGGTCCGACGAAACGGAACCTGAGCGGATGTGTCAGGTGCATAACCCATCCTTGCTAAGACGAGGTGTCGAAAGGCTGGGAGTGTCGTTCAATTGGAAAAGCCCGGCCACCGCTTATTGGCGACCGGGCCTACAAGTTACAAAACGTCTTCAGAAGTGAGCCGATTTCGCGGTCGCGGGCTTTTCCATCGGCGGCGCGAACTTGGTCAAGTCGATCCCCTTTACCGCCGACTTATATTCCTCGGCGGTTGGGGTCCGGCCCAATATGGCCGAGAGTACGACAACCGGTGTCGACGCAAGCAGGGACTCACCCTTTTTCTCATCCGAGTCTTCAACAACACGACCCTGGAACAGGCGCGTGGATGTCGCCAGAACGGTATCGCCTTTTGCAGCCTTTTCTTGGTTCCCCATGCAAAGGTTACAGCCGGGCCGCTCAAGGTACAGGATATTTTCGTATTCCGTGCGTGCCTTGTTTTTCGGAAACAGATCGTCGAATTCAAAGCCCGAGTATTTCTGAAGAATGCTCCACTCGCCTTCTTCTTTCAGCTCATCGATGATGTTGTAGGTCGGTGCTGCGACAACCAGCGGGGCCTTGAATTCGACAGTGCCCTGTTCCTCTTCAAGGTTCTTAAGCATCTGCGAGACGATAATCAGATCGCCTTTGTGCACCATGCACGACCCGACAAAGCCCAGATCGACCTTCTTTTCACCCTTGTAGTAGGAAACCGGGCGGATAGTGTCGTGGGTGTAACGCTTTGATACGTCAGCGTTGTTCACATCCGGGTCGGCTATCATCGGTTCGTCGATCTCATCCAGATCAACGACGAGCTCGGCAAAATACTTGGCGTTTTCATCGGGTTTCAGGGCCGGCTTTTCACCCGACCTGATCTCCGCTATCCGCGCATTCGCCTTGTCGATCAGACCTTGCAGCGTCTGGGCTTCGTTTTCCATACCCTTGTCGATCATGATCTGGATGCGGCCTTTGGCGATTTCCAGAGATTCAATCAGCGTGTCATCTTCGGAAATACAGATCGACGCCTTGGCCTTCATCTCGGCCGTCCAGTCGGTAAAGGTAAACGCCTGATCCGCCAGCAAGGTGCCGATATGAACTTCGATGATCCGGCCCTGGAAGACATTGTCACCGAATGTCTTTAACATCTGCGACTGGGTGGCGTGAACCACATCGCGGAAATCCATATGGCCTGCCATCTGGCCTTTGAAGGTCACCTTAACCGATTCAGGGATCGGCATCGTGGCTTCACCGGTGGCCAGCGCCAGCGCAACGGTGCCCGAATCCGCGCCAAACGCTACGCCCTTGGACATGCGGGTGTGCGAGTCGCCGCCAATGATGATGGCCCAGTCATCCACGGTGATGTCGTTCAGCACCTTGTGGATTACGTCTGTCATCGAATGGTAAACACCCTTGGGATCACGCGCGGTGATCAGGCCAAAGTTGTTCATGAATTTCATCAGTTTAGGAATGTTCGCCTGCGCCTTTGCGTCCCAAACCGACGCTGTGTGGCACCCGGATTGATAGGCGCCATCAACGATGGGCGAGATCACGGTCGCCGCCATGGCTTCCAGTTCCTGCGCGGTCATCAGGCCGGTGGTGTCTTGCGACCCAACGATATTGACCTTAACCCGAGCGTCCGAACCCGCGTGCAGAACCTTTCCGTCAGCCACGCCAACCGCGTTTTTGTTGAAGATCTTCTCGACAGCTGTCAGGCCCTGACCCTCGTGCGAGATTTCCTTGGACGGAGCAAATGCAGATTCCAGCGCAACGCCAAGGGTTTCGGCCGCAAATGTCTGCAGCTTCTTACCAAAGACGATAGCGTAAGAGCCGCCAGCCTTGATGAATTCGACCTTTTGCGGCGTGAAGGACGACGATACATCGACAAGCTCTTTATCGCCTGCTTCGTTGTAAAGCTTCTTGTCCTTTGTGTTGATGGTCAGAACGGTTCCGGTCTCGACCGAGTATTTCTGTTCAAGGACAGGACTTTCGTCGTTGTTCAGGATCGGGTTGCCGTCATCGTCCAGCTTTTTGACCCAGTTCTTCAGGTCAATACCGATACCTCCGGTCACGCCAACGGTGGTCAGGAAGATCGGTGAGATTCCGTTTGTTCCCGCGACAACCGGTGCGATGTTCACAAAGGGAACATAAGGGCTGGCTTGCGTTCCGGTCCACAAGGCGACGTTGTTGACGCCGGACATGCGCGAGGACCCGACGCCCATGGTCCCTTTTTCTGCGACCAACATGACACGTTTGTCCGGGTGTTGTTTCTGCAAATCCTGAATCTCGGCCTGCGCCGCCGGTGTGATCATGCATTTGCCATGCAGTTCCCGATCCGCACGAGAATGCGCCTGATTGCCGGGCGACAGAAGGTCGGTGGAAATGTCCCCTTCGGCCGCGACATAAGTCACAACCTTGATTTCCTCATCGATGTCAGGCAGCCGGGTAAAGAACTCGGCCTTGGCATAGCTCTCCAGAATGTCCTTTGCGACTGCGTTTCCGGCCTCAAAAGCAGATTTGAGGCGCTGGGTATCCGCATCATACAGGAACACCTGTGTTTTCAGCACCTCTGCCGCCTGACTTGCAATCGACACATCATCGCCCAGCGCCAGATCCAGCAGAACCTCGACCGAGGGGCCACCTTTCATATGTGACAGCAGCTCGAACGCGAAGACCTGCGAGATTTCTTCGACCGAGGCTTCACCCAATATGATCTCTTTCAGGAACCGTGCCTTTTCACCAGCTGCGCTGGTTGTACCCGGCAGCGTGTTATAGATGAAATAGGTCAAAGACTCGGCGCGGTGAACGTTGTCCACATCCTTGATTTGTTCGATGATTTCCTGAATCAGCGCACCGTCTTCAATGGGTTTGGGGTGTAAACCTTGCTCTTTGCGCGTCTCGATCTCGTTCAGGTATTCTGTATATAGGCTCATGACGGTTCCGACCATTTAGCTGGTGCGCTGGCGGGTAACAAACCAGCACCTTAATTTTGTATGCCGCGGTATACTAAATGTTCGCAACTTGCAAGACACTCTCCTGCGACCCTGTGTCCTGATCGAGGATGTATCCGTCGAAATACCTGTCTGTCAGGCGTGATCTGTCTGTTGCTGCCAACAGGTATCAGCACCCTGGCACGCTAGCTTCCTGCTGCGGAAATCAGTTCCTTGGCCAGCGGCAAGGATGAATAACCCAGCCGGGATGGCGTCAATCCCAATCGCACGATCACCATATCATGAGAGGGGAAAATACCGATGGACTGCCCATCATGCCCCTGCAACCAAACCGCATCTTCAAAAGGTGGAAAACCTCCGGGTGCTTCCAGCCAAAGGTGACCCTTGGCGTATTTGCCATCCGAAGCATCAACCGGTTCGAACATCCAGTCCACATAACCTTCTGGTAATATCCGAGAGCCCTTCCAAACCCCTTTTTGCAGCAATAGCTGCCCGTACCGGGCCCAGTCACGCGCCGTCGCATACATATAACTGGATCCGATGAAAGTATCGCTGACATCCGTCTCGACAACCGCCGATGTCATGCCAATCGGTGCAAATAGCGCGTTTTGTGGATAGCTCAGCCCACCGTCGCCCAACTTGTTTTGCCAAACCCGAGACAGCGTCGTGGACGTGCCCGAGGAATAGTTGAAGTTCATTCCAATACTGGATTCAGCAACGCGCCCGGCAGCAAATTCGGCCATATCGTCACGAAGATACAGCATGCGTGTTACGTCTGAAACGTCCCCGTATTCTTCATCCCATTGCAGCCCGCTTGTCATCGCCAACATGTCAGCCACGGTAATATCCCGCCTTGCGTCGCCGGCCCAATCGGGAAAGCTGTCGACAAGCGTATCTGACAAGCTCATTTGACCCGCTTCAATCAAGGTGCCGATCAACCCGGCCGTAACTGTCTTGGTCATGGACCAGCCCAGTAACGGGGTATCCGCATCAAACCCATCGGCATATCGTTCAGCAATGATGCGCCCTTTTCGAACCACCACAACTGCGCGAAATCCTTCGCCCACCAAACTGTCATTCAACATGACATTCTGAAGCTTCGAGTCTTGGGACAAGGCAACGTCATTCCCGTTTGGCCATAGACCGTCTGGCAGCGGATCAGGCGCGGAAAGTGTCTGATTGCTCAGATCAGCCTCATGAACATTTGTGCAGCCCAGCCCCTGACGAAACTGCGATGTCGCAGGCGCAAAGAACTGAAAGATCCGCGCCGTCACAGTCTGCGCGTCACGATCCACCTTAATTGAGATTTGCCCCAGCAACGGATGACCAGGTGCCTGCACGTCCACGGCCAGAACTTCGCCCGGAGCCCGTCCGGCAATGAAAACGTTCGAACACACGATCTTGGCAGAGTAATTGGTTCCCACCTTCAAAAGATCCGGGGGCGCGAACCAAAGGTAGCCAATCAGAGCCACCCCGCCCAGAACCACCGCACCGCCGGTCATTTTTAGTACTTTGCTGAACATCCGCCGCAACCATTTCTGCCGCTACCTCGCGCGGCAAAGGTTAGAAGCAACCGAGTCGGCATTACCACAGTTTCGTTACGTCGATTGATGGGTCAGAGCTTGTGGACAAATGCGTGGCCAGTGCCTTCCAAGTTGCACATCGCTCAATCAGCAAACAGCGCAAATCGACCGCAGCCCTCAGCTCGCGGAGCATTGATCTTTATACCATGTAGGAGTGCTCAAAACGCCGCATCCCCACCATTTGTTTTACTCAAAAAACTGAAGATTTTTGCTCACAATTTCACGCGCCATTTGCGCATAAGCCTGCACGATTTCTCAAAAACTTACGTAATTCGAGAGACGTGATCAGATAATGGTAGTCACCAAATATCTCTAAAAAAAAATTTGAACCCTTCTTTCAAGAGGGTATTCGGATTGGAAAAAGTCAATCCTAATCAGAGGGAAACAGCCCATTATCAGACTCGTGTTGGGTCCCGCTCGAAGAAAGGACATTGCCGAATACGCGAAGTGAGCGCGTCCAAACCAGCGCGCTCACTCAATATGGTATTGCCTGTCACCGCGACTTAGAAAGCGATGTGTTACTCTGCTGCAACCGCTTCCTCTGCCAGCGACGGATAATCGGTGTACCCTTTTTCATTGCCACCGTAGAGGGTAGTTGGATCCAACTCATTCAACGGGGCGTCTTTCTCCAGCCGGCTGACAAGATCCGGGTTGGAAATGAACGGCCGACCAAAGGCCACCAGATCGACGGCTCCGGATTCAACCGCTTCGATTGCCATTTCCCGGTCGTAAGAGTTGTTGCCCATTTTCGCACCGTCAAACAATTCATAGAGCGCCTTCAGATCGCAACCTTCCGGAATATCGCGCGGGCCGCCAGTCTGTCCTTCTACGAGATGGAGATAGGCCAACCCATAGGCATTCAGCAATTTAATCGCATGTGCAAATGTCGTCTGCGGGTCGCTGTCGGAAATGTTATTGGCTTCCGAGAATGGGCTGAGGCGAACACCCACACGGTCGGCTCCCCACACGTCGGCAACCACATCCGTGACCTCTTGCAGGAACCGTGCCCTGTTCTCGATAGGACCGCCGTATTCGTCTTCACGCTTGTTGGACTCATCGCGCAGGAACTGATCGATAAGGTATCCGTTGGCTGCATGGATCTCGACACCGTCGAAACCCGCTTTCTTGGCGTTTTCCGCGGCTCTCCGGTAGTCCGCAACAATGCCAGCAATTTCTTCGATGGCCAGAGCCCGCGGTTCAGATGTTTCAACAAACTGTTCACCATCAAACGTCTTGGCCTTAGCGCCAATTGCAGATGGCGCAACAGGGGCGCCACCACCCTGCTGCAAATTGTAATGCGAAATCCGGCCCACATGCCAAAGCTGGATCACAATCTTGCCGCCCTCAGCATGGACGGCCTCAGTCACTTTTTTCCAGCCATCGATCTGCGCTTGAGAATAAATGCCGGGCGTCCAGGCATAGCCCTTGCCTTGGGGCGAGATTTGCGAAGCTTCCGTGATGATCAGGCCAGCGCCCGCCCGCTGCGCATAGTACTTAACCTGCAATTCATGGACGCTGTCATCCTCGGCTCTTGCCCGGTTGCGGGTCAGTGGCGCCATGACAACACGGTTTTTCAGTTCAATTGCACCAGCTTTGATGCCGGAGAACAGTTTTTCATCAGCCATTGCTGCTTCCTTCTTTGGTTTGCTTCGTTCAGACATTTTTGGACTATTTAGTCCAAATTTGTAGTCGAGGTTCCTTGTTAAAGCTTTTGTTACGTCTCATGCTCTCATGGTTAGGGTGGCCTACGGTGATATCACCAACCGAGCTTGTTTCAGGGTTTGCGATATCTGCTCGTCGGGAACACCCGCCTTTCGTAAAGCCAGCGTGCCGATCGCAAGGGAGGCATAGGCGCGAGCCTTGTCGAGGGCCTGTCCCGGATCCGAAGGCTCAAGCGCTCTCGCAATAATTTCGTCGATACTTTCCAAATGGCTTCGCCCAAGATCCGCCACTTCATCATCATGGGGAGCAAGCTCCGTAAGGCAGTTAATCAGCATGCAGCCGTCACGACCGCCTTGCGGGTTCGCCAAAGCTTCCATTATTGCACCAACAGGGTCATCTCCGCCTGCGGCCGCGACGTCACGCAGATTTTTCAAACCACGCCTTGAATAGTGGCTGAGGGTTTTGTGAAACAAAGCCTGCTTGTTGCCGAATGTTCCATAGAAGCTGGAGCGACTCAAACCCATGGCCTTTGTCAGATCATCCACGGATGCTGTCTCGTAGCCTTTGTGCCAAAATACGCACAAAGCGTTTTCCAAGGCCTCGGCTTCGTCAAAGGCACGAGGCCGACCTGGGCCTGCGGATGTTTTGATGCCACCAGCTGAAAGGGTATCTTTGCTCATGAGTTGGATTTGGAATGGTCAGTCCAGAAATTCAAGGTGCCAGTGGGAAGTTTTTTGGAACAGTCAGTCCATATTGCAACCAGAGACAGGAGCATAGGTCGGAAAGAATGAAAAACCCCCCGTTGGTTGACCCGACTTAACTGCCCGGTTTGATTGTTGGTTCACACCGTGCAAGTGCGCTCCTAACACTGCATCTCCGGCATTGATTTATCAAAAGATAATCTTGCAATTTCGTCCATGTACCCGCGCAGCGTTTGCCCATAGGTTTGCATGCCACATGAACCCATCGAACAAACAACCGTCAGAAATCCAGATTTTCGACGCTCAAGGCGTTCTTCTGGATAAATTCCCGACGAGGTTCGACAACATCACCCATTAGCTTGGTGAACAGATCGTCGGCTTCCACCATATCGTCAACGCGCACTTGTAGCAGCGTGCGCGCATCCGGGTCCAAAGTTGTTTCCCAAAGCTGGTCGGGGTTCATCTCTCCCAGACCTTTGTAGCGCTGTAGGGATAGGCCCTTTTCCCCTTCTTCCAGAATGGCGCGCAGCAGGTCCAGCGGACCGTGGATCAATTGGCTACGATCACGGCGGATCAACGTGGCCGAGGTGTTGTAGACCTCTTGCAGGCTTTGCGTGAAGCTGCCTGTTTTGCGGGCCTCCCCCGACCGCAGCATCGGGCCGTCCAAGGTGCGAACCTCTTCGACACCACGCAGAATGCGGGCCAGCCGAATTCCGTGATCCTGCGTGATCCGGCCCTGCCAGCCACGCTCATACTCCAACGCGATCAGGTCCAGACGGGCGGCAACCTTGTCAGCCACCCCTTGCAGATCGGCGTCCACCGCACCCGGCACAAAGGCACCGGCAACAGCGGCCTGTTCCAGAATGTGGCGCGGGTAGTGCGTCGGGAAGGCGTCCAGAACGCGTTTCAACTGGCGCGCTTCGTCCACCACCCGGGCCAGGTCCTGACCAATGATCTCTTCGCCCGATCCCAGTTTCAATACGGCGCCCTCGATCCCCTGGTTGACGAGATAATCGTCCAGAGCCGCCTGATCCTTCAGATAAACCTCTGATTTACCGCGCGAAACCTTATAGAGCGGCGGCTGCGCGATATAGAGATATCCACCTTCGATCAACTCGGGCATTTGCCGGTAGAAGAACGTCAGCAGCAGGGTTCGGATATGCGCGCCGTCCACATCCGCATCGGTCATGATGACGATTTTGTGGTAACGCAGCTTTTCAATGTTGAACTCATCACGGCCAATACCGGTACCCAGCGCCATGACAAGATTACCAATCTCTTGCGAAGACAACATCCGGTCAAACCGCGCGCGTTCCACGTTCAGGATCTTACCGCGCAGAGGCAGAACCGCTTGTGTCAGACGGTCACGGCCCGTTTGCGCCGATCCTCCGGCTGAATCCCCCTCGACAAGGAAGACTTCGGTTTTGGACGGGTCTTTCTCGGAACAATCCTTCAGCTTGCCCGCCAGATAGTTCACATCCATCGCCGTTTTGCGGCGGGTCAGTTCACGCGCCTTTCGAGCGGCTTCGCGCGCCAGAGCGGCCTCGATGATCTTGCCCACGATCGCTTTGGTCTCGGTCGGGTTTTCTTCAAACCACTCGGCGAGTTTTTCGTTCATCAGACCTTCGACCGCCGGGCGAACCTCGGAACTGACCAGCTTGTCTTTCGTCTGGGACGAGAATTTCGGATCAGGCACTTTGACCGACAGCACACAGGTCAGACCTTCGCGCGCGTCATCACCGGTAAAGCTGACCTTTTCCTTTTTCGCAATCCCGCTGGACTGCGCGTAGTTGTTGATCGTCCGGGTTAAGGCACCACGGAAACCTGCCACATGGGTGCCGCCATCGCGCTGAGGGATATTGTTGGTAAAGGGCAGGACAGATTCGTGATAGCTGTCATTCCACCACATTGCGATCTCCACACCGATATCGTCGCGCTCGCCCTTGATATAGATCGGCTCGGACATGGCAGGGGTTTTGGACCGGTCGAGATACTTAACGAATTCCTTGACCCCACCTTCATAGAACAGCTCGGTTTCCAGCCGTTCCGCCGGGCGCTCGTCGATCAGGATAATCCGTACGCCCGAATTCAGAAATGCCAGTTCGCGCAGGCGTTTTTCCAATGTCTCGAATGAGTATTCAAGGTTCGAGAATGTATCGGTCGAAGCCAGAAACCGCACTTCTGTTCCTGTCCGATCTCCGCATTCACCGACAACCTTCAGGTGCTCAGCGGTTTCGCCACCTTCAAAACGCGCGACATGCTCTTTGCCATTGCGCCAGACACGCAGCTCCAGCCAATCCGAAAGCGCGTTCACCACGGAAACACCCACACCGTGCAGGCCGCCCGAAACCTTGTACGAGTTGCTGTCGAATTTCCCACCGGCGTGCAGCTGGGTCATGATCACCTCGGCCGCCGACACGCCTTCTTCCGGGTGGATGTCCACCGGAATACCACGCCCATTGTCGCTGACAGAAACACTGGAATCGGCGTGAATTTTCACCGTCACATGGTCGGCATGACCCGCCAAAGCCTCGTCAATCCCGTTGTCGACAACCTCATACACCATATGGTGCAGACCCGAGCCATCATCCGTGTCCCCGATATACATGCCGGGGCGTTTGCGAACTGCCTCCAAGCCTTTGAGAACCTTAATAGAATCTGCGCCGTATTCTTGAGGGGCCTGTGCGTCTTCGGACATTCAGTCAGTACCTATATTATTTTGGTAACTTATACGTTTTCTGGTAGGGATTGTCACGCCATCCCCCAATATTTTGTGTTGTTCCGGATCGTTTTTCGCCACCCGAAAAGGGGATCACAAACGATCGATATCAGAAGCGATATCCGCGGCAATTTCCAACGCATCGACATCCTCGCGCTCGGCCGACAATCGCAGCCCGAGAATGTCCGACTGATACCGTGCCGCCAATCGATCCGGATCATGTCCCGCCCCGATTTCACCGGCATCCTGAGCCTTGCGAAACAGATCCGCGAAACATTCTTTCATTTCCGCCATGTGATGGGCCGCCTGATCCGCAAGGTCATGATCCTTCGCCTTCAACTCGGCATATGTCTTTGCCAACATGCAGGCCTTTGCCGGGGTCTTGGGCGCTTCGATCACCAATCGGGGCTGCGCTTTCAGCGCTTCCTTCGGGCCCAGTTTTTCCGCCAGGGCCTTTAGGCGCGCCACACCTTCTTGCGTATAACTCTCCATTGTCAGCGCATAGAGCGCATCTTTCGACCCGAATGCCGCATAAAAACTGCCGGGCTTCAGCTTCAGCTCCCGCTCAAGGTCCTTCAGCGATGTACCAGCCCAGCCCTGACGCCAGAAGATATCCTTCGCCTTCGCGATCAACGCGTCACGATCATATGCGGGTTTGCGGGGCATCAACATCACCAATTCTTGAACGTTCACTCAAATATATACTTGAGCGATCACTCAAGAAACCCTAAATACGACCCATCGCGCCAAAAACAGGAGTTCCAACATGGCCAATTTCCCGTCTCACGACCTCGAAACCGCGCCTGAAGCGTCCAAACCGCTGCTGCAAAAGTCTCAGGCCGCTTTTGGTCGCTTGCCCGGCCTTCATAAGGTCATGGCCGAAAGCCCTCAGCATCTCGAAGGCTATCAGGTTCTGCACGGCCTGTTCCTGCAAACTGATTTCGACAATGATGAGAAAACCGTCGTCTGGCAGACCATCAATGTGGAAAACGAGTGCCACTACTGCGTGCCCGCCCACACCGGTATCGCCAAGATGATGAAGATATCGGACGAAATCTCGGACGCGCTGCGTAACGAAACTCCGCTGCCTTCAGCCAAACTCGAAGCACTTCGCACCTTCACCCTGCAAGTGATGGAAACCCGAGGCAACCCGACCGAAGATCAGCTTCAGGCGTTCTTTGATGCGGGCTATTCCCATCGCGCGGTTCTGGATGTCGTGCTGGGTCTGGCCCAGAAAACCATGTCGAACTACGTCAACCACATGGCCAAAACCCCAGTGGACGAAGTTATGCGCGGCTTTCTGTGGGAACGTAAAGTCAGCGAACCGGCCTAAGCCGCCACGACCGAACCCTCATCGCTTTCGGTCACGATCAGCGTCTGGGCCCGGTCGCCCAATTCCGCAAACAGTTCAGGTCCGGTGCCCGTCATCCAGGCCTGAGCGCCCAGCGCGCAAACCTCGTCATAAAGCGCTGCGCACCGCCCAGCATCCAGATGCGCGGCCACTTCATCCAGCAGAACGATCGGAGGTGCGCCCAAGATCTCCGCCAGCGCCCGCGCATTGGACAGGATCAGCGACACCAAAAGCGCTTTCTGCTCACCAGTGGAACACTCCCTTGCCGGCACGCCCTTGGCCGCGAACACACCGTACAGGTCGGACCGATGCGGCCCCACCAGGGTCCGGCCCGCTGCCAGATCCCTGAACCGGCTCTCGCTCAACGCGTCTCGCAAATCTTCCACCGTCTCGGGAATTGCGCCTTCGGTTTGCACCAATTCAAGTTCAGCCGAAGGGAACACGGTTTCCGCCCGGTCCTGCGCCGCCCGCAGAAGATCCAGCGACCTCAACCGCGCGGTATGGATGCGGTGCCCCGTCTCGGCCAACTGCCCTTCAAGCGCGGCATACCAATGCGCGTCCCTGACCTGCTCTTTCAGCAGACGGTTACGCTCGCGCATCGCTTTTTCATAGATCAGCGATGTTTCAGCGTGGGCTGGGTCAAAACTCAGCGCAATACGGTCCAGAAACCGACGGCGCCCTTCAGCCCCTTCAATCCACAGACGGTCCATGGACGGGGTCAGCCAGACAACCCGCGCAAGTTTTCCCAGTTCGATCTGGGTCGCCGACTTGCCATCAATTCGCACCTGTCGCGCTGCGCCGCCCTCGGACCAGGTTTCGATTTCAAAACGCTGCCCCTGAGCGTCCAGCAACCCGGACAGTTTCCAACCCAACGCTTCGGGCCGCCGGGTCATCTCGGCCGCGCTCGCCCGCCGCATCCCGCGACCGGGTGAAAACAACGACACCGCTTCAAGAATGTTGGTCTTCCCCGCACCGTTAGGCCCGTGAATGGCAACGGGTCGCCCGTCCAGAGACAACCGCGCCAGCTTATGAGATCGAAAATGCGAGACCGTAAGCTCGGTCAGGGCCAATCCCATGACCCCTCCCTTCATCTTTTCAAAAATACTCCCGCCGGAGGCATCGCGCGTCCGCGCGATCAGACGCGCATCGGCATGACGACGTATACGGCGCTCAGGTCGTTGCCTTCGCGCATCAATGTCGGGTCACCAGCCGAGTTGAACAGGAAAACTGCATTCTCACGATCCACCTGGGACGCAATCTCCAACAGGTATTTGGCGTTGAATCCGATCTCCAACCGCTCATCCCCGTAAGCGACGGCCAGTTCTTCCTCGGCGGCACCGCTGTCGGGAGCGTTTACCGACAGGATCAGCTTGTCACCTTCCAATTGCAATTTCACTGCCCGCGACCGTTCCGACGAAACAGTCGCAACGCGATCCACAGCCTGCGCGAACTCAGCGGCATCCACTTCAAGCTTGCGAGTGTTTCCTTGTGGGATAACACGTGTGTAGTCGGGGAAAGTGCCGTCAATAACCTTCGACGTCAGCGTGATATCCGGCGTAGCAAAGCGCACCTTGGTTTCACTGACCGAAACGGCGATATCCATCTCGTCGTCATCCAGCAACTTGCGCAACTCGCCGACTGTTTTGCGGGGTACGATCACGCCCGGCATATCCGCCGCACCATCCGGTAAATCTGCGTCGATCCTCGCAAGCCGGTGGCCATCGGTGGCCACACAACGCAACATTTTTCCACCTTCGGACCCATCTGCCACATGCATGTAGACACCGTTCAGATAGTACCGGGTCTCTTCCGTCGAGATGGCGAATTTCGACTTGTCGAACAACCGGCGCAGCAATGCCGCCGAAGCAGTGAAATTCGATTGATACTCAGACGATGCCATCACCGGGAAATCTTCTTTTGGCAGCGTCGCCAGCGAAAAATTCGACCGACCCGCTTCAACTGTCAGCCGTCCAGCAGCGCTGTCGGCGGTCAATGTCACCAGCGCACCGTCGGGCAGTTTGCGCACAATCTCATGCAGGGTTGTTGCCGCGACGGTTGTCGCGCCTGCCTTTTCGACCTGTGCGGGTGCCTTATCGACCACTTCGATATCCAGATCGGTGGCACGGAACTGGACCTGATCGCCTTCGGCCTCGATCAGGACATTGGCAAGTATGGGAATGGTATTGCGACGTTCTACAACAGACTGGGCCTGCGAAACGGCCTTTAGTAGGGTGCCGCGTTCAATGCTGATCTTCATACCCTCAATTCCTCTGACTTGCGTACCGACTTGGGCGGGACTGGCACGTTAGCGGTTCCACCCCGAGGCACAAGGATTTTTTACGGATTTCTGGGTTGGAATGCGCCAACCGTCAAGTGCGGCGTGACACACGGGCCTCAGTTCTGGTGCAACCGTGGATTATTACGCACAAAAAACGCCCCGACGCAGGAGCCCGGAGCGTTTCTTGGCACTATTGGCCCGGTTCAGGCTTCGAGAGACCGGCGCAACATTTCCACGTCTTCAGCGATCTGACCGTCGGTCAGCTTCAGCTCTTCAATGCGCTTGACGCCATGCATGACCGTGGTGTGGTCGCGCCCGCCGAACCGACGACCGATCTCTGGCAGTGATCGGCTGGTCAGCTGCTTGCACAGATACATCGCCACCTGACGGGGGCGCGCGTAGGATCGCAGGCGCTTGGGACCGATGATATCGGACATGCGGATATTGTAGTATTCGGATACTTTCCGCTGGATTTCTTCAACCGTGATCTTGCGCTCGGATGCGCGCAGGACATCTGCCAGACAATCCTGCGTCAGCTCCATGTCAATCTCGCGCCCAACCAGCGAGGCAAAGGCAAACAGACGTGTCAGAGCACCTTCCAGCACGCGGACATTGGTTGAGATTCGATGGGCCAGAAATTCAAGAACGCCATCCGCAATCGTCAGATCAGGATAGGAGCTGCTGTATTGCTGGACCTTGTTTTGCAGAATGCCCAGGCGCAATTCATAGTCGGTCGGATGCAGGTCAACGACCAGACCACATTGCAGGCGGGACTTTACACGATCTTCCAGGTCCTTGATTTCGCCCGGGGCGCGGTCGGCCGAAATGATGATCTGCTTGTTCTGATCCACCAGCGCATTGAACGTATGGAAAAACTCTTCCTGAGTAGAATCCTTTCCGGCAATGAACTGCACGTCGTCAACCATCAGCACATCGACCGAACGGAACAAATGCTTGAAATCCATCATCCGGCGTTCCCGCAGGGCCTGCACGAAGCGATACATGAACTGTTCGGCTGACAGGTACAGGACATTCAGTTCCGGATGCTTGGTTTTCAGCTCCCAGGCAATAGCGTGCATCAAGTGGGTCTTACCCAGACCCACTCCACCATACAGAACAAGCGGGTTGAATGTTACCGGGCCACCTTCGGACACGCGGCGCGCGGCAGCATGGGCCAACTCGTTGGGTTTGCCCACCACAAAACTGTCAAAGGTGAAACGCGAATCCAGCGGCGCGGCCTGCAACGACTCCAAAGCGTTCTGCGGACTATCCGTCGCTGCCAAGGGTACCGGCTCTGGCTGAGGTTCGGTGACCACCTTGGCTGCGGGCTTGGGACGCGCGGGCGAGTTGGCGGCAACACGAAAGTCCAGACGCTGAACGGTTTCCCCTGCCGTATTGAGCTCGTACAAGATAAGGTCCGCAAAATTCTGGCTGACGTAGTTCCCCATAAAGTTCGTTGGCACGGAAAAAACCGCCACACCATCCTGCAGCTCTTTAAATTCCAGAGGCTCGATCCATGTGGTGAAATTATTCCGACCGACAGCCTTCAGCAATTTGTTACGCAGTAGTCCCCATTTCTCTTGTGTCATTCAGCGCCTCACGCATCCCATTCTTATTGGCCTGTCGGCCTTATCATACGAAGCCGGTTGCCCGGTCTTGTATTCACACGCCCAAAGGGAACCTATCGCCAAACCCAATGGTTTGGCGGGATTGCCCCTGAAAGTTCGGTGCACCCGGATTTTCGACGCTCAACAATAAATGAGCGTCCCGAAACTCGGGCTGCACGTCACAATCTCAATTTTCAGACAGGGCCGAGAATCCCGGATAACCCGGACTTCGCGGCAAATCGGCAGCCCAGCTTGCGCCAGTCGTCGACGAATGTTTCCTGATCGATCTGATGCCCGTCAGTCCGATCGAGTAAACAGCCTGTCCCCCCAAGCGAGTGAATCGCTGACATCAGTGGTAGCAACTTGAAATGGGGCGCGGCAACGAAACTCTGATATTGACTCGGGTCTTTGGTCGAAAGAATCTCTCGGTTTCGTGAAGGCGCGGTATTCCGGCAACACGAAAAAAGGCGCCGCAATGCGCAGCGCCTTTGACATTAGTTCAGCCTTGCTGACTTGACCTAAGGTAACCCTCAGGCTTTAGCCCAGAGCTTTGACCCGGGCCGACAGGCGCGACATTTTACGCGCGGCAGTGTTCTTGTGGAACACGCCTTTGGTGACGCCGCGCATCAGCTCAGGCTGGGCGGCGCGCAGTGCTGCGGTTGCCGCATCTTTGTCACCGGATGCAATCGCTTCTTCGACTTTACGCAGATAGGTGCGGATGCGCGAACGACGCGCTTTGTTAACAGCGAAACGCTTTTCGTTCTGACGGGCGCGTTTCTTTGCCTGGGGCGAATTTGCCATGTGTCTCTGACCTTCGTTCGGTACGGTTATCAAGGGTTGCGCGCCACGGATATATCCGCACCGGATCAGAAATCACGAGTGTGAGTCGGGCCAAGCGGGCCGCACGCGCATGTATTGCGGCGCTCAATACCGAACATTTCAAGGATTGCCAAGCCGATTCTTGGGGCTCACAAATCGGGTAAAGAAAAGGCGGGCATAGCCCGCCTTTCATTAGTCTCTTGCGTTTTACTTGTCGCGAAACTGCGCAGCCCGCTTTTCAAGAAACGCCGCCATGCCCTCTTTCTGGTCCTCGGTGGCAAACATGGAATGGAAGACGCGACGCTCAAACAGCATTCCTTCACTCAGCGGAAGCTCGTAACTGCGATTGACCGCTTCTTTTGCCGCCGCTGCCGTCAGTGCCGATTTCTCGGCTATTTTTTGCGCCGCACCGACGGCTTCCTCGATCAGCTTCTTGGCCGGTACGACCCGGCTGACCAAACCAGCGCGCTCGGCTTCGTCCGCGTCCATAAACCGACCAGTCAGGTTCATGTCCATCGCCTTGGACTTGCCGACAAAGCGCGTCAAACGCTGGGTGCCGCCCAACCCGGCTATGACGCCAAGGTTGATTTCAGGCTGGCCGAATTTTGCAGTGTCCGCCGCAATGATGAAATCGCAAAGCATTGCCAACTCGCATCCCCCACCCAGAGCATAGCCCGCAACCGCGGCGATGATCGGTTTGCGAATCGCCAAAACCCGGTTGTTTGCATCAGCAAAAAGGTTGGTGGTGTAGACATCGACAAAGCTCATCTCGGACATTTCCCTGATGTCCGCGCCTGCGGCAAAGGCCTTGTCCGATCCGGTGATGACGATGCAACGCACCTTGTCGTTGCTGTCCGCCTCTTCCAGCGCGGTACACAACTCACCCAGCAACTGGGAGTTCAGCGCATTCAACGCATCCGGTCTGTCGAGTTTGATTAAGGCGACGTGGTCTTCGATTTCGACGATGATCGTCTCAAAAGCCATGAGAAAAAAGCTTCCGGTTGTTCCGTTCAGTTACGAGTCCTTACCACGCGAATTCTCTGGATCAAGCTATCTTTGGCATTGCGCACAGTAGAAGGATGAGCGACCGGACTGGGTGATTCTCTGGATCAGACCAGTGCAACCTTCGGTGCGGCAGGGCTTTCCTTCGCGACCGTAGACATCAAAGCTGTGCTGAAAATATCCAAGTTCTCCATCAGCTTGGCGGAAATCCCGCAGGGATGATCCGCCTGCTTCGATCGCGTCCTGCAACACCTTCCGAATGATCGGAACCAGCGACGATACACGTGCCTCAGATATTTGCCCTGCTTTACGACGTGGCGACACCTTGCCGCGATAAAGCGCTTCGCAAACATAGATATTGCCCAACCCAGCAACGATTCCCTGATCCAGCAGGGCTGATTTGACAGGGGTATTCCTGCCTTTGAACGCTTCAATCAGGTGTTGCTCATGGAAATCATTGCCCAAGGGCTCCGGTCCCAGAACCGCCAGAAGCTTGTGATCCTCGGCCGTGGCTGTGGGCAGAAGGTCCATCGCCCCGAACCGGCGTGGATCGTTAAAGGTGATACGCGCCCCGTTGGCCATGTGAAAAACAACATGGTCATGTTTCTCAGCGGCCGGATGTTCGCGCAGGAAATGACCTAGTGGATCGCCTGACACCGTCATTCGCCCCGACATCCCCAGATGGATCAACAAGGTCTCGCCACTGCTGAGGTCGGCCAGGATGTATTTTGACCGCCGCCGCAACCGATCCACCCGCTGCCCGGTCAGCCGTTCTGCCATGCGTTCGGGAAATGGCCAGCGCAGATCCGGGCGATTCACATCCGCCCTTTCAATCTCGACCCCCTCCATCGCAAGGCTCAGGCCGCGTCTTACAGTCTCGACCTCGGGCAATTCTGGCATTACAGGGCTCCTATTCCAAAGGGCCGCATTGTGCCCCGCTTCCAGAGCCCTATAACAGAAGCGAAATTCGACAAACGGCAAGGCTTATGTCCGACAACAGCGACAACACCACTCATTTCGGGTTCGAAACCGTACGCGAGGCTGACAAGGCCGGGCGCGTGCAGGGCGTGTTCAACTCGGTCGCCTCGAAATATGACGTGATGAACGATGTCATGTCGATGGGTATCCACCGGGTCTGGAAAGATGCGATGATGGACTGGTTGGCGCCACGCCCCGATCAGCGTTTGCTGGATGTTGCAGGCGGAACCGGTGACATTTCCTTTCGCTTTCTGAAACGCGCAGGCTATGGCCATGCCACGGTTCTTGATCTGACAGAACCCATGCTGGTCGAAGGACGGCAACGCGCCGAAGCCGACCAGATGGCCGACAGCCTGAACTGGGTGGTGGGCGACGCTATGGCCCTGCCGTTCGAAGACAACACCTTTGATGTCTACACGATCTCGTTCGGCATCCGGAACGTGACCCGCCCGCAAGAGGCCCTGAACGAAGCCTTTCGCGTTCTGAAACCTGGTGGCCGCCTGATGGTGCTGGAGTTCAGTCAGCTTCCCAATGACGGGCTGCAAAAGCTCTATGACCTCTACAGCTTCAATGTCATTCCACGCATGGGAAAGCTGATCGCGAATGATTACGACAGCTATCAGTATCTGGTGGAGTCGATCCGCAAGTTCCCCGACCAGGAAACCTTCCTGAACATGGTCCGAACCGCTGGCTTCGAAAACGCGAAATTCCGCAATCTCAGCATGGGTATCGCCGCGCTGCATTCCGGCTGGAAGATCTGACGCATGCGCGGTCCCCACAACATCATCCGCCTGATCCGAACGGGCGCCACGCTTGAGCGCACCGGCGCCATGAATGTGGTCCTCGACGCGTTCGAGGCACCACGGGCTATCCGATTTCTTGCCCACGCTCTAGGCAAACCGTTTTGGTGGCTGGGTTACAAGGGCGACCCAAAGATGCCGCCTGCAACACGTGCGCTCACCGCCCTGGGCCCGGCCTACATCAAGTTTGGTCAGGTGCTTTCGACACGCCCGGATGTTGTAGGCGATGAACTGGCTGTGCAGCTTCGTGTTTTGCAAGACAAACTGCCACCGTTC
Organism: Ruegeria sp. AF7; assembly: GCF_056541885.1. Classification (NCBI taxonomy): domain Bacteria; kingdom Pseudomonadati; phylum Pseudomonadota; class Alphaproteobacteria; order Rhodobacterales; family Roseobacteraceae; genus Ruegeria; species Ruegeria sp. AF7. Next base: position 104,437 of record NZ_JBQFYX010000008.1, on the reverse strand, counting down.
TCAAAAGCCGAGGCTTTGGCCGAAGTAGAAAGGGAACTGGGGCAACCTGTTGCCGAGATATTCAGCGAATTCAGTGAACCCATAGCTGCCGCCTCGATCGCACAGGTCCACAAGGCCAAGCTTGCGAGCACCGGAGAAGACGTGGCCGTCAAAGTCCTGCGTCCCAATATCGAACGCGCCTTTCGCAAGGATGTAGATGCGTTCTACTTCGCCGCCCGCATCGTCGATTTGTTTGCGCCCGGAGCCCGCCGATTGCGCCCGATGGAGGTCATTGAACATTTCGATGGCGTTGTACGGGGTGAACTGGATCTGCGTCTGGAAAGCGCTGCTGCCTCGGAATACGCGGCCAACACAAAAGACGACACAGGGTTCTGGCTGCCGCCCGTATTGTGGTCACTGTCGGCACGACGCGTGATGACACTCAGCTGGGCCGACGGTATTCCATTGGGTGAAAACGACGCGCTCGATGCCGCCGGCCACAACCGCCGTGATCTGGCGGAACGTGTGCTGCGCCTGTTCCTTCTTCACGCCCTGCGCGACGGCTATTTCCACGCCGATATGCATCAGGGCAACCTCAAGGTCGCCGCCAACGGTGATATCATCGCTTATGATTACGGTATCATGGGCCATATCGACGAATACACGCGCCGGGTCTATGCCGAGATTCTGTTCGGTTTCATCCGCCGCGACTACAAGCGCGTGGCCGAAGTGCATTTCGAAGCCGGTTACGTTCCTGCACACCAGGACGTCGATGAATTCGCCCGCGCCCTGCGTGCGGTTGGCGAACCGATCTTCGGTATGGATGCCTCGCATATTTCGATGGGCCGTTTGCTAAGCTATCTGTTCGAAGTGACAGAGCGTTTTGGCATGGAAACCCGAACCGAGCTGATCCTTCTACAGCGCACGATGGTCGTGGTTGAAGGCGTTGCCCGGTCACTGGACGACCACATCAATATCTGGGAAGTTGCCCGCCCCGTGGTCGAAGATTACATCAAACAATCCATCGGCCCGCGCGCCGCGCTTCGTGACTTTGCCAAAACCGCTATGGTTCTGGCACGCTTTGGTCCGCGCCTGCCGACATTGGTCGAAAACGCGTTGATTGCACAGACGCACAAAGAAGAACCGGAAAACTCGGGTCTGTTGCCAAAATTCCTGCCCGCCGCTCTCGGTGCGGTTGCCGGCGCAGCCGTAGTTCTGTTGATCACTACACTCGGCTGATTGTGATCCGCAGCTTCATCTGGCTAAAAATATCCTCGGGGGGAATCGCGCCTTGCGCGATGGGGGGCAGACAGCCCCCCTTGCCCAGGTCCGGATCAGAGCCGCTCGATGGCAATGGCAATCCCCTGACCGCCACCAATACACATGGTGATCAACCCTTTTGATCCGCCTGTGCGCTCCAACTCGTAAAGCGTCTTCATGGTAATGATGGCGCCCGTCGCGCCTACAGGGTGCCCCAGCGCTATCGCGCCTCCATTCGGGTTCACCTTCGCCGCATCGAACCCAAGTTCCTGGTTGACGGCCAGCGCCTGCGCGGCAAATGCTTCGTTGCTTTCGATCACATCGAAATCTTCCGCCGAAAGACCCGTCTTCCTGAGCAGGTTTTGCACGGCCGGTACCGGGCCAATACCCATGACTTCGGGGCGCACGCCAGCATGTGCATATCCGATCACGCGCGCTTTTGGCTTCAATCCGGCCTTTTCCGCCGCGTCCGCCGTTGCCAGAACCATCGCCGCCGCGCCGTCGTTGATGCCCGAGGCATTGCCCGCCGTCACACGCCCATCTTTTTTGAACACCGGTCGCAACCCGGCCAGCGCATCGGCTGTCGTCGCCTTTGGATGCTCATCAACTTTGAAATCCACCATGTCACGCTTGACCTTCACCTGAACGGGCACGATCTGGCTTTCGAAATATCCGGCTTCAATTGCAGCTGCCGCGCGGGTCTGGCTAGTCAGGGCGAAGTCGTCCATCTGTTCACGACTGATCTGGTGTTCATCGGCAACGTTCTCGGCCGTCACGCCCATGTGCCCCGTGCCAAAGGGGCAGTTCAATGCACCCAGCATCATGTCCAGCGATGTGACATCACCCATTTTCGCGCCCCAGCGTGCCTGTGGAACAATGTAAGGGCTGCGCGACATGCTTTCTGCGCCACCTGCCACGGCGAAATCGGCATCGCCAAGCATCAAGGATTGCACTGCTGACACGATCGCCTGTGCCCCCGAACCGCACAGCCGATTTACATTCATCGCAGGGGTGCCGTTCGGAATTCCGGCCTGCATCGCGGCCACGCGCGACAGGTACATGTCCCGAGGTTCGGTGTTGATGACATGGCCAAATACAACATGCCCGATCTGAGCACCTTCTACCCCAGACCGCTCCAAGGCGGCTTCGGTGACCACCGTCGCCAGATCAATGGGCGCGGTTGACGCAAGTGCGCCACCGAAAGTTCCAATCGCGGTGCGCGCACCATCCAGCAATACGATGTCTGTCATGTCTTTCTCCTCTTGGAATCGTCGTCAGTATGCACACGCAGCATTATTCTGTCCTATAGGACGTGCCGTCACGGATGGAATTGACAAGCGGGGTCCCAATACGCATGGATTCCGTCATGACGGAGAACACAGACGATATCCTGAACCTTTTGCCCGCCCGCCTGAAAGAAGCACGCCGGGCCAAAGGACTGTCGCTGGAAGCAGTCGCAAACCTCAGTGGCGTATCCAGATCCATGGTTAGCCAGATCGAACGCGGGGAAAGCAGCCCAACGATCTCGACCCTCTGGAACCTGACACGTGCGCTACAGGTGGATTTTGCCGGTCTTCTGGAAGGTTCAAAAGCCAGCGATCAAATCGAGGTGCTGCGCGCGTCCGAGGTGCCCAGCATCGACAATATGGGGCAGAACTGTCGCATTCGCATCCTGTCCCCACCGGAAGAGGCCGGAGGTCATGAGGTTTATGATATCGAGTTCGACACAGGCGGGGCCTTGAACAGTCAGCCCCATGCGCGTGGCGCGCACGAACAGCTGACAGTGCTGGAAGGCACCGTCAAGGTTACATCGGGCAGTGCCGTTTCGGAACTGAGCCAAGGGGACACCGCCCGCTATGCCGCGGATATCGTGCATTCCATCTCGGCCAAAGAATCAGCGCGGGTGTTCTTGATCGTAAAGAACGCCTGACATCAGCAACTTTCCGCCTTCACGGAAATTTTTCCTGTATATTGAAATTCCCCTATTTGGGAAATTCATCCGCTATGTTAGATGTGCGACTCAGTTGAACGGAGGTCGCCATGGCAGATGCATTCCTGTCCCACATCACGGACACACTCGCACAAATCGAATCCGAAGGGCTGTACAAGCGCGAACGAATGATCACTTCGCCTCAGGGCGGTGAGATTACGGTGGGCGGCAAACGGGTGATCAACCTGTGCGCCAACAACTATCTGGGTCTTGCGGATCACCCCGCGCTGATCGAGGCCGCAACCAATGCGATGGGTCCGAAAGGTTTCGGCATGGCCTCGGTCCGGTTCATTTGCGGAACACAGGATATTCACCGTGAACTGGAACAGCGGTTGGCCAAGTTCCTAAACAAGGACGATGCGATCCTGTTCGCGGCCTGTTTTGATGCCAATGGCGGGCTGTTCGAACCGTTGCTGGGGCCTGAAGATGCCATCATTTCGGACAGTCTGAACCACGCCTCTATCATTGACGGGGTGCGGCTGTGCAAGGCCAAGCGCTATCGCTATCTGAACAATGACATGAACGACTTGGAAGCGTGGCTGAAGCAGGCGCGCGAGGATGGCGCGCGTCATATCATGATCGCAACCGATGGCGTGTTCTCGATGGATGGCTATTTGGCCAACTTGCCGAAAATTCGCGAACTGGCTGATAAATACGATGCCATCGTCATGGTCGATGATTGCCATGCAACCGGCTTCATGGGCCCGCGCGGCGCTGGAACACCGGATCACTTTGGTGTTGATGTCGACATTCTGACAGGAACTTTGGGCAAGGCACTTGGGGGGGCAATCGGCGGCTACATCGCCGGGCCGCAGCCAGTGATCGACCTGCTGCGGCAGCGGGCGCGGCCCTATCTGTTCTCGAACTCGCTGCCGCCATCCATCGTCACCGCAGGGCTTGAGGCAATCCGCCTGGTCGAAGAAGGCGACATTCTACGCGCGCAGTTATTCGGAAACGCAAAGTACTGGCGTGCCGGTCTGGAAAAGCTTGGCTTTGACCTTTTGCCCGGTGAACATCCGATCATCCCTGTCATGCTGGGCGATGCAACGCTGGCACAAGAGATGGCCGCCAAGCTATTTGACGAGGGCGTGTATGTCTCGGGCTTCTTCTTTCCTGTTGTTCCCCGCGGACAGGCGCGGATCAGAACGCAGATGAACGCCGCCCTGACGCGGGACGAACTGGACCGCGCGCTGGCGGCCTTTGGCAAGGTCGGCAAGGAACTGGGGGTGATCTGATGCGACCCAACACGATGAAAGCGCTGGAAAAGTCAAAACCCGAAGAAGGGTTGTGGATGGTACAGGCCCCGGTTCCTGAAATCGGGCCTGATGAGGTGCTGATCAAGATCAACAAGACCGGAATTTGCGGTACCGACATTCACATCTGGAACTGGGATGAGTGGGCCTCTCACACCGTTCCGGTTCCGATGATCACTGGTCATGAGTTCGCCGGAGAAATCGTCGAGATTGGGCGCAACGTCACCGGCCTGGATGTTGGGCAGCGCTGTTCCGGCGAAGGGCATCTGATCGGCACTGAAAGCCGTCAAAGCCGAGCCGGCAAGTTTCACCTCGACCCCGGCACGCGCGGGATCGGGGTGAACGAACAGGGCGCGTTTGCGCAATACCTGAAATTGCCTGCCTTCAACGTTGTTCCCCTGCCGGACGATATCCCGGATGAGATCGGGGCAATCCTTGATCCGCTGGGCAATGCTGTACACACCGCGCTCAGCTTTGACCTTCTGGGCGAGGACGTCCTGATCACCGGCGCAGGACCCATCGGCATCATGGCGGCCGCCGTTGCCCGCCATGCAGGTGCCCGCAATGTTGTGATTACGGACATTAACGCTGAACGATTGAAACTGGCTGAACATGTGGTGCCGTCGGTGCGGACCGTTGATGTTTCCAAACAAGATTTGCACGACATCATCGCACAGCTTGGAATGAAAGAAGGCTTTGATGTGGGACTTGAAATGTCCGGCTCACAAGCCGCGCTGGACCAGATGGTCGAAGCGCTTGTGATGGGTGGGAAAATCGCCTTGCTGGGGATACCGCCGGGGAAATCTCCGGTCGACTGGTCGCGCATCGTTTTCAAGGCGATCACAATCAAGGGCGTCTATGGTCGCGAGATGTTCGAGACCTGGTACAAGATGATCGCCATGCTGCAAAACGGTTTGGATGTGTCCCGCGTGATCACGCATCGCTTTGCGGTTGATGATTTCTCGGATGGTTTTGCCGCGATGAAATCAGGCCTCTCTGGCAAGGTTGTCCTTGACTGGACCTAACCCGCTGGAAAGTTACGAACTCAACGCCTAGACAGGTGCAAGGATAGCACAAGGGAGGCATGAGATGGGCGAGAACAAAGACGATCGTCTGTTGCAAAGAGGTGTCGAAGACACTCTGGTCACTGATTTCGCCGAGACACATCGCAAAAGCTATGGAGATTTTCTGCAACTCAAAACGCTGCTGAACCTGCAAAAGACCTTTCAGGACCCCGCGCAGCCGGACGAGATGCTGTTCATTATCATCCATCAGGTCAGCGAACTGTGGCTGAAACTGATGCATCACCAACTGGTCGAGGTGCGCCGTTTTTTGCAACAGGATGAATTTGGCCCAGCGATGAAAAACCTCGACCGCATCAAGGCCATTCAGCGGCAGCTGATTGCGGCCTGGGAAACCCTTCTGACCATGACGCCTGCCGACTATTTAACGTTTCGGCAGGCACTGGGCAGCTCGTCAGGGTTTCAGAGCTACGGGTATCGGCAGATTGAGTTCATTCTCGGCAACAAGGATGCGTCAACACTGAAGGTCCATGCGCATGACCCAGAGGTGATGGAGATGCTGAATGCCGCTCTGACCAAACCGTCGCTTTATGACGAAGTGTTGCACATGCTGGCCCGTCAAGGGTTCGACGTGCCCAAGGATCTGATCGAACGCGATTACGCCCAACCCTATTGCGGCGATTCGCGCGTGGTACAAATCTGGGTCGAGGTATTCCGCAACACTGAAAAATACTGGGATCTTTATGCTTTGGCCGAAAAACTGATGGATGTGGAAAGCCTGTTTCAACGCTGGCGCTTTGATCATGCCACCGCAGTTGAGCGCGTGATCGGGATGCAACCCGGCACTGGTGGCTCAAGCGGCGTGGCCTTTTTGCGAAAGGCGCTAGAGCTGCGGTTCTTTCACGACCTTTACGACGTGCGTACGGAATTGATGTATAGCGGGCAGACCTAAGACATGCTGTATCGAGGATTTTCGCAATCCGATCTGGAGCGGGAGTATTCCCCCAGCACAATGATCGGTGGCGACCTGAGCCCTTATCTTGCCAGTTATAAAGCACTGAGCGCTCAGGCGCGGGCCGACTTTCCGGTACGGGAAAATCTGGCTTATGGTGATAGCCCCCTACAAGTTCTGGATTTCTTTCCCGCTCGCGATGACAAGGCACCTCTTCACGTTTTCATTCACGGCGGGTACTGGCAGGCGCTCAGCCAGAATGAATCGTCTCTGATGGCACCGGGTCTGGTAGAAAACGGGCAAGCTTTTGCGACTGTGAACTATACGCTGGCACCCGATGCCCGGATTGGTGACATGATCGACGAATGCCGTGACGCGTTGCTGTGGCTGGCGGCCCAGGCGGAGGAGCTGGGGTTCGATCCGTCGCGGATCACCTTGTCAGGTCACAGCGCAGGCGCGCATCTGGCGGCGATGGTAATGGCAACCTCATCAGATGCACTTGCCAAAGCGGGGCTTCGGGTGCGGGATGTGATTCTGATCAGCGGTATATACGACCTGGAACCGATCAGCCTGATGTCGGTGAACGATCCGCTGCAATTGACGCCGGTCGAGGTCAACGATCTGTCACCTTTCCGCAATCTGCCCCGGCCCGGTCCTCGATACCACGTTTCGGTAGCCGAACGGGATACGGGTGAGTTCATTCGCCAAAGCCGCGACTATGCTGAAAGGCTGCGAAAGGCCGGACACTCTGTCAGCTTTATGCTCGCGCAAGGAATGCATCATTTCGATATCATCATGCATTCAGATGCGTTTCTGCCCCAGGCAAAATAAGCGCTTCGGTAAAAGAAAACAGCGGCCTAAGGGGGCCGCTGTTTTTCGTTTTCATCCTTTGCCGGGCTAGTCCAGCGTGCGGGTGACTTCTTCGCGCTCGAAGATTTCGATCACGTCGCCTGCGCGAATGTCATCGTAGTTCTCGAATGCCATACCACATTCCTGACCCGACTGAACCTCGGCCACTTCATCCTTGAAACGCTTCAGCGTCTTCAGCGTTCCTTCGTGAATCACCACGTTGTCGCGCAGCAAGCGGACACCAGCGGAACGACGCGCCACGCCTTCGGTGACCAGACAGCCAGCAACCTTGCCAACGCCGGTGACCTTAAAGACTTCACGGATTTCGGCGTAGCCGATGAACTTCTCGCGAATTTCGGCGCTCAACAGGCCGGATGCGGCTGCTTTCACGTCGTCTACGAGGTCATAGATCACCGAGTAATAGCGAATCTCGACGCCCTTCTGGTTTGCGGTATTCCGTGCCGAGGCATTTGCCCGAACGTTGAAGCCAAAGATCGGAGCTCCAGACGCTTCGGCCAGACCGACATCCGTTTCGGTAATGGCACCAACACCCGAATGCAGAACGCGCACGCGTACTTCTTCGTTGCCGATCTTCTCCATTGCCTGAACGATGGCTTCCGCCGAACCCTGAACGTCTGCTTTCATCAGAATGGGCAACTCGGTGACATTTTCGTCTTCCTTGGCCTTCTGCATCAACTGTTCAAGGGTCGTTGCGGCACCAGCGGCAGCGCGTTTGTCCTTGGCAGCCTGTTCACGGTAGGCGGCGATTTCACGGGCTTGTGCTTCGGTCTCGGTCACGTTCAGAACATCGCCTGCTTCAGGCGTACCGTTCAGACCAAGAACCTCAACGGGAACCGACGGTCCAGCTTCCTTGACGCGCTCACCCTTGTCGTTGATCAGAGCACGGACCTTACCATACTGCTCACCCACGACAAAGATATCGCCCTGACGCAATGTACCGTTCTGAACCAGAACCGTTGCGACCGGGCCGCGGCCCACGTCCAGCTGTGCCTCGATCACGGCACCTTGGGCAGCGCGATCAGGGTTGGCTTTCAGTTCCAGAATCTCGGCCTGCAATGCGATGGCTTCCAGCAACTCGTCCAGACCCTGACCGGTGATGGCAGACACTTCTACGTCCTGAACCTCACCCGACATTTTCTCGACGATCACTTCGTGTTGCAGCAGATCGGTGCGCACCTTGTCCGGATTTGCATCATGCTTGTCGATCTTGTTGATCGCCACGATCATCGGCACCTTGGCTGCCTTCGCGTGATTGATCGCCTCAATTGTCTGCGGCATGACCGCGTCATCGGCAGCGACGACCAGAACCACGATGTCGGTCACCTGGGCACCACGCGAGCGCATCGAGGTGAAGGCCGCGTGTCCGGGAGTATCCAGGAAGGTCAGCGTCGAGCCGCCATCGGTTTTCACCTGATAGGCGCCGATATGCTGGGTGATGCCACCGGCCTCACCAGCCACAACACGCGCATCGCGGATTGCATCCAGCAGCGATGTTTTCCCGTGGTCGACGTGACCCATGATGGTGATGACGGGCGGACGAGGCTTCAGATCGGCTTCGCTGTCTTCGACCTCTTTGATGACGTCCTCAACATCCGAATCAGAGACGCGGGTGACCTTATGGCCAAACTCTTCGATAATCAGCTCGGCAGTATCAGCGTCGATGGTCTGGTTCTGCGTGACCATCATGCCCATCTGCATCAGTGATTTGACCACGTCAGCCACGCGCTCGGCCATACGGTTGGCCAGTTCCGAGACCATGATCGCCTCAGGCAGTTGTACGTCGCGGATCACCTTTTCCCGCTCGACCGAACCGCCCATGGCTTTCTGACGGGCGCGTTCCTGCTTGCGCTTCATCGCTGCCATCGACCGCTGGCGGCTGCCTTCGTCACCGGTGGCCTGACCCAATGTCAGCTTACCCGAACGACGGTTGTCTTCACGACCCTTGCCACGACCGCGCTGTTCGCGTTCGCGATCCTGCTTGCGAGGTGCGGCAGCAGGCGCAGGTTTGCTGGCCGGGCTGCGTGCAGCTTTGGCTTCTTCAGGGGCCGGCGAAGCGGCAGCAGCAACAGCGGCACGCTTGGCTTCTTCTTCAGCCTCCACGCGCTTGCGCTCTTCATCTTCGGCTTTCTGACGCGCGCGCTCTTCGGCTTCACGCTGCTCGCGCTCTTTCGCTTCCTGTTCCGCACGGCGGCGCACGCGCTCTTCTTCGCGTGCCTTTTCAGCGGCTTCGCGTTCAGCGGCCTCTTCGACCTCGCGGGCCTTGGCAGCCTGCAAAGCCTTCATACGGCGCGCCATTTCCGCGTCGGAAATACCTGCGGGACGACGCGACGGATCACCCGAAGGGGCGGCACCGCCACCCGGCTTTGCCGCGCCCGGCTTGGGGACCACCACGCGCTTGCGTTTGGTTTCCACCACGACATTCTTGGTGCGTCCGTGGCTGAAACTCTGTTTCACATTTCCGGGGCGTGCCCCGCCACGAAGACCCAATGTCTTTTTGCCGTCACTATCGCTCATAAAGCTTCTTACCCTTCCGCGCGGCCCTTGCCGCCGTCATCCGTTTCGCGCAAGCCACGCAGGCGCTGCGCTTCCTCTACAACACGTTTGGCGAGTCCGCCAGAGGCCAAGGCCGCATGAATCACCGTTTGGCGCCCAAATGCCTGCCCTAATTCGTCTGCCGTCAGCCAACCGATGTATTTTCCGAAGTGCGGCGTACTGAGCTTCGACTTGCCGCGCCCCGATCCATCAGTGGCCTGAATCAGCACCTGAGCCTCTTCCCGGTCCAGCCACGACTTGACCTTTTCATACCCGGCAACCGCGTCGCCGGACTTGCGCGCCAGACTGAGCAACTCAATCACACGGCGCGCGATCTGCTTTTCAACTTCTGTCGCGAGGTTCTGAGGCACAGTCACCTGTGCCTTGAACCCCCGCGCAAACAGTTTCTTACCAATGGCCTTGTCCAGCGCAGCACGATCCGCCGCCACATAAACGCCCCGTCCCGGCAACTTTGCCGCGACATCCGGAAAGACCTGACCGTCCGGGCCCGTCACAAAGCGGATCAAGCCATATTTAGGCTGAACCTCGCCTGTGGCGATGCACTTGCGTTCGGGTCCGTCAGACCGATCCTTATGGACGCCACCGCGACCCATACGCGCCACCCGAGACCTGAGATCAGGCCTCGACCTCCTCGTCTGCTGCGTCGCCGTCGATGTCTTCTTCCGCCTGCTCCAACTCGGCCGGATCAACCCAACCCAACAGGATACGCGCAGTCATGACCATGTCTTGTGCTTCTTCGAGCGTGACGCCAAAGGGCTCCAGCACGCCATCATCCTTGACGCGTTCACCGTCGACCGTGGTCCAGCCACCGGCCAGTTCCCAGTCTGCACAGGTTGCGAAATCTTCCAGCGTCTTCACATCGTCCTTGGCCAGCGCCTCTACCATCTGGGGGGTCAGGCCTTCGAATTCAATGAGGCTGTCCTCGGCACCCAGTGCGCGCGCCGCATCCAGAGCGGCTTTGGCCTGGGCTTCCAGGAACTCGCGCGCCCGGGTCTGAAGTTCCTGCGCAGTGCCTTCGTCGACGCCGTCAATGACCAGAAGTTCATCAATCTCGACATAGGCAACTTCTTCGAGGTTGGTGAAGCCTTCGGAAACCAGCAATTGCGCAAAGAACTCGTCCAGATCCAGACTGTCCATGAACAGTTTGGTACGAGATTCGAATTCCTTCTGACGACGCGCCGATTCTTCAGCTTCGGTCATGATGTCGATATCCAGCCCGGTCAGCTGGCTTGCCAGACGCACGTTCTGACCGCGACGACCGATTGCAAGAGACAACTGCTCTTCCGGAACGACAACCTCGATCTTGCCTGCTTCTTCGTCCAGAACAACCTTCGAAACCTCGGCAGGTTGCAGCGCGTTCACCAGGAAGGTCGGTTGGTCTTCGTTCCACGGGATGATGTCAATCTTCTCTCCCTGCAGTTCGTTCACAACGGCCTGCACGCGGCTGCCGCGCATACCAACGCAGGCGCCAACAGGGTCGATCGAGCCGTCATACGAGATCACGGCGATTTTGGCGCGTGAACCGGGGTCACGGGCCACGGCCTTGACCTCGATGATACCGTCATAGATTTCCGGCACTTCCATCTTGAACAGCTCGGCCATGAATTCTGGTGCGGTACGCGACAGGAAGATCTGGTGGCCACGCACTTCGCGGCGGACTTCCTTGATATACGCGCGCACACGATCATTCGGACGATAGCTTTCGCGACCGATCTTGTCATTGCGGCGCAGAACAGCCTCGGCACCGCCGAGATCGACGATAACATTGCCGAATTCCTCGCGCTTGACGGCACCGTTGATGATGGTGCCCGCACGATCCTTGAATTCTTCATACTGACGATCCCGCTCGGCTTCGCGGACCTTTTGCAGGATCACTTGCTTGGCCGACTGCGCCGCGATCCGACCCATTTCGACCGGCGGCACTTCTTCAACGAAAACGTCACCGACCTGCGGATCTTCCATGTACTGCTTGGCTTGTTCGACGGTGAACTCGGCCTGATAGTTCTCAAGCTCCTCATCCTCGACCACGGTGCGCACACGGGTGAAGGTCGCCTTGCCGGTCTTGCGGTCGATGGACACGCGGATGTCCATCTCGGCGCCGTAGCGACTCTTGGCGGCGCGGGCGAGCGATTCCTCCATCGCTTCGACAACCAGACCGGGGTCGATCATCTTTTCGCGGGCCACGGCCTCGGCAGTCTGCAGCAGCTCCAGCTGGTTGGCTGAGGTAATTGCCATCAGTTCGTCTCCTCTTCGGACCCTTCGGTCTCAATCTCGTCGAAAGCGTTTTCGTTCAGGGCACCGGCGTCCTTGCGCTGGCGCAGCATTTCCTTGATCAGGTCATCGGTCAGGACCAGCTTGGCATCACTCAGCCAGTCGAATTGCAGGCCGATGGTGATCGTCTCGGACCCTTCGGGGATATTGATCAGAACCTCTTCCCCTTCAATCCCGGCCAGTTCCCCTTTGAACCGGCGGCGGCCATCGATCAGTTCAGAGGTTTCGATCTTGGCCTCATACCCCTCGAAAGTCTCAAAATCCTTGAGGCGGGTCAGGGGGCGGTCGATACCGGGGCTGGACACCTCAAGCGTATAGGCGTCAAGGATCGGGTCCTCGACATCCAGGGTGGCGCTGACCGCATTCGAAATCTCGGCGCAGTCATCCACTTCGATGCCGCCTTCGGGTTTGTCAGCCATGATTTGCAGCGTGGTCTGCTTGCCACTCATCAGCCGGACACGGACCAGCTCATACCCCAAGTCTTCGATCACCGGGGTGATGATCTCGGCAAGTCGCCGGTCGATGGCAGCTTTGGCTATCAGGTCGTTTGTCATCAGGTTCTCTACCCTGTCAGTCGGGCACAAAAAAACGGGCGCGCGGCCCGTCGAATTTTCCGGTGGAGCCTTGGACCGGAAGTCCAACGCACCGCTGTTGAAACTGCATATACGCAGGATGATCCGAGTCTGCAACCCCCGACAGAAGTGTCACCCGAAATTACACGATCCACCACCGTTCAGCGATACGACCGTCGTCCAGAACCGTGCGTCCGGCAATCTGCCGCGGCAATCCCACCGCCCCAGAGACGGCCAGTGCCATATCGGTCTCGGAAGGATAGTAGCGAAGACCGCGCGTACCGCGGATCTCTGACGAATCGGGGAAGGCGGCGACATCGACATAGCCATCACGCAATGCCTCGGCGCGGACACGGGCATCGGGAATAACGATCACTTCGAATGCATCGACCCAACCGGCCTGACCGTCCTTGTAATGCCCCAAAACACGGCGACCCAGGAAATGCCGCCCGTCTTCGGCGCGTTCGACACGGTAGCAACCCGTGCCATTGGCGTTGTGTAGCGGCGTGACGCCTTCGCCATTGCGGGCAATGATAAAACGACTGTCCGCCAAAAGGAATGGAAGGCCCGGATTTGCCTCGGCCAGTTCCAGCCGCAAACGGTTGGCAGTCAATGCCTCGGTATGCCCGACCTCGGCCAATACGGCCGCAACATCTGCGATGTCCAAAAACGCGCCGTCGTGGAACACCGCATCGTTGCGCAGATCAAAGCTCCAGACCCTCGCATCGGCGTCGGTTTGCCAGCCCGTCGCAAGCTCGCCCCGCAAAGTGCCATCCGGGGCGATCTCGGTCAGCGTGTCGAAAACCGCACCGCGCGCCACCTGCTCAAGACTGTCGTCGCGCGGTACGGCCAATCGCAGCGTGCCGCCTTTCTCAGGTCTGTCCGCCAGGGACGCGCCTGTCGCGGCAAGCAGCGCGGCGGCGGCACCCGAGGCAAACAAGGCACGGCGGTCGATGCGTGTCATGCCAAACCCTCTGCTACGCGATCCATGATCCGGATGAGTTCTGCGCTGATCCCGGGTTCAGAAAGCGCATGACCGGCCTGACGTACCATCTTGATCTCGGCATTCGGCCAGCGTTCGCTCAGCGACCAGGCGGCCTGCGGCGGGCAAATCATGTCGTATCGCCCCTGCACGATGTGTCCCGGAATATGAGCGATCCGGTCCATTTGATCTAGGATCTGCCCATCCTTTTCCAGAAAAACCTTATTGTAGAAATAATGATTCTCGAGCCGGGCAAATGTACGTGCGTATTCACCGGGGCTTTCGCCCACTGATCCGTTCGTGTGGATCGATGCCAGCGCATTTTCCCAGTGCGACCATGCCCGCGCATACAGGGTCTCGGTCGCGCGGTCCCCCGAGAACAGGCGTTTGTTATAGGCGGTGATGGTGTCCTTCAGCTCGGCCTCGGGCAAAAGCGCGGTGAACTTCTGCCACTGCTCCGGCCAGAAACGCCCCACTCCGCCGCCATAAAACCAGTCAAGTTCAGCCTGAGTTGCCAGAAACACACCCCGCAGCACCAAACGGCTGACCCTGTCGGGATGCGACTGCGCGTAGATCAGCGCAAGCGTCGCGCCCCAGCTGCCGCCAAAAGCTATCCATTCATCAATCTCGAACAGGTCGCGCAACCGTTCAATGTCGGCCACCAAATGCCAAGTCGTGTTGTTTTCAACCGAAGCCGTGGGGCGAGACCGGCCACACCCACGCTGATCAAATAGAATCACCCTGTAGGCCTGTGGATCAAAATAACGCCGCATTGCGGGGCTACAGCCACCGCCTGGACCGCCATGCAGGATCACCACCGGTATGCCTTCGGGGTTGCCGCATTGTTCCACATAGATACGGTGCCCGTCGCCCATATCGACCATACGCTGATCGAACGGATCGATCGGCGGGTACAGATATTGAACTGCGCGCTTTTGGTCCGGGTACTTGTCCATTATGGCCCTATATAGTCCTTAAGCGTAAAAGAGCATACGGAGACAGGAATGCAAGCGCATCCGAACACGGTGGATCCATCCGAGATCGCAAAATTCGAAGCGATGGCGGCGGAATGGTGGGATCCTCATGGGAAATTCAAACCCTTGCACATGCTGAATCCTTGCCGTTTGGATTATATCACACAGCAGATCGCCGGTGAATTCGACCGCGATCTGAAAGCGCGAAATCCGTTCGAAGGGCTGCGCCTGCTGGATATCGGTTGTGGCGGTGGGCTGCTGAGCGAACCCATGGCGCGTCTGGGGGCCGAGGTCGTTGGGGCCGATGCCGCCGGAGGCAACCTGCCTGTTGCGCGCATCCATGCCGAGCAGTCCGGTTTGCAGATCGACTATCGCCTCACCACAGCCGAAGACATGGCCGCTGCAGGTGAGCAGTTCGACGTGGTGCTGAACATGGAAGTGGTCGAGCATGTGGCCGACCCGGCGGGTTTCCTGACCGCCTCGCAGCAGTTGCTCAAGCCGGGCGGGCTGCTGATCTGCTCAACCATAAACCGCAACCCGAAATCCTATGCGATGGCGATTTTCGGGGCCGAGGTCGTCATGCGCTGGCTGCCGCGCGGCACGCATGAGTGGAACAAGTTCATCACCCCTGATGAGTTGTTCGACCTGCTGCGTCAGGCCGGGCTGGACCCGGTGGACCGCAAGGGGTTTGTCTTCAACCCGATCCTCTGGAGCTGGTCGATCTCGGACCGGGATTTGAGTGTGAATTACGTGACGGCGAGTGTGAAGCCGGGCTGAGGGTTATTCCCCTTCCAACTGCTTTCTCAGATCGCGCAACACTGGCAGCGTTGAACGAACACGGTCATCCCCCAACTCTCCGACCACGCGGTTGATCAACGGGGCAATCGAAGAAATCGCCTGATCGCGTGCGCGGCGCCCTGCGGGGCTGATCGCCACCATCTTGCGGCGGGCATCGTCCCAGTCGGGTCGGATGTGGATGTATCCGGCCCACTCCAGCTTGGCCAAGGTGTTGGTCATCGCGCCGCGGGTGACGTGGAACGTGTTGGCCAGCTGTGCCGGGCTGCGCTCATCCGCGACAAAAGCCAGGTGGTTCAGAACCGAGAAATGCGAGATTTCCATGCCCTTGGGCAGCACACGGCTAAGCCGGTTCCGCAATAGCTGATCGGCGGTCAGGATCTCGCTGAACAGCGTGACCGCAAGGGCATTGGTGTCGTCTGTCATTGTTCCGTTCTGTCAGGGTCCGTCGAAGGAACGGCGGTGGTGCAGTGAAGGGACACGTCGTCGTGCCTCAGTCACAGAACTATCATCCAAATCGAAAATGTGAATGCCTGGATCGGTCCCTGCGTCGATCAGCACCTTTCCCCACGGGCCGACGACCATGCTGTGCCCGTGAGTATAGCGGGTTTTGCCGCCGGTTTTCGGGTGTTCCCCCGTCTGGGCCGGGGCCAGCACCCAACACCCGGTTTCGATTGCGCGCGCGCGTAGCAAGGCTTCCCAATGCGCGGCGCCCGTGACTGGTGAGAACGCGGCCGGGACGGTCAGAATGCGCGCGCCCGCCTGCGCCAGTGCCGCGTGCAAATATGGAAAGCGAATATCGTAACAGATGGTCAGACCAACCTTGCCGAAATCCGTCTCGGCGATGACCGCTCTTTCACCTGGACGGTAGTTTTTCGATTCGCGGAACGTCTCGGTCTCGGTGACCTGCACATCGAACATATGAATTTTGTCATACCGCGCCACGATCTGACCTTGCGGTCCGATCATAAAGCAACGATTGGCAAAGCGACCGTCACTCTCATGGGTCTTGAGCCCCAACGAGCCGATCAGAAGCCACACACCCAGATCAGCAGCCTGTTCGCGCAGGCCCGCCAAGGTGATGTCATCTTCTTCATGTTGTAAAACCGCGCGCTGCCGTGTGGTGCTGGTCGAAACGCAATTCGTAACCTCTGGTGTCAGAACAAAGCGGGCGCCCTGTTCTGCCGCTTCGGCCATCATGCCTCGTACCATCCCGAGGTTTTCAGCCGGATCGTCCGACGAGGTGATTTGCAGCAGCGCGGTTTTCATCAGGCCGCAAGCAGAGGGTCAAGCTTGCCCTGACGCTCCAACTCGTACAAATCATCGCAACCGCCGACATGCGTAGCGCCGATGAAAATCTGTGGGACCGTGCGTTTACCCCCGGCACGTTGAATCATTTCAGGTTTGCGTTTGGGGTGCATCAACACATCGATCTCCTTGAACTCGACACCTTTCTGCTTCAGCAGGCGTTTGGCCGCATGACAAAAGCCGCACAGTGGCGATGTATAGATCTCTACCGACTTCATTTTCCGTTCCCTTTGGATTTCGCGCAATCTTGGGCGAATTAGGCATCCTTGGCAACGCGCGCCAGAGCCAACACGAAAATATGATTTGCCCCCGCTGCCTGACAGACCCGAGTGCATGCGGCCAGTGTTGCCCCGGACGTCATCACATCGTCCACCAGCAAAATGTCCCGGCCAATAAGGTGTCGGGCTTTTCGGGGGTGAAGGCATATCGCGTCGCCCAAAATCTGTGCCCGCTCGGCTGCTGTTTTGCCGTCCAGCACCGGCGTCTTTTTTTTGCGAATCAACAAATCGGGCACGCATTTCAATCCTGTCTCACGCGCCAGGTTCTGCGCCAAGAGAGCTGACTGGTTGTATCGCCTTTTGAGCAAGCGTGACCAATGCAGAGGAACCGGAGCAATCACCATACCCGCTCGCAGCAATGGGCGCCCTGCCTGCACCATCCACTGCGCGGCAGGGCGGGCCAGTTCGGGCCGATCACCATGTTTCAACGCCAGGATCAGTGACCGCGCCTTGCCGTCATACAAAAGCGCTGCGCGGCCTGCCCTCCAGGGGCGCGCGGTCTTCAGGCAATCATCGCACTCGGTCCGAAACTCGTCCTGCCCCCCGATCAGGGGCAGACCGCAACTTTCACAGACCGTGCCGCCAATGAATGGCGTTTCCCGCCAGCATGGGCCACACAGGCCAAAATCGGACTCGGTCAGGTCGCCGCACCCCATGCAACGTGGTGGATAAATCAGCGCAAGTGCGGTTTGAATCCGTTGCGCGATGCGATACTTGCCAGCTATGAAACTGCCCGAACCCACTGCACCCTCACTTTTTGACCGTGCCGCCATTCTGCGTCATCGCAGCCGCGTGCAGGATGACGCCCTTTTTCTGCACCGCGCCGCGATGGACGAGGTTCAGGATCGGCTCTCCATGGTTAACAAAACCTTTACGGCGGCAGCGATCGTGACCGCATACCCGCAGCTTTGGACGGACGCGTTTCCCGAAGCCTCGATCATTGCGGATGACGACGTGCTGGCACTGCAACCCGGCGTACATGACCTTGTGATCCACGCCATGACACTGCACTGCGCAAACGATCCGGTGGGCCAGTTGATCCAATGCCACCGCGCGCTGAAACCCGACGGGTTGTTGCTGGTTGTTTGCCTGGGTGGCGAAACGCTGCACGAATTGCGCGCGGCGTTGGGTCAGGCCGAGATTGACGTTACCGGTGGCCTCAGCCCCCGCATCGCCCCGATGGCCGGGTTGCGAGACTTCGGCGGTTTGTTGCAGCGGGCAGGTCTGGCCTTGCCAGTCGCAGACTCGATGCCGCTCACGGCTGAGTACCGTGACATCTGGCACCTGATGCACGATCTGCGGCATATGGGTGAGGCCAATGCGTTATCCGGGCGACTGAAACACCCGACCAAACGCGCAGTATTTGAGGCCGCGCAAAACATCTACGCGTCTCATTTCACCACAGTATCGGGACGTCTGGCAGCCACGTTCGAACTGATCTGCCTGACCGGATGGTCCCCCCACGACAGTCAACCCAAACCACTGCGTCCTGGGTCAGCGCAAGCACGTTTGGCTGACGCCTTGCGCACGGACGAGGGCAAACTGCCCGATTGACGCGCGACCAAATCCCCTTATTTCAGGCCCTAACGCAAGAAATTCAGGAAGCCTCATATGTTTGATGCCACGCGACCCGCTCACGCTCCTACGGATCACCCCAAGATCAGGATGGGGCGCGTCGGCATATTGCTGGCCAATCTGGGCACGCCGGACGACTACACATATTGGCCGATGCGCCGATATCTGAATGAGTTTTTGTCGGACCAGCGTGTCATCGATTATCCAAAGTGGAAATGGCAGCCGATTCTACAGGCGATCATCCTGACCAAGCGACCTTTCAGTTCTGGCGAGGCATACAAATCGATCTGGAACCAGGAAAAAGGCGAAAGCCCGCTGATGACCATCACCAAGGACCAGACCGCCAAGCTAAGCCAGGCGATGCATGCACGTTACGGTGATCAGGTCATGGTCGATTTCTGTATGCGTTACGGCAACCCATCGACCAAATCCAAAGTGCGCGCGATGGTAGCGGCAGGGTGCGATCGCATCTTGTTCTTTCCGCTTTACCCACAATACGCTGGCGCAACGACGGCCACCGCCAACGACCAGTTCTTTCGCGCACTGATGGACGAAGCCTGGCAGCCCGCCACGCGAACCGTTCCGGCCTATTTCGATGAACCTGCTTATATCGATGCGCTGGCGCAGTCTGTTGAACGAGCATACGAGGCTATGGAGACAAAACCCGACATTCTTGTCTGCTCATATCACGGGATGCCCGAGCGGTATCTTCAGCAGGGCGATCCCTATCACTGCCAGTGTGCTAAAACGACAAGGCTGTTAAAGGAGCGACTAGGCTGGACGGATGATCAACTGGTATCGACTTTCCAGTCGCGCTTCGGCCCCGAAGAATGGCTGAAGCCTTACACTGTGGATCACGTGGCCGAACTCGCGAAACAAGGCAAAAAGAACATTGCTGTAATTGCCCCAGCATTTTCGGCGGACTGCATCGAAACGCTGGAAGAGATTAACGAAGAAATAAAAGAAAGCTTCGAAGAAGCAGGCGGCGAGACGTTTACCTATGTTCCATGCCTTAACGATGACGATGCCCATATCGCAGCACTTGGAAAGGTAATCGAAGACAATCTGCGCGGGTGGTTGGCGTAAAGCGTTTCCAGAGCAAAAACGGCATCTCTCATGAGAACGTCAAGCTCGGCTTGATACTGGCGCGTCAGTATCCCCCGGCGCGCAACAGGCTTGAAGACCTGTTGGAATAAAAAAGGCGGTGGATTGCTCCACCGCCTTTTTCATGAATTCCGTGTCGGCTTAGCCTGCAGCAACAGCAGCAGCAACGACCACCAGCAGGATCAGCGGCAGCAGGAGACCCTGCGACGAACCCTGTGTTTCTTCAACAACAACCGGTGCTTCAACAACCGGCTCTTCCAGGTTGCCAGCATATGCGGTCGAAGCTGCTGCAGTCAGAGCTGCGGCGAGAACGAGTTTCTTCATATTAACCTCCAGAATTTGCACGGCTCCAATGTCCGGAACCGCACATCTAAGACTTACCTCGTAGTTTTTTCTAATCAGCATTAGAGCGGGAATGCAATTGCAACTTGACCGGTGAGCGGGTTCGTACACGAAAATGTCGTCATATTAGCAACACTTGTGTGCCAACCTTAGCCATCGAAAACAGCTCGGCGATGTCTTCGTTGAAAAGGCCGATGCAGCCGTTCGAAGATCTGCGGCCGATTTTGCGTGTATCGTGCGTCCCGTGAATGCGATAATACTTCCAGCTCAGATATAAAGCGTGCGTTCCCAAAGGGTTATCCGGACCGGGAGGAATATAGTCCGGCCATTCCGGATTTCTCTTCTTCATCGAAGGCGTTGGAGACCAGCTTGGGCCTTCTACCTTGCGGATCACACTGGTCCGCCCGCGCCGGGTGAGTTCTTCGGTCAGCGGAACCGACGACGGGTACAATTTGTACACTGATTGATCATCCGACCAATAATGCAGCGCTCTTGAGACGGTGTCGACCAATATGGCGCCATTTCTGGTGTTCGAGAAATACGGTTGCCAATCCAATGCCCGGAACCCGGATACGTTGCGGCGAACCGCCGGTTCGGTCTCGGGTGCGGGGCGCAGCGGGTCGCCCGGGATATATTGTGCCAGCGCCGGTGTAGCCAGAGTGGCGGTAGCCCCTGCCAGAAAACCCCTGCGTGTGGGCGAATGAATGCGCTTTTTGACCATGACAACGGGTCCTGTGTTTAGGTGAGGTCTGAAATCAGAGGTATTCTATTGCCAGAATGCTTCAGTCGCAAACCAAACCGGCAGAATCACGCAAGTTATGACCATTGCGCGTTTGCTCAGAACAAGCAGGCGCGCTATGCCGTGTTGTGATACAATAATCAGGTCGAACATGACGCGCATCGTTTCTTTACTATTGATTTGCTTTGTCGCGCTTGCGGCATGTACCAACACCGGCTCAACCACTCTGGGATCTGATGGTCGCCCATTGCCGACCGTATATAAGATCCGCGGCAATCCGGAAAAGCTGCAGTTCCGCATGCTTGATTCGGTCAATGCCCTGCGTCAGGCTCAGGGATTGCAGCCCGTACAACTAAACGCACAACTGAACGCGGCAGCTGCGACTCATTCGAAAGATATGTCGCGACAGAACCGACCCTGGCACTTTGGGTCAGACGGTTCGTCGCCGATCGACCGGGCAGCACGTGTCGGCTATTTCGGTACTTTTCTGGGGGAAGCCATTTCCGAAACCTACGAGACCGAGACGGAAACGCTTGCCGCTTGGATGCAGGAGCCTGGACCGAGGGCTGTCATAATGGACGCCAAAGCCACCCAAATGGGATTCGCCTGGCATCAGGAAGGTGGCGGCAAAATCTGGTGGACGTTGGAAATGGGAACCGGTGGTTGATCCGGTCAAATGAAAAGAAAAAAGCCCCCGGTTTTCGGGGGCTTTTTTTTGTTAATCAGGCGGCTTGCATAGACTGCGCCTCGGTCAGGATCGCATAGAGCTTTACCGGATCGGGGTTCGCCCGAAGTTTGGTGCAAACCGAAGTATCCCGCAAAGTGCGAGACACCAGCGCCAATGCCTTGAGGTGATCGACGCCCGCCTCTTCCGGTGCAAACAGCGCAAAGGCAATGTCCACAGGCTGGCGATCAACCGATCCGAAATCGATCGGCTTTTCAAGCATTACAAAAACACCTGAAACCGCATCAAGCTCGGGCAGGCGCGCGTGCGGCAGCGCCACACCATGGCCGACTCCGGTAGGCCCAAGGCTTTCCCGTTCCAGCAGGAAATCAACCGCTTCCTGAGGATCGATACCCAGCGTCGCTGCAGCGACGTCACCGATTTCCTGAAACAGCCGCTTCTTGCTGGAAGCCGCGGACAATACACGCACCGCTTCGGGCTTCAGTATGCTCGAAAGCTCCATGATCACGCTCCATGGCACGCACCCGCATAGGCGGGTGCGGCCTCGTATCCTTGCCTGTTACGGATCAATCCAGCCGATGTTACCGTCTTCGCGACGATAAACGACATTCAACCCGTCCTTGTTTTCATTTCTGAACACCAGCACTGGCGCACCGGCAAGTTCCATTTGCATAACGGCCTCACCGACGCTCAAAGATGGGATTTTTGTTTCCATCTCGGCCACAATCATGGGCTGTAGCGATTCGGGTTCATCGGCCGACTCCGATTCGTTTGAAGCGAGGATATAAGAGGACGCCCCAAAGAGTTCAACCGGTTCAACCCGATCCTTGTGGTGGTCCTTCAGGCGGCGCTTGTAGCGACGCAACTGTTTCTCCATTTTACCGCAGCACGCCTCAAACGCCGCGTAGATCTCGGTTGCATGGGCCTTGGCCTGAGCCGTCAGGCCAGTGGAAAGGTGCACCGTTGTTTCGCATACATATTCATGCGCCGAACGGGAAAAGACGACGTTGGCATCCGTAGGCCGCTGCGCATACTTGCCCACGACCTCATTCAGTTCGGTCTGCACGTGTGTCTGCAATGCCGAACCGATGTCGATCTGTTTTCCGCTGATTTGGTAACGCATGTGATCTCCTTCACAATTCACACCCATTCTGACGCCGCGGAACGCGGCGGGCTTGTTTTTATCGGGTGGGGGGTCGAGACATTTTCCGCGGTTGCCTTGTTTCCAGCCCTTCGAAGAAGGGACATCGAGATCCAGACTGGAACCGGGTAAATGCCATAAGCCAATTGAGGCAAGAGACGAGGGAAGAGTCAATCAAAACAGATGTGTATATACGCGATTTCCACCATGCAATTGGCACAACTCCGCGCAAGGTTATGAAATGCGGAAATTCTCGCCCAGATAGACGCGGCGCACATTCTCGTTTTCGACAACCTCATCAGGTGTGCCGGACATCAAAACCTGACCGTCATGCAGGATATAGGCCCGGTCGACAATTTCCAGCGTTTCCCGGACGTTGTGATCGGTGATCAGCACACCAATACCGCGTTTTTTCAGATCCGCGACCAGATGGCGAATATCCCCGACACTGATCGGGTCAACGCCTGCAAACGGTTCATCCAGCAGCAGGTATTTGGGGTCTGCGGCCAAACAGCGCGCGATCTCGACCCGGCGGCGCTCGCCGCCTGACAACGCCAGAGCCGGGGCCCTGCGCAAGTGTTCGATCGAGAAGTCAGACAACAGCTCTTCCAAACGCTCTTTGCGCTTATGTGCATGAGAAACCGTGATATCCAGAACGGCAGCAATGTTGTCCTCGACGCTCATGCCGCGAAAGATCGACATCTCCTGTGGCAAATACCCGATCCCGAGACGCGCGCGCCGATACATGGGTAACGTAGTTACATTCTGGCCGTCTATCGTGACTTTTCCCGCTTCGGGGAACACAAGCCCCGCAACTGAATAGAACGTTGTGGTCTTACCTGACCCGTTCGGCCCCAGCAGCGCCACCACTTCGGACCGGCCCAGCGTCATCGAGACATCGCGGATCACCGTCTTTTTTCGATAGGACTTCCGCAGTTTCTCGATGCGCAGCCCGGAACTGCCCTCGGTCAGTTTCAGGTCGGGAAGCGCCATCAGTTGTTTCCCTGCTGCAAGATCGTTTTGACCCGCCCGGTCATGGTCGCCGTACCGGATGTCAGGTTGGCGTTCATCTGATCGCCACTGATGATGCTTGGGCCTTGTGTCAGCAGGACGTTGCCCTTCATGACAATCTCACCCGAGCTGATCTTGTATTCAGCCCAGTCGCCTTCCGCTGCATCCGGCGGGCTGACCAGAACCACATTCTCGGTCGCCTCCATTCGCTCGATCGCCGAGCGTTCCTGATTGTAGATAACAAGCACGCGTTCGGCAGTCAGGCGCATTTCACCCTGAACGACGATGACATTTCCGATGAATTCTGCCGATCCGTCCTCTTGATTGACGTTAAGGGTTTCCGATGTCACCTCGACCGGCAGGCTCGGATCGGCATTCGCGGACCCAAAAGCCACCTGCGCCTCTTGCGCGGTCACGGGCACGGCGCCCGCGATCAAGGCGAGGCACAAAGGAACAAATCGAAAATCGAACACAAGTTATCTTTCTGCTTTTTCAGGCTCGTATACCAGCTTCACACCGTCTGTAAAAACAATATGGACCGGCCCGTCCGTTTTTTCAGTGCCAAAGGTCATGCGCCCCGCGGAAAAATCACCGATCGGACCGGTTCCGTTCACCTGCCCCGGCGTGTCGCCCCGGATTTCGTCCAATGAGGTATTGAGCAGATCCGTCGTGACCTTGAGCCCGTCCGCCGTGGTGATGACCACGTCACCAACAAAGGTTGCTGTTCCATTATCCGGACGGATCAGGCCGGAATTCGAATCCAGCGTAATTGTTCCGCCATTGAGCAGACCAAAGCGGCCGCGAAACTCGGATGCTGTCGGAACTGACGCCTCGGTGCCCTGCGTGGCTTGCACAGCTTCGATATGCACGGTCTCTCCCTTGCGGGTCGTTCCGCGGTAATCCGGTCGCGTTACCACCTGTTGCGCCAGTCTCTCATCAATGTCTTTTTGCGCGAAGGGCACGGAAACGTTTGTTTCGATGCTGCGGGACAGCAGGAATACCGTGGACAACATCACAATAGCCGCAAGCGGCAACAGCACCTTCAGGAACTGCACCATGCGGGAATATCTGTCCACCTCAGCCTCCCTCAGCCCAGACCGACACGCAGGCAGTCGTGGATATGAAGCAGCCCCAAAGCCTGACCTGACTTGGCCTCGTCAACCACGAAGAGCGAGGTGATCTTACGGTCATTCATGATCGCAACCGCTTCTTCTGCCAACGCATCCGGGGATATGGTTGTGGGGTTGGGGGTCATTACCTGCTCGGTCGTTTTGTTCAGCAGCCCATCCATATGGCGCCGCAAGTCACCGTCTGTAATGATCCCTGCCAACTGACCCTGCGGGTCCGTTACGCCAGCAACTCCAAATCCCTTCTGGCTGATTTCGATCAGCGCATCGCTCATCTGAGTATGTGCCGCAACCAGAGGCAGGGCCTCTCCGACATGCATCAGATCCTGTACTTTGCTCAGCCGAGCGCCCAGTTTGCCACCGGGATGGAAGGCACGGAAATCCTCGGGCCGGAAATCGCGGTATTTCATGAGGGCAATCGCCAATGCATCGCCCATGGCAAGGGTCAACGTCGTGGAAATCGACGGCACCATGCCAAAACCGCAGGCCTCGCCCATCGACGGGATCAGAAGATGTACGTCGGCCTGTTTCATCAATGTGCTGTCAGGTTTGCTGGACAATCCAATCAGCGGAATGCCAAAGCGGCGCGTAAAGGCCAGCAGATTGGCAAGTTCCGGTGCCTCGCCCGAATTCGAAATCGCCAGAACCACATCACCCTTGGAGACCATGCCAAGATCACCATGGCTGGCCTCGGCCGGATGCACGAAATAGGCAGGCGTTCCGGTGCTGGCCAGCGTGGCCGCGATCTTGTGACCTATGTGGCCTGACTTGCCGATACCGCTGATGATGATGCGCCCGGTGGCCTGAAGGATCAGCTGCACGGCTTCGGCAAAATGCGCATCCAGACTGTCGGCAAGTACGTCCAGCGCGCGGGCTTCGTCAGTCACCACCTGACGGGCGGTTTTCAGGAATGCTTCGGTATCGGTCATGAGTGCGCAAAGATATCCGTTTCGGGCCAACCGGCGAGGTCCAGTTTCGCACGCATCGGCAGGAAGTCAAAACAGGCCTGCGCCATTTCAGCCCGGTCCTCGCGAGCCAGCCGGATGTTTAGCGCATCGCGCAGCTGATGCAGATAGAGAACGTCTGACGCAGCATAATCCAATTGAGCGTCCGTAAGTGAGACTGCGCCCCAGTCGCTCATCTGTTGCTGTTTGGAAATATCGACACCGATGAGTTCCTGACACAGGTTCTTGAGCCCGTGCCGGTCGGTATAGGTCCGCACTAGCCGGCTGGCGATCTTGGTGCAATAGACCGGCGCGGCCAGAGCGCCAAATGTATGGTACATGGCGGCGATGTCGAAGCGCCCGAAATGAAACAGCTTCAGAACGTCAGGGTTTTCCAGCATGGCGCACAGGTTCGGCGCCTCAGCCTGGCCTTTTTCCACCTGCACAATATGGCTGTTGCCGTCTCCACCCGACATCTGAATCACGCACAAGCGGTCACGATGCGGGTTCAGGCCCATGGTTTCACAGTCAATGGCCACAACAGGGCCCAGATCTAACCCGTCCGGCAGGTCGTTTTTGTACAAATGGTTCGCCACCCGACTATTCCTTTGTGCGGTATCGCCTCCGAGATAGGCGGTTTGGTCCATAAACTCAACGCCGTCCAAAAGTCACGGGCAAATCCCCGCACCAGGATTGACAATATCCCCATGGGGGGGATAGGGATAAACCATGACAATTGTACCCCGCGAGTCGCATCCGCATATCACGGCAAGGCTGAAACGGGCCCACGGGCATCTGGCAAAGGTCATTGCCATGCTTGAAGGTCAGGCCCCCTGTTCAGACATTGCCCAACAGCTGTTTGCCGTTGAAAAAGCGGTTACCAATGCCAAGCGCGCCTTGATCCATGATCACATCGACCATTGCCTGTCTTCTGATGGCGATAGCGGCGGGATCGAGGATTTCAAAGCCATCACGAAATACCTCTGAACGATGCTGAGCATTCTAAAAAACCGGACCTACCGCCACCTGTTTGCCGCCCAGATCGTCGCCCTGACCGGAACCGGACTGGCCACAGTCGCGCTGGGGCTGCTGGCCTTTGATCTGGCCGGAGACGCTGCTGGCCTTGTGCTGGGCACCGCACTGACGATCAAGATGGTGGCCTATGTCACCGTGGCCCCACTGGCGGCAGCTTTTGCCGAACGGCTGGACCGTCGGAAGATGCTGGTTTTTCTGGACCTGATCCGCGCCGCAGTCGCCGTATGCCTGCCTTTCGTGACCGAGGTCTGGCAAATCTATGTGCTGATCTTCTTACTCCAATCCGCCTCGGCTGGCTTTACGCCTGCCTTTCAGGCAACGATCCCGGACGTCTTGCCGAACGAAAACGAGTATACCCGCGCTTTGTCACTGTCACGTCTTGCCTACGACATGGAAAGCCTGCTGAGCCCGATGTTTGCCGCGGCACTTCTGTTGCTGGTCAGCTTCAACAGCCTGTTCTGGGGCACAGCGCTGGGGTTTGTTGCCTCGGCATTGCTGGTAGTCTCGGCCGCCCTGCCTTCGCCCAAGCCCAGCAAACCACGCGGGATTTATGACCGCACGACACGCGGAATTCGCATCTATCTGAAAACCCCCCGGCTGCGCGGGCTGCTTGCGCTTAACTGGAGCGCCGCAGCGCTGAGTTCGATGGTGATCGTCAATACAGTGGTCATCGTGCGGGCCACCCTTGGCCTGTCAGAAAGCGCCGTGGCCATTGCACTGGCCGGATTTGGGGGTGGGTCGATGCTGGCGGCGTTCACTCTGCCCCGCGTGCTGGATCGGATCGAGGATCGCAAGGTTATGTTGTTCGGAGCTATTCTTGCGTCGGGCGCTATGGCCGTCGCCTCGGTTCTGACCGCGACGATCCCACTTACGCTGGGTGTCCTTGCCGTTTTTTGGGCCTTTACCGGATTTGGGTATTCTACAACCCTTACGCCTTCGGGTCGTTTGTTGACCCGTTCGGCCCATCCCGAAGACCGCCCCGCCGTCTTTGCCGCACAGTTTACTCTGTCACACGGTTGCTGGTTGGTGCTGTATCCGCTGGCTGGGTGGATAATGACCGTCTATGGGCCGACTGTCGCGCTCGGCAGTATGTCTGTTCTGTCCATGGCAGGCGTGGTTGTGGCAGTCAGCCTTTGGCCGCGTGACGATCAGGAACCGGTTGTTCACAATCACCCCGATCTACCACCAGATCACCCGCATCTGGCCGGGGCGGGCCCGCACGCGCACCCGATCATTATCGACGACCTGCACCCACGCATGCCGCGTGAGCCTTGAGAAAGGATGTCCATCTGATCTAAACCCGGACTTGACGCAAACCGGAGCCCCAATGGACCAGCTTGACCGCCGCATCATCGCCGCCCTGCAAGCCAATGCACGTGCCTCGACCACGCAGATCGCGGCATCGCTGGGTGTGGCCCGCACGACCGTGCATGAACGGATCAGTCGTCTGGAACATCGCGGCGTAATCACGGGATACACCGTGCGCCTTGGGTCCACAGAAGACACGCCCAAAGTGCAGGTCATCGTCATGCTGGAAGTGCAGCAGAAGGAAACCAACCGGATCCTTAAACGGCTCGAGGCTTATCCCGAGGTCAAACTGTGCCTGTCGATCAATGGCGAATTCGATCTGATGCTGACCGCAGATGCCCCGAGGCTGGAGGATCTGGACATTCTGGTGGACGATCTGGCGAAGATCCCCGGCGTCCTGCGCACCAATACAAGCGTTGTTTTCGGGCGCAGGATCGACCGAAACTGAGGCTGCGATAACCCTCTGTAAACCGATCAGTGTCTAGCTTGGACGGGAACACCAGAATCCCGGACCGGCAGAATGCCAATTCACAGAATACCGATTGCTTTCATAATACTGCATGTGCTGTTGGCGCAGGTGGGTTCTGCCATGCACGCAGCACCGACAGGCGGGCTTTGTGATCAGGCCGCGCGCCGTGCGGCACTGTCCGAAGATGTTCCGCTGGACGTGCTGCGCGCCATAACTCGCGTTGAAACCGGGCGAACAGTCGACGGGCTGTTGCAGCCCTGGCCCTGGACAATAAATGCCGAAGGTCAGGGGTATTGGTTCAAGTCCGAGGCCGAGGCCAAGGCCTATGTTTTCAAAATTTTCAAAGCGGGCTCTCGCAGCTTTGACGTCGGGTGTTTCCAGGTCAATTATCGCTGGCATGGTAAGGCCTTCCGCTCGATCGATGCGATGTTTGATCCGGATGCGAACGCAACCTACGCCGCCCGCTTCCTGAAAGACCTTTATTTCGAGCTTGGTTCGTGGCCTGCTGCGGCCGGGGCGTATCATTCCCGCACGAATGCTCTGGCCGAGGCTTATCGTGGTCGATTCCAGACGGTGATGGCTCAATTGGACAACCCGTCCTCGCACGGGTTTTCTGGCAAGTCACGCGATCCGTTCACAAGGGCCGGAACACCCTTGATTCCGATGCTAGTGGCCGCACCCGCCACCACTGCCCTGGGCTCTCTGGTCCCGACCAATAGCACAGCAACTGCTTTCATCCCTTTCAATTAGGAAACCTGCGTGCCCCAGATTGACATCCGGTCCCTGTTTTCGCCCACTGTCCTGTTGGCACTGGCGCTGATGACCGTCATCGTCATGATGATCCTGCCCATGCCTGCCTGGGTGCTGGATGTGGGGCTAGCCGCCTCTTTCGCGCTGGCCATCCTGATTTTCACTCTGACGCTTTTCATCGAACGTCCGCTGGATTTCTCGTCCTTCCCAACGATCCTGCTGGCATCGCTGATGCTGCGCCTGTCGCTGAACGTCTCGTCGACCAAACTGATCATCGGTCAGGGGCATACTGGACCCAACGCAGCTGGTGACGTGATTGAAGGGTTCGCCAATTTCGTCATGGGCGGCAGCATCTTTCTGGGCCTTGTGGTTTTCGGCGTGCTGCTGATCGTGAATTTCATGGTCATCACCAAAGGGGCCGCCCGTATGGCCGAGGTCGGCGCGCGCTTTGCCTTGGACGGGATGCCGGGTAAGCAGCTTGCCATCGACAGCGACATGTCAGCCGGGGCCATCGACCATCAGCAAGCCAAGGAACGGCGGGAACGCGAACAGCAGGAAACGACATTCTTCGGCTCGCTCGACGGTGCGTCGAAATTTGTCAAAGGTGATGCCGTTGCTGGCCTTCTGATCACTCTTTTGAACCTTGTTATGGGTTTGGTCATGGGGGTGATCGTGCACGGAATGCCGGTGGCTTCGGCGTTCGAGACATATGCAATCCTGACCGTCGGTGATGGTCTGGTCTCGCAGATCCCCGCGGTTATCATCTCGATTGCCTCTGCATTGCTGCTGGCGCGCGGCGGAACACAGGGTGCCACCGACAATGCCATTTTCTCCCAGCTCGGGCGGCATCCGGCTGCGCTGTCTACCGTGGCGGTTCTTATGGTCCTGTTTGCGCTGGTGCCCGGCCTGCCTTTCCTGCCGTTCATCCTCGGTGCAGCTGTACTTGGTTATGCGGCCTACAGAATTCGGAAGAAGCAGAAAGAAACAGACCCGTCATTGCAGTCGCAGGCGACCGAAACCGAGGTGCCGGTCTCGCAGGCTATTGGTGATATTCTGGACCTGGATGACGTGCACCTTGAATTCGCACCCGATCTGGTAAGCTTGGTTTTGAATCCCGGAACCGGATTGGATGCCCGCATCGCCAATATGCGCACCTACGTGGCGTCCACCTTCGGTTTGATCCTGCCCGAAATTCGTTTGACTGATCGAGCCGACCTGCCAACCGGGACCTACGTGATCAAGGTTCAGGGGGTCGAACAGGCACGCGGCGTTCTGAACCCCGATCTGGTTCTGGCTCTGGTTCAGGACGGGTTCGATCTGTTGCCCGAAGGCAATGACGTGACCGAGCCGGTTTACGGCGCGCCTGCCCGCTGGATCCTGCCCAAACATCAGGAGGACGCAGCGCTGAACGGGGCCACCATAGTCTCACCGCCCGAGATCCTGGCCACGCATCTGCTTGAGATCATCAAACAGAACTTCTCACGCCTGCTGACGTTGAAATCCCTGCGCCGCCTGCTGACCGAAATGACCCGCCTGAGCGACCCAGTTCGGGCTGAGGCAAACCGCAAGTTGCTGGATGAATTGATCCCCGACAAAGTGCCAATCGACACATTGCACGCCGTTCTGCGACTGCTTCTGGAGGAACGGGTTTCGATCCGGAACATGGTGCTGATCCTCGAAAGCGTGGCCGAAGCGCGGCTGACAACCACCCAACCTGAAGGCATCTGCGAATTGGTTCGCCAGCGTCTCGGCTTTCAACTGGTCGCAGACATGAAGCGTGAGGATGGCTCGATTCCGCTAATCCAACTGGCCCCCGAATGGGAGGAAACGTTCACCACCTACCAGGTCGACGCGCCCAGCGCCGGGTTGGATGTCGCGCTACCGCCGAACCTTTTTAACAAGCTGGCCGACGGCATGGTCAGCAGCATCGCCAGATCTGCGGATAACGGTCTGTTTCCTGCGGTCGTGACCTCGTCCCGGCGACGCCGATTGTTGCGTACGATCATGTATGCGCGCGGCGTTCCAAACCCGGTCCTTTCTTTTGAGGAAATCGGGTTGGAAGCCAAGCCCGCGCTGGTAGGAACTGTTCCCGCGTGATCGCGTTGCCGCCAGAATTGTTGACGCAGCTGGCCGAACCACTCTGGCCGGCCGTTGCGGTGTTTCTGCGCGTCTCTGCTCTGGTTTCACTGCTGCCCGCATTCGGTGAACGCAGCATTCCAACACGGATGAAACTGGGGATTTCCGTCGCCTTTACCCTGATCATTTTTCCGGCAATTCAACATTTAGACCTGTCTCCCAGCCTTTGGACACTGGGGCGGTTGGTTGGGACAGAAATCCTGATTGGGCTGGCGCTTGGAACAGGGTTGCGGCTGTTTGTTTTGGCGCTGCAAACAGCCGGATCCATTGCCGCACAATCCACATCATTGTCACAATTGCTTGGCGCGGCGGCCGCTGATCCTGTTCCGGCGATGGGATATCTGCTAACGATCGCGGGGGTGACGCTTGCCGTCATCATGGGCTTGCACGTTCGGGCCGCGCAGTTTTTGATCCAGAGTTATGCCCTATTTCCCATGGGGTTGGCACCAAGCGCGCCGGATTTGTCCCATTGGGGTGTGCAACAAATCTCACGCAGCTTTGTGTTGGCCTTCTCGCTGGCAACGCCATTCGTCATCGCCTCGTTGATCTACAACCTCGCACTTGGGGTCATCAACCGGGCCATGCCGCAATTGATGGTCGCCTTTGTGGGCGCGCCAGCAATAACATTTGCAGGGCTGTTTCTGCTGTTTGCGGGCGCACCATTGATCCTCTCTGTTTGGTCGGACGCGCTGTTTGCCTTCTTCATGAACCCGATCGGAGGCCAGCGATGAGTGGTGCCGATGATGACAGCGAAAAGTCAAACGAGCCGACGCCGCAAAAGCTCCAGAAAGCCCGTGAAAAGGGTGAGGTTCCCAAGTCCAACGACTTGTCGGTTGTTGCGGCATATACCGGACTGCTGATCGCATTGTTGGCGGCAGGGCAATACGCGGTCGTGCAATTGGGAACTCTGTTCATGGTTCTGATGGACCAATCTGACCAGATCGCGAACCTTCTGAAAACCGGACCTGCGGCAGCAACGGTTGCCGAAATTCTGAGTAGCGCGTTGCCACCCATTGCCTTGCTATTCTGCCTGCCAGCGGTGGCCGTTCTGCTAAATCTGATTGCCCAACGCACGCTGGTGTTCGCCCCCAGCAAACTGAAGCCAAAGCTTTCGCGGATATCCCTTGTTTCGAATGCCAAAAACAAGTTCGGGCGCGGTGGTTTGTTCGAGTTTGCCAAGAGTACAACCAAACTGGCGATCTACAGCCTGTGCCTCGCACTTTTCATCAAGTCGAACCTGGCCGAAATTCTGTCTGCCAGCGCGGCCCCGGCAACGTCATCCATACAGCTGATGACGAACCTGTTGTTTCGCTTCCTGTTCATTGTGGTTACCATCGCCCTGTGCATCGGCGTAATCGACTTTCTGTGGCAATACGCCGAGCACATGCGCAAGAACCGCATGTCGCGTAAAGAGCTCCAGGATGAAACTAAGGACGCCGAAGGCGACCCGTATGTAAAGCAACACCGACGTCAACGTGCACAGGAGATCGCCTCGAGCCAGATGATGGCAGATGTTCCGGGCGCGGATGTTGTCATCGTAAATCCCACCCATTTTGCCGTTGCGCTGAAATGGTCGAGGGCTACAGGCAGTGCTCCTGTTTGTGTCGCCAAGGGTACGGATGCAGTGGCCTCTTCCATCCGTTCTGCTGCGGGTCAGGCTGGCGTTCCTATACACTCGGACCCTCCGACGGCGCGTGCGCTTCACGCAACTGTCAACATCGGGCAGGAGATCGCCGAAGAGCATTATCGCCCCGTTGCCGCTGCAATCAGGTTCGCCGAAGCGATGCGGAAACGTGCAAAGGAGCAGATCCGATGAAGGACACTCAGTTAAACGGGCTGGAAAAAATAGCCGACGTCGCTTTCCAGAAGCAATTTCAGACACTCCGCCCGATCCTCGAGGCCGAGGCCAGAATTCAGCACCAATTGGCGACACTGGATCATCAGCTTGACCAGATGCGCAAAGCCAGCGGTTTGACTGAAGGATATCAGATATCGGGGGTAGACATTCTTTGGCGTGGCTGGGAATCTGCCACGCGCCGCGCGTTGAACATGCGACTTGCTCAAACGCGCGCTCAGAAACTCGCCGGTATGGAAGCGCTCAGAATAGCTTTTGGACGCAAACAAGCCGTCGCAACCCTGCGGGAGCAGCAACTGAAATACCACCGGCAGGCCGTTGCCCGGAAACAAACCCGTTAATGCTGGCCGGATCCGTACCGTGAAGCGAACTTCGTCAGGTATCTTGACGGTTCACGCTTATGATCAGCACTTTTGAAACATCTTCACCCAGTTCTTTTTTTGCCTCTTCCAACAGGGACTTACGCAAGACATCCAGATTTCGGGATTCGGTGAACGTCCCATCAAAACCCCCGTTATTTGCGTGATCAAACAGAACCTGAAGAAAGGCATCCCGCAGCTTGGGTTCAATGGAATAAAACGTTTCTTCAATTGCTGTGTTCGCCTCAATGCTGAGAGACAAAGTGACCATCGCTTCGATTTCGTCATCCCCAACCACCGGAACGACAAAATGTTTGGTCAACTTTAGATACCCATAGGCTGGCTTTTTTTCCTTGGACTTTTCAGACTTCTCGTGACCGGCCTTCTCTTCTTTTGCCACTTCTTTTTCGGCGGCTGTTTTGTCGGGCTCGCCCGAAGGTGACAGAAACAGCCCGGCACCGATACCCGCACCCAGGCCGACAATCAGGAAAACGACTGGAACCAGTTTTGCAATCACGGTCGCACCTCAGAACGGCAAGAGTGAATCAAGAACTTGCTGGCCGTATCGGGGTTGCTGGACATCCGTAATCTGACCTCTTCCACCATAAGACACCCGCGCCGAGGCGATCTTGTCGTAGGTGACTTCGTTTTGTCGCGAGATATCCTGAGGGCGGACATACCCGGCCACCAAAAGCTCGCGCAGCTCAAAATTGACCCGCAACTCCTGCGAGCCGGAAATCGAAAGAACCCCGTTCGGCAGAACATCCAGAACCGTCGCGGCGACACGCAGGGTTAGTTTCTCGTTTCGCCTCACAGATCCCCGCCCAGAACTTGAGGAATCCGCTTCGATTGACACGGCTTCATCCAGTGATGCCCCGTCAGGTAAGTGTTTTTGCACGCGCTGGGGCAAACCAAAGAGGCCAGGAACCTCAAGGTTTTCCGAGCCTGATCTGGACCGTCTGGTGTTGTTTGATATCTCAGCTTTTTCATCCAGCTCGATGACCACTGTCAGAATGTCACCTTTCTTGATCGCCCGCTGGTCGCCCAGCAACGATTGCTGCCCTCCGCTCCAGAGAGATGAGCGGTCAACGGTGCGTTGTGGTTGCGTGTGCAAGGGCAGACCCGGCCACAGCATGGCAACCTGCTCGGGAGATTCTTCGTTTGGTGTAAAACTCGGGGGCTTGCCAAGATGATCCAGACGACCACACGCGGCCAAAGACAAAGCTATGAGAAGGAGAGTTTTCGACAGTCCGGTCATCACTTAACCTCGACTTGGCCATCCGCGCGGATTTGGCCGGTTACAGTTGTTCTGGACGACAGGTTCATGACCCGGATGCGATCCCCAGCAGCGCCACGCCCCAAGGCGCGGCCTTCCGCAGTTATCGACAAGGCTTGGCGGTCGAATATCAGGACGACCAGATCGTTGCGGTCAACGATGGCGGGGGGGCGTACATCAATTTCTCGGACCGGCCTGCCGGGATACAGTGCCACCCGCGCCTCTTGCCCGATCAGAAGATTAGGGTCAGTCACCGCACCGGGGACATCCGTCGAGCTTGTTTTCAAATCAGTTGCAGAAATGATCTCCTTGGCCCGGATCGTGCGGGTTGGGACCACAATGTCAGCCTGTGCTGCGATTGGAGCCAGTAGTGCCAAATATATGCCGAGTCCTCGCATCATCGCACCTGCGTTGTCGCGCTCATCATTTGATCCACAGCTGAGATCACCTTGGCATTCATCTCATAGCCGCGCTGCGCCTCGATAAGTTCGGTTACCTCGCGCACTGCATCGACCGAGCTGTCTTCCAGATAACCCTGTCGCAATGTACCCAGCCCATCACTTCCCGGAGTTCCCAGCACCGGGGCACCCGACGCCTCGGTCTCCTTGAACAGATTGCTGCCAACGGCTTCCAGCCCCTTGGCATTCGAAAAGCTGGCAAGCACAAACTCACCCAGCAATTGCCCCTCGGGAGTGTCGTCGAAATATGCATAGACCTCGCCAGCGGCATTGATCGAAATTGACCGTGCGTCGTCGGGAACGGTGAGTTCCGGCGAAACCGCATAACCGTCGGAGGTGACAATGAGACCCTCTGCCGACCGCTTGAGGCTGCCGTCACGCGTATACGCCGACTGACCGCTGGGCAGCGTAACTTCCAGATATCCGCGCCCCTCGATCGCCACGTCCAGATCACTGCCGGTGGCTGACAAAGCACCTTGTTCCAGTTGCACGGTAACAGCTGCGGGCCGCACGCCCAGACCAAGTTGAATACCTGTCGGCAATACTGTTCCGTCCGAGGCGTTTACAGTTCCGGCGCGCGCCATCTGTTGATAATGCAGATCGGCAAATTCGGCCCGGCGGGCGTTGTAGCCAGTGGTGTTCATGTTTGCCAGGTTGTTGGAAATCGTCTCGACCCGCATCTGTTGCGCGGTCATTCCGGTGGCGGCAATTTTCAGGGCTCGCATGACAAACTCTCCTTTTTCCGATCAGCGCATCAGCGCCTTGAGCGCTCCGCGAACGCGTTCGTCTTCGCTGTCAAGAAAGCTTTGCCCCAGCTCATAGGCGCGCTGGATTTCCACCAAGCGGGTCACCTGCTGAATGGCGTTGACGTTTGAACCTTCGAGAAAACGATGCAAAACAACGGGTTCATCAACTGGATCTATCGCACCGTTGGCACGAAACCACGTATTTCCTTCGCGTATTAGCTTCTGCGGATCAGCGACGTTGAAAACGCCCAACTGGCCCAGAAATTGGCCGTTGACACTCAACGTTCCATCACTCCCGACATCAATCGAAGCTGCATCGGGCGGGATAAAGACCGGGGCACCGTTGGCATCCAGAACGCGTGCGCCATCCATCGCAACCAGATCGCCTTCGGCATTTGGCGAGAAGCTGCCCGCACGCGTCAACCGGTTACCATCCGGGGTTTCAACCATAAAAAACCCGTCCCCTTCGAGGGCGAAATCAAACTGCCCTCCGGTTTCCGTAAGCATGCCTTGTTGCAGTGTCGTGTTGCGCGCCTCGGCCCGGCTCATGGAGAGGGACGGATTGTTCGGCATGTCCCGAATGTACTCCGAAAACACCAGCCCCTGCTGGCGATATCCGGTCGTGTTGGCATTTGCGATGTTATTTGCCACCAGCCGCATTTCACTCATCAGCCCGGACTGACGTGACAAGGTGACGTAAGCCGTGTCCATCAGCGGCCTCCTGCAATCAAGGGAACAAGCGTTCCGGTAAAAAACGTAACAAGGGTCTGAGTCATGAACCCCATCGAAATCCAGAACACGACGACAATGGCGATCAACTTGGGAACAAAAGTCAGGGTCATCTCTTGAATCGAGGTCAGCGCCTGGAACAGACCGACAATCAGGCCAGAAACCAGAGCAACGGCAAGGATCGGGACGGATGTAATGACCGCAACCCACAACGCCTGACGAACGATGTCATAGAAAAGCCCTTCGCTGAGCATCGGGTCAGACCGGCATTCTTAGGATTTCCTGATAGGCTTCGACCACTTTGTTGCGGACGATCACTGCGGTTTCTACCGCAAGTTCGGTCTGGGCCAGCGCCTGAACAAGTGCATGGGGATCAGCCTGACCGACCATCGCAGACTGAGACATCTGTTCGCTGTGTCTGAGCGTGGCTGCAAAGTCCTGAAAGGTCGCCCTCAATCCTTGTGCCGCCCCGCCATGATCGGGATCGGCCTGTGTGGCAGAGCGTGCGCCGGCATAATTCTGCGCGGCGTTGAGTGATCGGATATCCATTCTGGCAGTCCTTATTTTCTGAGCAATTCCATCAGCGACGACGACATCTGCCGCGTCTGATCAAACATCTTTAGGTTGGCCTCATAACTGCGCTGGGCTTCCCGCGCGTCCGCGATTTCAATCATCAAATCGACGTTTGAGCCCTGGAAGTGACCACTTTCATCTGCCAACGGATGACCGGGGTCGTAGATGCGGCTCAGCGAACGCTGGTCAAGCGTCACACGGCCAGCCTGCACCATGTCCCCACCGTTTTTCTGCACGGTTTCAAACGGTACGGTTTTGCGTCGATAGCCGGGCGTGTCCGCGTTCGAGATGTTTTCGGACACATGCCGCAACCGCGCGGATTGCGCGCGCAAAGCACTGGCTGACGCAGCAAGGGAATGGGAAAAATCGCTCATACCTGCCGCCCCTTATCCGCGACCCAAACTGGTGCGCAGAATGTCCATTGAGGATTTGTAGATCGCCAGCGCTCGGTCGTGCTGTCGTTTGACCTCGACCGATTTAAGCATCTCTTCCTCAAGCGACACACCATTGCCATTGGGATCACCTGATGGGACAGCTTCAACCTCAGCCCAGTTTTGCGCACCGATACTGCCATGCAGATGGCCCGGCCGCGTGGCGTCCATGGTCACGTCATGCCCGGTGGTTTCGAAAGCTTTCTGAAAGGCCTCGATATCGCGCGGCTGATAGCCCGGCGTATCGGCATTCGCCATGTTGCGTGCAATGACCGCCTGCCGTTGCCCGGCATGGGTTGCCATTGCGTACGCTGTCTTAAAGACGTTCAGGTCATAGAACATCGGGGCTTCTCCCTCGATCAATTTCAATCAAGGCTTAACCCCGATTCCTTTAGAAACCGTTTTCAGAACTCAGTTGGAGCCTCCACGATGTCTGATCTCGACCCGGTACTTCTGAAACACGAACTCGACAGGATGACCGCAGTCCGTCACGTGGGGCTGGTCACCGGCGTCGCGCAGGGTCTGATCGAAATCGGTGGTTTGAACACGCATGCCCGGGTCGGGGATTTGCTGACATTGCGGCGGCGCGTCGGGTCCGATCTTGTGGGCGAGGTGCTTCATGTCGGTTCTGGCCATATTAAAATGCTCCCCAATGCGGCCCCCGATGGGGTCAGCCTGGGGGATCGCGTCTACCTTGACCCATCACCAGATTTTGCACCGGGATTGCACTGGCTTGGACGGGTAATCGACCCCTTTGGCAGGCCCTTGGATGGAAAACCGCTGCTGAGCGGATCGCAGACGCGCGATATCATGCAGGCCCCTCCACCAGCCGTGACACGCAAACCTTTGGGGCAGAGGATGGTCACCGGCTTGTCGGTTCTCAACACTGTGTTGCCCGTCGTACGCGGGCAGCGGGTGGGGTTGTTTGCCGGGTCGGGTGTCGGTAAATCGACCCTGCTTTCCACTCTGGCCCGGTCTATGCAGTCCGATGTCGTCGTAGTCGCTCTGATTGGCGAGCGCGGACGCGAGGTGAATGAATTTGTCGCGCAGGCCATTGGCCCCGAAGCCATGAAGCGCACAATCGTGGTGGCCGCCACCTCTGACCAGTCGGCATTGGCGCGCAGGCGGTGTGCCTGGTCGGCCATGTCGACGGCCGAGTATCTGCGGGATCTGGGTCTGAACATTCTTTTTCTGGCTGATTCCGTGACCCGCTTCGCTGAGGCGCATCGTGAAATCGCTGTTTCTATGGGGGAATCCCCGTCTTTGCGGGGATATCCACCCTCTGTCACCCCCCTGATTGCCAGTCTTTGCGAACGCGCAGGTCCCGGAACGCAGGAACAGGGGGATATTACTGCGGTATTCAGCGTTTTGGTGGCCGGTTCGGACATGGATGAACCCATCGCTGACATTCTGCGCGGCGTTTTGGACGGGCACATTGTACTCAGCCGCGACATCGCCGAACGGGGGCGTTTCCCGGCCATTGACGTCAGCAGATCTGTGTCGCGGAGCCTGCCGGGAGCCGCATCCGAGGCCGAGAACCAGATGATCACAGAAACCCGAAAACTCGTGGGCAGTTACGAGCAGTCCGAAGTGATGATCAAGGCCGGGCTATACGCCGAAGGGTCTGATCTGCTGCTGGATCAGGCCGTTCGCGTTCACGAGGAATTGGACGCCTTTTTTGCCAAACCGGAAGCTGAGGGAATCGAAAACAGCTTTAACCGCTTGTCATTGATACTGCGTCGTGCATCGATCAGCTTGCCACGCTAGGCAGAATTCCAAACAGTTTTAAGTATTAAGGCCACCTTAAGACCTGCGCTGCTAGGCAAAAAGTCGGGTGATAATATAGGTGGTGGAGATGGGTGCGCAGACCAATGCGGCGCCAATCATCATCAAGAAGAAGCGTGTGTCGGGTGGTGATGGTCACCACGGCGGTGCGTGGAAAGTTGCATATGCCGACTTTGTCACGGCCATGATGGCCTTCTTCATGTTGATGTGGCTGCTGAACGCGACAACTGAACAGCAACGCAAAGGGTTGGCGGATTACTTCGCCCCGACAATCCCTCTGAGCCCCGAATCCGGCGGCGGAGACGGTGCTTTTGGCGGCGACAGTATGTTGTCGGAAAAGACATTGCTGCGGGATGGTGCCGGGGCCAGCACCAAACACGCAACTGAATCCCGTCAGGCACGCGGGTCAACCGGTTTGGATGCCATCGGTGGTGGCAAAGGTGACACCGAAGACTTCTCGACGCTTGAAGCTCAGCTTTTGGGGCGAACCGGTGAAAGCGAGGTGTCGGATAAGCTTCTCAGGCATATCGTGACACGCGTCACCGACGAAGGATTCGTTGTTGAGCTATTCGATACGGACACCCAGCCACTGTTCGACCCCGGTTCCGGGAAACCAACCGGGATCTTGCGGGCGCTTGCTTTGATCATAGCGCGTTCTTCGGATCTCGTGACCAACCCGATTGCTGTCAAAGGCCATGTCAGCGCATCTCCTGTTGTGCAGGTTCGCAATACCACCTGGGATCTGTCCACTTCCCGGGCGCAATCAGTCCGCCAGCTGTTACAGGACAAAGGCGTAGCGGCAAGCCGGATGGATCGCGTCACAGGTCATGCTGACCGAAAACTCTTCACCGACAATCCGATGGCGGTTCGGAACAACAGAATCGAAGTGATATTTCTGCGGCGACCCTATCTGCGGCGACCCTAAAGGATAGAACGCATTTTACCTGTTAGCGCGCTGTTAAGGGGCAGCGCGTTACCTGTTGCATCGAAGCTTGACGCAACAGAAGGGCGCGCCAATGACAATTTCCTCTTCGCTGAATGCCGGTGTGGCGGCGTTGAAGGCCAACGCCAACAGGTTGGCAACGATTTCCGACAACATCGCAAACTCTTCGACCTACGGATACAAACGAGTGGAAACTGACTTTCATTCGATGGTCACGTCTGGCCAGGGTGGCAGTTACTCGGCAGGGGGCGTGCGCACGACCAGCCAGCGCATGATTGATCAGCGCGGATCACTGGTGACCACCAGCAACTCTACCGATCTTGCAGTGCGCGGACGCGGCATGTTGCCGGTACGATCCAGCTCGCAGGTCGGCGCAAATTCGAACGAGATGTTGTTGACGACCACGGGTTCCTTCCGGACCAACGAAGAAGGATACCTGGTGACCGAATCCGGTCTTGTTCTCTTGGGATGGCGTGCTGCGGCAGACGGGTCCATCCCGCCCGTTCCACGCGACACGCCCGCCGCGCTTGAACCAATTCAGTTGAGCGTCAATCAGTTGTCCGGTGCCCCAACGACAAAGATGAACCTGCGTATGAACCTTCCCGCAACGGCAACAGATGCGAGTGCGCCGGGCGATACACAACCTTTGTCAGTCGAGTATTTCGACAATCTCGGGAAATCCGAAAGTATTGATATTCAACTGATCCCGACCGTTCCGGCAACTGGCAGCAGCAATGAATGGACCATGGTTCTGCGCGATTCGGCATCCGGTGGCGCGGTTATCGGGGAATATTCTTTGACGTTTACCGACAATCGAACAGCCGGTGGCACACTGGCCAGCGTCGCCCCTGTAACCGGCGGCGCTTACGATCCGGCAACCGGCAGTGTCATGGTCAACGTCGCTGGCGGCCCGATGGAGGTCAATATCGGGCTGATCGGCGATGCCGATGGTATTACTCAGCTATCCGATACATTTGCTCCGGTTTCAATCACGCGCGATGGATCTGCCGTTGGTACGATGACCAGCGTTCAGGTCGATGAAAGTGGCTATGTCTATGCATTCTACGATACCGGTGTCAGCCGCCGAATGTTCCAGATCCCGCTGGCCGATGTTCCCAATCCCAACGGCCTGACAGCGCTGGACAGTCAAACCTACGCGCCTTCCCGCGAAAGCGGCACGTTCTTTCTGTGGAACGCGGGCGAAGGCCCAACCGGTGATATCGTTTCCTTCGCACGCGAAGAATCCACCACGGATGTGGCAACCGAGCTGACATCTCTGATCCAGACACAACGCGCCTATTCATCCAGTGCCACGGTGATCCAGACGGTGGACGAGATGCTTCAGGAAACGACCAACTTGAAGCGCTGATCCAGGCGCTGACCAAAGGAAAGGAGCGGCCTCATGAATATGTCGACGGCACTCAATAACGCATTGGGTGGGCTGACAGCGGCCAGTCGCGGGGCGGCTGTGGTCTCGGGGAATATCGCGAATGCCCTGACACCGGGCTATGCGCGCAGGTCCCTTGAACTGGCGACAAGTCCCATATCTGGCAATGGCGTGCGTGCGGTTGGGGTAATCCGGCATCAGGACCCGGTTCTGACGGCCAACAGACGGTCGTCAGACGCCGAGCTTGCCTTTCAATCCTCCATTTCGGATTTCCGCTCACGGTTCGAAAACCTTGTAGGAACAGCAGACAGCACGCCATCCCTTGCCAGCCGTATGTCTGCCTTGGAAAACAGCTTCATCACCGCAGCCAGTCTACCCGACTCGATCGAAAGACTTGATCAAGTGGCGCGCGCGGCGCGCGACCTTACGGCAGAGCTTAACGCGGCTTCTGAGGGTGTGCGACAGGCACGCTCGGACGCGGACCGCAAGATAGGCGATCAGATCGAAAGCCTGAACCTGGTTCTGAAAGACATCGAAGTTCTGAACGCAAAGATTCCGGCCATTCAAAATTCCGGCGGCGATATCGGGGCCTTGCTGGATCAACGGCAAGTCCTGATCGATCAGGTCAATACTTTGATCCCGGTCAACGTTGTGCCACGTGCCAACGATCAGGTGTCCCTCTATTCAGACGGCGGGTTGATACTTCTGGAAGGCAAAGCGTCCGAGTTCACCTTTTCCACGACCGGTGAGACGAAACCCCACATGACGGTCGCAAATGGTCTGCTGTCCGGATTGGCTATGAACGGCAATCCGGTGCGCACCAGCGGGGACACTGCGCAAATCCGCGGTGGCGCATTGGCAGCCCAGTTTTTGGTCCGTGATGAATTGACTGTTGAAGCACAGTTGCAGCTTGATACCGTTGCCCGCGATCTTTTCGAACGATTTGAAACGCCAGGCTTGGATCCCACAGCACTTGCGACAGATCCCGGTCTGTTCACAGATAACGGAAATCGGTTCGACCCGACTACCTTTGTCGGGCTGTCATCGCGCATTTCGCTGAATTCGGTTGCGGACCCCGACAACAGCGGCGACAGCTGGAAGCTCCGCGCGGGGCTGGGTGCCGCAACACCGGGCGATCCCGGGCAAGCGTCGCAACTGCGTGCTTTCGGTGCCATTCTGAATGACGCGCGCGCCGTACCTGGCGGGCTGTTTGGCACTGGAAACATGCGCGCCGCCGAGTTGACCGAGGCGCTTATGTCGAAAGCCGGGGCGCAATCTCACGCTGCGGAGCAGCGGAAGGCTTTTGCCAGCAACAGCCAACAACAAATGTCACAGATTGAGGCCGAACAAGGCGTCGATACGGATCAGGAATTACAGCGCCTCATGCAGATCGAACAGACATACGCAGCAAACGCGCGTGTCATCTCGGTCGTCGATGAGCTTATGGAAACGCTTCTGAGGTTATGAGCAAGAACTTGACTGCCATCGGCGATCTGGCGCGCGGTATGACCCTTCGCACCCGCGCCACTGAAATCAAAACACAGATTGAAACTCTCTCTTACGAGATGTCCACCGGCAAAGTGCAGGATATATCTGGTCGGCTTGGCGGAGATTACTCTCAGATCCTGGATCTGGACCGTTCGCTTGCCAGGCTTGACGCCTTTGGCATCGCCACAGCCGAAGCGGCCCTGTTCACGGATGCCATGCAGTTGAGCCTGAAGA
The DNA here is from genome assembly GCF_056541885.1 of Ruegeria sp. AF7. Lineage (NCBI taxonomy): Bacteria > Pseudomonadati > Pseudomonadota > Alphaproteobacteria > Rhodobacterales > Roseobacteraceae > Ruegeria > Ruegeria sp. AF7. The sequence goes on along the minus strand of NZ_JBQFYX010000008.1, from coordinate 60,748 downwards.
CATTTGGAGATTCGGTTGGCGAAATGACCGCGTCTCTGTTGGCCTACGGAACGGCCAATCAGCCGGTAAATCATGCGCAGGCGTCAGATCATGCCAGGAATGAGCTCGACACGATGGTATCGGCGCTCAACACGCGAGTTGGTGGGCGCAGTCTGTTTTCGGGTACAGCCACGGATGTCTCGCCACTGCCCTCGACTGACACGCTGTTGGCTGCGTTGAAGACACAACTGACGGGGGCTGTGACCGTCGCCGACATACGCTTGGCTGCCGACACATGGTTCAACAGCCCTGCGGGGTTTGACGCCATGATTTATCAGGGCGCGAGCACCACACTCTCTCCTATGCAGATCTCGGAAAATGAAAGCGTTACGCTGCCACTCACGGCAACCGACCCGGCATTCAAGGCGGCCCTGAGGGATGTTGCAATAGCGGCATTAGCCACCGACAATACGTTGGCTCTTTCTTCCGACCAGCGCACCGCCCTGTTCACCCAGCTGGGTGTCGATCTGGCGAACGCACAGGATGCCACAGTAAACTTGCGGGCCCAGGTCGGCAGCGCCGAGGGCCGCATCGAACAAGCCGCTACGCGAAATTCGATGGCCCGAACCAGTCTGGAATTCAGCCGGAACGAACTGATCGCGGTCGATCCTTATGAAACAGCGGCGAAATTGCAAACGGTGCAGTTTCAGTTGGAAAGTCTCTATTCGGTAACCGTTCGCAATGCGAACCTTTCGCTGGTGAATTTCCTGAGATGAGGGTGCTGATACTTCTCCTGATACTTCTCCCCGGTATGGCCTGGGCGGGGGCAATCCGCCTCAAGGACCTCGTCGATTTCGACGGTGTCCGAGGTAATGATCTTGTTGGTTATGGCCTGGTTGTCGGTTTGAACGGAACCGGTGACGGATTGCGCAACTCTCCTTTCACCGAAGAGATCATGTCCAACATCTTGGAGCGTTTGGGTGTCAACGTAACGGGCGAGGATTTCCGGCCAAAGAATGTGGCAGCCGTTCTGGTGACAGCCAGTCTGCCGCCTTTTGCCAGAGTCGGCGGCCAAATTGATGTAACGGTTTCGGCGATAGGCGATTCAAACAGCCTGTTGGGGGGGACGCTGGTTATGACCCCACTGAACGCAGCAGACGGGCAAATCTATGCGGTTGCACAGGGTACAATCCTTGCAGGTGGCGTTTCCGCTGAAGGAGAGGCCGCGTCGGTCGTGCGTGGGGTGCCGACTTCGGGTGTGATCCCGTCCGGCGCGCGTGTTGAGCGTGAAATTGAGTTTGACTTGTCAACTCTGACCCAAATGCGCCTGGCATTGAGAGAGCCTGATTTCACCACGGCCGCGCGAATTGAGTTTGCCATAAACACCGAGTTCAACAGAGCTGTGGCAATCATGCGCGATTCAGGCACGGTTGAACTCAACATTGCTGCAACTCAGGCAGTGTCAACGGCCCATGCCATCGGGCGTATCGAGAATATTCTGGTCGAGCCGGAAGCAAAGGCGCGTGTGGTAGTCGATCAGCGGTCTGGCACCATTGTTATGGGACAAGAGGTTCGGATATCGCGTGTGGCTGTCTCTCAGGGTAATCTGACCCTGACAGTTCAGGAAGCACCGATTGCCGTGCAACCCAATCCGTTTGCCAGGGGCGAAACAGTGGTCGTTCCGCGCACTATTGCAGGCATCGAAGAGGAAGAAGGAACCGGCCTTGCCGAAATCCCCGAAGCAACGACCCTGTCCGAGGTTGTCGCAGGTCTGAACGCGCTGGGGGTATCACCCCAGGATATGATCGACATTTTGAAAACCATCAAAGCGGCGGGCGCCTTGCACGCAGAATTTGTTGTCAGGTAGCCGATATCTTTGGTCCAATGGGCGTGCCACAAACACGCCCGTGACGTTAAGGCCTATTTCGATTTCCAGCTGTCCAGCCAGCGCTGAAATCTGTTTCGGCGTTCTTCAATCGCGTCACCGGCCGCATAAAAGCCGTCTTCCACATTCTCGATCATCGGATCAATTCGGGCCTTTCGGAACCTGCGCCAGCGCACCCAAACCGCCCAGACCAGCGCGGCGAAAATTGTCAGGAATATGATGTTGAACCAGGGAATGACCTGCACATCCGGCCCTTCCACATGTTTGATGAAAATGGCGTTGGGAAAGATCGACATGAACTCGTTGCGCCACCCGTAATGGGTCACGACCACCCATTTCGGATTTTCCTTGGTCGATTTCGCATCATTGGCTTCGGTGTAAAGGTTTGCCGTGTCGAACTTGAAGTAGGGTGGCCACCCCCACCCGGTGTCTTCGTTTCGGTACACGATCGGCTTGCCATTTTCGCGCACAGCCTGAATGAATTGCACATCCCGGTTGGACAGGCTGGTGGATTGGTCTTCGGGTTCGGACCAGAAAATCCGTGTCCAGTCGTTCAAATCCTGCCGCTCTTCGTAGGTGTTTACGATACGCACAACATCATGTTGCGGCAGCGAGTATTGCAGGACCGCCGCGATCGTTCCCCAGAAGATGATGATGAACGCCCATTTCACATAGGCCATGCCTAAACCCTCACATGTAATTCACGATGTAGATCAGCGCGCCAATCGCCACCCATGGCACAATATAGACACCCAGGATCAGTTTGCGCCGGAACGAATTGTCATACACATGCAATCCGCGTTCGACAAAAGCGTCCTTGTTGCCCGTCTTGCCCTTCTCATCCCACCAACTTTCCAGTTTACGACGGCGTATCCCGCGCGAGTAGAAAGACAGCGCGACATAGGCGATCGTCTGGATCACCAACAAGATCAGCAAAAGGCGCAATAACCCGAACATTTCAGCCTTTCCTTACCGAACCCCACGGACCGACCCGCGCGATTATGTCATCGCTGATCCGGTCTTCGCCGCTCATATCCGGCTCATGGCCGAACAGCGCGGCACGGGCCCCTTGCTTGTCCACCTGATACTCGCGCGCGAGGAAGTCGGCAACATAGGCTTTCTTGCTCTCGGGCCATCTGGAATAGGTGCTATAGAACAGCTCTTTGTGGCAAATGAACATCTGGCGTGGATCCAGCGGGGCCAGTTCGGCCAGCAGCATGTTCACCAGATCACGGTTCGGCGTGTCAGCGGCGCGCAAAGTGTAGAAATAAGCCGGATGATCCGACGTGATACGCGGCCACGGCCCCCCGTCGCTTGCCCAGCGCAACAGTTGCGCAAGGCCGTGATAGGCTTCGGGCAAGCGATCCGAGTGATTGCGCGCCAGCCGACGCATATCACTGCGGTTCAGTCCAGTCAGATCGACCCCGGCATCCGCAGCCGCATCGATGGTCAGGAAATCCATCTTCTGCTGCAGGATCGCGGCAGCATCCACGCCGCGCGCTTTGACGATGGGTTCGACCAGGTCGTTATAATCCAGAAACTTGGCAATCTGGTTCCGCTGTGACGGGTCGAATGTGTATTTGATGGGCAAATCGTCGGGCTTTTCGCCCATGCAAATCGCCGCCGGGTGATCCATATCCGGAAACAAGTAGAGCCCGCCGAAATGTGCCGTCCAGAAATTGCGTTGTTCAAACGCGGTATGGCTCAGGTGCACCGGGTTGCGGGTGACATCGCCGGTTTCCTTGGCGGTTTCAATCATCCGGGCGATCAGCACATCGTCGAACCAGGCGTCCTCAGCGGTTTTGAACTGTTCGACCATATCCGCGAGCTGCGTGGCCTTTCGCAGAGTGCCGCCTGCGGTGTCGGCCTCGATCTCGATCTTGCTCAGGTTCAGCAGATCGCGCGGGGTGGTGAGCCTGATGACCGAGTTCACCAGCTCTCCGGCCACCGCATCGGTGGCGGTCAGGGCAAACAGCTGCGCCTCGTTCATGTCGATGAATTCGCGCAGAATATCGCGCGAGGTCGAGAATTTGACGTTCAGCAAAGGCGCGCGTTTCTGCTCGGTCGTCAGCAGGATGAACTGCCGGTTGACCCCGTTGGGGTTGAGGTAGAGCTCGTCCTCCAACTCAATCCCCACCTCCGGCGAATAGCCTGAGATATCGACATGGAAATCGGTCAGCGCCGTGGTCTTGCCCGCCAGATGCTGCAGCGCTCGGTTATAGCGCTCGACCAGAGCCGGGCTGGAGATGTGGACAAGGTTGCCGAACATCAGGCCTTTTTCGATGAGGCGGATCATGACATTTGCCTTCCCGCGCAACGGTAGCGATGCGCCCGGCCCGAGGGTGGGTACGGAACGCGCCCGCCGTCACGCCAAAGGCGTGCCTTCGGAACGACGTGGGCGGGTCGGGCGCGTCGCGGCTGTGCCGCGATATCACTCTCAAACAGAAACCTGTATTTCACGAATTCAAAACTCATGCTCGCAGTCCTTTTGCGAAGGCAAAAATGATCGCGAAACCAAGGGGTGCTGCAATCAAACAGAATTGTAGCTGAAAGTAGACCATAACATTTGCGGGATTAGCACTGCCAACGTCCACAGCAAATCGGTCGACAAAGACATCCATCAAAGCATAGCTGGCAAAAACTGCTAAAACAGTACAAGCCGCACCATAGGCCAAGAATGGAAGCAGCCATTCCTTTCCATTCTCTTTGGACACACGAGCCGTGCGATAGGCGCGGGAGCCCATTGGTATAGAAACCGCAATACCCAGTAGTAGCGGTAGACCTATCGCGATCAAAAAGGTCACCCCTTCCCCTCCAGATACCGCCGCTTGGCCTCTTCCATCCGGCCCATTTCGCGGACGGCGTTTTCGATGGCGACCTCGTCGCTCTTGTCGGCATAGCGGAATTCGCTGTCGGCGTAGCGGTTGATCTCTTGGATCACCATCTCAACCGTGATCGGCTGGCGCAGGTCTTCGATCATCGCTTTCTTGGTGTCGTAGTCGCGGAACAGGAACAGGTCGGGGGTTTCCATCCATTCGTCGGGCAGTTCGAAGTCCATCGCGCGGACCTTGACCGCGTCGGTGATGTTCTTGATCGCGCGACCGGTGAACCGCTCATCTGCGGCTTGGATCGCCTTGAGGTAGGTGCCCAGCTTGGCGATCGTGTCCAACTGGCCGATCTCGCCGGACACCCGGTCATAGACCTGCAGAAGCGCGTCCTCATGCGGGCGGGAGTGGCTTTCGAAACTGGCCGCGACGGCTTTTTTGATTTCCTGCGCGGCAAAGGCTTCGTGCGCGCCCAGCGGGATATCGTGGTTGCGGCCCATCAGCAGGTGCAGGATATCGATGTAATCCTCGCGCGTTTGCGGTCCGTCCACGAGGAAGCGCGCGCCCGCCCGCTGGCGCAGGGCGTCGTCCACATTCTCGGGGTAATTCGAGAACATGCCAAAGGTGCAGTTGCCGCGCACGACGGTGTTGGCACCGGCAAAGCTCTCCATCAGAACGGCGGTGATTTCCAACTGCCCGGCCGAGGACTGCCGGTCGCCGCGCTTACCCGCCAGCTGGTCGATATCGTCGATGGTGCCAAAGCCGATGACCGAGGGGTCGATGATCGTGTTGATAAACGCCTTGGCGTTCTGGCCGGATTTGCCCTGATAGCTGTCGATATTGTCGGTGCTCAGGTTCTGATAGCGGAACGGATAGCCTGCGTTCTGGCAATACTCGTTGATCAGCCCGGCCATCATCTGGATCAGCGTGGTCTTACCGGTGCCCGGCTTTCCGTCACCCATGAAGGTAAAGATGAACCCGCCAAGTTCCGCAAACGGGTTCAGGCGGCGGTCGAAATCATAGGCCATCACCATCTTGGCCAGCTTCATCGCCTGATATTTGGCGATATGGTTGCCGACCACTTCGTTCGGCTTCTTGAACGTCATGGTCAAGGTGGTGGATTTGGCCTTGGAGGCCGGCTCGAACCCCCGGATCGTCAGATCGTCGGCCTCGATATGCCAGGCTGCGTTCTGGAACGGGGCCAGATAACCTGCGGACCCTGCGCGCAGGGCTGACTTCTCCATCAGTTGCTCGGCATAGGCACTGGTGGCGGCGATCAGATGGGCATCGTCCGAGGCGTATTTGGCCAGCGTCTGGTCCAGTTCCCACAACGCGCCGTGCAGGGCAAGTTGGCCGTTGTCTGTCAGGACCTCTTCGATCTCACCAATATCAACCGTGGTCTCACCCAGATGCGAGGACAACAGATAGGCCAGCGCATTGCCGAACGTATGCATCGTGATCAGCGCTTCGGCTGTCAGAACCTCTGAAAACTCGGTCTTCCGCGCGGCAGGCAGATCTCCGGCAAGGTTTGCGCGTTTCAGATCCGCAAGCGGGGTCTGTTCCGCATAAGTGTCGGCCACGGCCAAAGCGATTGCGATGGCGCGGCGGATCGCCTGTTGTGCAGTTGCCTGCGGCGGCGAAACCAAGGCGTCACCATCGTCCGAGGCTTCGATCCGTTCAACCAGATGCACCCCGTCTGCGCGCACGGTCCGGCGTGTCACCAACCCCGGTGTCGTCGAGCGAAACCGCCGACCAGTCGAAACACCTGGTGAGCGTTCAACGGTGGATTCCACGGCTTTGGCGATCCGCGGCGCATGTTCGAACCCGCTCAGCAAAGCGGTCGCTGCCGGATAATGCTTGCGAATGTCGTCTTCGCGCAATTCCATCTTATCTGACGTCAAACTCATCTCAAAAACCGCCCTTGCTTCATCTTTTCAAAAATACTCTCGCCGAAGGCGAAAATTAGTACCTCAAAACCTGCCCCGCATTGCTGACGACGAACTTGCGCACATCGGCAAAACCCGGCGGGTTGCGTTCGGCCAGCACCTGAAACGGGCGCTGTGGCAGGATGATCGACCGTTGGGTACGGGTGGCCCCGGTCTCGGCCCCCTGCCCGCCAAAAGGATCCAGCGCAAAAACCTCACGCTCGACAGTTGAAAACCAGCCGGCGCGTTCCTCGATGACCTCTTCGCTGTGCAGCTCTTCGGTGGTCCAGGCCAGCGCCCAATCCTGACCTTGCGGGGATTGCGCATCCTCCAGCACCTGCCGCAAGGGGCCGGATTGTTCGGTAAACGCCGAAGAATACATCGGCCCCACATGGATGCGACGCAGGTGTTTGGGGTGCAGGTCATCGAAATCCTGATCAAAGCCCTTGGCTATGGTCACCAGTTTCAGCCCGCCCAAAGACTGCGCCATCAGATGCGCCTGCACTTCGGGCCAGCGGCGTTGATCCTTGGGCAGGGCGGATTTGCCTGTGTCCTCCAGCTGCATCAGATATATGACGGGCAGGTTGACCTGACTGTCATAGACCGCCCAGTGGATCATGAACTTGCGCCGCTCGCCCTCATTCCCGATCCAGTGACATTCGGGATCGTTGCGGGCCCAGAACAACTGACCCTTAAGCAACTCTTCGTAATAAAGCCTTTGCGACAGCGCAAATTGCAGCTTGGTTGGAATTTCCCGGTCGCCAATGATCGTGCGGACCATGTCGGTTTTCAGGTCATCTTCCGAGGGCATATTCGCCAAATGCACCTGCGCCTGTTGCGCGTCATTGGCCATGGTCAGCAACTCGGCAGCCACCGGAAACCCGCTGTCGCGCTTGTCCATGGCGAGGCTGCCAAAGAACCGCCCCGTATCGCGCCCAACCAGCAGGTATTTCATGCTAAGCGCGCGAAAGGTGTAGAGCAGCCCCGAGAGGTAGCGCGACACGATCCGCACCTCTTGCTTGCTAATCGCGCCCTCGGCCTCCATCGTCGCCGCCACGCGCAACAGGTGGACGGTGATCACCTCGAATTTGCGGAAATACCGGCGCGAGGCGAAAGTGTCGGTCAGGCCAACATGGTCTTTGGTGGGGTTAGTCATTCTCTGGCTTTTTGTAGCTCTGGCCAAACACGCGCTTTGCATGGGCTTTGCCGAACAGTAGTTCGGTGCCTTCACCCAAACCGTAGTCTCTGAGTTTTTCGGAACAGAATTGTGCAAGCCAGAGGAACGCAACCAGCACACCCACGGCTGCGATCAGTGACCCAATCGCCATTGCAGTTCCATTCTCGAAAGAAATGCCAAATGCCAAGGTGATGGCAGCGACAAAAGCTGAAGCAATGACAAACAGCTTTAGTGTTCTCTTCTCGAAATCAGTCATCCGCCATACAAATTCTTATCATGCTTCTCGACAATCGAGGCGAACCGACGGGCAAAGCGTTCATCCGCCTTGGCCTTTTTCTCCAGCACGTCGCGGGCAAAGACCATGTGATCCTCATGCGCCTCAAGCATGTCGGCCATTTTCTGGTTGGTCGCGGTGCCGATGGCGGCCATTGCCGTCTGCGCCTCCTGGTCGGTCTGCACGCCGATCTCGTTTATGCGGTGGGCCACGTCCTGCTGCTGCGCTGTTTTCAGCGATTTGGTCAAGGCGTCATACAGCACGACGCGCTGTTGCGTGTCTGTCTGCAGCTTGTTGATCAGCACCATCTGCGTCGCCGCCTGGTTCTGCAGTGAATCGACCCAGGTCTTGCCCTTTTCGATATAGCGCTCCAGCGTCTGGGATTTGGCCAGCTTGACCTGCTCTTCCTGAACCTTGGCGTTGTATTGCTTGTTCAGCTCGGCCAGCTGAGTTTCCAGCTGGGTGCGCGCGGCGGCGTCCTGTTCGACACTGATCTTGTTTTCCAGCGTGATAATCGCCGGGTCCATGCCCTGGATCTCGGCCCGCAGTGCTTCCAGTTCGGCCACGGTTGCCTCGCGATCGTCCAGCGTGCCTGTCAGGTTATCCTCGACCTTTACGCGTTGCTCTTCCAGCACAGTCAGCTGCCCTTGCAACAGCTTCACGATCACATCGGATTTGGCGATCAGGTCCTGCAATTTGTCGTCGATATTGGCCGTTCGCATCCGCTCTTGCCGGAGCGACTCGGATTTTCCCTTGGAAAAGATGCCGACAAACGACTCCCACCCGGTTTTCGAGCGCATCTCGTCGAAATCCTTGGAAAACGCGTTGGTAACATCGTCCAGACCCATGATCAGCTCGGCGATGTTGGCGTTCATCACCTCAGTATGGGCGTGAACATCCTCAAGCGTGGCATTTTCGATGTCGATATCGGCCTCGGCCGTTCCAATCTTGGCCCGCGCCGCTTCGATCCGCGATGTCAGCCCCTCAATCTGCGACTGGCTTTCGCGCACTTTCGTTTGCGTTTCTTTGATAAGCGCTTCGAATTGCTGGTTCGACATCTCTGCTGTCCTTTTTTTCTTTAATTACCCAATAAGATAGGGAATGTTACGGTCATTTACATCCCCTTGAGTCCAAAAATCACGCAAACTCTGGCAAACTTGGGGTGGAAAGGAAAGCCACGTGATCGCAACCTGACGTAGAACTCAACGCTGCGACTATGCTGCAACGATTGGGTCTGAAAATAATTTGATCAAATCTGGGCTGATCGACCCGCATCGGTGGACATAGACAAAGCCCTCAACACCTGATTGGGTGCGGCAACTCAACTTCTGCGCGGAGAATGACATGCTGGACGCAACGACCGATCTGAAATCAATTCTGAAGAATCCTGACTTGCTTGTAACCAAAGCCTATATCGGTGGTCAGTGGGTGGACGGTGACAACGGAACTTTCGACGTGACCAACCCGGCCCGGGGCGATGTGGTGGCCAAAGTGGCCGATGTCAGCCGGGCGCAAGTCGCCGGAGCAATTGCACAGGCCGAAGCCGCGCAAAAGGAATGGGCCAAGTTGACCGGCAAGGAACGAGCGGTGATCCTGCGGCGCTGGTTCGACCTGATGATGGAGAACGCCGAAGATTTGGGCAAGATCCTGACCGCGGAGCAGGGCAAACCACTGGCTGAGGCCATCGGAGAAATCGGCTATGGTGCCTCCTTCATCGAATTTTTCGGGGAAGAGGCCAAGCGGGTGTATGGCGAGACCATCCCCGGGCATCAGCGCGACAAACGGATCATGGTACTGAAACAGCCCATTGGTGTGGCGGCTTCGATCACACCCTGGAACTTTCCCAACGCCATGATCACTCGCAAGGCAGGACCTGCGCTGGCGGCGGGGTGTGCTTTTGTTGCCCGCCCGGCGGCAGAAACGCCACTGTCCGCGCTGGTTCTGGCGCTTCTGGCGGAACAAGCCGGCGTGCCAGCTGGTGTGTTCAACGTGGTGCCTTCTTCCCAGGCCAGCGAGATCGGCAAGGAGTTCTGCGAAAACCCCGGTGTACGCAAGCTGACCTTTACCGGCTCGACCGAGGTGGGGCGCATCCTGCTGCGGCAAGCTGCTGATCAGGTCATGAAATGCTCGATGGAACTGGGCGGCAATGCACCCTTTATCGTGTTTGATGACGCCGATCTGGATGCGGCCGTCGAAGGCGCGATGCTGTGCAAATTCCGCAATAACGGCCAGACCTGTGTCTGCGCCAACCGCATCTATGTACAGGCCGGTGTTTACGACGCGTTCGCTGCCAAACTGAAAGCGGCAGTTGAAGCCCTGAAAATCGGCGACGGTCTGACCGAGGGCACCACAACCGGCCCGCTGATCAATGCCGATGCGGTCGCCAAGGTGGAAGAGCATATCAAGGATGTCACGGACAAGGGCGGCGCCGTTCTGACCGGCGGATTGCCTCACGATCTGGGCGGTACGTTCTTTCAGCCGACCATTGTGACCGGCGTGACTCAGGACATGATGGTGGCGCAGGATGAAACCTTTGGCCCGCTGGCACCGCTGTTCAAGTTCGAGAATGAAGATGACGTGATCGCCATGGCGAATGACACGATCTTTGGACTGGCCTCGTATTTCTATGCAAAGGACCTGAGCCGCGTCTACAAAGTGGCCGAGGCGCTGGAATATGGCATTGTCGGCGTGAACACCGGCATCATCTCGACTGAGCTAGGCCCGTTCGGCGGCGTCAAGCAATCCGGTCTGGGCCGAGAAGGCAGCCATCACGGCATGGAAGACTATCTTGAGATGAAATACGTCTGCATGTCGGTCTGATCTGGCGGGCCATCGCCTTGGGGCGGTGGCCATTCTGCCCGCAGGCGAGGCGTTGTTCGGGTCAAACGGACCGGTGGCGGCTGGGAAATAAACTTATTTCACCAAGCATGAATTCCCCACGCGCAAGCATCGCAGGAACTTTTCGTATGGGGCTCGATACGATCCCAAACTTACGTCTTTTCGTTTTTCGCTATCACGGTCGTTACGGTGCGCGTCACCCGACTTCTGGTTATTGCAATCGCCCCTAAGACCAAAGCACAGGCTATAGCTTGCGCAGTTGTGATCGCTTCTCCAAACGCAAAGAACCCGACTGCAAACATCGTGGGCAATTCAATGCTTCCGACAACCGCAGTTTGAGAAGCGCCGATCAGCGGCGAACAGATCGTGTAGACAAGCTGCGGCACAAGCGCCGTGACCAATCCAATTCCAATGATCAGAACCCAATCGGACTGACCGTCAGGAAGCAGCGTGGAAACGTCTGCATTCAGCATCAAAGGCAAAAGCCCTAGAACCGATCCCAGAGACACCGAAGCAATGCGTGCAAGTGGCGCAATTCGGGACAACCTGTGGACCAGAACAGAAATCCCGAAGCCAAAACCAAATGGCGCCGCCAGCGAGATTAAAAGCGTAGGAATGTGCTCGACCGGAACGGATGCTGGCGAGCCTGCTATGATGGCAGCCAGAATGATGAGGCCAGACGCAAGAAACGCGCGCCTTGTGGGAGTATCTGCGAACAAAGCCCACGCAATGATCAACGTGAAAACCGGATATGTCATATAGAGCACGCCCACCGTCGATGCGGGCAGTGTCTTTAAGGCTGTGACATATCCAATCCAGCCAAGCCCCATCACCACTCCGACCGCAAGACCCCAACAAATCTCGCGCCAGGCTTTTCGGTGTACGATGAGCACTGGCAGTAACAAAACCGCTGGAACGATGTAGCGATAGAATGCGACCGCGAAAGGTGCAACGCCCTGCTCAGTCAGCCCCCTGCTGAAATAGGGAACAAGCCCGAAACAGATTGAAGCAAAAAGAACGCCAACAACCGCAAGCGGTTGCGGAATAGCCGGTCTGGTCTGCGTGGATGTCGTCGACATCTGCAAGTTCTAGCACAGGTTCGCGATGAGTGTAGCCGAGTTTACCGGGCCGACGCATTGATGAGCATAGGCGCTGACATCAAAAAACAACGCCCCGCGTCTGGAGGAACGCGGGGCGCGGGTGTTGCGGCAGTCCGGGAGGAGGAGACTGCCGCCAAGCTTTCAAAGCCTCAGTTCACGGCCTTGGCGTCAACCACGTCTTTTTCGATGGCTTTAGCCGAGGTAATTTCGATCCGGCGCGGTTTCAGGGCCTCGGGCACTTCTCGCTTCAGGTCGATGTTCAGCATTCCGTTTTCATGGCTTGCGCCGGTGACACGGACATGATCGGCCAGAGCAAAGCGACGCTCGAACGCGCGGGTTGCGATGCCGCGATGCAGATAGCTGCGGCTCTTGTCCTCGGATGCCTTCTTACCGGCAACAACCAGCGAGTTTTCTTTCACTTCAACGGAAAGGTCGCTTTCCGAAAAACCGGCAACGGCCACCGAGATACGGTAGGTGTCGACATCGGTTTTTTCGATGTTGTAAGGCGGATAGCTTGGCTGTGCCACATCATTGGTCAGAACGCGATCCATCATGTCGGCGATCTGGTCAAAGCCAATGGTGGCGCGGTGCAGCGGTGCAAAATCAAATGTACGCATGTGTCATATCCTCAGTCTTGAGCGATTCACGATCTGGCCCTCCGGCTGGACGGACCAATGTTAATGACGGACCCCGTTGTGGCGATCCGATATCAGTGACATGGGAAGCGATTTGACCGAGTTCAACCCCCGCCGGAGCTGATGAATTTCGCGCCAGACCCGGACGCACCGGACCCAGCCTGTAACCGGCGGATCGTAGCCGTTGGTTTTGGCGCATCGCGCCGCATGATGGACTTGAGCTCGGCCACGACCTCGTCAAGCTCCATGCCGAACCCCACCTTTCTGCGACCGTTCGTGCCTACCGCTGAAACCACGGACAAAACCTGCCAGCGCGAACCGTTTTTTGCCAGAATGGCGGATCCGGAAGACCCGAAGGTGACGTCGCAATCAAAAGTGATCAAGCCTTGCCTGCGATCCAAAACGCGGCACGACCTTTCCCGCGTGATCGCCTCGGATCGTCCGCGCCCATATGAGGCTATGCTGATCTCGTTTCCTGAAACTCGCCCGCTGTGCAACACGAAAGGATCGGCAATCGAATACGGGATGGGCTCATTCAACCGCATCAGGGCGACATCCATCCGAACGCCTTCGTGCGAAAGCGGGTTATTTGAAGCGTAGCCGGGCAAAACCGCAATCTGCGTGACCTGACGCTCGGCCAACGCGCTGCCGTTGCTCAGACCCGCACGAAACGTGATGTCTTCGGGCGCGTATGTTTCCCCGGTACGACGGTCCACAGCACAATGGGCAGCGGTCAGCACCATGTCCTGCGCGATCAGCGTACCTGTGCAATAGGACGCTTCGCGCACATCCAGCCGCCCAATTGCTTCCCAACCGTAAAGGTCGTCCCGGTCTGTCAGCTTGCGTTTGTTGGCTTGCGCATGGGATGCGGTCGCCAGAACACTCAGGCCCAAAAGCAGGCTTATGAAGACCTTGGTCATGGTCGGACAAACCTTGCACCGACGTTCTTGCCCGTCCCCGAACCGGAGGTCGACAATCCAAATCCGTGCCCGGCAGACAGCTCGTCGCGCAGCAATTGCAGCGAATGTTCAACCGCAGTCCCGATCGCAACGCTCTGGCCATCCATGCTGGCCTTTGCCGCCACAACCGACACGATCTGAGGGCGCGTGCCTGTAAAAGAAAAAACCGGTGCTCCTGAAGACCCGAAGTCGACGTCGCAAGACATGATCATAACGCCTGCCTGCCGGTTCATGACCGAACAAACCTGTTGCAACGAAGGCGCTTCTGACCGGTCATGTGCATATGACACCACGCCCACTTCCGCGCCCCGGCGCGGCTGATCTCCTGATTCAAACGGAATGACCGATGTGTTGCGGATCGGCTGCCAAAGCTCGATCAGGGCGACATCCGCGCCGACACGGTCCGTCGACGACTCAGCACTGAATTGATAATCCGGGTGAATTACAGCTTGTCTTGCCGTTCGATAAGCCAAAGCGCGGCCCAGCCGCCACCCGGCCAGAAATTCGATATCGGACGGGTTCACCCGCTGCCCGGACACCTTGTCGAACAGGCAGTGCGCCGCTGTCAGCACAAGGGTCGGCGACACAAGCGTTCCGGTGCAGAACCCTTTTCCGGCAATATCCAGACGACCGACAGCCATCCATTCGCGCCCGGAATCCGAGGTCTCCAGGCTTTCCAGCCTGGTGTCCTGTGCTGTAGCCGCCATCGGCAAAGCACAAAGAACAATCGCCTTAATCCATTTGCGCACTCGGGTCTCCGGGGACTCACTCTGAAGCTTTTGTCCTACGTGCCCCGTTGGGCAAAAATAGGGCGATCGGTGTTCAGGTGAATTTCCTGAGGAAATGATGCGGGGCGGCATCAGAGTGGCTTATCGCAAAATTGGAACAGAATCTCCTGCCCGTTGCAACGCGGGTGGTTTCGGCCCCCCTGTTGCCCAATCCAGCAACTCGACCGTATGAACGACTGGCACTTGGGTGCCGGACCCGATTTGCATCATGCAACCGATATTGCCTGCGGCGATGATATCGGGCTTCTTCGCCTCAAGTGTTTTGATTTTGCGCTGCTTCAACTGACCCGAGATTTCCGGCTGCATCAGGTTGTAAGTCCCCGCGCTGCCGCAACACAAATGGCTGTCGGCGGGCTCGACCACTTGGAACCCGGCACGTTTCAGCAGGTCTTTGGGATAGGTCTTGATCTTCTGCCCATGCTGCAGCGAACACGCTGCGTGATACGCAACTGTGAGGTCCTGATCACGCCCTTCGGGCAAATTCAGTTGCATAACCAGCTCACTGATATCCATCGCGATACCCGAGACCCGTGCAGCAGCATCCGAGAGCGTGTCGTTCCGGAACATATGCCCGTAATCCTTGACCGTCGTCCCACAACCCGAGGTGTTGATCACGATGGCGTCCAATCCGTCGCCGTCCATCTCGCGAACCCAGGCTCTGATATTAGCGATTGCGGCTGCATGGCTGTCTTTCACCTTTCCCATGTGATGGGTCAGTGCTCCACAACATCCAGCACCCTCAGCCACCACAACCTCACATCCCAGCCGGGTCAGCAGACGGATCGTGGCGTCATTTATGTCGGTATTCAGCGCTTTCTGCGCGCAGCCCGTCATCAGGGTCACCCGCTTTTTCCGCTCGCCTTCGGGCGCAAAGCTTTGTGGATCATCATTACGGCTGACCGACGGAATGTTCTTGGGCGCCATGTCCAGCATGGCACGCAACCGGGCATCTGGCATGAGAAACCGAAACGGGCGACCCAGTTTAGCCCCGATCAGGGCCCAGCGAAAGCGCATCGGATAGGGCAGGATCTGCGCCAGAACCCAACGCAAAATGCGATCCGTCAAAGGGCGCTTGTAATTCGCCTCGATATATTCACGCGCATGATCGACCAGATGCATGTAGTGCACACCTGATGGGCAAGTGGTCATGCAAGCTAGGCAGGACAGGCACCGGTCGATATGATTGACCGTCTTTTCGTCGGGCTGCCGCTCGTTTTCGAGCATATCCTTGATCAGATAGATGCGCCCGCGCGGACTGTCCAACTCGTCGCCAAGAACCTGATAAGTCGGGCAAGTCGCCGTGCAGAATCCGCAATGGACGCAATTTCGCAGAATTTCGTTTGCGCGCTTGGTTGCCGGGTCTTGCAGCTGCCGTTCAGTGAATGATGTCTGCATAAACCTATCCCATCAGCCCTGGATTGAACAAACCACGTGGGTCAAACTTCGCGCGCAATCCATTTGTCAGGGTCGAGACGGCCGCGGTCTCCGGTTGAAAGCGTCCCAGTCGCGCGACTGTTTCTGCATCCGCTCGTACAACTGTCGCGTGGCCAGAAAACACACCTAGACGCGCGCGCAGATCCGTGCCCTTCGGGACGCGCAGCCAGACAAGTCCACCGCCCCAGTCAAACAGCAACTGATCCGCTTCAGCACGCGCAGAAACTTCGGCCGCATCTCCGGGTTTTACGGAAAGCCGCCAGACATCCCCGTCCTGCCCCTGAAACGGATGAGCATCGCGGATACCAGCCCAAAGCGTGTCTGCACCTGCTTCCTCTGTAATCTCACCAAACCTAGACAGTTCAGCCGTCAATCTGCCTGTGCGATATGCGACCGAGCCCGCGAAACCTTCGACCCTAAGCAGGGCTTTTCCAGCGTCAGGATCATACGCAGCCCCCGTTACCTCGAACGGAGATCTCAGTGCGGTGGACAGAACCCGAACCGCAGTGCCAGCATCCCGAACCCCAACAGATAATGTTGCCACCCGTTCTGGTTTTGGAAGCACCTTCAGCGAAACTTCGGTCAAAACTCCTAAAGTACCCCAGGACCCGCCCATCAATTTGACCAGATCGTACCCGGTGACGTTCTTCATCACGCGGCCACCGTTCTTGATCACCTGCCCGCGCCCATCGACATAGCGTACCCCCAGCAGAAAATCCCGGCAGGCCCCGGCTTGTATCCGTCGCGGGCCCGAAATATTGGCCGCGACGACGCCGCCAATGGTCGGTTCACCCTGAGTCCCCAGCAATCCGCGATGATCCATCGGCTCAAACGCGAGGTGCTGGCCCTCTGCTTCCAGCGTCGCCGTGATCTCGGCCAAGGGCGTCCCTGCCCGTGCAACAAGGGTCAGCGCCCCGGGTTCATAAAGCGTGATACCGCGCAAAGCTCCGGTTTCGATTTCCGCATACGGGCCGGCAATTCCACGCGTCCCGCCTCCGACAATGCATACAGGGTTTTCCAACCCGGCCACCAGCTTTGCCAGATCGGCCTCAGTCTCAGGTCTCATTGGCTTCATCTTTTCCAAAACACTCCGGGGGCAAGGGGCAGCGCCCCCTTATTCTGCTGCCATTCGCCGCGGCTCTGACACGTCGAGCGGAAACACTTTGGCCGCGTTCAGCAGCCATTTGGGATCGAAAACGTCCTTAACCGCCATCTGCGCATCAAGGTCGGCAGGTGAGTATTGATGCGACATCAGATCCCGTTTTTCGATCCCCACACCATGTTCCCCGGTCAGACAGCCGCCCTCGTCAACACACAGCTTCAGGATCTCTGCCCCGAAAGCTTCGCACTTTTCCAGATCGCCGGGTTTGTTGGCGTCGAACAGGATCAGCGGATGCATGTTTCCGTCGCCTGCGTGGAACACATTTCCAACCGGCAGCCCGAACTCCTCACTCAGTTCTCCGATACGACGCAGAACGGTTGGTAAGGCTGACACCGGGATCGTGCCATCCAGACACATGTAATCGTTCAATTGTCCCATGGCGCCAAATGCAGATTTCCGACCCAACCAGATCTTGGCGCTTTCCTCGGCCGACTGGCTTTCGCGCAATTCAACCGGGTCATGGCGTTTGGCTATCTCGATGATTTTCGAAAGCTGATAATCGATTTCAGCGTCAGACCCCTCAACTTCGACGATCAGCAGCGCATGGCAGTCGGGATACCCGGCATGGGCAAAGTTCTCGCAAGCCCTGATGCACAATGTATCCATGAACTCGATCGCAACCGGCAATATGCCCGATTTGATGATGTCCGAGACACACTGCCCTGCAACCTCATTGTCATTGAAACCCATCAGGACCGGTCGCGCGCCCTCGGGCTTGCGAAGAATACGCAACGTGGCCTCGGTCACCACACCCAGCTGGCCTTCGGACCCACAGATGACACCCAACAGGTCCAGACCTGGTGCATCCAGATGCGCACCACCAATTTCGACAACGCTGCCATCCATCATGACCATGGTCACGCCCAACAGGTTGTTTGTTGTCACCCCATATTTAAGGCAATGCGCACCGCCCGAATTCATCGCGATATTGCCCGCGATGGCACAAGCCAGCTGCGAAGACGGATCGGGGGCGTAGAAGAAATCCTCTTCTTCGACCGCGCCGGTAACGCTTAGATTGGTGCGACCCGTCTGTACTCTGATGAAGCGGTTGTCATAGTCGATTTCCAGCACCTCATTCATCCGTGCGACGCCCAGAATGACGCAATCCGCAGTCGGCAAGGCTCCACCGGCCAGCGAAGTACCCGCCCCGCGCGGCACCACAGGCACGTTTTCGTCATGACAAATGCGCAGAACATCCGAAACCTGCTGTGTGCTTGACGGCAGCACGGCCAGCATTGGCGGGCATCTATAAGCCGTCAAGGCGTCACACTCGTAAGCGCGGGTTTCGGCGGGGTCGTGGATGATCGCCTCTTCGGGCAGAACCCGCGACAGCCGCGCAACAAGCGCAGATTTCCGGCTCAGAACATCCGGGCTTGGCTTTGGCATCTCCATGGCGCTCCTCCTTTTGGTAAAGTAATATTACCAATTTATCGCGCTGGCAAGTTCCCATGCCCGGCCTTACTGTCGCGGTCATGACCTGGATCGAACGTGCCGCTCTTTTTGCCCCTCTGGACTATGCATCGCTGCTTCTGCTGCTGGTTGCTTGGCTGTGGATTGGGTGGAAAATTGAACATCCGTCACCGCAGAGGCAATCCGTAGCCCTTATGATGGACGATTATCGGCGCGAATGGATGCGCGAGATGGTGACCCGCCAACCGCGCATGTTCGACGCGCAAGTCGTGGCGGCCATGCGGCAGGGCAGTACATTTTTCGCGTCGACCACGATGATTGCCATCGGGGGCGGGCTGGCCCTGCTGGGCAATACCGAAAGACTGGCAGGCGTCGCAATTGACCTTGCCATCGGCAGTGTCCCGGCAATGGTCTGGGAGATCAAAATCCTTTTCGTCGTATTGCTGCTGGCCAACGCATTTCTGAAATATGTCTGGGCGCACCGCCTTTTCGGATACTGCGCCGTGTTGATGGCTGCAGTTCCCAATGACCCCGAAGACCCGCAAACCTATCCCCGCGCCGGTCAGGCGGCTGAGATCTGTGTCACCGCCGCGCGCAGCTTCAACCGTGGTCTGCGCGCCACTTATTTTGCACTGGCGTCGTTGGCATGGTTTCTTGGACCTGTCGCGCTCATTTTGGGTACAGCGGTCACGTTTGGCGTCTTGTATCGGCGCGAGTTCGCCTCACACTCCCGGGAAATACTCATGGCCCGAGCCGCCAGCACAGATACGTGATACCGATGCGCTATCCCACTGGTTACACTGGTGCGATGCGATACTTGATTCTCTGCGCCATGTTGGCGAGCCCCGCCCTTGCCGACCCGCCAACAATCGAACAGGTCCGCACCAGTGCAAACGGTGATACATGGCGGTTCGATGTGACGATCCGGCATCCCGATACGGGTTGGGATCATTACGCCGACGGCTGGCGTGTTCTGGATATGGATGGAAACGAGTTGGGAATGCGCATCCTGCTCCATCCTCACGAAACCGAACAACCCTTTACCCGCTCTCTGGGCGGGGTGGTCATTCCTGATGGCATGACACAGGTGCAAATTCAGGCACGGTGCATCGTCGATGGATGGAATGAAGGCACCACAGTGGTTAACCTGGATTGACCCTCAGAAAATTCCCATGGCCAGACCGGCACTCAAAGCGGCTCCTGTCTCGCGGCATTGATCCAGTTGGTCTTGCGGGATTGTCTTTTCGGCCAAAATGGCCTCGGGCGTTTGCGCATGAGTACAGATGATCAGCGGAGGCTGAACAGCTTTCAATCGCCAACCAGTGGCTATTCGTGCGATCTGACGGGCGGCATTCTCGCCATCCGATCCTGCGCAAATCATCTGCGCATAGGGTCGGCCTTCTATTTTTCCCAGTACCGGGTAGTAGCAGCGGTCGAAGAATTCCTTCATCAGACCCGAAATTGCCGCCAGATTTTCAGGCGCGCAAAAGATGTAGCCATCGGCAGCCAACAGATCTTCCGGCCCGGCTTGATCGGCAGGCATAAGCTTTGTGTCAGCCTCACCTCGCGCCGCTTCGGCCGCGGCTTCGGCCATCTGCCGGGCACCGCCTGTGCGCGAGTGGTAGACAATCAGTAGCTGCGCCATGTCAGACCCGGTGGTAGGGGCCACCTGACAGAATGGTCGCGGCCCGGTAAAGTTGCTCGGCCAGCATCACACGGACCAGCATATGGGGCCAGACCATCGACCCGAATGAAATGGAAAAATCCGCCTCGGTCCGCAGAACTGGGTCAATTCCGTCCGCACCACCGATCACAAACGCCAGGTCCTGCCGACCGGCATCGCGCCAATCACCCAGCTTCTTCGCGAAATCGGGCGAGGACATGACCCGCCCCCGTTCATCCAGCGTGCACAACACTGCCCCTTTGGGCAGGGCCCTGCGCAGCAGCGCGGCCTCGGCTGCCATCCCTGCGTTTTTTTTGTCTTCAACCTCGATCACCTGCGCAGGCCCAAGGCCCAGCGCACGGCCGGTCCGGTCAAATCGGGTCAGGTAATCGTCAAGCAGTGTCTTCTCGGGTCCGGCGCGCAATCGCCCGACCGCAACTATGCTGATACGCATGTCTCTCTCGCCTCCGGCCTGTTAATGCAGGCCGGGATGGCGCCTCAGTTCGCCGAGGCGCTGCCGCCCTGAGGCAGCCACATCTTTTCCAGCTGATAGAATTCACGCACTTCGGGGCGGAAGATATGGACGATGACGTCGCCCGTATCGATCAGCACCCAGTCGCCGGTATCCTTGCCTTCGACCTTCGAGGTGAAACCGAATTCCTGCTTGATGCGATCCGTCAGCTTTTCCGCCATGGCCGAAACCTGACGGGTCGACCGACCCGAGGCAATCACCATGTGATCCGCAACCGATGATTTGCCCTGCAGGTTGATCTGCACCACGTCTTCGGCCTTGTCATCGGAAAGTGAGGAAAGGATACGTTCAAGCAGCTTGTCGCTGATTGACTGAGAGTGGGCCATTATGTTGACCCCATCATCGGCGGGCAAACCCGCCTGTGTATGTAGAGACAGGACATAGTCCTCCTTTGTTGCGCGCCGTGAAACCCCGGCGCCGGGGTACTAATAAGGTAGCAAGGGGAATGCAACATTTCAATGAATGCACGCTGCAGTGCGTCCACAGACGCTTACTCTGTGATGATCTGTTGCGCAGTTGCGCCGTCCGGCAGCAACCGGATTTCGCGCTGCGGGAAGGGGATCGAGATACCTTCTTCCTTGAATGCGTCCCAAAGCGCCAGATAGACATTGCCCCTAATATTGGTCAGCCCCTTTGTCGGGTCGCTGATCCAGAACCTCAGCACATAGTCCACGCTGCTGTCACCAAACCCGGTGATGTGGCAAACCGGTTCATGTTTGCCGCCGCTCAGGACCCGGGCAACCGCCTTTACCGCTCTGATTGCGGTTGCGCGCACTTTATGCGGATCGTCGTCATAGCTGGTACCAAAATCCAGATCCAATCTCACGAACCGGTCGGAATGAGACCAGTTCACCACCTGATTGGTAATCAGATCTTCGTTTGGGATCAGGTACTCGCGCCCGTCCCGTGTTACGACCGACACATATCGCGCGCCAAGCGAATTGATCCAACCGAACGTATCCCCCAACGAGATCACATCGCCCGGCTTGATCGAGCGGTCCATCAGGATGATGATCCCCGATATCAGGTTCGACACCACTTTTTGCAAACCGAACCCGATACCCACGCCGATGGCGCCGGACAAAAGCGCGATGCCGGTTAGATCGAACCCCAACGTGCGGATCGCAGCCATAAAGACTGCCCCGTAAAGCAGAACCTGTATGCCTTTTGACAACAGCACCTGCATGGACGGCGTTATGTCGTCATTGCCTTGCAATGCGCGTTCGGCTGCGCGCGTGCCGATACGGGCCAGTGTCAGCAGGATGCCAATCAGCAATGTGGCCTTGAGAATCCCAAGGGCCGAAATATGCAGATCCCCGATGGAAATCGCGACACCATCAAGAAAACCCGCGACATCATCCGTCAGGTTCAACGCGACAAGCGTTGCGTAAATCCACATTGCCCACTTGAAAATCCGGCGAAGCGTGCGGTTTTGGACCAGTCTCGCGACCAGTGCTATCGCCAGCCACGCCGCCGCCAACGTAGCTATCACCCCTATGATATAGCTGCGCGATGGCCAGGTGAGTTGCTGCATGATCAGATAAATTGCCCAGGAAAGCAGGATGAAGTAGAGCAGCGCCAACCGCCGCATCAACTGCACCAGAATTCGCAGCCGCCATTTCGGCCATCCTGTACGTGAACGGGCCCAACTATCCCATTTGGACTGAGTCAGAAACTTCAGCAGCAAAGCCAGCGCCCACAGTAACAGGATGATGAGCAGTTGATATTGTCGCCAACCTGGCGTGACGATCAGATCAAGCAGCCGCGCGAACTGCGCGGAAAAAGCCGCAACCATGTTGTTGTAGAGGTCCGTCAGCGTACTGGGGATCAGGTCTTGGTTCATGCACGTCTCCTGCGGGTCAGCTTGGACAGCAAAGCGGGGCGATGCAAGCCTGACACTGGTTTTGAACCTTGATTGCCGGAAGGGCGCGGTATATCTGAACCGCATGAGACTCAATGTGGCCCAACTTCAGAATCTGGAAGATCGCGCGCGCTTGCGTGAACGGTTCTTTGGCGCTGCCCGCACCGTTCTGGCGCGCCTATCCGTCGCCTGAGCCAACTCGCCAGCTATTTCTCATTACATACGGGAGAGGACCGATGTCCCCCAAGACACTCTATGACAAGATCTGGGATGCCCATGTCGCGCACGAAGCCGATGATGGAACCTGCCTGCTTTATATCGACCGCCATCTGGTGCACGAAGTTACCAGCCCGCAGGCTTTTGAAGGGCTGCGCATGGCAGGCCGTAAAGTGCGCGCGCCGGAAAAGACCATCGCTGTACCGGACCACAACGTGCCGACCACACCGGACCGCGTGAACGGGATCGAAAACCCGGAATCACGCATTCAGGTCGAGGCGCTGGACAAGAACGCCAAGGATTTCGGCATTCACTACTACCCGGTGAATGACGTGCGCCAGGGCATCGTCCACATCGTTGGCCCGGAACAGGGTTGGACCCTACCGGGTATGACCGTTGTCTGCGGCGACAGCCACACAGCGACTCACGGTGCATTCGGCGCGCTGGCTCACGGTATCGGCACGTCTGAGGTTGAGCATGTTCTGGCCACGCAAACGCTGATCCAGAAGAAGTCCAAGAACATGAAGGTGGAAATCACCGGCAAGTTGCAACCGGGCGTGACCGCCAAGGACATTACTCTGGCTGTGATCGGTGAGACCGGCACTGCTGGCGGTACCGGCTATGTCATCGAGTATTGCGGCGAAGCAATCCGTGATCTGTCGATGGAAGGTCGCATGACCGTCTGCAACATGGCGATTGAAGGCGGGGCTCGTGCCGGCCTGATCGCGCCGGATGAAACAACGTTCGACTATGTCAAAGGCCGCCCGCACGCGCCGAAAGGGGCGCAGTGGGAAGCGGCTCTGACATGGTGGAAAACGCTTTACACCGACGAAGACGCGCATTTCGACAAGGTCATCACTCTGCGCGGCGAAGACATCGCGCCGGTCGTGACCTGGGGCACCAGCCCCGAGGACGTTCTGCCGATCACCGCAACCGTCCCGAACCCCGAGGATTTCGAAGGCGGCAAAGTCGATGCAGCCCGCCGCTCCATAGAGTATATGGGACTGAAAGTCGGCCAGAAGCTGAGCGAAGTTGAGATCGACACCGTCTTTATCGGCTCGTGCACCAACGGCAGGATCGAGGACCTGCGAGCCGCCGCCGAGATTCTGAAAGGCAAAAAGATCAAGGACGGCATGCGCGCCATGGTCGTTCCGGGCTCGGGCCTCGTCCGCGCGCAGGCCGAAGAAGAAGGTCTGGCGGATATCTTCAAAGAAGCCGGTTTCGAGTGGCGTCTGGCAGGATGTTCGATGTGTCTGGCGATGAATCCCGACCAGTTGCAACCGGGTGAACGCTGCGCCGCGACTTCAAACCGCAACTTTGAAGGCCGTCAGGGCCGGGGCGGGCGTACCCACCTGCTAAGCCCGGCAATGGCCGCCGCAGCGGCAATCACAGGACGGCTGACAGACGTTCGTGAAATGATGTAAGCTACCCTCATAACTGGATATTTGAGGGATTGAAGACATGAGTGACTGGACAAAATGGCTATTGCTTGGACTTCTGTCCATCGTGTTCGGCATCTTTGTGCTGGGCGCACCGGTCGTGGCATCAATTACCGTGACGGTGGTCACAGGTGTATTGCTGTTGATTTCGGGCGCATTGCAGGTTGTTGGCGGCTTCACAGTTGAAGGGACCGGCAACAAGATACTGTCACTTATCATGGGTGTCGTGATGCTGTTTCTGGGCTGGTCCTTTCTGGATCACCCACTGCAAGGAACGCTGACACTGGCAACCGTCTGCCTGATCCTGTTCATGGCTGGCGGCATTGCCCGCGTGATCCTGTCGTTCCAGATGCGCGGAACACAGTATTTCTGGGCGACGCTGGTCTCGGGCATCATGTCGATTGTTCTTGCGATCCTGATCTGGCGCTTTGCTGCAATGGACCCTTCGGTGCTGCTGCAATTGCTGGGCATCCTGCTGGGGATCGAGATGATCTTTAACGGGCTCGGCCTTGTCTTCATGGCGTTCTTCGTCAAGGACGCACCAAAAGAAACGAAACAAGCTTAACGCGGTGTCTGGGCGCGGCCCTCTCCCGCAGGAGTATGAACATGGATAAGTTTGAAAAAGTCCACGGGGTGGCCGCCCCAATGCCGCTGATCAATATCGACACCGATATGATCATCCCGAAAGTGCACCTGAAAACCATCAAACGGTCGGGCCTGGGTGTCGTTCTGTTCGACGAGATGCGTTATCACGATGACGGTCGGGAGAATGAAGAATTCGTCCTGAACAAGCCCGCCTATCGCGAGGCCGAGATTCTGGTTGCTGGCGACAATTTCGGCTGTGGGTCCTCACGCGAACACGCGCCCTGGGCGATCAAGGATTTCGGCATCAAGGTCGTGATCTCGACCAGTTTTGCCGACATCTTCTTCAACAACTGTTTCAAGAACGGCATTCTGCCGATTGTTGTCGGGGCAGAACACCACGCGATCCTGATGGATGATGCGCATAAAGGCGAAAACGCCCGCATGACCGTACATCTGGAAGACCAGCAGATCACCACATCGGACGGCGTCGTGATCGATTTCGAAATGGATCCTCACCGCAAGCACTGCCTGCTGAATGGTCTGGATGATATCGGGCTGACGATGGAAAAAGATCATCACATCGACAAGTTCGAGGATCACGCCAGTCAGGCCCGTCCCTGGGTGTGATTCTGGGGACGAATCTGTGGATACTCAACCTGACGGGGTCGCCAAGGCGGCCCCGCTCGCATTCTTGGGGTTGATTTTTCGAAAACCACAACATGTGGGTATCAATTTGAGATACACGTCGGATTTGCGTCGAAAATGATGCAATACCGCACCAGTTGCGCCATCTTTTTGCCCGAAATCCCGTGTTTTCTGCACCTCGGCTTGAGCAAAATGCCGCTTATCGTTCATGTTGACGCTGAAGAGGCATCCGTCAACGTCAGACGAAGCGACGGGCACAAGTTGGAAACAAGTCGACAAAGATCGGCTGATCCGGTTTGAAAAAGGGTTCGGATAGTGATTGCGCGCACAACAGGGGCGGCGATACGCGGTATACTTGTTGCACTTATGGTGCTGACACCTGCGTTGTACCTGCCTGTCTCATCTACGAACGGGACCGAGATACTGGTCTTTCTCGCGATCCTCGCGTTTATCCTGACCTTTGCCGAATACAATTCCGCCTTTCCCAGCTTCATCGAATTCCGCGACGCGCCCCCGGTCAATCGCCTTCGGTTTGTCGGCCTGATGTCGATGGTCACCTTTCTGACGCTGATCTGCAAAAACGCTTTTGAACCAACGCAGTTGACCACGTTCTCTTATTCGGTTGGTTTGGCTGTCGCAAATGTGGTGGACTTCCCCTATTCTCCGGTGCGCCTCATCGTGTTGATGTTGCCCCCGGATGCCGGCCACGCCCTGATCGAACTGGTCCGCATCACAGCCAGCGTGGCTTATGTCGCGGCTTTGGTCACGATTGTCAGCTTTGCCTATGCGGTCAGGGTTCGGGGATGGCCAACCGGAAATGGCGCCTTCAATGTGTGGACAAACCTGCCGCTGTTTGACCCGACCAAAGGGGGCGATGTCGTTACGCGCCTTCAAAGGGATGGCCGCCTGAACATCTGTATCGGCATTCTGCTGCCATTCCTCATTCCGGCGATCATCAAGTTGACGAGCAGTGTGATCGCCCCGATCTCTCTCGGGAACCCACAGACCTTGATCTGGACCATGAGCGCATGGGCTTTCCTGCCCGCCAGCATGATCATGCGCGGCATGGCGACCCTCAGGATCGCGGGCTTGATCATGGAAAAACGCCGCGCCTATTCGACCAGCGAGTCAACGCAGGCCGCATGATCCGCATCCTATGTCTGCTATTGTTGCCCTTTGCGGCACAGGCAGAGGTCGTGCGTATCGCCACCTATAACACCGAGCTCAGCAGAAAAGGTCCCGGCCTACTTCTTCGCGACATTCAACGCGATGACGCGCAAGTTCTGGCCGTTGTCGACGTTATTGCAACCGCGCGCCCTGACATTATCGTCCTTCAGGGTATCGACTGGGACCTAAACAATACCGCTGTAACAGCCCTGACCGGGAAACTGCGCAACGCGGGGCTTGATTACGGATATTACCTTGCCACACAACCCAATGCCGGGCTGGAAACCTCGCTTGACCTGGACGGCGATAGCAAGGCCCAAGGCCCCGGCGACGCCCAAGGCTGGGGCCAGTTCACAGGTCAAGGTGGGCTGGCGGTGTTATCACGATACGAAATTATCACAGCTGAGGTTCAGGATTATTCTGCGCTGTTGTGGCGCAGTTTACCGGGCGCCACCCTGCCTGGCGTAAACGGGCAACCCTTCCCGTCTGACGCGGCACATCAGATACAACGCTTGTCTTCGACTGCACATTGGGTTGTACCGATCGAAACCCCGTATGGGCGGCTCAATCTCATGACCTTTCATGCGGCGCCGCCCGTTTTCGATGGGCCCGAGGATCGAAACGGGTTGCGCAATCAGGATGAGATCCGGCTCTGGTCCGTAATATTGAACGGTGAACTGGAGCCAGTCCCCGAAGGTGCCTTTGTGATCGCCGGCGATGCCAACCTTGATCCAACGCGTGGAGAGGGCCGTAAACAGGCCATTCAGTCCCTTCTGACCCATCCCCGTTTGCAAGACCCGCTGCCGAAAGACCCTTCAGGCTCGACCTCAACGGTCGCTTGGAAGGCCACGGGTGAAATGCGCGTGGATTATGTGTTGCCGTCCGCCGACCTGCGCATTTCGGATGCCGGTGTGACGTGGCCGGAAAAAGGCAACAAGCTTTACGAATCTGCCCTACGTGCCAGCAGGCACCGATTGGTCTGGGTTGACGTCACCCTGCCTTAAGGCATGATCGACTCTGGGGTCGCATAGGACAAAGTCACCAGGTTAGGTGAGATTGCAGAACGCAATGCATCATCCAGATCGGTCTGATGCTCAGAACCCAGTAACTCGGTCAGGTACGATCCGTCCAACTGGTGTGGCACCTGCCACAGATACCGCATTTCAATCAGGTGTGAAGACATGCGCCAGAATGGTCGCGCCAGCTGCAATGGCCACCATTGCATCGGCTTCACGGATATGTCGCGTCCGGTCACTCTCGTCAAAGACTGCGCGATCTGAGTTCCGGTCAGAGTGTAGCCAGCAAAAGGAACATCGCAGAACCGCGGCAGATCCTTTCGAATTTCACACAGCGCGACGGCAGCTTGGGCCAAATCAGGCAGATAGGCCCAGGCGTGCAAAGCTTCTGGATCTCCGGGATACACGAACTGATTGCGCGACAGATGCTTGATCATGACCTGATCGAACCAGTTTCCTGATGCCTTTGTGTCAATAAAATCGCCCGCACGCAGAAGGATCGTACGGACGGTTGAAGCGCGATACGCCTCCTCCATCTCGATCCGGATACGGCCAAGCGGATTGGTGGCCAAGTGCGGTGTACTCCCGGACCATGGGCCTTGCGTGTCCGCTCCAAACACATAGACGTTGCCTGGAACCAGTACGGTGGCTCCGGTCTCGGACGCGGCATCTATCACACGTCTGGTCAGGTCGGGCATTTCACGCGCCCAATCAGGATAGAGCGGATTCCATCCGTTTACGATGACATCCACCCCTTTTGCCGCCTGGGAAAGAGATCCGGACCCGCGACGGAACGTTTGCACGGCCCAGCCTGCATTTCGAAACGCCTTTGTAGCATTGCGCCCAAACCGGCCCGACGCGCCGAGTATCAGTGCAGTTTGTGTCATTGATGCCTCCTGTTTCAGACCAATCTACCCATTCAATGTACGTATTGAATTGCCGCGAAATGCAGAATGTGTATTCATTTTTGAATGGATAAAGCACTGACACATGCGGATTGGTCTCTGATCCAAAGCTTTCTGGCCGTGGCCGAAACCGGGTCTCTGTCTGCCGCTGCACGGCACCTTGATCGCAGCCAGCCCACATTGGGACGGCAAGTACAAAGCCTTGAGGCCGAACTGGGCGTATCCTTGTTCGACCGGCACGCGCGTGGCCTGAAACTGAGCGTGGCAGGTTCCCAGCTCTTGCCGATGGCGCAGCAAATGCACAGCGCCATGACTGCCTTCAGCCTTGCCGCCGCAGGGCAGTCGCAGCAGCTTGAAGGCTCGGTCCGCATCACCGCTTCGGTCTTCGCTTCGCATCACTTGCTGCCACCGATTCTGGCGAATATCCGAAGGCAGGAACCCGCCATTCAACTTGAGCTGGTCGCCACTGACACCACGGAAAACCTGCTGTACCGCGAGGCGGATATTGCCGTTCGCATGTATCGCCCCGCGCAGATGGATATCATCTCGCGATATCTGGGGGAGGTGCCACTATGCTTTTGCGCGGCCAAGTCCTATCTTGATCGTAAGGGGCGCCCTACAACACCCAAGGAACTTTTTTCCCACGACCTTGTGGGTTTTGACGCCAATCAGGAAATCATCAAGGCCATGCGCGAAAAAGGATGGCCCGCAAGTCGCGATAGTTTTGCGACCCGCTGCGATCTGCAAAGCGCCTATTGGGAACTGATCCGCGCGGGATGCGGCATTGGCTTCAGCCAGGTCCAGATGGCCGAAGCCGACCCGGATGTCGAAATCTTGCCACTGGATGTTGAAATCCCGGTTCTACCCGTGTGGTTGGCTGCACCGCAGGCGATGCGCCAGACCCCACGTATCCGCAGGGTCTGGGATTTGTTGGCAGAAGGGCTCAAAGCCGCTCTTTGAGCGTCAAAGCGGGCCGGTATAAGTTCCGCGCGCCGGGTAGTTATTGCCCAAAGTGAACTTCAGACCACCCGCGATATCCGACATCGACGGACGTCCAAAAGGCGTGGTCTGTTGCCACGCAAAATAAAGCGTCCGGTCAGGTGCGATGTAGAAATGCCCCGGCTCGGCAAACAGATCCGGTTCGGCGCTGCCTTCGCGCTTGGTCGAGATGTTAAGACCCCAACCCTCCCGCGCAGCAGACAGGGGAAAGCTGTGACCCACACGCAAGCGCGACGCTCCGGCTTTTTCGGCGGTTTCAGCGGCACGTTCGGCGGTATCGGTGGTGATCATGATAACCTCGACACCCAGCGCCGTGAAATCGTCCCGCGCCGCCTCTACCTCGGCCATCTGCTTGATGCAAATCGGGCAATGCAGCCCGCGATATTGAATTACCAGCGCCCCGTTTTCGCCTTTGTCCACGTCAAGATCGAAGCTGCCATGGGCGACAGTTTCGATTTTTAGCGCAGGAACCCGATTTCCAGGTGTCAGCATGTGTTTTCCTTGTGTTCTGACAGGTCTGTCTCATTGACCCGATGCTGCGCAGACGCTAGGGCCTGTGCAACAAAACGCAAGGAGACCCTTCATGCCCAACCCCTCGCTCCTCATCCTGCCCGGAGACGGAATTGGCCCAGAAGTTATGGCCGAAGTGCGCAGAATCATCGATTGGTTCGGTGCCAATCGCGGTCTTCAATTTGACGTGAGCGAGGATCTGGTGGGCGGTGCCGCTTATGACGCCCACGGCAAGCCTCTGTCCGATGAGACCATGGCAAAAGCGCAAGAGGTTGACGCGGTTCTGCTGGGCGCTGTCGGCGGTCCTAAATACGACGATCTGGATTTCAGCCTGAAACCCGAGCGTGGTTTGCTGCGCCTGCGCAAGGAAATGGACCTGTATTCGAACCTGCGCCCGGCCCAGTGCTTTGACGCGCTTGCCGATTTCTCGTCGCTGAAGAAAGACGTCGTTGCCGGTCTGGATATCATGATCGTCCGCGAACTGACGTCGGGCGTCTATTTCGGTGAGCCGCGCGGCATCTTCGAGGAAGGCAACGAACGCGTCGGCATCAACACCCAGCGTTACACCGAATCCGAGATCGAACGCGCCGCGCGCTCGGCTTTTGAACTGGCAATGCGCCGCAACAAAAAGCTGTGCTCGATGGAAAAAGCCAACGTCATGGAATCGGGCATCCTGTGGCGCGAAGTCGTCACCCGCGTCGCAGCGGACTACCCCGAAGTTGAGCTGAGCCATATGTACGCCGACAACGGCGCGATGCAGCTTGTGCGCGCACCGAAACAGTTTGATGTGATCCTGACCGACAACCTGTTCGGTGACATCCTGTCCGACTGCGCCGCGATGCTGACCGGGTCGCTGGGCATGTTGCCTTCGGCCTCTCTGGGCGCGCCGATGGCTAATGGTCGGCCCAAGGCAATGTATGAACCCGTCCATGGCTCGGCCCCGGATATCGCCGGTCAGGGCAAAGCCAACCCGATCGCCTGTATCCTCAGCTTTGCTATGGCCCTGCGCTACAGCTTTGATCAGGGCGAAGAAGCGGATCGTCTGGAGGCCGCGATCGAGAAAGTACTGGCCGATGGGGTACGCACCGGCGACCTGCTTGCAGATGAGGGCGTTCAGCCCGTATCAACCACTGAAATGGGCGACGCGATCCTTGCGGCCTTGGATGCCAGCGTCTGAAACACGAAACAGCGAAATGACAAAAGGCGGTGCCCGATGCACCGCCTTTTTCGTTTTTTCCATCAAAGACGGCTCTAGTTTCCGCCGAAAATATTCTTCAGCAGATTGTTGATATCATCGGCAAAGCCTCCGCGCTTTCGACGCGGTTGTGGCTGTGCGACCTGAACCGGCGGCGCTGGTGCCATCATCGGCAAGGGTGTCGGTGTCATCCCTTCGGTGACACGCAGCATGGTTTCTCTCCAGATTTCCGCGGGCAAACCGCCGCCGGTCACACCAGATAGGGGCGTGTTGTCGTCATAGCCCATCCAAACACCGGTTACATAATCCGCAGTAAACCCGATGAACCATGCGTCCCGCGCCGCCTGGGTTGTGCCCGTTTTGCCCGCCACCTGCCAGCCGGGCAACTTGGCCCGTCCACCTGTGCCTTCGGACACCACACGTTCCATCATCCATGTCAGCTGTTTGGCAGCCGCGTCGTTGATCACCCGTTCACCGATACCGGTTGTCGTAACCATGACAGGTGCTTCATCACCCAGCAGCTTCAACTCGGTCAGGCCATAAGGTTCAACGGCAGAGCCGCCGTTCAGAATACCTGCATAAGCCCCCGTCATCTCAATCAGCGTGCTTTCCGACGCGCCCAGCGCCAAGGCCGGACCTTGCGCCAGATCGCTGGCAATGCCAAAACCACTGGCCACGGTGCGGACGTTATCCAAACCCGAAATCTCGGCAACTTTCACCGCCGGAATATTCAGCGAGTTCTTCAGCGCATCCGCCAGTGACACGCGCCCGTAGTACTTGTTGGTATAGTTCTTGGGGCACCATTGACCGGACCCGGGAATGTCCACGCAGTAAGGTTCATCCATCACCGTATCCAGCGGCGAATAGCCAAGTTCCAGCGCGGTGGCGTAGACAAAAGGTTTGAAGGACGAACCGGTTTGGCGCTTGGCGATGGTGGCCCGGTTGAACACCCCGGCAACCCGTGTTTCTCGGCCGCCGACCATGGCTCTTACCGCTCCGTCCGCGGACATGACCACGATGGCCGCCTGCGCCTTGGAGCCTTCGCGCACCTTTTCCTGAAAGATGAATTGCAAAGCCTCTTCCGCCGATCGCTGAATCCGCTGATCCAAAGTCGTCTGAATCACAACATCTTCGGTTGTGTTATCACCAAAATAACTGGGAAGTTCCGAAACAACCCAATCTGCGAAATAGCCACCCGCTCGGGCAGCAGCCGCTTCAGACAGTTGCGCCGGGCGCGTACGCGCTTCGCTGGCCTGTGCGGCGGTCAGATATCCCTGATCCTCCATCAGACCGATCACCAGCCGCGCCCGATCCTGAGACCGTTGCAGGTTGTTGGTCGGCGCATAGCGTGTAGGCGCAACCAGCAGACCAGCCAGCATCGCGGCCTCTGCGGGCGAAACCTCGGCGGCAGATTTTCCAAAGTAGCGCTGGCTCGCGGCTTCGAACCCACGCGCGCCTGCGCCAAGAAAAGCGCGGTTCAGGTAGATCGTCAAAACCTCGTCCTTGGAGTATTTCACCTCCATTGCCAGCGCATAGACGGCTTCCTTGGCCTTGCGCCACAAGGAGCCCTGACGGCAGTCGGCCTCATACGCGGCCTCAGAGTCCCAATCACTGGGATCATAAGGAACACCCAAACACAACAATTTCGCGGTCTGTTGCGTGATGGTGGACCCGCCATGCCCTGACAAAGGCCCGCGCCCTTCGCTCAGGTTGATGCTGACCGCGCTGGCGACGCCACGCGGGCTGACCCCGAAATGCCGGTAAAATCGCTTGTCTTCGGTTGCGATGACTGCGTTCTTGAGATGCGGAGACACGGTATCGGCCGTGATCACGCCACCAAACTGATCGCCACGCCAGGCAAAGACCTTGCCGTCACGATCCAGCAAAGTCACGGAACCCCGCGCACGCCCATCCAGCAAGGCATCCACATCCGGCAACGTGGCGTAGACGATACCCACCGCCAGCGCGAGCAGCATGGCCGAAATCGCACCGACACGCCAGGTCAGGCCCCAGATCAGCCGCCAGATCCATCGGAACAAACGGCGAAAGATACCACCGCCTTTGCCCGCTGATGACGTGCGGGTTTTCCTGCGTGTGGTTTTGCGCGTGGCCGTTTTGCGCGCCGTCGATTTTTTGCCCGCCGTGCTTTTGGTCGCCGCCGGTTTTCGGCCCTTTGAAGGGTACCGTCTATCCGCGACCAATGTCGGCTTGCGGCGCTTGGACTCAGTCATGCTCAAACTCTGCCCGGTTATACTTTTTGGTCACCATACCTCGACAACCACGGTATGTAGAGGTCCGATTTTCCGGAACTTCCCCTCTCTATAGTGCTCAATTATTAGTCGCAACGGCTGCGTTGTGCAAAAATTGTGCAACTTCGCATTATTTTCCGACAGGTTTTGGCCCCGAAAGCGTTTCTTACTGCGCCGCGGCGCGCTTTTTTTCTGCAGGTGCAAACAAGCCGGTCCCACCGGACAATCAGAGGGGAAAGACGTGAAACTGATCATTGCGACAATCAAGCCGTTCAAGCTGGAGGAGGTGCGCGAAGCACTGACCGAGGCTGGCGTGCGCGGCATGATGGTGACCGAAATCAAGGGCTTCGGCTCGCAGTCCGGTCACACCGAAATCTATCGTGGGGCCGAGTATGCGGTGAACTTCGTGCCCAAGATCAAGCTTGAGATCGTGGTGCCTGCGACAATGGCCGACCAGATCGTCGAGACCATCACTAAAACCGCCAAAACCGGCAAGATCGGTGACGGCAAGATTTTTGTCCTCGATGTCGAACAAGCGATGCGTGTGCGAACCGGGGAAACCAACGAGGACGCGCTGTAAGCGCGCCCACTCACAATCATTCGAGGACTGACAATGAACCTGATGAAATCTCTCATCCCTGCCGCCGCCATTGTTGCGCTGCCGCAGATGGGTCTTGCGCAAGAGGCCGCCGCAACCGGCGAAGCGGCACTGCACACCCAGTATATCTTTACCACGCTGCTGTTTCTGATGGCGGGCTTTCTTGTTTTCTTCATGGCCGCAGGTTTCGCCATGCTGGAAGGCGGTCTGGTACGATCCAAGAACGTTGCCATGCAGATGATCAAGAACGTGGCATTGTTTTCATTTGCCGCAATCATGTACTGGCTGATCGGGTTCAACCTGATGTATCCAGGCGACGGCTGGTCCATCACGGGCTGGCTTGGCCCGTTCTTCTCGACCACAACGCTTGATGCGGTTGGTGTTGCGCCGGCGGATGCGGCACTGGACTATGCTTCGGTCGGTTCAGACTTCTTCTTCCAGCTTGTGTTCGTGGCCGCGACCGCATCCATCGTTTCCGGCGCCGTGGCGGAACGGATCAAGCTTTGGCCCTTTCTGATCTTCGTCATCGTGCTGACAGGCATCATGTACCCGATTTCCGGTTCGTGGAAATGGGGTGGCGGCTGGTTGGATGCCAAGGGCTTCTCAGACTTTGCCGGTTCGACCATCGTACACTCGGTCGGTGGCTGGGCTGCGCTGGCAGGGGCCCTTATCCTGGGTCCGCGGATCGGCAAGTACAAAGATGGCAAAGTTCACCCGATGCCCGGCTCTAACCTGGCGCTGGCGACCCTGGGAACGTTCATCCTGTGGCTGGGTTGGTTCGGATTCAACGGCGGCTCGCAGCTGGCGATGGGAACAGTGGGTGATGTATCGGACGTGTCACGCATCTTTGCCAACACCAACATGGCGGCTGCTTCGGGCTCGGTTGCAGCGCTGATCCTGACTCAGGTTCTGTACAGGAAGCCCGACCTGACGATGGTGCTGAACGGCGCGCTGGCGGGTCTGGTCTCGATCACGGCCGAACCGCTGGCCCCAACCCTGTTCGGTGCCCTGTGGATCGGTGCCGTGGGTGGTATCATCGTGGTCTTCGCGGTCCCGATGCTGGACAAGTTCAAGATCGATGATGTTGTCGGTGCCATCCCGGTCCACCTGTTCTGTGGCATCTGGGGCACCATTGCCGTCGTCTTCTACGGTGACGCAAGCCTGGGCGCGCAGCTTCTGGGCATCGTCGCATACGGCGTTTTCACCTTTGTCGGCGCACTGATCCTGTGGACGATCCTGAAATCCACCGTCGGCATCCGTGTCAGCGAAGAAGATGAGATCAACGGCCTCGACATGGCTGAACTGGGAATGGAAGCATACCCCGAATTCTCGAAAGGCTAAGCCTTGCCTTCACCTGACAAAAAACCCGGGCGTTCGCGCCCGGGTTTTCGTTTCAAATGTCGCGTCTGCGTCTACACCCCGACATCCACTATTGCTTTGGCCAAAATCGGCACAGTCGCTGCGTTCAGCCCGGCAATGTTCAGGCGACTGTCGCCGACCATGTAGATACCGTGTTCAACGCGCAGTTTCTCGACCAGTTCCGGGGCCGCACCCAAGCGCGAGAACATGCCGCGGTGCTGGGCGATGAAGCCGAAGCGGTCAGAGCCACTGAGGCGTTGCAGCTCGTCGGCCAATTGCTGGCGCAGGCCCAGCATGGACAGGCGGACCTCTTCCAACTCGGCGGACCAGTCGGCGCGCAGCGCGTCATCGGTCAGAATCGTGGTCACCACCCGCGCGCCGTGATCGGGCGGGAAGGAATAGTTCTGGCGGTTCAGGAACGCCAGTGTACCTTGGTTCAAGGCCGTCTGCCCCGCATCCGCACTGATCGCCATCAGCAACCCGGTGCGTTCACGATAAACGCCGAAATTCTTCGAGCAGGACGCCGCAATCAGACATTCCTTTACCGATGAAGCCACCAGTCGCACGCCTTGCGCATCCTCTTCCAGACCGTCACCAAAACCCTGATAGGCAATGTCGATCATCGCAACGAGGCCCAGCGCATTGATCAGGTTCACGACCTCTTGCCATTGCACCATATTCAGATTGGCACCGGTCGGATTGTGGCAGCAGCCATGCAGCAAAACCACGTCACCCGCTTTGGCGGTTTTCAGGTCTGCGATCATCCCATCGAAATCAACGCCCCGAGTGTCTTCATCGAAGTAACGATACTGAACCGTTTCCATCCCCAGATAATTCAGGATCGACAGATGGTTGGGCCAGGTCGGGTTCGACACAAACACACGTGCCGAAGGGTTCGCCATCCGGATCAACTCGAACGCCTGACGGCAGGCACCGGTGCCGCCGGGTGTCGCCACTGCGGCGATGTTGCCGCGTGGCACAGTAGTACCCAAAATCAAACCGATCATCACATCCGCATAGGCCGGATCACCGGCCAGACCGGTATAGGCCTTTGTTTCCTGTTCTTCCCAGATGCGCTGTTCGGCGGCTTTCACCGCGCGCATCACCGGCGTCACGCCTTCGGCATTCTTGTAGACACCAACACCCAGATCGATCTTCTGATCGCGCGGGTCTTCGCGGTACATCTGCATCAGCGCCAGAATCTTGTCGGCGGGCTGCGGTTTCAGGTTCTCGAACATCAGTTCTCTCCGGTTGCGACGGGCAGGGTCGGGAAGGCACCCCATTCAGCCCAGGAGCCGTCATAAAGCGAGTGGTCTTTCTTGCCCATGCGTTCCAACGCAAGGCTGAGAATCGCGGCCGTGACGCCAGACCCGCAAGAGGTGATCACCGGTTTCGACAGATCGACACCTGCAGCCTCGAATATGGCGCGGCAGTCCTCGGGCGACTTCATTGTTCCGTTGGCGTTCAACAACTGCCCAAAGGGCACATTCCGCGAGCCGGGAATATGGCCCGAACGCAGCCCTTCGCGCGGCTCGGGTGCGGTTCCGGCAAACCGGTCGGCCGAGCGGGCATCGATGATCTCGTGATCTGCCAGCTTGGCGGCGGCGGAAACTTGCGTGACGTCCCGGACAAGCTGGTTTTGCACGCGAACAGTCATGTGGCGGTCGCGAATGACCGGAGGCAGATCCTCGATCTCGCGCCCCTCGGCCTGCCATTTTGGCAACCCCCCATCCAGAACCGCGATGTTTTCCTGCCCCATAAGACGGAACAGCCACCAAACGCGCGCTGCGGACATCAGCCCGGCACCATCATAAACCACAACCTGATGACCATCACCGACACCCATGGCCCGCAGGCGTGACATGAATTTTTCGACCGGTGGTGCCATATGAGGCAGGTCGGAACGGTGATCTGATATCTCATCAATATCGAAGAACCGTGCTCCGGGGATATGCCCGGCATCATATTCGGCCTTGGCATCACGGTTTTGCGCGGGCAAATACCACGACCCGTCCAGAATCCGCAGATCCGGGTCTTTCATATGCGCGGCCAGCCATTCGGTGGATACGAGGGTTTTCGGATCGTCCTGCATCAAAGCCTCCCCTAAGCGAGCTTGGGGTTTCCCTATACCCCGTGGCATGGGCGTTCAAGGCTGGATAGCGCTAGCGCTTGTGAACCTCTGGATTTATCGCGCCTTGCGCAGGCGGAAATGCTGGATGATGCCGATGATGCTGATCACAATCCAGAAGCCTTCGATCAGCATCGAAGCCAGATTGAAATTCTCAAGCAGCGAAAAGACGATCAGGACAGACCCCAGCAGGTTGATCACCGGAAAGGCCAGATCATCGGAATTCATCATCCGCATCTGCGTCGCGAAATACGCGGCCACCACGATCAGCGCCCCGAATGAGCCGATGGCATCCACGATGGTAAGAGTGTCAAAAATGGCAGTCATTAAGGTGCCTTACCAATTTCAGGAGTTTCTGTGTGTTGGGCGTAGTGATGCATATTCAGAAACGCAGCCCCCTGCGAACCGGCGCGATATCCGTGCGGCAGGTCCGCAGCAAAGCGCAACCCCTGCCCGGCCTGCAAGGGAACCCATTCCTCGCCACGCAGGATTTCCAAAGTACCGCTGAGGACAAACACTTCCTCGGTCACCCCGGCGGCATGAGCCGGGGATTCGTGGCTTTGGTTTGCGTCAAGGTTCACGTGAAAGGTTTCGGCACCCAGTGCGGGATCGAAGGGAAAGACGATCTTGACCTCGATACTGCCGGGAAAGGTTACGGTCTGAAAGACCGATGGATCGCCCAGCGTCGTGTCGATCAGCCCGCTGAGCGGTATTTGAAAACCCTTGGCGATTTTCCAAAGCGTGGCGATCGTTGGGCTCGATTCGCCGCGCTCAATCTGACCCAGCATGGCTTTGCTGACCCCGGTCATCTCGGCGACTTTGGACAGGCTCAACCCCGAGGCTGTCCGCACATCCCGTAATTTCAGCGTAATGTCGTCCATAGCCATACCCGCGCCCTGCGATTTACCTTGTACGTTATAACGCACATGTGCTACGTGCGCTATAACGTACGAACCCCGAATTATGCAACCCGAGGCAACAGGGAAAACAGCATCATGCCATTGTACCGATCCAGAACCTCTACCCATGGCCGCAACATGGCTGGCGCACGTGGCCTTTGGCGGGCCACAGGCATGGGTGACGACGATTTCGGCAAACCGATCATCGCCATCGTCAACTCGTTCACCCAGTTTGTGCCGGGTCACGTGCATCTGAAGGACCTGGGCCAGATGGTCGCGCGCGAGGTCGAAGCAGCAGGTGGCGTGGCGAAAGAGTTCAACACGATCGCCGTGGATGACGGTATCGCCATGGGCCATGACGGGATGCTGTATTCGCTGCCCTCACGCGAAGTGATCGCGGATTCGGTCGAATATATGGTCAACGCCCATTGTGCGGACGCTATGGTCTGCATTTCGAACTGCGACAAGATCACTCCCGGCATGCTGATGGCCGCCATGCGTCTGAACATCCCGGCCATTTTCGTCTCAGGCGGTCCGATGGAAGCGGGCAAGATCGACATCGCCGATCTGGAGGCCAAGAAGATTGACCTTGTGGACGCTATGGTCGCCGCCGCAGATGACAAGTTCACTGACGAACAGGTTCAGCACATCGAAGAAAACGCCTGCCCCACGTGTGGTTCATGCTCGGGCATGTTCACCGCGAACTCGATGAACTGTCTGGCCGAAGCGTTGGGTCTGGCCCTGCCGGGTAACGGCTCGACTCTGGCGACGCACGCAGACCGCAAAGAACTGTTCCTTGAGGCTGGCCGCCGCATCGTCGAGATCACCAAGCGCCATTACGATCTGGACGAAAAAGGCTTTCTGCCCCGTGAGATTGCCACCTTTGATGCGTTCGAAAATGCCATGAGCCTTGATATCGCCATGGGTGGATCAACCAACACGGTGCTGCACCTGCTGGCCATCGCACATGAGGGCGAGGTTGACTTCACCATGGCCGATATGGACCGCCTCAGCCGTCGCGTTCCCTGCCTCTGCAAAGTCGCACCGAACACCGAGAATGTGCATATGGAAGACGTCCACCGTGCCGGTGGTATCTTCTCGATCCTGGGTGAGCTCAGCCGTGCGGGCCTGCTGCACAACGAATGCAGCACGGTGCATTCGGCCACGATGGGCGAGGCGATTGCCAACTGGGACATCACCATCGCCAACAACCCCAAGGCACAGGAACTGTTCAAGGCCGCCCCCGGCGGTGTGCGCACCACACAGGCGTTCAGCCAGTCGAACCGGTTCAAGGAACTGGACACCGATCGTAAGGGTGGCGTGATCCGGTCCAAGGAACACGCGTTCAGTCAGGACGGCGGTCTGGCGGTTCTGTTCGGCAACATCGCACGTGACGGCTGTATCGTGAAAACCGCTGGTGTGGATGCCAATATCCTGCAATTCACCGGCTCAGCCTATGTATGCGAAAGCCAGGATCAGGCGGTCAGCGACATCCTGACCGGCAAGGTGAAAGAGGGCGATGTTGTGGTGATCCGCTATGAAGGCCCGCGTGGCGGTCCGGGGATGCAGGAAATGCTGTACCCGACATCCTACCTGAAATCGAAGGGGCTTGGCAAAGCCTGCGCCCTGCTGACCGACGGGCGGTTTTCGGGCGGCACGTCCGGTCTGTCGATCGGCCATGTCTCGCCCGAGGCGGCCGAAGGCGGTGAGATTGGTTTGGTCCAGAATGGCGACACAATTGAAATCGACATCCCCAACCGCTCGATCCATCTGGCCGTCTCAGATGAAGAGCTCGCCGCCCGGCGCGAAGCACAGGACGCAAAGGGCTGGGTGCCTGCTGCGCCGCGCAAACGCAAGGTGTCTACTGCGCTTAAGGCCTATGCCAAGCTGACCACCAGCGCGGCAAAAGGAGCCGTGCGTCAGGTCTAAACCTATGCATTATCGGTCTGCTGACGTGGCGGACCGGTAAGCCGATCATCCACAGGCGCTCTCGGACCCAACCAGAGCAGGTGTTTCGCAAGAAACGTTTACGATGGATGGGGCATCCTGCCTTAAGATCAATCGCCCAGCTTGGCGTGAATTTCGTCCAGATCGATTTCGCCAATCGGCATCTTGTTTGCCGGGTTTTCGAAATCGTATTTGAACAACTCGAAATCCTGCTTGTAGATTTCATAGACCAGATGCATCGACAGGTCGTCGAAATAGTCCTCAACCGGATGTGCGCGCTTGGGTCCATGGCCTTCGGATTCGTTGAATCGGGGTATTTC
Organism: Ruegeria sp. AF7; assembly: GCF_056541885.1. Taxonomy (NCBI): domain Bacteria; kingdom Pseudomonadati; phylum Pseudomonadota; class Alphaproteobacteria; order Rhodobacterales; family Roseobacteraceae; genus Ruegeria; species Ruegeria sp. AF7. The sequence continues at coordinate 20,124 of NZ_JBQFYX010000008.1, read as the reverse complement.
GGACAGCGAAACTGAATGCTTCAGCTTGGTATTATCCAGAACCCCCTGCATCCCATCGTTGAACGCTTCGGTCCAGAAGATCCGATCATAACGACCGCCGTTCACGATGAAGGTCGACACGTGACCAGACATGGCAGACCAGTGAATATCCGGGTCCATCGGGCGTCGCCAGCGGATGGTATCACGCGCAAACAACAGGAACCGGCGAAAGCTGGCGATCTGGTCAAACTCTCCCTTGCCATCGTCTCCGCCCACTTCGATCCCGTAATTGTAGATCAGCGTTGGCACCAGATTGCCACGATACCGTTTGCCGTTACGCTGGATCCCGCAGATCTTGTCAAAAAACGAGCTCAGAATACGCGTGTACGGGTTGCGCACACAGGTAAAGGAATACGAGGCGTGATCGCGCACATTTTTGGAAATCAGGTCCTGGCTCTGATCAAAGGCCCATTTGTGCATACCATCCTTGGCGTCATGGATATCGCCGTCAAAGAACTGGCCGTGATCCGAATAATACATGATCTGCCCAATGGTCGAGCAGGCGCATTTGGGCACGACGCGGTACACCATGCTTTCGCTCTCGGTCATCCAGGTACCGGGAAAACCCATCTGCTGTGCCTCCTACGCTGGTCTGGTCTCAAACCGATATGCCAGCTTTTGATAACAAGGAACCAAAATTATTCTGTTTATTCAATCGCTCATCCTCAGTATCACGGTTGAAACCGGGCAGAAACGGAAATTACCTAACCTCGATGGCTAAGATTGCCTATATATTGTTGTGCCATAAGGACCCTGATGCAATCATTGCACAGGCTGAACAGCTGACTGCTGCGGGCGATTGCATGGCGATCCACTTTGACGCCAGCGCCAGCCCCGAAGCTTACGGGCGCATCCGTTCCGCGCTGGCTCAAAATCCGAACGTGACCTTTGCAAAAAGGCGCATCAAATGCGGCTGGGGAGAGTGGTCGCTGGTGCAGGCCACGCTGAACGCCTTGCAGGCTGCTGTCGAAACCTTCCCACGCGCCACGCATTTTTACATGCTGTCCGGTGATTGCATGGCGATCAAAACGGCAGAATACACCCATCGGTTTCTGGATAATCACGACAAGGATTTCATTGAAAGCCACGACTTTTTCGAAAGCGACTGGATCAAGACCGGCATGAAAGAAGACCGGCTGATCTATCGCCATTATTTCAATGAACGTGCCCAGCCCAAACTATTCTACACCGCCTACGAAACGCAGAAGCGTTTTGGGTTGACGCGCAAAATTCCTGAAGACCTTCAGGTGATGATTGGCAGCCAATGGTGGTGTCTTCGCCGCCGAACGGTCGAGATGATCCTGGATCTTCTGCAGCAGCGTAGGGACATAATCCGGTTTTTTTCGACCACTTGGATACCCGATGAAACCTTCTTTCAAACGCTGGTTCGTCACCTGATCCCGAAGGGCGAAATCGAAAACCGTACACCGACATTTCTGATGTTTTCGGATTATGGAATGCCCGTCACGTTCTACAACGATCACTATGACATGCTTCTGGGTCAGGACTATTTGTTTGCCCGCAAGATCAGCCCAGAGGCACATGAGCTGAAAGAGCGTCTCGGCTCACTTTACGCGAGTGAGGGCATCGACTTTCCCATCTCGAACGAGGGGCGCAGCCTGTATGCGTTTCTGGCTGGCCGGGGGCGCATCGGGCGCCGGTTCGGGCAACGTTTCTGGGAGGCCGAAAGTGTTCTGGGCCCTGACCGAGAGCTGTTCGTGATCGTCAGCAAGAAGTGGCATGTTGCCAAAAGGCTGGTCGATCAGATCGCGTCTGAAACAGATATCCCTTGCGTCGAATACTTGTTTAACGAAGAGGATACCCAACTGCCTGATCTGGGCGGTATTGAGACGACGCTGACTAAGCGCTCGCGCCATCGGCGGGCCGTTGTACGAATGCTTTTCGAAAGTTTCGGATCAGACCAGTTGGTTCTGTGCCTCGACCCGGCCAACCTGGACGTTGTTCAGGATTTCTGCGGTGATCAGGCCAAAACCCATGTGCTTGAGATCGAATGCGAATACTCGGACGAATACCTGATCGGACATGCGCGCCGCGTCGGATTGGCGGGGGAAAACAGCCCGGTTGAGACTGTTTCCCGTCTGCTGCCGACACTTCGCAACGATCTGAGTTACGAGTCCCAACAAATCCGCGCCGCCGGTTTGGACAATTACCTGCGACTGCGGGAAACCGCCCAGCGCGCCGAAAACGTAGCTGTCATTTCCGAGTTTCTAGGGGTGGACGAAGAAAAGGCCAGCGCGGTGATGCGGCTGGACTACCTGTTCGCCGACTAAACGGCAGATCAGCCTGAAATCCGACAGCTTTCCGGCCCCTTCGGTGCGTAGGGTCCACCGCATATTTGCCTGTCGGAGAGGATGGCCTAAAACCCAACATCACTGCCATCGTGATTTTTATTCAAAAATCGGATACTGTGCAGCCAATTGGGCCAATTTGCTTATGCTTTTTACTTTGGCAGGCCGGCCCTGGCCAGTGACAGGCAAAAACAGACGCGTCCTTAATTCTGAATGACGGGTATCTGCGCATCGAAAACCCGAAAGCCCCTGCTGGCCGCAATTAGACATTTGAAACGCAACTCCGGGGGGAACAGTTGTGCTTATAGATCAAATTGAAACATCCAGATCATATATCCCAAATGACGCAGACTGGAACCTGATATACAAGGTTCTGCCGGGCGAGGCCAAGATTGCCGACCCGTCAGTCATCAACCGTCATTTCGAATGTATCGAGGTGACCGACAACACGGTTCTGCCAGCAAGCGGCATGTATGTTGTTCTGCGCGGTGTGGTTCAGCTGCGGCAGAACGGTAATCCTTTGGCCAGCGCGGATGTCGGTGACTATTTCTATGAAGAGCACCTTCAGATATCAGACATTCCCGTCAGCCTCGAAGCGCTCGCGCTGGACGGATCGCGGGTGGCTTTTCTGTCCAGCGAGAACTGGCGTCAGATACCAGAGGAAATCCGGCAACCCTGCTTCGCCACGATGTTCGGCGATCTGGTCAGTGTTCAATTGCAGAACTTCCAGCAGCCGATCAATTGTTGCAGCGTGACGGCTGCCGCCCTCAGCATGTCCGCGTTGGGCTTCAGTTGCGAAGTGAACGACATTTTCCGTGAATGCGCGCTGCCTTCGTCTTTCGTCGTCAATGACGGTATCTCACTGGGTGAGCTGTTTGACGTCGCCTGTACCTACATTCATTCGCAGGGCTTGCGGGACAGTGTTCAGGTTCAGGCCTATTTCATGGACGAGGACACGACAAACGTGCAGCTGTTGCTGGATGCGATTGACGAATCCAACCGGCTGGGTGGTGACAATGATATTCTTGTGGCGAATTTTCAGGTCGGCGTCGCCCATGGCAAAGCGAATATGCCGGGCGGGCATTTTGCCGTAATCGCCAAGTGCAACCCAAGCACTGGGCTGGTGCACATGATGGACGTACATCCTGAGAAATACGGCAAGCTTTGGGTTACAACCGCAGACCGGCTTTGGAAGGCGATGTCGGACCGTGACGGAACCTCGATGCGGTCGCGTGGCATTTTGCGCTTCTCGGCGCGTGCCGCGGTCAAGACGCATCTGAAGACATTCAAGCAACGATGCAACTATGTCGACAGCACGCTCTATCTGGCAAAAGACCCCAAGAAACGGCGCAACCTGTTCCGCCGCGCCACTCCGAACATGAACTCCTTGGGGGTGTTGGTGGAAAGCCTGGCCATTCACGGCGATGACAAGGTGGACGAAGACGAGCTGCTGCGGGCCACCGAAGCCTCTTTCACGGATGTTGTCTCACGGGTGGCCACGGCCGCGGACATGCACAACATGGCCCAGAAATATCTGAACGCGGCTGAAAACATACACCTGAGCAGTTCACTTCGCAGTTTCGGAACGCGCGAGGACACATCGATCCTTACCCCCGAAGACTGGTTCAAGATGCAACTACAGGGCCTGGACGCCAACACGGACCGTCACCTGATGATCAATATCGACTTTAATCGGGTAACCGGGATCGAAGCCATCCGCCCACCGGTAAACGTTTACCGGGAAACCGCGTTGCTCGAAGAATTCTGGTGCCTGTGTATCGCATATGATGAAGCAACCGACCTTGTGACGATCGTCGACATGAGCCCCGCAACGTCACAGGTCTGGCAAGCCCCTCGCGGCAACATCTTCCGCGGCCTGCGCGATCTGGAAAACCCGGCGTTGCTGGTGATCGAAACGGTTGAGCCGCCCGAAGACCCCGGAGATGTCGCCAGCATTATCAGGAACAACCCCATGGTTCTGTTTTATGAAGATGAAGACCCGTGGTCCTACATGCTCAGAAGTGTTCTTTCAAACATCGGTGCGACCAGCGTAAAGCAGGTGGATGTGGGCGGTCGCGACCCCAACGCGATAAAGATGCGACGTCAGCTGATATCTTTAGGTGAAAAACCCAAAGTTCCCTACCTGTTTTTCCAAGGCCAGTGCATCAGCAAAGGCGAAAAGCTGGAAGACATTGTAGACATGATCAAGGCGGGTCACCTTCAGGACCGCATGATCGAAGCGGGTCTTCCCGTTTCCAAGCTTGAAGAGACGCCCAGCCTGAACAAGAACATGTTCGGCTATCCCAAAGGTGTGATGAACGAGGTAAGCAGCGGCAAACGCAACGTGCTGCTTTGTGCCTGCGGATCATCAGCGGCAGACAAGATCCCCGAACTGGTTGAGCGCATCGTCGACGCCGGACACAATGTCAAACTGATCCCTTCCACTTCGGCCGAAAAGTTCTTTCGGGACTTCGGCGCTGAACGGATCGACGCCAAGATCACCCATAACGACTATTACCGCGACGATGATGAATGGAACTTCCGTTACATGGAATTCGACATGCCGGTGCGTGCGTCGCACCTGGCGCTATGCGACTGGGCCGATTGCGTGATCGTCGCTCCTATCACCTGCAACACCATGGGCAAAGTGGCAAACGGGATCGCCGATAATCTTCTGACCTCGGTCTTTGTGGCGTGGCAGTACCAGAAGAAGCCCGTGATCCTGTGCCCGGCCTGTAACACGAATATGTGGAACAACATCACCACCCAGAACAATGTCGCAAGACTGAAGACACTGGGCATTGATTTCATAGGTCCCCGGGAAGGCCGGCTGTCAAACGGTCGGATGGGGATTGGCATGATGGCCACACCTGACCAGATCATGGAAGCACTGGGCGAAGCGTTCGAAGAACTGGACGACCAGAAATACCGCGTGTGCAAATGGGCCCGAGAGGCTGCCGCCGCTGATGATATCAATGAATGGAAACGTGTGTTCCGCGCCATCGATGAAGGTGTCGTGGGCATCAATATCGTGGACGAGGCCCATGGCGATTCATTGCTGCATTATGCGGCCGGTGGCGAAGGAGAGTTGAACGAAGGCGGTCACGATCTGGGCAAGCCAGATTATGAAGCGGCACAGGATTTGATTGACCGCGATATCGACGTCAATATCGTCAACGACCACGGTTTCACGGCATTGCATGTGGCTGTGATGAACAAAGCCCCAAGGATGGTCGACATCCTGTTGCGCGCCAAAGGCATGGATGCAACCTCGTGCATTGAATTTGTTCAGGGCGTGGATATCGCACCCGAAATCCGGACCATGCTGGATGCTTGGGCGCAGGATCACAATCTTAAGATAAAAGATGTGGAACAGGGACGTGACGAAACCTTTATTGCCGTTCAGGAACCCACCTATCTGTATTTCACATACGGCTCCCTGAAACAGGGGTTCCCGAACCATGAGGCTCACAGCCGGGTCTTGAATGACTTTGTCGGGCCTGCCCGCACGCGGCAACCAATGCCGCTGATCGTTCCAAATGAACCCTTCTGCGACAATCCGAACTGTGGCTTCCTGCACCGAATGGCAACCCTTGTCGATCAGCAGGGCATGGGCAAACAAGTAAGCGGAGAGGTTTACCGGGTGACGGAATCGGGCCTGCACGAATTGGACAAACTGGAAGGTTATCATGGTCCGGGCTCACCCAAGAACGTCTATATCCGCAAAAAGATCAACGTGATTGTGGACGGGGTGATGAAACCCGCTTACGCCTATGTGATCGCCGATCCTGAAAAATACCTGCAAGACTGGCGTGACGGCAAATCCGAAGTCATCAGCGACTACACGCTGGATATGGCGCAGGGTGAACCCAAGCCCGGATTTGAGCCGGCACTCTAGTTTTCCACTGCGCTGACTTGTGGCGGTTTTGGGCTTTCCTTGGAGCTAAGGTTATAGGCCGTAATCACGACCATACACAGCAGCACGAACGGCCAGAACCCGGCCTTGGGAATAAGGTTGTCCCGATAGTGGATAATTCGAAACGACGACTCTACGTCAGACGCAAACAGGTATGTATTGACCGAAACTGCCAGCAGCATGAAGTACATAAGGAAAAAGAACGACTCCATATAGATCACGGGAGAGCCCGCGAACCCTTCGCGCAGCTGCACATGGGCCAGCAGGATCACGAAAAACAGAACCGAGCATGTTCCAATCACACTGGAGGTGCTGAAGTCATGCCGATCGGCCAGCCCCTCGCGGCGTGTGACGGTCATCAGCGCCCCAAACAGCAGCATTGTCACGACAAGCAGCGGGACCATGTGCACGATAAACGCGTTTGCGAAATTGCGTTTGATGACAAAGTTATAATGCAGTTCGGGCATGTTGGTTTGATAGGTGTTCTGCGTGATGCCCAACGTCGTATCCAGGTTTGACAGCTTATAGTCGAAATAGGTGTTCTCGCGTTCCCACGTGCCCATCACGATCTGACTGTCGATGCCGAAAATATCATCCGGCCCGGTCGCGGTATAAGCCTCAAAGTCGGGAACCAGCGCAATATTGACGTCAAAAGATGCGGGCCAAACGCGCACCCAGACCGTTTTGTGATCAAAGGGGTAACGGGTGTAGTCAAAGCTCTGACGAAGGGTTTGTTCAAAGTACCACCCGATCAGTAGGCCATCCTGTTGCGGTAGCCGATAGGCCTCTTCGATCAGGCCATTTGCTGTATCGACCGCTTCGGGCAGAAGGAAACCGATCTCGCCCTCGGCTGGACGGATCTTGTCATGTTCACCTTCGACGTAATGCTGCCAGATGTAGCCGGTGACCTGAACGTCGCTAGCACCAAGAAAGCTGAACGATTTGATGAATATCCCCGTTTTGACGCGGTAATCTGGTGCTGAGTCCAGCTCATCCAGAAAGGCATCCACCGATGCCTGATCCGGAAGCTGCGTTGGATCCCCCTCAAAATGGTTCAAGTCGATCCAAAGCCTGAGCAACAGACCGGCGAGCCCAAGGGTCAGCAAGCCAGAAATCAGCCACACCTTTCTTTCTACACTCATTCAGCCTCCTGCGGTGTCGCCTAATCAGCCAGAAACCCCACTGAACCCACAAGGGATTGCGTGACGCCCATCGTTGCAAATTGCGTTTTCAGGTCAGCATATTCCGCGTGCTGTTTGGGCAGAGTGTTCTGCTGTCCGCTTTCAGCCAGCAGTCGTGTTTGGCGAATGGACAGATCGACCATCGGCAAAGGCTCGGTGGTGGTGAAGGCTGCAAGCCCATCTGCATATTCAATTGCTGCGTCCCAATCGCCGCGCGCCAGCATGACGGCGCTGGCATCCGAGTAAAAGTGCAGGTGACTGTGCCCCACACATCCCTCGGCAATGATTTCAGACCCCAGGTTCAACAAGCGCGTTTGCTCATCAGGGTTGGTCTCGGCCATTGCCAGAGCCGACAGAGCCTTGGGCCCTACAAAGTTCCGCCCATGTTCAAGCGCGATTTCAACCGCGCGACGCCCAGTCGTATGCGCGCGGTCTGACTGTCCGGTATAAACCTGTGTTCGCGCCAGGTGTTCAAGGGCCTGCGCCTCAAGACGTTTTGCCCCGACGCGTTCCGCAATTTCGGCTGAAACAATGAACGCGTCCAGCGCCTGATCAAGGTTGCCCAGAAAGGTCTCGGCCACGCCCAGGCAGGTCTGTGCAACGCATTCCGGAACAAAGGCAAAGTACTTTTGCGAGATTTCAATAGCCTCAATGGCGTCCGCCTTGCCCTGTGCGACGTCCCCGGTGTAACTGCGCGCGACGCTGAGATTGTGCAGATTGGCAGCCAGATCGCGGACCAGCCCTTTTTCGCGCGCCCGCTCAACAGCCTGCGTATAAAAGCCTGTCGCTGTCTTCATGGTGGCTTTCATGAAGTTTGCATCACCAAATCCGCTTAGCGCCCCTACCTCAAGGCGGGCAGAGCCAAGTTTGCGGGCAAGCGTCAGGGCGCGTTCATTGGCGCTCAGCGCTTCCTTGTCCCGGCCCAGAGGGAAATAAACATTACCGCGCACGTAGCTGATCTGAGCCACATCCCGCTCTGACCCGCAACGCTCGGCGGCGGATTCAGCCATATCGAGTGCCTCCAGGGCATCCTGATACAGGCTGGCTTGCCGTGCGGCCTGCGCCAGCCCGATATGCGCGCGGCTGATTTGCTCATCGGTTTCGGCAACCCGGGCAGCTTCCCGAAATTCACGCAGTGCGTCGCCGGACAGACCCTGAAGCCTGTGCGTCTCAGCACGAGCGCACAGCAGGTCGAACCGGACACCTGCAGGGGACGGCAGTTCCAGGGCGCGTTCGATCAATGGGCTGGCATCGTCGAATCTGAAGGCCTGGATCAGTTTGTCTGCCGCCTCCAGATACGCCTGCGCGGCGTTATTCGCCCCGGCCCGGTCCAGATGCTGTGCGCACAGGGTCGCATCGCGATCCTCGAACCACTTGGCGGCCTGCCTGTGCAGGCGCGCGCGCTCGGATTTGACCAACGTCGCATAGGATCCATCCCGGATCAGCGCGTGGGCGAACATGAGGTCAGGCCCTGCCTCTCGGACCAGCGCGGATCGGATCAGGCTGGTCGTATCCAGATGCCCTTCACCCAGAATGAAGTTCAGAACTTCTGGCGAGAACCGCTGCCCCAATACCGATGCTGCCTGAATGGCGGCGCGGCTGGTTCGATCAAGTGCATCCAGTCGGGACTGAACGATCCCCTGAATACTGCCGGGCACGCTTTGTTGGGTAAGTACATCCGTATTGCGCAACAACTGTTCAAGAAACAGCGGATTGCCCCCGGCGCGTTTGACACAGGTGTCCAGCAACTCGGGGTCGATGGCCGTGAATTCTTCGACCAACAGTCTGGCCTGTTCTTCCCCCATCGGCGCCAGTTCCATCTTGGACACCAGCGCGCCATCGGTTGCCATTTGCCAGTCCCGGTCAATCGGATCGCCTTCGGCCCGGCTTGTCATCATCAACACGCAAGGGATATTCCGCGTTGCCGCCGCTATATGAGAGCAGGTCATCAGGATCTCGGGCGAGGCCCAGTGGATGTCCTCGATCTGGATCAGCAAGGGGGCTTCCTGGCTGCTGGCCGACAGCAACTCTTCAATGACCTGCCGCCGTCCGCGCAGGCGGGTTTTATTGTCCATCACCGCAAACACCTCAGCCAGACCCGAATCCTGCTCCAGCTCAAGCAGCGCATTGAGGTGCGCGGCGTTCGGGGGGCTGACCCAGCCCCTGGCGATTGCGTCCCTAGCCGCTGCGGCAACTGTTTCCGCGCCATCCGACGGGTCAAGACCCAGAATGCTGCGGGCGACCATCTGAATGGCCGAATGCCCTTCGCGCGCGCCGAAATCCATCACGACACCGTTGTGGATCGTGTAGGACTGGCCGGATGCCAGCTCAGCGACTTGCTCGGACAAATGAGTTTTCCCGATCCCGGGCTCACCCAGGATCACATGGACTTCGCCCTTGCCGTGGCGCTTGCATCGGTCAAATGTGGCCGAAAACACCGACAATTCCCGCTCGCGCCCGATGAATTTGTGACGCCGTGTGCGAATGTTCCGGGCCAATCGATCCAGACGCCAAATTTCAACGGGATCATTCAGCCCTTTGATGGCCTTCACACCAATGGATTCGCCCACGAATAGCGGCCCCAACGCGCGCTGAATGTCGTGTGAAACCAGAGTCTCACCCCCCGCGGAAATATCCGTCAGGCGGGACGCCAGATTCACCCCGTCTCCTGTAACGGTGTATTCCGTATGCGACTGACTTCCGGTCGTACTGGCAATGACTTGACCCGAGGAAATACCGATGTGGCAGGAAAGCGGCGGTGACAAGGTCGGCAGAGCTGCATGTATCTCGGCAGCAGCACGCGCGGCCCTTTCGGTATCATTGGTGTGTGAAATCGGCGCTCCGAAGACGGCCATGACCGCATCGCCGATATGCTTGTCTATACGACCACCGTATTTTTCGACGACATTGTCCACTTTGCTAAAGAATTGATTCAGCAGCGCATGCAGATCTTCAGCATCCAGCTCGCTGGATAGTTTCGTGAATGCGGTCAGATCGGCAAACATCACAGTAACCTGTCGCCGCGCGGGCTCGAGCTGTGCAGCAGATTCAGGTTCTGCTGAGGTTTGGCTGGCATCAATCTGTTCGATGGCGCGCAGCAGCCGCCGCCGATCACCGACGGCCGTCACCCCAATTTCGATCAAATCCTCGGCCGTCAAATCAGGCAGGATGGAGAAATCGATTTTGTTGTCTGCGAAGGCCTGCGCGTACTCGTTTAATCCAATTGCGCTCAGCCAGCCCCTCAGGTCCTGAGACATGTTGCCCCTCTGAAGTCCCCCACTTCATTCAGGAACCTAGCATGTGCGCCGCTTCGAGTCTGCTAGAACCTATTTAATTTATGCTTTTGAGCAGGGTTAATCCAAAACTGGCTCCTGCACCAAGCCAGCGTTTCCAAAACCGCTCGACAGGATATACGAACAGCAGGCCTGGGTGATCTCGCGGAAGCGGGCTCTTTCCCGACGGTAAATATATACCTCTCGCTTGTCTGGCAAATCTGAAATCGGACGAAAGGCGACCGCATCCGGGATGAACTGTGCGACGGTCTGCGGCAGGACCGTGATCCACTGGCCTGCCCTGACAGTCGTGATCAGGGAATGCGTGTTGTGAATGGTAACCTCGGCCCTGTCCAGGATCTCTCGGAAAGGCGCGGACTCGATAAAGTCGCACAAGGCGTTTCGCACGAAGGGCGCCGCCATCAGGTCACAGATTTCAGGCGGTTTGGCCCGTGTCATAAGCGGATGATCAATAGCTGCGACCAGTCCGAACCGATCCTGAAACAGCGGCTCGGCACTGACCCCGTTCAGGGGATGATGACCGGATGCAATGCCGATGTCCGCCTTATCCCCGGCAACGGCGTCCAGAACCTGTTGCGAATCCCCGTCTCGCAACTCGATCTTCAACCCGGGAAAGCGTGATGTCATATGTCCCAGCAAGGCGGGAAAGACCAAGGCCCCCACCGACGGCACGGATACGATGCGGATCAACCCTTGTTCCGCCTGCGCCGCCATTTCTATGTTCTGAACAGTCTGATCAAAATCGCGCACTTGTTTGAGAGCAAGGTCCAGAACCTGCTGACCCAGCGGCGACAGGTGATTTTTCCGTTCACCTTCAAATAGTTTCTTGCCCAGATGATCTTCAAACTGCTTCAGCATCATTGAGACGGCGGATTGCGTCCGACCCAGACGGCTCGCAGCCTCGGCAAGGTTTCCGGTTTGGGCCACGGTACAAAAACACCGCAGCATCTCGATTTTCATCGCCATACTTCAAACTTTCTGAAGTTTCCTAAAGTTATTTGAGTTTGACTGATGTTAGCCGAAAGTTCCATCCTGACCCAAATCGAAATTTGCGAATTTGGGGCCTGACGTGACCAAACTGAACCTGATTGCCGGCGAATGGCTGGCCGGCGAAAGCGAAATTGAAAACCGCAATCCTTCGGATTTAAGCGATCTGGTTGGCATGTTCACACAAGCCAGCGCCGATCAGCTTGAGGCGACTCTGGATCAGGCGCGCGTCGCGCAGGCCGAATGGGCCGCCTACGGGCTGGAGCGCAAACAGGCCGTCCTGAACGCCATCGGCAACGAGTTGATGGCCCGCGCCGAGGAACTCGGCACTCTGCTCAGCCGCGAAGAAGGCAAGCCGCTGGCCGAAGGCAAGGGCGAGGTTTACCGCGCCGGTCAGTTCTTCACGTATTACGCCGCCGAGTGTCTGCGCCAGATCGGTGAAAACGCCGATTCCGTGCGCCCCGATATCGAAGTGGATGTGCGCCGCGAAGCTGTTGGCGTAGTTGCGATCATCAGTCCGTGGAACTTCCCCACTGCAACCGCTTCGTGGAAAATTGCTCCGGCGCTGTGCTATGGCAACGCGGTGGTGTGGAAACCCGCCAACATCACACCCGCCTCGGCTGTGGCCCTGACTGAAATCATCGAACGTCAGGATATCCCGAAAGGTCTGTTCAGCCTTGTGATGGGCTCGGGCCGTTCGGTCGGTCAGCGCCTTGTGGAAAGCCCCAAGGTCAATGCGATTTCCTTCACCGGGTCTGTACCCGTGGGCAAAGGCATCGCCGCCGCAGCAATCCAGAACCTGACCAAGGTGCAGATGGAAATGGGGTCCAAAAACGCGCTGGCCGTGATGGACGACGCCGATCTGGATCTGGCGGTGACACTGGCACTGGGCGGGGCCTTTGGCGGGACCGGTCAGAAATGCACCGCCTCGTCGCGGCTGGTGGTTCATGCGGGCATCCACGATGCCTTTGTCGAGAAACTGGTTGCCGGTGCGCAGGCAATGAAAGTGGGTCACGCGCTGGAAGCAGGCGTGCAGATGGGCCCCGTCGTCAGCCAGCAGCAGTTGAATGAAAACCTCGCCTATGTCGATCTGGGCAAATCCGAAGGGGCCGAGCTGGCCTGTGGCGGTCAGCGCCTGGAGATGCCTCATGACGGGTTCTACATGTCGCCGGGCGTGTTCCTGAACACCATCAACGACATGCGCATCAACCGCGAAGAAATGTTTGCGCCCCTGACATCCGTCATCAAGGTCAGCAGCTATGACGAGGCGCTGAGTGTGGTCAACGACACCAATTTCGGCCTGACCTCGGGCATCGTGACCAAATCGCTGGCCCGCGCCACCCATTTCCGCCGCAACGCGCGCACCGGTGTTGTGACGGTTAACCTGCCCACCGCTGGCACCGATTACCACGTGCCTTTCGGTGGCCGGGGCGACAGCTCGTACGGGCCGCGCGAACAGGGTAAGGCAGCGGCTGAATTCTATACAACGGTCAAAACCGCCTATATCAGCGCAGGCCCGGTCTGATGCGGATCGACGGCCTGCAATATGCCAACTGGTCGGAAAGGATCTTCCGCCAATTGCGCGAAGGGGGCGTGGACGCGATCCATGTCACCATCTCCTATCATGAGAATTTCCGCGAAACGGTTCTAAATTTCGAGAAATGGAACCGCTGGTTCGAGCAATATCCGGATCTGATCATGAAGGGTCGGTGGGCCAACGACATCGATACCGCGCGCGAAACCGGGCGGACAGCTGTGTTCTTTGGGTTTCAAAATCCGTCTCCAATCGAGGATGATATCGGTCTGGTCGAAATCCTGCACGATCTGGGCGCGCGGTTCATGCAACTGACCTATAACAACCAATCCCTGCTGGCGACCGGTTGTTATGAGGCCGAAGACACCGGCATCACCCGCATGGGCAAGCAGGTCATCAAAGAGATGAACCGCGTGGGCCTTGTGGTCGACATGAGCCATTCGGCAGACCGGTCCACGATCGAGGCGGCTGAAATCTCGGACCGGCCCATCGCGATTACGCACGCCAATCCGCACGAATGGTCCCCGGCCCTGCGCAACAAACGAGATGATGTTATCCGCGCCGTGACGGAAAACGGTGGGATGCTGGGTTTTTCGGTCTACCCTCACCACTTGAAGGACAAGTCAGATTGCACACTGGAAAGCTTTTGCGAGATGATCGCCCGCACTGCGGACAAATACGGGGCCAGTCATCTGGGGATCGGCACTGACCTGTGCCAGGATCAGCCTGACAGTATCGTTGAATGGATGCGTGTGGGGCGGTGGACAAAAGAAATCGACTATGGCGAAGGCTCGGCCTCTGCTCCGGGGTTTCCACCAATGCCGGGCTGGTTTCAGGACAACCGAGACTTTGGAAACATCGAACAAGGGTTACGCGCGACCGGCCTGAACGATGACGAAGTGGCCGGGATCATGGGCAGGAACTGGTATCGGTTCTTTGCCGAGAACTTCGTCCCACAAAGGTAGCCAAATGGAACCACACGCGCAGACAGAGATCGCCAGACGTGACACCGCTACGGTCATGCGGCTGTCACGGCTGGGATCATTGCATCAATGCCGGCTCAGCTTTATGCGGCAACTGACACGCCGCATGGCCGATGAAAACTGGAGCTTCTCGCGACCTGCATTCGAAATTGACGACAAAGGTGTCGGCCATGCGGTCTATACCGCGCAAGGCCCCGATCGCGCCTATTCGCTGGTAGCATTTGCCCATGACCTGCCTGCCGATCAACGGTCAGACCGGGTTATTGCCGAAGCCTGGGACGCCACCTTTGCGCTGTTCGACGGTATCCCGACGCTAGAAGACATTGATCGGCTGTCGCGGAACGTACCGCTGCAAGAGGCAGGGCGTGTCAGCGAAACCGAATTGTCACTGTCACGCGCCAACCGTTCCGTGCGACTCTGGGCTCATGTGGTGGATCGTCTGGCTGCGGGCCAACAACCGGACCTGGAACAGATTTATCAGGTCGGCTATCTGATGAGGACCACGGCTGTTTACGGGTCGGGCAAATTCGGCGCTGCGGATCGTGAGAAAACGGCGGACCGGGATGAGGTCAGCGGTCCCTTCCAGATCGAAATGCTGTCGGTGTACCTGACCCGGATTTTTGTACGCGATCTGGTGCAATATATGGCGCAGGTCAAAGGTGGGGATCAAACCGCCGAGCTTGATCCTGAAATCGCACGCTGGCTGGGCATCGGAAATTCCACAGGACTGGGAATGGCGCCGTTCATCGTGAACCATCCCGTTCTGTTCAACAACTGGATCATGGCGCGGGAAGAGGCCATCTCGCGCGTGCGGTCAATTAAGACAGCGACCGAAAAAGACGCGTGCGTCTTTCGCGACGTATTCGCGCGCAGCAAACAGTCAATCGCGTGGTGGCAATCCGAACATCCGATACAGGTGGAAAAACTGGCGGCACTGAAGGACGACCTGAATTCGATCGACGTATTTCTGGCTACAGACGACCTGACACGAGACCATCCGTGGGATCGCATGATCCGATGGTCGGAAACCGCGCTCAGCGAAGAAGGCCAGGAGTTGCTGGCCTCGCTGATCCTTGAGCCTTACGGAGATGTCGTGGATGGGCTGTCCAGCTGCATGGCGGACACAAACACGGCTGCACAGGTTATTGATGGAACAATGCCGGTGTCAGGGGTGCGTACCTTGATCCGGAACAGTTTTGACTGGGCGCTGGATCTTGATTGGAGTGATCCGAAAAACTGCGCGCGCGCCTGGTACGTTTCCGAAGAGAAACTTGAACCCCGACTGGGTGAACGGTTTGAAGAACCAATTGCGGACTATGAACAACCGCTCGCGCCCGCGCGTGATGCGGCGATGGCTTTCAGGGCTCTGCAAGACTGGCCGGATGATGCGCCGATAGCAGAATTTCTTTTGCGCCACCCCGAGCACCGCCACACCGTGCGCCGCGCCCAAATCAGCCGTATCGCGCCATATGGTGAGATTCATGACAACACAATCGGCGCGAAAGTGATGCCCATCGATATGTTGCGCGCAAAGCTGTCCTTCTTTGGCGCGACGCATTTCGACCCTCGTTCAGATCGCTGGGTCCGCATCTGCATGTATGCCGGCGCCCCCTACCCTGATGAGCTAAATACCGCAAACTCAGATTTGTGGGTTTATCCGGAGGTTGCACAATGACTTTTTCATTGAACGAAGTCGAAGCAACCGCCAAACGTGCAACCCGCGGGGCCGGATATGCCTGGGGCGTGGCGGAAGAGGCTGCAAAGGCCACCCGTTGGCTAAGCGCCCAAGGGTTCGACGGGCCCGCTATTCTGGCCCAACTGCTCAAACGTGAATATGCGCCCTGTCTGGAACGCCACATTCCTGTGCTTCCGAACGGAGTATGGGTTGGCGAACAAGACCTGTGCCCCCTGATGACCGGAGCTGTGATATCGGATTCCCCGACCGTCCTGTCCCAAGGCACCATTGCGATTTCAAATCTCGCAGCACCGCTGCTGTTGCTGCCCTTTGTCGCTGCGGGGGCCAAAAAGCTGGGAAAGACAGTAAAAGTCACCTTCGACGGGTATTCTGCGACAACTGATGGTGTTCATTTAAGCTGCGCAGACTGCAATTTAGACCGCGCTGATCATGTTGAAATAACTGAGGGCGGCCACATTCAAAACAGTCGTCCTCTGCAAAGCCGTGCCGCTCCAAATGCAGAGGTGTGGCGGATCCTCAACTCCATGGCGCACCGTACATATGCCCCTGCAACCGAAGAATCCCGACTGCTTGGCGCTGGTTCCGGCCTGTCGGACAATGACTGAAGGATCATCAGATGACCGAGACCCAAACCTTGTCGCTTGCCGAAATCGAAAAGCTGTCCTTCACCGCGTTGGTTGCCGCTGGCACAAGTGAAGAAAACGCGCGCCCTCTGGCCGTGGCCACGGCGGCAACCGAAGCGGATGGGGTGGCCAGCCATGGTCTGGCTTACATTCCGATTTACTGTGAACATGTACAATGCGGTAAAGTCGACGGTCAGGCAGTACCGACGCTGGAAACGCCGCGCCCCGGCCTTATCCGGGTAGACGCTGCGACCGGGTTCGCACATGCAGCCATTGAAATGGGCTTTGATGCATTGATCCCGGCGGCTCGTGAACAGGGCATCGCGGCCCTTGCGATCACCAACAGCTACAATTGCGGTGTGTTGGGTTATCACACGTATCGACTGGCGCAGGCGGGTCTGGTTGGTCTTGGATTCACCAATGCACCAGCATCCATTGCACCTTCGGGTGGATCGAAGCCCGTTGTCGGCACCAACCCGTTCTCTGTTGCGGTACCGGGTCCAGACGGGCAACCCGCGTTGCTGATTGACCAGAGCGCCAGCACCATCGCCAAAAGCGAAGTGATGAAACACGCCAGAGAAGGCAAGGCCATCCCGGTCGGCTGGGCACTGGACCCGGACGGAAACCCGACAACAGACCCGAATGTCGGTCTGAAAGGAAGCATGGCCCCATCCGGCGGGTACAAAGGTGTGGGTATCGCTTTGCTGACTGAAATCATGGCGGCGGCTTTGACAGGATCTACTCTTGGGCTGCATGCCTCTCCGTTCTCGGGAACGGTCGGGGGTCCACCGAAAACCGGGCAGTTCTTCATCGCTATTGACCCTGCGGTTTCGTCAAATGGACTGTTTTCAACCGCAATATCGGATCTGGTCGCGTCGATCAGAGATCAGGACGGCGCGCACCTGCCCGGAGATGGGCGCCGTGCATGTCGCCTTGCCGCAGGTCAAAAAGGTGTCGCCGTCAACACTGCTACATTGGCCAGAATTGACGCGATAATTCAGGAAAACAGTTAAGAGCAGCCACCAGACCGGGCGGATGTGGTGGCCGCTTGCGCCTAGTTCACGAAATGCAGCGTGTCGAATTCACTACGCCAGGCAGAGACTTCCGAAGCGACAGGCGCGTCGTCCAGTCCTCGCCTGATCAAATCGGCGAGGCGATCAGCATCTCGAGAGGTCATGCCCCAGCGAACCAATTCAGGAGTGCCAATCCGCAACCCGTTCAAGTCCCCTTCAACCGGCTTGACAGGCAATCCGATGCCGCATGCAAGAAACCCGCTTTCGCGAAGCTTCTTCGATGCCGCCTGCCCTCCGCCATAGGGCTCTGCCAGAACCGCGAACTGATGCGAATTGGTGAAGCCTTCCGCACCCTCAAAGACGCGAACACCCTGCGCATCCAACGCTGCGGCCAGTGCTTTTGACAGTGCGATCATCTCGTTCGCGTACGCCTGACCAAAGTCTTTCCAATCCAGCATGGTAACCGCAAGCGCGGCCGTTTTGGCGGCATCGAAATTGGCTGTCATCCCGGGAAAAGCAATAGCATCCAATGATTTGGCAATGTCGACATCATTCGACACGATCAATCCACCTGCTGGTCCACCAAGGCTTTTATAGGTGCTCATGGTCATGAAATGCGCGCCCTCGTTCAACGGGTTCGACCAGGCACGCCCCGCGATTATCCCGCACTGATGCGCGGCGTCGAACATGACTTTCGCGTCAACTTCGTCCGCAATGGCCCGCACCTCGGCAACAGGGTGTTCAAAAAGGTTCAGACTTCCGCCGATCGTGATCAGCTTGGGGCGCTCAGCCCGCGCCAGGTCGCGCAGTTGGTCCAGATCGACTGTGTAGCCATTTGTGTTAACCGGTGCCTCGATCGTGCGCAGCCCGAACAGCCCTGCACAGCCCGCAGTATGATGGGTCACATGGCCGCCGATCATTGCGGGTGGCGCAATGATTGTATCACCCGGCTTACAGGTCGCCATGAAGCCATAAAGATTTGCAATTGCGCCCGACGGCACACGAACCTCTGCAAATCGGGCATCAAAGACCTCTGCACAAAGCTCGGCCGCGATGACTTCGATTTCTTCGATTGCTTCCAGCCCCATTTCATATTTGTCACCGGGATAGCCCAGCGAAGGCCGCGACCCGATGCCCGACGACAAAAGCGCCTCGGCCTTGGGGTTCATGACATTGGTCGCGGGGTTGAGGTTGAAACACTCTTCCTCGTGAATACGGCGGTTTTCCTCTGCCAGATGCACGATCCGGTCCAATAGGTCGCCAGACGATGCCGATGCTGTCTTTGTCGCGATATTCTGAACCAGCGTTTCGCTTGCGGCAGGCACCCAGTCTCTATGTGCAAGTGTCATCTGACATCCTCCTGTTTCTTCCACTGTGACTGCTGCTGCGTGACTTCGCAAAGCAGATTTGTTATTTCTTGGCGTAGAAAAACTAAGGCTATGGTGATGAGCGTTTCCCCAAAGCGCCCCAAAGGGCCCCCACTGAACGCAATGCGCGCTTTCGAGGCGGCGGCGCGCCACATCAGCTTTGTCGCAGCGGCAGAAGAGTTGAACGTCACACCGGGTGCAATCTCGCAACACGTCAAAACGCTGGAAGGCTGGGCCGGAGCACCCCTTTTCCGGCGTCAAACGCAGGGCGTCGAACTCACACCCGAGGGGCAATCGCTGGTCGCTGGATTTACCCGGGCTTTTGACCAATTGGCCGACGCGACCCGGGCGCTGCGCAGCCTGAAACCCAATGCAGATTTTAATATCGCTGCCTTGCCTGCCATTGCTCAGCTTTGGCTCCCCAAAAGGCTGCGCCAGATCCGATCTCATTTTCCCGACATCAGTTTCTCCGTCACCGCAATGGAAGCGCCGCCAAGCCTTGGGCGCGAACTGTTCGACCTGTCGATCTTCTTCGCTCCACCGGACGACACGGCCAATCAGGTGGTCGTTTGCCCTGACAAGATCGTGCCGGTTTGTGCCCCGGCGCTAATGGACCATATTTGCCCCACAAACGGTTTTCGGGATTTACCGTTGCTGCACGATCTGGTGTGGAGTGAAGATTGGACCAAATGGGCCCAGCACTCTGGCTATGACCTGCATAATGTCAAAGGCGGTGCTCAATTCTCCCTCTACAGTCTTGCTGTTGAGGAGGCGAAGGCCGGCGCGGGTATACTTATGGGACACCTGTGCCTGATCGAAGACGCCCTAGCCTCTGGCGAGCTGACAGTTGCACATACCAGGTCTTTCCGAACCGACCGATCTCTGGTGATCCAAATGCCACAACGCACTCGCAGAAGACCGGAAACGGACCAGATTGTCGCCTGGTTGTCCCGTTGAGCGGAACCAATGACCATCAGGTTATGAGGTATTCGAGGTTTGATCGTTAAGCCAACGGTCCAGTGGACTGTTTGTAGATTGAACGGGATTTTGGGAATTTGGTTGCGGTGAGAGGTGACCCAACCCCCTGAAATCAGGCCATCGAGGTGTTAGTAATCCGTCCAAGAAAAGGATGGACCATGAAACGCAGATTTTCAGACGAACAGATTATTGGAATGATCAAGGA
>NZ_JBQFYX010000007.1:0-140088 GCF_056541885.1 Ruegeria sp. AF7 | reverse complement strand
GGTGACACCGCACACCAAGTTCGAAGCCGAAGCCTATATCCTGACCAAGGAAGAAGGCGGCCGTCACACCCCGTTCTTCGCGAACTACCGTCCGCAGTTCTACTTCCGTACCACGGACGTGACCGGCACCGTGACCCTGGCGGAGGGCACCGAGATGGTCATGCCCGGCGACAACGTGTCGTTCGGCGTTGAGCTGATCGCACCGATCGCGATGGAAAACGGCCTGCGCTTTGCGATCCGCGAAGGCGGCCGCACCGTCGGCGCCGGCGTTGTGTCGAAGATCGTAGAATAATCGGTAGGCCGGGCTTCAGCCCGGCACATCGGTGAACAAACAAAGGCCGCTCCCTAGGGGGCGGCCTTTTTCTTTGTACTTGTATCGAAGACTGTCGACCTACCCGTAGGCCGGGCTTCAGCCGGCACGTCTGTGATCCAAATGAAAGCCGCAACAAGAACGTCAAGGCGGGGCGCATCCCGCCCGAAGAGTTCAACGAAATTCAGTTTTGCGGATAAAGCCAACTATGCAGTCGCGAGTTGGCAGATCAGCCCAACCCGCCTTCAGCTGCGGCCCGTACGGCCCGAATATTCTCGCCGTAAACCTCGGGCCGATCAACTGATCCGCCTTTGAACACGGCAGACCCGGCCACCAGCACATCAGCCCCCGCTGCGGCAACAAGGGGCGCTGTCTGGGGATCAACACCGCCGTCGATCTCGATATGCACGGGGCGGTCACCAATCATCTGGCGCAATTTGCGGATCTTGCCAGTCATGTCGATGAACTTCTGGCCGCCAAAGCCGGGGTTCACGGTCATGACGCAGACCAGATCGGTGAGGTCCAGCAGATGTTCGACCGCCTCAGCCGGGGTGCCCGGGTTCAGGGCCACGCCTGCCTTCATGCCCGCGGCGCGGATCGCCTGCAGCGTGCGGTGGGTGTGGGCCCCTGCCTCGACATGCGCGGTCAGAATGTCGGCGCCTGCATCAGCGTAGGCCTGGATGTATGGATCGACCGGCGTGATCATCAGGTGCACGTCCATGACCGTCTTTACATGCGGGCGGAACGCTTTGACGGCTGGCGGGCCAAAGGTCAGGTTCGGGACGAAATGGCCATCCATTACGTCAACATGGACCCAATCCGCGCCCTGCGCTTCGATGGCCTGAATTTCTTGCCCGAAATTGGCAAAGTCGGCGGACAGAATGGACGGCGCGATCTTGATGGTGCGGTCAAAGCTCATATTGGCCTCGTATCAGCTGAAGAGTCGCGGATGCGTATACCCGTGAGGCGGGTCGATGGATACCCCCGCACGTGTCGTGCCGTTACAAAACTTTCACTACGCTGACACATATCCGTTGAACGGCATCTGTAGCAGTCCGCCAACATGAATTGGGGGTGGCACGTGCTGCGTATCAAGAAACTGACCAAACGCTTTGGTGACAATGTTGCCGTGAATGCCGCGACGCTGGATGTGGACAAGCCATGCATGATCGGGATCATCGGACGGTCGGGCGCGGGCAAGTCCACCCTGCTGCGGATGATTAACCGCCTGACGGATGCCAGCGAAGGCGAAATCCTGTTTGAAGGCCGGGACATCACCCAACTGAAAGGCCGTGACAAACGCGCCTGGCAGGCCGATTGTGCGATGATTTTCCAACAGTTCAACCTGGTGCCGCGCATGGATGTGGTTTCGAACGTGCTGCATGGCACGCTCAACCGTCATTCGACGCTGGCCGCTATGTTCAACCTGTTCCCGATGGATGAAATTCACCGTGCCATCGACATCCTGGACCGGTTGGGGATTGCGGAACACGCTCCGAAACGGGCCGAGGCCTTGTCGGGCGGCCAGCAACAGCGCGTGGCGATTGCGCGGGCTCTGATGCAGGACCCGAGGATTATTCTGGCGGATGAACCAATTGCCTCGCTGGACCCGATGAATGCACAGGTGGTGATGCAGGCGCTGCGCCGCATCCACGAAGAAGATGGCCGCACTGTCATCGCCAACCTGCACACACTGGACACAGCACGTCGCTATTGCGACCGCGTGGTTGGGATGCGCGACGGGCGCATCGTGTTCGATGGGCTGCCCGAGCAACTGACCACGGGCGTCGCCCGCGAAATCTATGGTGCCGATGCCAGCTTCTCGGAAGAAGCGACATCAACGGAAATCGAAACGCTCGACGCCACGCAAAAGGCGCTGATGGAAGCAGAGGCAACCATCTGAGCGGTCCCAACACCTTTCATCGCCCGGCCCGATGAGAGGCCGGGGTTATCAAACTGGAGAGAGACAGATGAAAAAACTGATTGCTGCCTTGGTCGCAACCACAACACTGGCCGCACCGGTCATGGCCGAAGAAATCAGCGAATTCCGCATCGGCATTCTAGGTGGCGAGAACGCTCAGGACCGGATGAGCAAAAACGAGTGTCTGCGCGAATACACCGAAGAACTGTTGGGCGTTCCGACCAAACTTTTTGCCCCTGCCGACTATAACGGAGTGATTCAGGGGCTGCTGGGCGGCACGATTGATGTCGCCTGGCTGGGTGCGTCGGGCTATGCCAAAACCTATCTGAGCGACCCCGAAGCGGTTGAGCCGGTACTGGTTAAGGTGAACACCGATGGCGGCTACGGCTACTACTCGGTTGGTTTTGCACGCAAGGACAGCGGCATCACCTCGCTTGGTGACATGAAGGGCAAGGTTTTTGGCTTTGGTGACCCGAATTCGACCTCGGGTTATCTGATCCCGTCGATCGAGATTCCCCAGGCCACCGGAGCAACCATGGAATCGGGTGACTATTTTGCTGAGGTGAAATTCACCGGCGGTCACGAGCAGACAATTGTCGCGGTGAACAACGGTGACGTTGATGGCGGTGTGACCTGGGCTGATGGTCTTGGCGAGTGGGAAGACGGCTATCAGTCGGGCGCGCTGCGCCGCGCTGTGGATGCTGGTCTGGTCGACATGAACGATCTGGTCGAGATCTGGAAATCGGCACCGATCCCGGAAGGTCCGGTTGTACTGCGCAAGGCTCTGCCCGAGGATGTCAAAGCTCAGGTCACCGAATTGTGGAACACGCTGGATGAAAAAGACCGCGAATGTTTCTACGGGGTGGCCGCGGGTGAGGCCAAGAGCTTTGATCCAATTACGCATGAGGCCTACGAGGTCATCATCGAAGCGCGCAAGCTGAAGTCCAACTAAGACCGCAAATCCAATGATCGGGGTCCGGTGATGTACCGGACCCCGTTTTCCCTTCAGGAGCATTCCATGACAGACCTTACTGCAGGGTCCTTATCCGTCGATCAGATCCGCAACGACTATACAGCGATGACACGACGCAAGCGGGTCTATGGCGGCATCCTCCTGATTCTGTTCCTGTCGTTGATGGCGGCAGGGTTTCGCACAGCCGACAACCGGAATGCCGGCAGCTTTGTCGATGGCTGGCACCGTATTCTTGATTACCCCACAGAGGTTCTGTCCGAGGCGGGGGAGAAGATTGCCGAGATGCCAGCCAATCTGCTCTCGTTCTTCCCGGCTCTGATCGAGACAATCAACATCGCGGCGGCGGCGACGCTTGTTGGCACAATTGTCGGGACGTTTTTCGCCCTGATGTCGACACGCGGCATGGCGCTGTGGCCGTCATTGATCCCGCTGTTTCGCCGAATATCAGACATTTGCCGCGCCATTCCCGAGATCGTAATTGCGTTGGTTCTGATCTTCATTCTGGGCGGTGGCCCGGTTCCCGCGATGATCGCCATCGCGATTCACACTGCTGGCGCACTAGGCAAACTGTTTTCCGAGGTGAACGAGAACGCCTCGCTGAAACCGGTGGAAGGGCTGCATTCCGTGGGTGCCAATTGGTCACAGCGGATGTATCTGGGGGTGATTCCGCAGGTCGGTCCGAACTATGTCAGCTACGCGCTGCTGCGGTTCGAGATCAACATCCGTGCCTCGGCCATTCTTGGATTTGTTGGGGCGGGCGGTTTGGGTTACGAGTTGCGCAATGCCATGTCTTGGGGGCAGGGGCGTTATGACGAAGCCGCGGCCATCTTCATTCTTCTGTTCGTTACAATCGTGGTCGTCGACCAGCTGTCAGGCTACCTGCGCGACCGTCTGACCCACGGCTCGGAAAAAGGAGCTTTGGCATGAGCACCTTCGCAACCAATTTGACTGTTGATGACCTCAAAGCCGAAGCAGATCGCTTGTTCAACCGCAAAAGGTTGATGAATTTCGGGTTGCCTGCTCTGGTTTTCGTTTATCTGGTCTATGTCTTCTTTGCTTTTGACGTGTCGGGCCTTGTGGGGCGCGCAAACTGGGCAAATGGCAAGACGCTGGTGGCTGACAGCTATAGCTACAAAACGCATATCGCCCGGGATAATCGCACCGGTGAAGTCTCTGCCGCCATCGAGGGTGAGCGCAAAGGGGCATATCCTGAAGGGCAGGCCCCGGAGTGGGTGGCACTGGGCGAGACAACTGTGATCGACCTTGAAAAGGGCCATGTCGTGCGTTTCGGTGCGCAGACGGTGGAATATGACATTCCCGGCTATGGCACCATTCGCGCAACACCCACGCGTTCGGCCGGTGTACAGGCGGAGTTGCCGGAGGGCGAGGTTCCGGAGTGGATCAACGTCTCTAAAAACCGGCTGTCTGTGACCACGGACGCAGGTCGTTTGACTGTCACCCGCAACCGGTCCGAGGTGTTTCGCTATTTCACAGGTTGGGAATTGTTCTGGTTCACGCTGGACAGCCCTTATTTCGGCAAGTCCTCCCCGGAACTGGCCGGGCTCGCGGCGTCGGGCGAGGCGGGTGCGATCTTTAATGATTTTTGGACCAACAAGATGTGGCGCCATCAGGATGTGGCCTGGGCCATCTTCGAGACGATCCTGATGGCATTTCTGGGCACGTTTGGCGCGGCGATTGTGGCCCTGCCACTGGCCTTTCTTGCGACGCGCAATTTCAACCGGATGAGATCCATCCGCTTTGCGACACGGCGTGTATTCGACTTTGTGCGCGGCGTGGATGCGTTGATCTGGACTGTGGTTCTGGCCCGCGCCTTTGGTCCCGGCCCGTTGACCGGTGCGCTTGCCATTTTGGTGACGGACACCGGTACATTCGGCAAAATCTTCTCGGAAGCACTGGAAAACGTAGATCAGAAGCAGATCGAAGGTGTGCAGTCCACGGGTGCGAACGCCCCGCAACGGTATCGGTTTGGCGTTATCCCTCAGGTTACGCCCGTTTTGCTGAGCCAGCTTTTGTATTTCCTCGAATCCAACACCCGCAGTGCGACGGTGATCGGTGCAATCACAGGCGGCGGTATTGGTTTGCTGCTTACGCAGGCAATCATCACGCAGAAAGACTGGGAAGAGGTGGCCTATTACATCATCCTGATCATTCTGATGGTGATGTTGATGGATTGGTTTTCGGGCTGGCTGCGCCGCCGTCTGATTCAGGGTGAGGCGGGTAAAAAGCGCAGGCCGCGCACACCCGATCCCAAACCGTTCCTGTTGCCCTGAACCGGGATTGGAAGGACAAGAAAACGGCACGGTTCAGTGCGGCGCAACCGTTTGAAAAAGCGTCACAGAGCTTTTGCACGACCGTTCATCCGATTGTCGGATAACGTCGGCCCAAAGGCAGTTTATCCGGATTTCGCGCCATGCCCAACGGGATGAGACCTCCGGCAGGAGGTCGAGATCGAGCGGCAGGGGTTGTGGTTTACTCTTCGTTCAGCGTCAGCGTGACACGCTCACCAGCAAAGACGGTTCGGCCATATTCGACGGGTGCGCCGTCCGGGTCCACGTTGACACCGATCGAAAACAGCACCGGAGCACCTTCGGACAGTTGCAGGTGAAGGGCTTGCGTTGCTGTCGCGCCGCGCGCGGTCAATCGGGTCGAGATGCGGGTGTAGTCCGCGATGCCGCTGCGTTGCAGGGCTTTTGTTACTGACTGGGTCTCGGTCAGCGCCTGTAACAGGTTTGGAAAGCGTTCTGCCGGGAAGACGCTTTGAAAAACGGCTATGGGCTGCCCATCCGCCAGCGATAACCCGTCATAGACATGCACCGGGTCCCCTTTGCTCAGACCCAGTGCTTCGGCCTCGGCTTCATCTGCCGCACGTGTGGTCAGGGCCAGGATTTTCTTTCCCGGTATCTTGCCGCTGGCCGAGACGTTCTTGTGATATCGAACCCTTTTGCCAATCGGATAGTCGGTTGGCCGCGCCGCCACAAAAACGCCCGCACCGCGCCGGGCATGAACCAGACCTTGTTCCGACATGTCAGCCAACGCGCGCCGCACTGTGTGGCGGTTGACACCGTATTGGGCGGCCAGCTGCGCTTCGGTCGGCAGGCGGTCACTGGTTTGATACCGCCCTTCGGCAATGTCCGAGGTCAGGCGCAGGGCAATGCTTTTCCAGATCGGCGTTTTGCTCATGTCACCAAATCTTCACACAGTTGGAGATTGCGTGTTGCGCACACGCAGGTTAATATTTGTCTAGTTGTATAGTTCATATAGACAACCCGGCCAAGAGGCTTTGATGACAGATCAGACAGAAATCGCGAACGGGGCGCGCAGGGATTGGATGGGATTGCTGGCCCGTGCACCTGACGACACCCTGATGACCTTGTGGGACGGGATTGAGACCCGCCCGAGCTTTGACTGGCTGCGCCGCCCCGAGGTCGGGAGCGTGATGGTGCGTGGTCGCACCGGCGGCACCGGAGCGCCGTTCAACCTGGGTGAAATGACGGTCACGCGCTGTTCTGTGGTGTTGCAGGATGGAACTGTTGGTCACGGTTATGTTCAGGGTAGATCGAAACCCAAGGCCGAAGCCGCAGCATTGATTGATGCGATGATGCAGACCGGGGCAGCGGATGAGGTGCAGGCGCGGCTGCTCGACCCGCTTCAGCAGCAAATGCAGGCGGTCAAAAGCACTCGCGCGGCCAAGGCAGCGGCCACCAAGGTTGAGTTTTTCACGCTTGTTCGGGGGGAAGATTGATGGCCGCGCAAACACAGTTTTCCGGGGGCTTTGAAAACGCACCTGTCGATGCTGCACATGCGTTCCGCGCTGCGATGACCGTCATGGCATGCCCGGGCGACATACGTGTGCTATCGGGCGGCGAACCTCCAGCGCCCCTGTCCGTGGCGGCCGGTACACTGCTGCTGACGCTGTGCGACCCCGAGACCAGGGTTCACCTGGCCGGAGGCACCGATACCGCCGCAATCCGCAATTGGCTGACATTCCACACGGGCGCCCCGCTCGTATCCGCAGCAAAGGCTGATTTTGCCGTTGGCACGTGGGAGGCATTGGGACCGCTTAACGCCTATCGCATCGGAACGCCGGAATACCCGGATCGTTCTGCGACCCTGATTGTGGAATGCGACCGGCTAGAGCAGAGCGGTGCCGTTCTGAGCGGCCCCGGCATCAAAAAGACCGCGCGCCTGTCTCTGCCGGATATTCCGGCGCTTCAGGGGAACGCGATGCTCTACCCTCTGGGGTGCGATTTCTTCTTTACCTGCGGCAACAGGGTTGCGGCCCTGCCACGCAGCACGCAGATCACGTCGGAGGCGTAAGCGATGTATGTTGCTGTCAAAGGGGGTGAAAAAGCTATCGAGAACGCCCATGCCTGGTTGGCCGAAGAACGCCGGGGTGCGACCGATGTGGCGGAGCTGAGCCTTGCGCAGATTCGCGAACAGCTGAGCCTTGCAGTGAACCGGGTCATGGCGGAAGGCTCGCTTTATGACCCCGATCTGGCTGCGCTGGCGATCAAGCAGGCGCGGGGCGATCTGATCGAGGCGATCTTTCTGATCCGCGCCTATCGCACCACGCTGCCGCGTTTTGGCTATTCCAATCCGGTCGAAACGGGTGAGATGGCCTGCGACCGCCGGATCTCGGCCACGTTCAAGGATGCGCCGGGTGGGCAGGTTCTGGGACCGACGTTCGACTATACGCATCGTTTGCTGGATTTCAAATTGGCTGCGGATGGTGATGCCCCGAATGCTCCGGAAGGTTCTGCACGGCAGGAACCGACGCCGCATATCACCGAATTCCTGAAGGACGAGGGCCTCATTCAGGACGAAGAAGCAAGTGATGACACCCCCGGCGACCTGACGCGCGAACCGATGGAATTTCCTGCCAGTCGCCCGTTGCGCCTGCAATCGCTCACTCGCGGGGATGAGGGTTTCGTGTTGGGCATGGCCTATTCCACCCAGCGCGGTTACGCGCGCAACCACGCGTTTGTGGGTGAATTGCGGATCGGTAAGGTTGCGGTTGAAATGGACATCCCCGAGTTGGGGTTTGCCATCGAAATCGGCGAGGTCGAACTGACCGAGTGTGAGACGGTGAACCAGTTCAAGGGTTCAAAAACCGAGCCGCCTCAGTTCACGCGTGGTTATGGTCTGGTCTTCGGTCAGTCTGAACGAAAGGCCATCGCGATGGCCTTGGTTGATCGCGCACTGCGGTGGAAAGAACTGGGCGAAGACTATCTGGGCGCGCCTGCGCAGGATGAAGAATTTGTTCTGAGCCACGCGGACAACATTCAGGCGACCGGTTTTCTCGAACACATCAAGCTTCCGCATTACGTGGATTTCCAGTCCGAGCTTGAACTGGTCCGCAAACTGCGCCGCGAGGCTGACGCGCGGATCACGTCAAAGGAGGCTGCGGAATGAAGGCTGTTGTTTTTGATATCGGCAACGTTTTGATCCAGTGGGATCCGCATTTGGCATGGCTGGATGAGATGGGTAGCCGCGAGGCGGTGGCAGAGTTTCTCACTCGTATCGATTTCCCCGAACGCAATCTGCGGGCCGATGGGGGTGAGGATTTCGCTGATCTGGCTGCTGAACTGGAAGATGCTGACGACCAGCGACGCCTGAGTTCTTATGTTGAGCGCTATGCCATGACCGTCCCACACAAGATCGAGGGAACTTGGCGATTACTCCATCGTTTGAAAGAACAGGGCACCCCGGTTCATGCAATCACCAACTGGTCAGCGGAAACATGGCCCGTTGGTGTTGGTGTGCATCCTGAACTGGGCGAGGTCTTTGGCGTGACCGTAGTGTCAGGTCAGGAAAAGCTTTTGAAACCGCAGCCCGAGATTTTCCGTCGGATGTGCGACCGGGCCGATCTTTCCCCTCAGAACTGTATCTTTGTCGATGATAGCCCAAGAAACGTGGATGGAGCCCGCGCCGTTGGCATGGACGCCATACATTTTACCAGCCCTCAGGCCTTTGAAGTAGCCTTAACTGCGCGGGGATTGCTATGAGCGCGTACAACTTTGCATATCTGGACGAACAATCTAAACGGATGATCCGCAGGGCCATCCTGAAGGGCTTGGCTGTTCCAGGGTATCAGGTGCCCTTTGCCAGCCGTGAAATGCCGATGCCTTATGGCTGGGGCACCGGAGGGGTGCAGGTCTCGGCCGCGACGCTGACGCCTGAGGATACGCTCAAGGTCATCGATCAGGGTGCGGATGACACGACCAACGCAGTGTCGATCCGCAAGTTCTTTGAAAAGACCGCAGGTGTGGAGACGACCGAGGAAACCGAGAAGGCGACGGTGATCCAGACCCGCCATCGCATCCCCGAGGCGAAGCTGCGCGAAGATCAGATCATCGTTTATCAGGTGCCGATCCCGGAACCTCTGCGTTTCCTCGAACCGCGCGAGACCGAGACACGAAAGATGCACAGCCTTGAAGAATATGGGCTGATGCATGTGAAACTGTATGAGGATATCAGCCAGCACGGGGCAATCTCGACCGCTTACGCCTATCCGGTGAAAGTGTGTGGTCGGTATGTGATGGACCCGTCCCCGATCCCCAAATTCGACAACCCGAAGCTTGAAATGGATGCGATCCAGCTGTTCGGCGCAGGGCGCGAGCAGCGCATTTACGCGGTACCGCCACATACCCGGGTCGTGAGCCTTGATTTCGAGGATTACCCGTTCGAAGCCACCAAGGCCGATCATCCCTGTGACCTGTGCGGAGCCGAGGATAGCTATCTGGATGAAGTCATCATGGATGATGCGGGCAACCGAATGTTTGTTTGTTCGGATACCGATTATTGCCGGTCGCGCCGCGAAGCGGGCCATATGGGCCGACTGGCCGAGGAGAACGCGGCATGACCCCCCTGTTGCAAGTCAAGGGCATCGAAAAGCTCTATGGTGCGCGGATCGGATGCGCGGATGTTACTTTTGATCTCTACCCCGGTGAGGTGATGGGGATCGTGGGCGAAAGTGGCTCGGGCAAGTCGACCCTGCTGAATTGTCTGGCCGGTCATCTGGTGCCCGATGCAGGGCAGGTGATCTTTGACACGCGCGCGAACGGGCCGGTGGACACGGTAACCATGTCTGAGCCCGAACGCCGGATGTTGAGCCGTACCGACTGGGCCTTTGTGCATCAGCATGCACGTGACGGGCTGCGGATGTCAGTTAGTGCCGGAGGCAATATTGGTGAACGGCTTATGGCCGTGGGCGAGCGCCACTATGGTGACATCCGAGACAAGGCCATTGACTGGCTGGGCCGGGTCGAGATCGAGGCGGCCCGCGTTGATGACCGGCCCACCGCGTTTTCGGGCGGGATGCAGCAACGTTTGCAGATCGCCCGTAATCTGGTGACTGGCCCGCGACTGGTGTTCATGGACGAACCGACCGGGGGGCTGGATGTCTCGGTTCAGGCGCGATTACTGGACCTCTTGCGCGGCTTGGTGCGTGAAATGGGGCTGAGCGCGATCATCGTGACCCATGATCTTGCTGTGGTGCGTCTGTTGGCCGACCGCTTGATGGTGATGAAGGATGGTCATGTGGTTGAGGCCGGGCTGACCGATCAGGTGCTGGATGATCCTCAACACGCCTATACGCAGCTGCTTGTGTCCAGCGTTCTGCAGGTTTGAGTATTTGGGAAAAGGTGAAGCAATGATTGAACTGATCAATGTGAGCAAAAGCTTTACCCTGCACAATCAGGGCGGTGCCGTTATCCCGGTGATGGAAGGCGCGTCGTTGAGGGTTGAACCGGGTGAGTGCGTTGCTTTGACCGGGGCGTCTGGCGCGGGCAAGTCCACGCTGATGCGCGTGATTTATGGCAACTACCTGGCGGCCTCTGGTCAGGTGCTGGTTGGAGGTCTGGACGTGGCAAAAGCCGAGCCGCGCCAGATCTTGACCCTCCGCCGGGAAACGCTGGGCTATGTCAGTCAATTCCTGCGGGTCGTGCCGCGTGTGCCGACGCTGGACGTTGTGGCAGAGCCTTTGCTGGCCGTGGGTTGCGACAGAATTGAGGCGCTGGAGAAATCAGCCGGGTTACTGAGACGGCTGAACATTCCTGAGCGCTTGTGGACCCTGAGCCCCACAACCTTTTCGGGCGGCGAACAGCAGCGGGTGAACATTGCGCGTGGCTTTGCGCATGACTACCCGGCGATGTTGCTGGACGAACCGACGGCAAGTCTGGATGTGCAGAACCGCGAAACCGTGTTGTCGCTGATTGAAGAGGCAAAAGGGCGTGGCGCGGCGATTGTCGGGATATTCCACGACCTTGATGCACGTGAGAGTGTCTGTGACCGCGAAGTCAATGTCGCTGACTTCACACCGGAACTGGCGGCATGACACTTGCCCCTGTCATAGCGATTGTTGGCCCTTCGGGCGTTGGCAAGGACAGTGTCATGGAAGCGCTGGAGGCACAGGCACCTGGCGTCCGGCGCGTGCGGAGGGTGATCACCCGCCCCGCAGGTGAACAAGGCGAGGATTTTGACCGGGTTTCGGTTGCAGAGTTCCAGCAGATGGAACAGGCAGGCGCTTTTGCGCTGAGCTGGCCTGCACATGGACTGTTCTATGGTATCCCAGCCGAGATTTTGCGACAGCGTCAGGGGGCGAATGCGGTTCTGGTCAATCTTTCCCGCAGCGTTCTTTTGCAGGCGCAGAAGGTGTTTGGAGATCTGATTGTGATCTCTCTGACAGCAGATGCAGGGGTTTTGGCGCGGCGCCTGTCCGAGCGGGCACGGGAAAGCGCAGACGAGCAGGCGCGGCGGTTGTGTCGCGCCAAAGTGGCGTTGCCGGATGGTCTGAACCGGGTCATCCAAATTGACAATTCCGGCGCGCTGGAAGACACGGTTGCCGAAATCCTGCGCCGCCTTCAACCGGAAAGCGCGTAGCGATGGATCAGGTGAAACCGCCCTTCTTCCGCCTCGCCCATCAGGGCAAGATCAGTGATCTGGAAAGGTTGCGGCAGCAAGGGGCTCAGATGGGTGTGCAGTGCTTCTTGGGTTGCCCTGAGGGTTGGTTTGTCCAGTTTACCGCTGAGCGTGATGTGAAATCGAAACGCGTCCAGCACGTAGGGATAGCCCCATTGGGTCAGATTAGCGTCCTGCTCGGGGGTCAGTCCCGCGGCGCGGCGGCGCGTCAGTTCGGCCTGAGTGGCAGGTGCGCGAAACCGGTCGAGATCGCGAACACAGGCCGCGGCCAACGCATTCAGCGCCTGCGTTTCACCCAGCGGGCACAGGGCCAGAAAACGTCCAAGACGGGTAATTTCCAGACCGTCGAGTGTGATGGGCTGCCGAGTTGCAGCCAGCGCAATGCACGCCTGATGCAATGCGTCAAAGGTCAGGCCGTCGCGCAACCGGAACGGCGGTTTCAGGGTCGCGTGCAGCCCGTATTTGCGCGGCACCTCAGTGATGGTCGCTATGTCGATGCCACCCATGATCGGATGCGCGACCTGCGTTCCCTTTGCCATGTCCCAGCCCAGCCAGCTGGTTGCAAATTCCGTCCAGGCCACCCCGGCGGGTGGCGCAAAATAGATCGCGTATCGCGTGAATGTCACATTGGCCTCCTATTAAGTGGCCTTCCAATACCTCAGATTGCGTAAAGTTCAGATGACAGAAGACTTGATCCTTGCCAATGCCACGCTTGTGTTGCCGAATGAAACCGTGATCGGTTGTGTTCGAATAGCAGGTGACACTATCATCGAAATCGACACCGGGCGTGCAGTTCCCGCTGGTGCGATAGATTGCGAAGGCGACTATGTCAGCCCCGGTCTTGTCGAGTTGCACACGGATAATCTTGAACGCCATATTCAGCCGCGCCCCAATGTGCATTGGCCCCATGCCGCCGCCATTCTGGCCCATGACGCGGAACTGGCCAGCGTGGGGATCACAAGTGTGTTCGATGCGATGCGGGTAGGTTCAATCCCCTCCGGTGCAGGACGGTACGGAAAATATGCCCGCGGCCTGTCGCGGGAGTTGTGGGATCTGCGCGAGCAGGATGCGCTTAAGATCAGCCATTTCCTGCATTTGCGGGCAGAGGTGTGTTCCGAGACACTGATCGAAGAACTGGACGAGTTTGGACCCGAGGACAGGGTTGGCCTTGTGTCCATCATGGATCACACCCCCGGCCAGCGTCAGTTTCGCGACATGGGCAAGCTGCAATCCTATCTGAAGGGCAAATATGCCATGGACGATGATACGTTCTTTCAGCATGTGGCTCAGCTGAAAAGCCTACGGGATCGCAACGG
Source organism: Ruegeria sp. AF7 (assembly GCF_056541885.1). Taxonomy (NCBI): domain Bacteria; kingdom Pseudomonadati; phylum Pseudomonadota; class Alphaproteobacteria; order Rhodobacterales; family Roseobacteraceae; genus Ruegeria; species Ruegeria sp. AF7. The sequence continues at coordinate 126,628 of NZ_JBQFYX010000007.1, read as the reverse complement.
TGATGTGCACGAGGTCGAAACCGTCAAGGCCGCGCGCCGATTTGGGGCCGTGCTTGCCAGTCATGACGATACGACCGAAGATCAGGTGAAGATCTCGGCAGGTCACGGCATTCGGCTGGCTGAGTTCCCCACAACGGTGGAAGCTGCGCGAGCGTGTCATGATCACGGTATCAAGGTCATGATGGGCGCGCCAAACGTTGTTCGCGGAGGCTCTCATTCCGGTAATGTTGCGGCCAGCGAATTGGCCGAGCTTGGGCATCTGGACGTAATGTCCTCGGATTACGTGCCGTCGGCCTTGTTATTGTCTGCGGTCATGCTGGGTGAAATGTGGGGCGATATGGCGCGTGGAATGAAGACCGTCACATTAGCCCCGGCGCAGGCCGCCGGGCTTGAGGATCGTGGCGAGTTGCGCGCCAATGCCCGCGCCGATGTTATCCGTTTCCGGATGCGCGCAGGTGTGCCAGCCCTCAACTCGGTTTGGGCGCGAGGTCGCCGCGTGGCGTAATCAGGCCGTATAGAACAGGTAACGGTCCGGTGCGATCGTCTCGGGCCCTTTGATCTGGTTGAAGCCGACAAGGGGCTGGCCGGATATCAACAACCCTCCGGGCTGCATGACCTGCGCGATCAACGGGCTGAGGCGTGCGGCCTCGGCCACATCTTCGTGTTTGATGCCACGTCCGAAATCATAATGCGCCAACGCGATCTTGTGCCCCTCGGCCATCAGTTTCCGCAGCATGGGTTCAGCTTCGCCTTGCAGGAAATCTTCGGCTGGTGGGGTGCTGTCAGGATGGCATTGCAGCACACGATCCATCACCCAGATCCGTCGGTTCGGCAGGATCTCTCGCAGGTGGTCATAGGTGCGGCCATTGCCCAGCCCCATATCCAGCACATCGCCAGTTTGGTCACTGATCTGTTCGGCTGCCCAGTTCAGCCCGTCACGTTGGGCCGTCAGTCGGCGAAGCATGGAATCCAGTCGGCTCATGACGATGTCCTTATTCGTTCTTCGGTGCGACCCAGAGTGTGGCAGGACCGTCCAGCAGATGTTTCAACAACGCCTCGGTAAAGGCCCATATGTCCTGATCATGGACCAGGTGATGGGTCAATACTCCAAACGGCTCGGCGTTGTCTGCGCGGCCTTCGCGCCTGTCCCGCAGGAGGTTAACTGTCTGAGCGACCAGGCGGTCCGGAGAGATCAGACCGCGTGAACCCCGCCAGTCAATCGGGTCAAGATGTGTGTTGACCTGCTCAAGCCCCGCAGCCGCCATTTTCGTTCTGCGGGGCGTTGCCGTGGAAAGAATGCGGTATCCCAGCGATGGAAGATGTTCGATGACTTCTGGTGCAATGCGGTTCCACGGAGGGACAAACATCGGCCGCAGGGTGTTGCCGAACAAGGCGTCAAGGCGTGACAGTCCTGCCGCGGCATCGGCAACAACCTCGTCCAACGGACGGTTGAGGCGAAACTCGGCTTTCTTCTCACTGGCGGGCGCATGGTTCTTGTGGGACCACCCGTGAACCACAGGGATGAGAGTTTCGCCGCGCGCAACATAGTTAGCCAGCGCAGGGGTTGCCGCGTGGGGAATGACGGCCAGATGTACCGGCAGGCCCAACTGTGCGGCCAGATCGGACAGGTGGTCTAACTGCGATGTCGGAGCGATCGCGTCATCGTCTCGCCACCACAGCGGCAACGACAGGCTCGCTGCATGCCAATGGGTCAGTTCGACCTCAAGTGGGTACCAGTCCGGGTTCATGTACGCCGCTCCAGCAGGTTCTTGGCGATCTCTACGGTTTGGGCCGCGCCATCAAATCCGAAATCCTGCTGTGCTCGGGGTCCATCTGAAATGACGCGCTCTACGGCCTGCGCCAACGCCTGCCCGCTCAGGGTTCGGCTGAGAAGCACCTCGATGGCTGGCAAACTCGACAGGCTTTGCCCACGCAGCCCCTGTTCAACCTCTTTGCCATCATCGAACGGGACAAAAACAGCGGGTGTTCCGCTTTGCAGAATATCCATGGCGGTGTTGTAGCCGCACATGCTGACCGATGCAGCCGCATGGGGCAGCATCTGGCGAAAATCCGGGCGCACGGGTTCCAGAATTGCCGAGGTTCCATCAGCCATTTGGGACAGCTCGTCTATTCTCGCCTTGGCATCCGTCCCGCCGACCAGCAGGCGCCAGCACCTGTTGGGCATCTGGCGGGCGGCCTCGATGGCCGCGCGAAAGATCGGTTGGCCCACAGAACCACCGCCTGCACTGACAAGGATTTCGCCCTGTCCAACCGACTGCGGATGCGGTTGAGGCAGCTCCGGTGCCACAAAGCCGGTATAATGCAACCGTTCAGCCAATCGGTCCGACACCGGCCAACTGACCGAAAGCGGTGTGACACTTTCGGTCGAGTGAACAAGAATGCCGTCATAAAAGCGGGTGACGATATCTTCTGTACGCTGGGCCTTGGCAGGTTTGGAAGGTGGGGCCAGAATATCGCGGATCGATCCCAGGATGATCGGAGGCTGAGGCAGGGCCCGTGCCGCATTCAGGGCCGCGTCGAATTCCGCTGCCAGCGACCGGCGGCCAAAGGGGAAAAGCTCGGTTATCAGGACTTGCGGCTGAAAGCTGATTACCGCCTGCACCATGGATGTCACACGTGCGCGCCGATAATCCGCGTCAGCCTCGGCACCGCTTTCAGTCAGAAGCCGGGTGAAATTGGTTCCATCCGATCTGAGCGGTGGCAATCCGAACAGGGTCAGCCCGCTGCTGTCCAGTTGAGGCGCAGGCATCCCTCCCGAAACGACCATGACTTGGTGGCCGTCATCCCGGAACGTCCGCCCCAACGTCAGAGCCCGGCTCAGATGCCCTGTTCCCAAAAGGTGCGTGACAACGATCATTACCTTCATGGCAGCGGCCCATGTTTGATCAGGTGAACGGGGTCCGGGTCTGCGGTCATTGTGTCCATATCAACGATATACAGCCGATTGCGCTTGATCTTGAAGGGGGCGGGGCCATCAAAATCCCAACCCCACGCCTGGGCGAGAATGACCCGCATGATGCCAATGTGGCAGACCGCGACCGTGTCCTGCCGCAACCCGGACATCCAGGGGCGCAACCTCGTCCAGACCTCGGCAGGGCTTTCACCATCAGGCGGGCGAAAATCCCAACTCCAGTCTTCAATATGGCGATACCCGCTGGTTTCATCGGCGATCAGGTCGATGCCTCGAAGTCCTTCCCAGTCGCCCCAATTCATTTCAATCAGCGCGTCCGAGGTTCTCGCGGTGCGCCCAGACACGATCCGCGCTGTTTCGCTGGCGCGCAGCAAGGGGCTGGACCAGATATCAGCGGCGGCCCATGGGTCAGGCAAGCGATACCCGGCCAGTTCAGACCGCGCGTCCTCATCCAGCGGAATATCACTGCGCCCCTGAATGCGCCCTGCGCGGTTCCAGTGGGTATGCCCGTGGCGAAGCAGTGCAAGACGGGTCATGATACATCCTTCAACAAGGGCCGAAGATGCGCCCACAACCGCTCGGTCGCCTGAGGCATAAGATGACGCCGGGCCACATAGCTGCGCGCATTCGCCCCAAGCGCGTGGCGCTGCGCGGTATCCTCCAGCAGGTTTTGCATGTGATCAGCAAGCCCTTTGGCCCCAGCATCAACCGATGGGTAAACCGCAGGTGCCAGCACATCCCGAACGCCGGGGCGGTCCTGTGCGATCACGGGCAGGCCTGTCGCCTGCGCCTCGAGATAGACCATCCCATAGGCTTCGTTCACGCCCGGCCAGACAAGCAGGGATGCGTGTTGGTAGATTTTCTGCAAGGCCGCCCGGTCGAGCTGGCCCAGAAAGTGCACCCGGCTTCCGAACGGCACCATCAACGCTTCAACATCCGGCCGCGCCGGACCGTCCCCCGCGATGTTCAGGTTCCAGTCACATGTCAGGTGCGAAAGGGCTTCGGCCAAAATCCGGTAGGACGCCAGCTTGTCCCCATGCCGCATCATTCCGACAGTCAGCATGGGGCCGTCCCCGGTCGTTGCCACAGGCAACACGGCTTCAGGCAGAAATGGCGGCAATTCAACCAGTGCCTGCTTGCCAAAACGGTCCCGTTCCAACGTAATCAGGTCATTGGCTGTGTGGTAGAAAATGATATCCGCTGCATCACACGCCTGATGCGCTGCTTGGGCGAAATCGGCCCACGGCCCGTTCAGCCTGCTTGATGCACGCGTGCTTTCCAGTTGCACATACGGGATGCCGCGCGCCTGGCAGACCTTGGGGCCCAGCAGGTCGGGTGCTTTGTAGTAATTGTGATAAGTCACCCACAGATCTGTATCAAAGGGCAATTCGGCGCTCAGCCGCTGTGCTTCATTCTTAGCCGCGCGAACAAGGGTTCTCTGTAGGTCCCGGTCCCCGTTCTTGTCGTAGACGCGTAGGTCCGAAGCCAGTTCGACCTTATTCCCCTGCGCCGCCAAGGCCAGCATCAGGTTTCGCGCCATTTCGCGATCGCCCGAGGGTTTCTGGCTGCCGGGAGATTTCATTGGCGCATAAAACGCAACCCGCGCCATTACGCGTCTTCCATGCTCAGGGTTTTCAGCCGGGCCGACAGCCGTGCAATACCGGGGTCCATTCGAAAATCTGCTATCAGGCGGTCATAGGCTGCACGTGCCATAGTTGCAGCCGTTTCCGGATCAGCGGCCAAAGCTGAAATGGCTGAAGCCAATGCAGCCGGGTCGTCATCAGACAACACGCCATGCGTTCCGGATTGGATGAATTCCGGGATGGCCGAAACCGGGGTCGACAGGATCGGCAACAGCTGGGATGCGGCCTCCATCAACACGTTCGGCAATCCGTCCCGGTCCCCGTCCGCAGCAATCCGGCTGGGCAAGACAAACAGGTCGGCCCTGCGCATGGCATCGATCACCTCGGGCTGATCGCACGCTCCCCTCCAGGTGATGCGGTCCGTGATACCAGCAGCGCGCGCCTGCGCGCGCAGGGTGTCACCAAGGCCCCCGCCGCCAATGTGAGACCAATGCCAGTTCAGGTTCTCCGGCAGCAGCGTGAAGGCCGCAATAAGGCGGTCAAAGCCCTTCTTTTCGACCAGTCGTCCAACGGAAATCATGTGAAACGGGTCACCAGCGGCACGTGTCCCGCGCTTTGGCGGTTCGGGGAAGCGCGACAGGTCCAGACCGTGATAGATAAGGTCCACCCGGTTGGGGTCATCAGCGAGGCTGCGCAGGTGTTCCGCGCCGATTGCCGTGCAGGTGGCCCCGAAAGCGGCCCCATATGTTGCGGCCTGCAGCTTTTCACGCTTTTCCCAATCCGGTGAGGTCCAGATATCCTTGGCATGGGCAGAAAAGCTCCATGGCAGACCGCGCATGATGGCCGCATATCGGGCGACCGACGAGGGGGTGTGCATGAAATGGGCATAGAGCCCCTGCGTCTGGGCGGGTAACTCGGCGGCCAGAACACATGCTTGCCCGAACCGGCGGATGCGGTTCGGCGTCGGGTCGCGGCGCAGGTCGTGCCGCCAGATCTTGTTGGCTTCGGCATAGCCGGGCAGGACTTGGGCGGCAGCGCGGGCCGCCCACACCCGCTGTGGCTCTTCATGCAGGTATTCTGGCAGATAGCGAACCTGCCCCGAGAAACGGTCGTGCAAAGGGTGACGTTTGGTGTCGGTTGGATGGCGCAGAGACCAGATGTCAAATCGGTGCCCGGCTTTCTGCAAGGCAACAAGTTCCTGCGCGATAAATGTTTCGGACAGTCGCGGCCAGCCTTTGACCACAACCGCCAGATTGGGAGAGGCCGAGTTCATCCAGTGGCTCGTTTCTGTTCCCGTGTCAGCAGGCTGTCAATGCGGTCGGTGACATAGTCCAAACCATCCAGCAATCCGCTTTGGATGGCCTGCGACGGCACTGATTGGTGCGGCAGGTTGCGGATGGCACGGATCATTGCGTCGGGTGTCAGGCTGTCGCGTTGTTCGTCCAGCATCTTGACCAGCCCCAGCTCTTCTGCGCGTGAGGCCCGTATCCATTGTTCCAGACGGGGTGTGGTGCGTGGAACGATGACGGCCCGTTTGTCAAAGGACAGGACCTCGCAAAACGTGTTGTAGCCGCCCATGCAGACCACGCCTTCGGCCCCGGCAAACAGCGTTTCGATCTGCGATTCAAATCCAACCGCGGTTACACGACCATTCAATGCGGCAACCCGTGCTTCGAATTCATTCCTCAATTCACCCGACAGGAATGGGCCATAGACCAGCACGGCACGCGGCGACAGGTCTGGGTCTTTCTCGTAGGCGGACAAGACGAGGTTGACCAACGCCTTGCCATCGCCCCCGCCGCCGGGTGTGATCAGGATATAGGGTTGCTGAGGCGGTTCCCCGACCGGGCCGAGATCGCGGCGCAGATATCCCGTCCAGTGAATGCGGGATCGCGCTGACGCGCTTAGCGGCAAGCCTTGCGTCGGGTCATAGATCGACTGCGATCCATAAACCCAAATCTCATGATAGAACCGCTCGGTCGCTTCGATGGCTTCTTTGCGCGCCCACTCGGCAGCCAGTACTTCGGGTTCGTCCAGCACATCACGCAGACCCAGAACCAGTTTCGTTCCGCAATGGCGTTCAAGGTATTTCAGTGTCGGCACCAGCTCACCCCGGAACCCTGTCGGTTCCTTGTCGACGACCAACACGTCGGGGTCGAATTGCTGAACCGCAGTCTGGATCAATCCCGCGCGCAATTCGGTTACTTCGTCGATACCCATTCCGATTGTACGCGCGGCATACGATCCGTCCGCGCGCTTGGTCACGCCGGGCAGGCGCACATGGTCAACGCGGCGGGGAAAGGTAAAACGGCCTGCCACGGGCGAACCCGTCAGGATCAGCGCCGAGGCGCTTGGGTCCGCCTGCGTGATTGCCGCAGCCAAGGCGCGGGACCGGCGCAAATGCCCCAGACCGAACGTGTCGTGGCTGTAAAACAGGATACGCGGCGCGCGGTCCGGTTTAGAATTGGTTGTGCCAAGGCTCATAGTGTTGCCCGTCTTCTTGATCCCAGAGCGAAATCCGCGCGTTCGCAAGCGTTACTGTATATTTCAATCCCACGCTTGCCAAAGGCGGATTTGCGCACTTGCAAATGTTTCAAGCATTGCGATTTGGCAACAGCGTATTGACTGTTTCGCGACATATCGCACCACCGCCAGACAAGATCGCCTAATGAGAACGATGAAGACAATCGAGGCCGACCAGAAACCTTTGCTTGGTCATATTCAATTATTGAAAGATTGAAAACACCTGCGCTCATCAGAGTGCGCCAAGAACACGTCCAAACACGATATTGAGACGGTTCGATGCGAGTATTTGAACTGCTTGAAACGCTTCTGTAATCTGACCAATATCGGCAAAAACTGGATGCACGACCCAATGCGAAATAACTTTCTGGCCGCATTTTTTTTGGCGTTTTGGGCCATTTTCCTGAGCATTTCCACTGGTGCATTGGCGCAGTCATCCTTGATTCCCGGATATCCTTCAGGGTCGGGCAGTTCGTCCGAGGCCGACAAGGAAAGTGATCTGGCCGCTGCAATCCGCGCGGCCAGCAATGCGGGCGCAAGTGTCATTGTCATCGACAGTGCCGGTCAGGTTGTGACAACGGCAGGCGGAAAGGATGCAGGTTCGGGGGGCGCAGACAGCGATTCGAGCAACCCGATGGGTGACGGTTCGCAACTGATGAAGGCGCAAGAGCGGTTCTCGAAGTTCCGTGAGTCGATGCAATCGAGGCTCGAGGCGCTGCCCTATTCTATTTTTGAAGTACAATACATCCTGCGCCAGACCAGCCCGGATGGCCGAATTCAGACCTATGTCGAGGTGTTGGGTTGGAACATCCTGTTCCTGTTACTTGGGCGGTGGCTGTCGATCGAGATATACGGGAAGCGGTTCGCGCGCCGCTGGGTGGTGGCGCGGATCAAGGACGAACCACAGGGGTATCGGGAAAAGATGCCGTTCCTGCTGTTCCGGTTCCTGATGGGGATTGGAGCCACGGTCTTTGCCATGATCATGGCTTTGATCGTCGGGTATCTGATCTTTGGCGAGGCCGAGGATATCTCGGTCCAGTTCACGATCACGGCAATCTTTACGGCCTTTTTCCTGTCGCGCACGGTGTCGGACCTCTGGCGCATGGTCCTGTCACCTTATCTGAGCCAATATCGATTACCGCCCTTTTCGGACAAGAATGCGCGCAGGCTGTATATTTGGGCGTCCGTGCTGGCGACCTATGACATTTCGGTCGTTCTGTTTTCTACCTGGGTCGCGGATTTTGGACTGAACTACAACGTCTACGCCATGGTGTATGGCGGTCTGACAATGCTGGGCGCGCTGGGCAACATACTGATGATCCTGTTCAACGCCCGTGCAATCTCGAACGCGATCCGGGGTGGGCGGGCATCCGAACAGGTGTCATGGCTGTTGCGGTTTGTGTCTTTCGGCTGGGCACCGGCGTTGATCATCTATGTCGTGTTCAGCTGGTTCCGTCTGGCTGTTGATCTGGCGCTGGAGCATCCGACGCCGCTGCCGCTGATTGCAAGCAGCTATCTGATCTTCATGTCCGTGGTCGTGGCCTATGGTGCAATGAACTATCTGCTGGAGCGGTATTTTGACCGCTCGCGCATGATTAGCGAAATAAACGGGGAAGCCGCCGCAGCGGAAGAAGGCGTCGGGACGACGGATATACCCGAGCCCGAACAACCGAAGCAGCATCTTCTGACTTATGAAGACCTGGCCCGCCGGGTAGCCGGAATTCTGGCTTTCGTGCTCGGGGCTTATGCGCTTGTCGTGATATGGTATCCGAACGCAGACTGGAGCGAGGATCTGCCGGTTGAACGTGCGCTGGATGTGATGGTTGTCCTGTTCATCGGGTACATCCTGTTTCACTTCTTTCGGATTTGGATCGACAGCAAAATCGCTGAAGAATCCGACGATGGCACCGAGGTTGAACTGGGCGACGAAGGTGGCGAAGGCGGGCAAAGCCGTCTGGCAACGTTGTTGCCGCTTTTCCGGGGCGCAATTCTGGCCGTTGTAGTGGTTACAATCGTTCTGATAGTCCTGATGGAACTGGGTATCAATGTCAGCCCGCTGTTTGCGGGTGCCGGTGTGGTTGGTCTGGCCGTGGGATTCGGGTCGCAAACGCTGGTGCGCGACATTTTTTCCGGCGCATTCTTCTTGTTGGATGATGCGTTCCGGAAAGGAGAATACATCGACATTGGGGATGTGAAAGGCACGGTCGAGAAAATCTCGGTCAGGTCCATGCAACTGCGCCACCATCTGGGTGCGCTGAACACCATTCCCTTTGGCGAGATCAAAGTGCTGACCAACTACTCGCGCGATTGGGTAATCATGAAGCTGCCGCTGCGCGTGACCTATGACACCGATGTCGAGAAGGTCCGCAAACTGATCAAGAAACTGGGACAGGAGTTGTTGACCGATCCTGTAATCGGAGACAATTTCATCCAGCCGCTGAAGTCGCAGGGCGTGATCGAGATGCAAGATTCGGCGATGATCATCCGGGTCAAGTTCATGACGAAACCGGGCGATCAGTGGCTGGTTCGCAAAAAGGTCTATCAGGACATACGCGAGTTGTTCGCGCGCGAAGGGATCAAGTTTGCACATCGCGAAGTCACTGTAAGATTAGCAGATGGGAAAGAGGCGGAAGACCTGACACCAAAACAGCGTGAAGCCGTAGCGGGGGCTGTTCAGACTGCGATTGACGAGGATTATCTGGACGATATCGGACCGGGCGGCGACGACCGTTAGCAAGGCCTTCCGCCGCTCTGAATTGCGCCTCGGATGAGGTGCCACCGACAGCGTGAGGTCCGACCGCGCGTTTCGCGCGGCGGTTGGGTCAGTTGGAAGTGAAGGGCCAGACCGGTTCGGATGTGCCCAGTTTCGAAGCGGGCAAATCCCATTGCAGCACAGCGTCACCGAGACTGAGGGCTGGTCTCAGGCGGTGCCCCGGTCCCCAGCCCGAAGCTTCTGTCGCAGGGGAGTAATCCGTGGGCGTCGGAGTAATGGTCTCTGCCTCGACGTTGTCTTTGCCGAGAACCGCCAATAGCTCGGCGGTGCGGGCAAGGGACAGATGCGCATGCATGATGGAATTGCCCGACGCGGCTTCGGCCAATGCGGAAAGGACGGCGGCGGCCATCAGATAGCCGGTCGCGTGGTCCAAAGCCTGAACCGGCAACGGCGTCGGTTTGTCTGCGTCAGCCCATCCCATGCCCGCATGCGCAATTCCTGCGCTCATCTGGACAAGGCTGTCAAACCCGCGCCGGGTCGACCAGGGGCCTTGCCAGCCATAGGCATTCAGCGTCACCTCGACCCTGTTCGGAGCCAGTTCATCGCGCTTGGCGCGCGTCAGGCCAAGCGCATCCAAAGCGCCGGGCCGGTACCCGTGTACGAACACATCCGCTTGGGGCAGAAGTTCTTGCAGCCGTTCCATGCCATTGGTCGATTTCAGATCGAGATAGGCGCAGTGTTTTCCAAGTGAAATGTCGGGGATCACACCGGGTTCGTCCCAACCGGGCGGATCGATCCGCAGAACCTCGGCCCCGAAACCGGCCAATGTGCGGGTGGATACCGGACCTGCCAGAACGCGTGTAAGGTCAAGAACCCGCAGCCCGGCAAGAGGTCTTGCAGGAGTTGCCTGCGGTCTCTCGCGCAGCTTGACGTACCGGGGGCCTTGCCAGCCAATCAACGGGTCGCGCGATACAGCGCGGCCCTGCGGATGTTCAAGCCACTCGGTCCGGCTGCGCATGGCAGCGGCCACGCCGCCTTCGGCCACAATATCGGTTTCCAAATCGGATATGGCCCGGGTTCTGACGGTTTTTGCCACAGCTTCACGCTCTGGCGGGGTGCCGAGAACCTTCATCGCTGCTGCGCGATGGCGCGGAAGGTTGGTGTGCAGCCTAATCCAGCCATCTGAGGCCCTGTAGTCCCCCGCGACCGCATCCCAAAGGTTTGGCATTTCCCAGCCATCGGGCTTGAAGGAATAGCCGAACCACAACGATGCCAGCCGGTGGTCGATGGCGATCTCGGGTGCTTTCTGGGTCAGGTTCAGCGCCTGCATAAAGCGGGCCATCTCTTGCCCAACGGCTGCAAAGCTGGCTGTCGCCAGTTCGGAGACGGCAAAAGCACTTGGCAGAGCGCCTGTGCCGACCTTGCGATATCGGTCGACGGCGGGAAGGGTGGCAAGAAGGCTCATTGCTGATAAGGGTCAAGGCTGTCGCGCAACCCGTCACCCAGAAAGTTGAAAGCCAGTACGATCACGATGATCGGAAGCATCGGGATTGCCGTCCAGGGGTAGATCTCAATCGATGCGAGGTTTTGCGCGTCATTCAGCATCACACCCCAACTGACCGCTGGTGCACGAAGGCCCAGGCCAAGAAAGCTAAGCGCCGTTTCCCCAAGTATCATTGCCGGGATCGACAGGGTGGCTGATGCAATCAAATGAGACATGAAATTCGGCAACAAGTGCTTACGGATCACCCGGCCCGAGCTTGCACCCATCATTTCTGCCGCACGAACGTATTCTTCCTCGCGTAGTGACAGGAACTTTGCACGAACTGAACGCGCCAGTCCTGGCCAGTCGAGGATGCCGAGGATGATCGAAATGATGAAGAATACGGCAACCGGGCTCCAGTTCGATGGCACGGCGGCAGACAGTGCCAGCCACAGCGGCAATTCCGGCAGCGAACGCAGAATTTCGATGACCCGGTTGATGACCCAGTCGATGCGGCCACCGAAATAGCCGGCCATCGAACCGAACAGGATACCCAGAAAGAATGATACCGAAATACCGATCAGCCCCACGGTCAGCGACAGCTGCGCCCCATAGAGGATGCGGCTGAAGATATCGCGACCCAGCCTGTCGGACCCCCAAAGGAACAAGGTGGCACCATCCGGCGCGCAGAAAAGATGCCTGTCTGTCTTGATAAGACCCGCAAGTCGATATTCGGACCCTTCACAAAAGAACCGGATCGGGCGCGGGTCGTCAGTGTCTGGGACGAACTTCCATTGGAAGGTTTCCAGATCCGCCTCGGCGACGATTGGAAAAACATGGGGGCCGATAAAAGCGCCGTCGTAAAACCAGTTCACCGATTGCGGTGGCGCATACAGATGCTCTCCGTTCCGGTCATTCGGGCCATAAGGCGCGATGAAACCTGCAAAGGGCAGCATCAGGTAGCACATAAGCAGGAAAATGCCTGAGATCAGGCCCAGCTTATGCGTGCGGAACTTGCGCCAGACCAACACCCAGTTGGGGGCATCCAGATCGGCGCGTTCCAGTTGCTGTATCGACGCCTGCGGATCAAAGGGCGCGTCATCGACGTAGCGGTTGTCAGGAGTATCGGTCATGCTTCGCGCCCCTCATACCGTATGCGGGGATCCAGCATGACCAGCAGAATATCCGAGATCATCGTGCCGATAAGCGTCAATAGCGCGACAAACATCAGGATAAACGCGGACAGGAATTGGTCTTGCGTTTTCAGTGCTGTCAGCAAAGTCGGCCCGATGGTTTGCAAGCCCAGAACAACTGACACCAGGACCGATCCTGATACCATTGACGGCAGAAGGTTACCGATATCCGCAACGAACGGGTTGAATGCCACGCGCAACGGATATTTCGTCAGCATCCGCGATGGGGCCATACCTTTGGCAATGGCCGTTTCCACATAGGGCTTCCCCAGTTCATCGAGCATATTTGCCCGCAGGCGCTGCATCATCGCCGATGCGCCCGAGGTTCCGATAACAAAAGTCGGAACGATCAGGTGGATGAGAATGGATTTTATCTTGTCCCAACTCAGCGGCTGACCTTCGAATTGCGGGTCCATCAGGCCGCCGATAGGCAGGTTGAAATACCGATGCCCGTAGTAGAACAGGATCAGGGCCAGCAAAAAGTTGGGGGTCGCCAGCCCCAGATAACCCACAAAGGCCGAGGTATAATCAATCCATGTCCGTGATCGCGCCGCAGCAATAACACCTAAGGGAAGGGCGACGGCATATACAAACAGGATCGCGGCCAGGTTGACGACAACCGTCAACCAAAGCGTGTCGCCCACGATCTCCGATACAGGCCGGTCGAACTCAAAGGACCAACCGTAATTGCCTTGGATCAGACCTGAAAATCCGTGCGGTCCCGGCCAGAAGCCAATCCAGATCAGGTACTGTTCCCACATAGGGCGATCCAGAGCGTACTCGGCGCGCAGAAACTCGGCCTTGGCGACGCCCGCTGACTGGCCCGAGGCCTGAAGCTCGGCAATCTGGTTGCTCAGGTAATCACCGGGCGGCAGGTTGATGATTATGAAAATCAGAACCGAGACCACCAACAATGTCAGCAGCATCGTAAAAAAGCGATACACCGCATAGCGCAGCATGACCATTTAGCTGCTCCTGCTTAGTCGGCGAAAAAGAACTCGTCCGGGCGGTGAACGCCGAAATGCGCACCGGGCTCCCATGCCCACATGGCCTGTTCCGGCACGTTGCGCAGACGGTTCGACACGACAATCGGTTGGGGTGCTCCGTTCAGGATACCGATCGCAAAAAGCTGGTCGGCGTGGATTCTCAGCATCTCAGTCCAGACTTCTTTGCGTTCGTCATCGGTAGTTGCTACCTCCCAATCATGGGCCAGTTGCATCAGGCGTTCTGCCTCGGGCATGTCGGGGGCTTCCCCGGCTTCACCACCTGTCTGATAAAACTGGCCCCATTTTGGCCAGGCCAAGAAGACCTGATCGGTTGGTGCCAGGTACGCCGGGGACGTGTGCGCCTGCGGGATACCGTCATCCCATCCATACCAGACCGATGCCATCGAGTTGCCGGCAAACACCCGGTTGCGCAGGATATCGCGATCCAATGGGCGCATGACCAGCTTGACCCCGATCTCGCGCCAGGTGTCAGTAACGATCTGAAGGGCGTTTTCAACCTCTTGCCGCTCGCCAGCGGTTTCGATCACCAGCTCCAGAGGGCGCCCGTCCGGTAGCAGGCGAATACCGTTCTTGTCGCGCTGGGTCAGGCCGACCTCATCCAACAACGCATTGGCCTGGCCGACATCGTAACCGGCCCATGCGGTGGCATTCTTCTCATCATAAAAGGGCGAGGCAGGCAGAACCGACATTGCGCCGGGATGCGCAAGCTTGAAATACAAAGCCTGGTTGATTGTCTCGCGGTCGATGGCAAGGGACAGGGCGCGCCGCACACGGACGTCACGCAACACATCGCGCCAGACGTCATCCTCGAAATTGAGGTTCGGATAAATCGCGATTTGCGACGCAACGCCGGTTTTCCATAGCAATGTCTTGTAGCCGCCTTTCGCCTCGCCTTTTTTCAGGATCGAAGCGTCGCGGAAATCCAGACCCCGGCCTTGCAGGTCGCTTTCCCCTGCATTGGTTTTGGCAGCGACCAGACCGGGGGCAACGATCTCCATCTCGACCACATCGATATAGGGAAGTTGAACCCCTTTGCTGTCGATGCGGTGGTAATAGGGGTTACGTACGAAATTGTGGCGGATTTTCTTGCCGGAACTTGCATTCAGCCAGGGTTGCAACGTGGGCAATTCGTGATTGTCGAACTTGTACAGGTTGTCGAGCTTGTTGTGCAGCGCGGCCCAGCTTTTGACTCGGGCATCGTCGACCAGAAAGGCAAGTTCCTCGGGGTCGGCATATTTCTCGTGATATCGTTTCAGGAAAGCTGCTGGGCGATAGATAAAGGGCGGTCGTGCCTGAGCCAGCGATTGTAGAAAACCCGGGTTAGGGTCCTCCCATTCGAAAATCACCGTGGTTTCATCCGGGAAGGTAACGGTGGGTGATTTGCCTTCGACAATCAGAAAATCCGGCGGGCCTGACGGGCTGAGCAATTTGTTGTTGGCAACGTCTTCCCACCAATAGCGGAAATCTTCCGACGTAAACGGAGAACCGTCTGACCATTTGTGCCCTTCGCGCAGTTTCAGGGTGAACTTGCGGCCGTCTTCGTTTTCAAACGACGCCAGCAAATCGGGGATAATCTCATAGTTCTGGTCAAAACCGACCAGCCGGGCATAGCCATAGACAACCATCTGGCGGATATCTTTGGACCGCGTGATCATGGTGCGCAGGGTGCCGCCCTGTTTGCCGAACTCGCGGCCCTTTGCTTCCAGATCGACTACCAGCGGGTCCTTGGGCAGGCGCTCTTGAACGGGCGGCAGATTGCCCGCTTCTACTTCCGAGTTCCAGAACGCGCTTTCCTGAGGTGTGGGGATTGTCTCTGCCGTGGCGGGCAGCATCCCGATGAGCGCCAGCGAAGCGGCCAGGATCAGGGGGCGAGTGGTCTTAAACATGGCAACGTACCTTATGGCCCGGTTCCAATTCCACCAATGAGGGTATCACGGTGTCCGAGAAACGAAAGGCTTCATCCCAACTGTCCGGCGCGCCGGCGCCCAAGGAAACCACTTTCAGGTCGATCGGGCGATTGATGTCGGGTTCGGGTTGAGCGGCAATCAGCGCTTTGGTGTAGGGGTGGCGCGGATTGTAGAAAAGAGTTTCGGGTGGTGCTTGCTCGACGATCAGGCCTCGACGCATCACGGCAACTTCGTCGGCGATCCGCGCGACGACAGCCAGATCGTGCGAGATGAACAGATAGGACAGGTTCAGGCTTTCCTGCAATTTTTCCAACAGCGTCAGAATCTGCTCTTGCACCGATACATCCAGCGCCGAGGTGGGTTCGTCACACACGATGAGCTGCGGGTCGAGCATCATGGCGCGGGCCACCGACAGACGTTGCCGCTGACCCCCTGAAAAGGCGTGTGGATAGCGTTTCAGCATGTCGGCTGTCAGGCCGACGCGCTGCAACATCTCGGCGGCTTTGTCGCGCTGCTCGGCCGTAGTTCCGATACGGTGAATTTCCAACGGCTCGGTCATCGCGTCCTGAATGCGCATCCGCGGGCTGAGCGAGCTGTAGGGATCCTGAAACACCATCTGCGCATTGCGCTGAAACGCGGTGCGCTGGGCGCGGGTCATGTTGTGCACCGTGATGGGATCGGTATTCGGCGCGGTGCGAAACAGGACTTCTCCGCCGGGATCGGGCAGTTCTGCACCCAATGCAATCCGCGCGGCTGTTGTTTTACCTGATCCGCTTTCACCGACAATGGCCAGCGTCTTGCCGCGTGCCAAATTCAGATCGACCCCTTTGCACGCATAGATTTCCTTGTCGGCCTGCCACCCTTTGCTGGACCGCATCGTGTAGGTTTTTGAGACGCCCTTCATCTGAAGGATCAGATCGTCGTCCGGCATCGGTATACCCACAGAATCCTGATCTGGAATTTCCGGCGCCGCATCAAACAGTTGTTTGGTATATGGATGCGCGGGGGAGGTCAGGATTGGTGCGGCCGGGCCAGCCTCCATGATGCGGCCCTTGTGCATGACTACAACCTGTTCTGCCATGTTGGCAACCACGCCCAGATCATGGGTCACCAGAATAAGCGCCATGCCGGTCTCGCGCTGCAATTCCTTGATCAGCCCCAAAACCTGCGCTTGCGTGGTCACATCCAGCGCGGTGGTGGGCTCGTCCGCGATCAGCAACTCGGGTTTGGATACCATGGCCATCGCAATCATGGCGCGTTGGCGCATTCCGCCCGACAGTTCGAATGGGTAGGAGTCATAGGCACGCTGTGGATCTGGAAAGCCCACGCGCTCGAACTGCGTCAGGACCTTTTTGCGCGCCTCAGACTCAGATAGCCCGCGATGCAGCCACAGGACTTCACTGACCTGATTCCCAATCTTGTGCAGAGGTGACAGTGATCGCATAGGCTCCTGAAAGATCATCGAAACGCGATTGCCACGGATGCCGCGCATTTCCCGCTCGGTGACCGCTGTCAGGTTACATGTGCCCTTGGAATCATTCAGAGTTATCGTGCCGCTGCGTATCTGGGCCGTTCGCGGCAGAATCCGCAAGACGGCCCGGCACGTGATGGTTTTACCCGATCCCGATTCACCGACCAGCGCCAAGGTTTCCCCTGGTTTGACATCGAAATTCACATCCGTGACCACGGAACTGCCCGCACCAAAGCCGATGCTGAGGTCTCTGACGCACAACAACGCGCTCATGCAGGCTTTCCAACCGTTTGGCCGCTTGGTGACATCGGTCGTTTCAACTCCCCGTGATTTTTTCGTCAGTGTCGCGCGGTTCCGCATGTCTAGTCAAACCCGTTCTTGGGCTGAAATGTCGCGAAAATGTGAAACTTTGGGCTTCGTCGCTACACAAAGTCTTGAGAATTTGTCATCTAAGGCGGTGTCGGGGGCATCTATGCTTTCGATTGGTATCAAGGAGATATTTGCCGGTGTCCAAGAATCAAAGCCGTCTGGACTTGTTTATCGATCGTATGGTGTCACAGCGCGCCTGCCTGGATCACGCGATTGCGCAAACGGCAGGCATGGCTGGCCCGGTGTTTGAACTGGGCCTGGGCAATGGGCGCACCTATCATCATCTTGTGCAGCATATCGATGGACGCCCTGTCTTTGTGTTCGAACGCGCGGTGGCTTCGCACCCCGATTCAACCCCGCCCGAAGATCGGGTGATCTTGGGAGATGTGCGCGAGACGCTGCCAGCGGCGGTCGACAGGTTTGGACCGACAGCAAGTCTGATCCATGCAGATCTTGGGGGGCATAATCGCGAAAAGAACGACATCTTTGCGCGGCTTGTTTCCCCGTTGATCGAGCCCTTGCTGACACCGGGTGGACTAATGGTATCAAGCGACCGGATGTATTTCGAGCGGCTGGAGGAAATGCCGTTGCCCGAGGGTGCCGTCGAAGGGCGCTGTTTCATCTATCGGCGCTGACCAGAGTGAAGGGGCCCGCATGATATTCTACGATTGCTCTACGGCCCCAAACCCGCGCCGTGCCCGCATGTTCATCGCGGAAAAAGGGTTGAACATCGAAACGCACGAAATCTCGATTGCTGAGGGCGCGCAGTTGAGCGCGGAGTTTCGTGCGGTGAACCCCCGGGCCACAATCCCGGTTCTGGTAACGGATGAAGGCGCAGTCCTGACCGAAAATCTTGGCATCGCCGCGTATCTTGAAGCGCGTTTCCCCGAACCGCCCTTGATGGGCCGGACCGCTGATGAAAAAGGGTTGGTCCTGATGTGGAACGCAATTGCCGAGCAGCAGGGCGGTGCGCCCATCGCTGAGGCTTTGCGCAACAGCCATCCGGCATTCAAAGACCGTGCTATTCCCGGCACGGTTAATCATGCGCAGATCCCTGAGCTGGCGCAACGTGGGCGCGAGCGGGTTGCGTCGTTTTTTGAACTGCTGGAGGCGCGGCTGAAGCAAAGCGCGTATGTTGCGGGCGATGTATTCACTCTGGCAGATATTTCCACTTTTGTTTTTGTCGATTTCGCGCGCGTCTTAAAGATGCGGATACCGGACGGAAATACGAACACGCAGGTCTGGTTTGAAAGCGTGAAAGCCCGCCCAAGCGCGCAGCTTTAGGTTTGCAAAGCAATAGGTAGAGTTCTCGTATTCTGTACTGTACAGAATTGTCTAGACAGAACTGAACAGTGCCACTAGCGTCTACCCAGATTCTGTTCAGGGAGGTCGGGATGAAATCCCAATATCGCGTAGTGGTCATTGGAGGGGGCGTCGTTGGTGCCTCGGTTCTGTATCATCTGGCCAAATTCGGCTGGTCCGATGTGGTCATGCTTGAGAGGCGGCGGCTGGCATCGGGATCGTCATGGCACGCAGCGGGCGGCATCCATGCCCTGAACGCGGATCCGAACATGGCCTCGTTGCAGGCCTACACAATCGACCTGCTGAGTGAGATCGAAAAGGAATCGGGCCAGAACATCGGATTGCATATGACCGGTGGCCTGACTTTAGCCGGTACGCCTGAACGCTGGGAATGGTTGCAAGCCAATTACCGGATCTTCCAGTCCATCGGTATTGACGACTGCGAGTTGCTGACACCGCAAGAGGCACAGAGACGCTGCCCGATCATGTCAACCGACGGAGTTTTGGGCGCGATGTGGGCGGATCGCGAAGGGTATATCGATACGACAGGCACTGTTCAGGCTTATGCGACTGCGGCCAGGAAACGTGGTGCCGAATATTATGAGGAAACCAAGGTCGAAGAGCTGATCCAGACAGATGATGGTTGGCAGGTTGTGACCGATAAGGGCACGATCACCTGTGAACATGTGGTCAACGCGGCCGGGCTCTGGGCCAAGCAGGTTGGGCGTATGGCCGGGGTAGAGTTGCCAGTCTCACCGTTGAAGCACCACTATCTGATCACAGACACTGTGCCCGAAGTGGCGCAGGCGGATTTCGAGATGCCGATGACTGTGGACCTCGAAGGATTCACCTATATGCGGCAGGACCAGAAGGGCGTTCTGGTGGGGATCTACGAGGTCGATCACGAACACTGGGCGATGGATGGTGCACCATGGAACTATGGCGAGGAACTGTTTCAGGAACAGCTTGACCGGATCGAGAACGAACTGACGCTGGGCTTTGAGCGGTATCCGTCGATTCAGAACGTGGGCATCAAGACATGGGTCAATGGTGCGTTCACGTTCTCACCGGATGGTAACCCGCTGGTTGGTCCGGTTCCGGGCAAACGGGGGTATTGGACGGCCTGTGCTGTGATGGCGGGCTTCCTGCAAGGTGGGGGTGTTGGCAAAACGCTGGCCGAATGGATGATCCATGGCGAGCCCGAAGCGGATGCCTGGCCGATGGATGTGGCGCGCTATGGTGATTTCGCACAGAACAAGCGGTATATCCGTGAAACCACTGGCCAGTTCTATTCGCGCCGCTTCGTGATGACCTATCCGAACGAGCAACTACCTGCGGGTCGCCCGCTGAAGATGGCCCCGGCGCATGACGCGATGACCGAGGCCGGTTGCAAATGGGGTGTCAGCTGGGATCTGGAGGTGCCGCTGTATTTCGCACCCAAAGGGTTTGAGGAAACGCCAACGCTCAAACGTTCGAACGCGCACGACATCGTGGCCGCTGAATGCAGAACCATCCGCGAGGGCGTGGGCCTGATGGATATCACGGGCTTTTCCCGCTTTGAGGTTTCCGGCCCAAATGCTGAAGCATGGCTGGATAACGTTATGGCGTCGAAACTACCCGCCCCGGGTCGTGCCAAGCTGGCACCGATGCTGGGCGAGGACGGGCGGCTCAAAGGCGATCTGACCGTGTTGAACTGGGGCGACGGGACATGGTGGATCATGGGCAGCTATTACCTGCGCGCGTGGCATATGCGATGGTTCAACGATCATATGATGGAAGGGGTCACCGTCCGTGACTTGGGAGAGGAGTATTGCGGGTTCGCCGTGGTTGGACCGAAATCGCAGGTGGTGGTCGAGAAACTGGCCGAACAGGATATCTCGGGCCTGAAATTCATGGGCTGCGGTGATTTCGATATCGGCCTCGTCCGTGCCCGCGTGGCTCGTATGTCGGTGACCGGCGAAAAAGGGTATGAAATCAACTGCCGCTATGGCGATCACATCAAACTGCGCCGCATTTTGCTGGAAGCTGGTGCAGAAGAGGGAATCCGCGAGTGCGGTTTCAATGCGATGCTGTCAACGCGGCTTGAGAAGAGCTTTGGCATCTGGTCGGCAGAGTTCACGCAGGCTTACACACCCGGTATGACCGGCATGGATCGCTGGATCGACTGGGACAAGGATTTCGTCGGCAAGGAGGCCGCTTTGGCCGAACGGGATGGCAATGGCCCGGCGCAGGTACAGGTAACACTGGAAATCGATGCGTTGGACGCCGACGCCAGCGGGTATGAACCGGTCTGGGCCGGCGGCGAACGCGTTGGTTTTGTGACCTCAGGCGGTTATGGGCACCACATCGGCAAGTCGTTGGCGATGGCCTTGATTGACCGTGACAAGGTGGACCCGGGTACGGAACTGTCTGTCCATGTCGTAGGGGTGGAATGTCCGGCGCGGGTAATTGCACCGTCGCCCTACGACCCTCAGGGCAAAGCGATGCGGGGCTGATCATGACGGCTCCGGACCGACGACGCCGAAGGCGAGGGGGCGCGGCTGCCCCGCAGCCCAGCCGCGATGTGAACTATCGCCAGCTCAGGAACCCTTTCCCTTTGATGGAGGTGTTCCCGGCTGACCGGATCGCGGACATGCACGAGACAGCGTTGCGTACGCTCGAGGAGTTGGGTGTAAAGACCCTGCTTCCCGAGGCGCGCAAGCTGTTCAAGCAGGGTGGCGCGCGTGTGGATGAAGGCAGTGAAATGGTCTTTATCGGGCGCGAGATGGTTGAGGCTGCCGTTGCCTCGGCCCCCAAATCTATCGCTTGTCGCGCCGGTTCGCGGCATCGGGATTTCACTCTGGAACTGGGTTCGCTGGTTTTTCAACCGGGGGCAGGCGCGCCGAACGCAACCGATCTTGAGCGTGGCCGTCGCCCGGCGACCAGTCAGGATTATCTGGAGTTTCTGAAGCTCACCCATCATTTCGATGTGTTCCAGATGATCTCGCCTCAAGTTGAACCTCAGGATGTACCGACGCATTTGCGCCACTACTTCACGACACAAGCGCAGATGGAACTGACCGACAAGTTTCCGTTCCTCTTCTCGCGCGGCACGCCGCAGGTCATGGATTGCTTTGAGATGCTGTCCACGGCGCGCGGTCTGTCGGATGATGAGTTTCGGGGCAATGCGCATTGTTACACGATCATCAACACAAACAGCCCGCGCACGTTGGATATTCCCATGGCGCAAGGGCTGATCGACTTTGCGCGCCACGGTCAGATGTCGATCATCACTCCGTTCACTCTGATGGGTGCGATGGCGCCGATCACCGTGGCCGGGGCAATCACCCTGTCCCATGCCGAGGCGCTTGCCGCGCTGACCTTGACGCAGCTGGCCAGACCGGGCGCTCCGGTCTGTTATGGCACGTTCACCAGCAATGTGGACATGAAATCCGGCGCGCCTGCATTCGGGACGCCCTCGCATTTTCAGGCGTCACTGGCCGCAGGCCAGTTGGCGCGTCACCTTGGCCTGCCCTGGCGGTCGGCGGCAGGGTCGGCGTCAAACAGCAACGACGTACAGGCGGCGAATGAAAACCAGTTTGGCCTTTGGGGTTGCCTGATGGCCGGCGCGACTGTGATCATTCATTCAGCGGGCTGGCTGGAAGGGGGATTGACCGTATCCTTCGAAAAGCTGGTCTGTGATGCCGAGGTGCTGAACATGGTGGCCGAGCTTTGCGCAGGCGCGCAGGCGGGGCCTGCCGAGATCGGCTTTGATAACGCTTTAAGTGAGGTCGCGCCCGGCGGTCATTTCTTTGCCTGCCCCCAGACGATGGAGCGCTACACCACCGAGTTCTATCAACCGCATGTCCATGACTACGCCAATTTCGGCACATGGACCGAGCGTGGATCGACGGATACCAACCACCGTGCAACGGGGGTTTGGCAGGGTATCCTGAACGATTTCAAGGCCCCCGCCATAGACAATGATCGTTTTGGTGCCTTGCAGGACTTTATCGCACGCCGCACCGCAGAGGGTGGGGCGCCACCGGAGAGTTGAATGAACAACAAACCTATCCTTCACCGCGACGATCCCGAAGCCGAGCCCCTGATCGGCAATATCAAAGTCACCCGCGACGACTGGCTTAACGTGGCGATGGACGTGCTGATTTCGGACGGGGTGGACCAGATCAAGGTTCTTAACCTGGCCGAGCGGATGGCCGTGTCGCGTTCATCCTTCTACTGGTATTTCAAGTCCAGACAGGAACTTTTGGATGCACTGCTGGCGCGGTGGCAGGCGACCAATACGGTTGCGCTTGTAAAACAGGCCGAAGCGCCAGCCGAAACGATAACGGGCGCGGTCTGCAACGTGCATCGTTGTGTGGTCAACACGGATTTGTTTGACACCGCATTGGACTTTGCCGTGCGCGACTGGGCGCGTAAATCGGGCAAAGTACGCCGTGCGCTGGACCAGTCAGACACACGGCGGCTTGAAGCTTTGCACGCGATGTTCGCCAGATACGGCTATTCCGAGATCGAGTCCGAAACACGTGCGCGCGTGCTGTATTACATGCAGATCGGATATGATCTGGCACAATTGAACGAACCCTTCGAGACGCGGATCTCGATGGTGCCGCATTACCTATACGCCTTTACGGGCGTTGAACCGAAACCCGAAGAAGTTGAAGAATTCAGCGCATATTCCCGGCGCTACTGGAAAGGAGACCCGACATGAGTCAACCAGACGCAATCATCATTGGCACAGGTGTGATCGGCGCGGCCATCGCGTTCGAAATGTCCAAGGCGGGCTGGAAAACCCTGTCTCTGGATCGCAACGCACAGGTTGGACACGGTTCAACCGCCGGGTCCTGCGCGATCATCCGGATGCATTATTCCACCTTCGATGGAACGGCGTTTGCCTGGGAAGGCTATCATTACTGGCGCGACTGGGCTGACTATCTTGGACTGCCAGAGGGGGCCAATCTGGCTCAGTTCAGGGAAACCGGCTGCCTGGTTATGAAGACCGAGGCGAACGGGATGCTGGAAAAGCACATGCGCAATTCATCAGAACTGGATTGCCCGTTCGAAGAATGGTCGGGGGATAAAGTGGTTGAACGCCTGCCGGTTTATTCGCTGGACAGCTTTGCCCCGGCACGCCGTATGGATGACCCGGAATTCGGCCAGTCCAACGGGCGAAAGATGTCGGGTGGAGTGTACTGGCCTCAGGCGGGGTACGTCACCGACCCGGCCTTGTCGGCGCAAAACCTGATGGATGCTGCCAAACAGCACGGAGCCGAGGTTCGCACCAGTGCCGAAGTAACCGAGATCCTGACCGAGGATGGACGTGTTTCCGGTGTAAAACTTGCTTCAGGCGAAGAAATCCGCGCAAGGGTTGTCGTGAACGTGGCCGGGCCGGGCTCGGCTATCATCAATGGGATGGCAGGCGTTCTGGATGACATGACCATCAAGACCCGCCCCCTGCGGCAAGAGGTCGTGCATGTCCCCGCCCCGGAAGGGTTCGATTTTGAAAACGACGGAACCATAGTTTCGGACAGTGACATCGCCTGCTATTGCCGCCCGGAACACGGCAATCACATCCTTGTGGGATCAGAGGATCCGGAGTGTGATCCGCATCAGTGGTGCGAAGATGATGTGAACTACAACCGCGAGTTCACGGATCAATGGACCACACAGGCTATGCGATATGCGCAGCGTGTACCCAGCCTTGGCATCCCATCGAAAACGCGAGGCGTGGTTGACCTTTACGATGCCTCAACCGACTGGATTCCGATCTATGACAAATCCAGCCTGCCGGGGTTTTACATGGCCTGTGGGTCCAGCGGGAACCAGTACAAGAATGCGCCGATTGCGGGGAAGATGATGGCGGCACTGATCGCGTATTGCGAAGGCGGAGCGGATCACGACGCGGAACCGCTGCAATTCGAACTGCCTTATATCAAACGCACCATCGACGTGGGCTTTTACTCACGAAAGCGCCCGATCAATGAGGAAAGCAGTTTTTCGGTTCTGGGCTAATCGGGTTTTGGCATCGATCAAAGTCGAGCGGGGCAGGTTAACAGCTTGCCTCGCGCTATGACCGACACGATGTTCGGCGCATGACATCCGGGCGCGCCGCTGTCGGTTGTCTGCTGTTCAGAAGTTCTGGGTGTGATCTGGTCGATCTTATCGGTGCAACGGGTGGTATATTCTGGCGGGCTACGCTGCCCCGAAAGTCACCCAGGCCCAGACCATCGCCACATAAGTCAGATTGTGCAGGCACTGGTCTAACCCAGCCGCACGCCAGAACGCGGCCTGTGTCGGCTCAAGCTGTTTCTTGTCTGAATAGCTTGCTTTCAAGAAATCGATATTGAAATGAATCACCCATTCAAGAAGTCCGACAATCAGGATGAACAATACCGGAGCGCCAAACACGGCAAACACGATGACAGAGCCCGCAACATGTACTGCTGCGTGCTGCGCGCGTCCCAGGTGAAAATACTCACCTCTGCCAGAGAGCATTTTCGGTGTCTGGAGGTAGTAGTCAGCGAACATATGCTTGACCTGAAAAAGGCAAAGCATAAGTAACACCGCGCCAATACTGGCAGTCAAAAGAACCCTCCCGATATCGCTCTGTACCAACTGTAGGCAATAACCCTGCCATGCGTAAATGAACTAGTTCACATAAGATCAAGAAAATTCTCAGGTGGGAAAAAAATTGCATATCGTGTCAGTATGGCAGTAAATTCAAACCGTTGAATCCGGGTGCGTGGCATCCGGGCCGCGTTATCAGCCAGCAGTAGGGGCAGGTTCCATAGAACGCACGATTTTCCGCTTTATCTGGAAATACTCAAAGCGCGACCAGCTAGTTCTGCTGGCTGTGACGGCAACGTTGTTTCCGTTGCTCTATCTTACGCTGGAATTGCCCAAGCGCATTATCAACGACGCAATCGGTTCGACAACTGCCGAAGTGGATGTCTGGGGTTATACACTTTCACAGACGAATTTCCTGATTATTTTGTGTTTTGCTTTCCTTGCTGCCGTGTTGGCGCACGGGCTGATGAAAATGCGCATCAACACCATGAAGGGTGTGCTGAGCGAACGCATGCTGCGGCGGTTCCGATATCAGTTGGTCAGCCGCGCGCTCCTTTTTCCGCAACCCTATTTCGAGCGGGTCAGCCAGGGCGAAATGGTTTCGATGATCACAGCCGAGAGCGAACCGATGGGTGGTTTGATGGGCGATGCGATCAGCCAGCCGGTTCTGCAAGCCGGTCAGATGATCACCATCCTTTCTTTCCTGTTCTTGCAAAGCTTTTGGTTCGGACTGGCCGCAGTCGCCCTGATCCCGGTGCAGGCCTGGTTAATCCCAAAATTGCAACGTCAGATCAACCTGTTGAACAAGAAACGTATTCAGGAAGTACGGTCGTTGGCTGCGCAGATTGGCGAAAACGCGGCAGGGGCGTCCACCCTTCGCAGCAATGGCGGCTGGCGTTATCGCCGGGCTATGATCTCTGATCAGTTGGGGCGGCTTTTTGCGATCCGCTTTGATATTTACCAGAAGAAGTTCTTTATGAAGTTCATAAACAACTTCATCTCGCAGCTGACACCATTCATGTTCTACCTGATCGGTGGCCTTCTGGTGTTGCAGGGCTCGGTTTCTTTGGGGGCGTTGGTTGCGGCGCTGGCGGCGTACAAGGATCTGAGCTCACCCTGGAAAGAGCTGCTGACCTATTACAACCAAACTCAGGACATGTCGTTGCGCTGGGATATCGTCGTTGACCGTTTCGATCCGGCCGGACTGAAGGACGAAGCGCTGTTCGAGGGCGAACCAGCAGAGCGCCCCCACCTCAGCGGCGATATAGAGCTAAAGCACGTCTCGGTTCGCGACATGGACGGCAATCAGGTGCTGGATGATCTGAATCTGACTTTCCCCGGCGGCAAAACGATTGGTATCGCCGCACCCAGCGAAGAGGACCGTCGCGCCATGGGGGAGTTACTGACTCGCGAGATTTTGCCCGCTGCCGGCACGGTTCAGGTGGGGGATCTGAACCTGGCAGACCTGCATCAGGGCGTGGTGGCCGCACGTATCGGGTATGCCACATCCCGCCCGGTCATGTTTCAGGGAACGTTGGGTGACAACGTGATGATGCCGATGCGGTTCAAACCCTTGGCTGAATCCACAGATGACCCAGATTTTGCCGAGACCTTGCGGGCTGGAAACAGCATGGATCCGTTCAGGGCGGAATGGCTTGACCCGGCGCTGGCCGGGTTTGAAGACGCGACGGCGTTGCGCGATTGGTGGTTGCAACTGATTGATGGAATGGGGTCCGGGGCTGCCCTGTTCCGGCGTGGTGCTGAACAGAGCTTTGTTGCGACCGAACACTGCGAACTGGCAAAGAAACTGGTCGAGCTGCGCCCGCTTGTGCGGCAGGCGGTCCATGACGCGGGTCTTGAGCAGCAGGCGCTGATTTTCGACCGGAATGTTTACAACCCGGCGCTGCCTGTTGCAGAAAACCTGCTTTTTGCGACGCCTCGCGTGCCGGTGACGCAGGCTTTGCTTGCCCGGCAGAAGGTTTTCCTCATGCAGTTGCGAGAGTTGGGACTGGATGAGACGTTGATCGCCCTGACGCGTGACGTGATCGAGATGCTGCGCCAGATCTTCGGGTTCGACGGAACCGACCATCCGTTGTTCCGCAAGCTGGGTCTTGATGCAAAGACCTATGAGGCAGCTGTGGAGCTGGTTGAACAGACCCGCAAAGAGGGAACGTCAGGGCTGGATGACGAACAGCTGGCCAGTATGTTGGCCGTGCCTTTCGTCGTCTCGGCTGAACAGATTGGCCCGGCGTTCACGGATGAGCTGAAGGACCGCATTCTGGAACTGAGGCAGAGTCATTCGGACAAGCTGTTGGAAAGTCTCAAGGACGCTTTTGTTCCGCTGGACCCGGAAGATTTCGCGCCTGGATTGACGGTCATGGAAAACGCGCTGTTCGGCAAGGTCAGCCAGATTGGTGGCGCGCGATCGGATGAGGCCCGCAAGGTCATTGTGGACGTGTTGGAGGAGAACGGCGCGCGTCCTTTGGTGGTCGAGCTGATTTATGACATTCCGGTTGCTTTGGGTGGGCAGAGCCTTCCGGCGGTTTTTGCCGAACCGCTGGCGTTTACCCGCGCGACAATCAAGAAGCCGGATATCCTGATCCTGGAGCAGGCATTGGCCAGTTACGACATGAAAACGCAGGTGTCGGTCTACAAGAAGCTGCGCGAGTTGTTGCCGGATGCCACGGTGTTCTACCTCAATGACCAGTTCGAAAACCCGGACGTATTCGACATGTTCGTGGAAATCCGGCAAGGTCGTGTCGTCTCGGACGGAGGACCGGTGGACGTGGGAAAAGACAGCGCATCTTCAGCAGATCTGGCGCGGAAACTCCGCGCGCTGGAGCAAACTCCCTTGTTTTCGGGACTGGACCGGAGGCAATTGCGCCTTCTGGCTTTTGGCGCGCAGTGGTTTGATGCCAAGCCCCGGCAGGTGGTGTTCCTGAAAGATGATCAGCCGACCGATGGCGCTTATGTGGTGCTGGAGGGTGAGGCCGGCCTGTACCTGCCGCAGGAAGATGGCCCCGACCAGTTGATCACCACCGTGGGGCCGGGCGCATTGGTGGGTGAGCTTGGTCTGATCCGCAAAGAACCACGCGCGCTGAGCATGGTGGCCGAAACAAACCTATCCTGTCTTCGGATCGGTGAAGAAGAGTTCCTGGCCGTTGTGGAAAACGATGCGGCAACCGCGTTCAAGCTGATGCAGGTGATCGCCGGTTACGTGTCCAATTAGACGTGATCAGCTGGCAGGTTCGCAAAACAGATCGTACAGCAGGCCGATCATCTGCGCTGCATTCCCATCGCGCAGCGAATAATAGATCGTTTTGCCATCCCTTCGGGTGGTGACAAACCCTTCTTCCCGCAAGCGTGCCAACATCTGGCTGACGGCGGCTTGCCGCAATTGCAGCAAATCTTCAAGCTGGCCTACGGATTTCTCACCATTTCCAAGGTGGCACAGGATCATCAGGCGCCCTTCATGCGCCAGTGTCTTGAGAAATGCCGCCGCGCGGGCTGCATTTTCTTTCATTTCTGATGGTGTGTCCGAGGTGTGTGCCTGAGGTTCGGTTTCTAGGAGTGTCACGTTTTGACCGTTGTGCCATTAATCTTGGGTTAATATGCCTCAAACACGTCTGTGTTGTCACCCCTCGGTTGCAGGGGCACCGCCCTGAAAAGCATTGCCGTTAACATAATCGCAGGGCTCTTCCTGCATTTGCAGATGCAAGCCGCGACCTTCATACGGATGCGCGCGCGCCAGTTCTTCGTCGATGTCGATCCCAAGGCCCGGATCGGTCGGAGCGATCACGAAGCCGTTCTCTACCTGAATGGAGCCTTTGATAAGCTGATTATGGAACGGTGTTTCGATGGTTTCCAGCAACAGCAGGTTCGGGATCGACGCGGCCAGGTGGACATTGGCGGCCCATTCGACCGGTCCTGCATAAAGATGTGGCGCCATCTGAGCATTAAATATCTCTGCTATGGCGGCGACTTTCTTCATCTCCCAGATTCCGCCGGCTCGCCCCAGCGCCGGTTGCAGGATTTCCGCAGCCCCGGCGCGCAGAACGGCTCCGAACTCAGCCTTGGTTGTCATGCGTTCTCCGGTGGCGATGGGGATACGGACGTTGCGGGCGACACGGGCCATGTCCTCGATCATATCAGGTGGCGTGGGTTCTTCGAACCATAGGGGTTGGTATGGTTCCAGCGCCTGCCCCAACCGGATGGCTCCAGCCGTGTTGAACTGACCGTGTGTGCCAAACAGCAGGTCGGCCTTGTCCCCCACCGCATCGCGAATTGCCTTACAAAAGGCGACGGACATGGAAATGTCACTCATCGCGGGCATGTGGCCGCCACGGATCGTATAGGGGCCTGCCGGGTCGAATTTCACAGCGGTATAGCCGTGCCGCACCATTTCAGCAGCGGTTTCGCCCGCTTGTTCGGGAGAAGTCCAGAAGTCGGTCAAAGTGTGATGCGGCAAAGGGTAGAGGTAAGTGTAGGAGCGAATTCGTTCGTTCACCTTGCCGCCCAACAGGGCGTAAACCGGGCGGTCGCGATCCTTGCCCAGAATATCCCAGCAGGCGATCTCTAACCCTGAGAATGCGCCCATCACCGTCAAGTCGGGGCGCTGCGTGAAACCGCTGGAATAGGCGCGACGGAACATAAGTTCGATGTTTTCGGGGTTCTCGCCCAGCATGTGCCGTTCGAACACATCCCGGATGACGTGGCGCATCGCCTCGGGTCCGACGGACGAGGCATAGCATTCGCCCCAACCGGTGATGCCGGTGTCAGTCGTCAGTTTAACCAATATCCAGTATCGCCCCCCCCAACCCGGAGCGGGTGGGGCAGTGACGATGACGTCGAGATCCTGCAGTTTCATCTCAGTTCCTCCGAGCCGGGGGATCAGGTTCTGTCGAACAGGATCACGTTGCGCTTGGCAGATCCGGTTTTGGTATCGGCAATGGCCTCGTTGATCTGGTCCAGCGACCAGCGGCCCGAGATCAACTCGTCCAGCTTCAACCGACCCTGCTCATAAAGGTCAATCATCCATGGGATGTCCCGCTGAATAACCACATCACCCATTTTCGAGCCGACAACACCCTGCCCCAGGGCTGCCAGAACAACCGGTTCATAGTTGGCCATGCCACCCGAATGCGGCATTCCGATCATGATGGCCTTGCCGCCGCGGCCAAGATAGCGAGGGGCCTGATCATAGGCGGCGATTGCGCCGACCGTAATCAGAACCGCATCGGCCCCGCGCCCGCCAAGGGCTTTGAACGCTGCTTTCCAGGGCTCTTTCAGGCTGGCCAATACGCCATGAGTCGCGCCGAATTCCTTTGCGATTTCCAGTTTTTCTTCTGTCATGTCCACGGCCACGATTCGCCGTGCACCCGCGATCCGTGCGCCCTGAATGGCGTTCAGGCCAACACCACCCGCGCCGATGACAACGACATCCTGACCCGGACGCAAATTGGCGGCGTTAACCGCAGCACCGACCCCGGTGATCACCCCGCAAGACAGAAGGCTGGCCAGGTCTTTGGGCAGGCTTTCGGGTATCCTGACGATCTGCCGATGGCTCACCACGACCTTTTCGGCAAAAGCACCGCAGGCCATGGCCTGCTCCAACGGTTCGCCTTCAGCCGTTTTCAGCGGGCCTTTGACGGTGTCGTACGGAGTTTCGCAATTTGTCGGGTGCCCTCCGGCACAGGTGGGGCAGGACCCGCACGCGCGGATCAGGGTCACAACCACGGGCTCGCCAATCCTGAAGTCCCCGGCGGCCTCTCCAACTGCCGAGATCACACCTGCGGCTTCGTGGCCGTAAACGGCGGGCAGGAAGCCTCCCCAGGCACCCTCGGCATAGGATATGTCTGAATGGCAGATGGCCACTGCATCCAGCGTCACTTCGACTTCGCCCGTGCCGGGGGGTGCCAGCTGAACCTCTTCGATAACCAGGGGTTCGCCGAATGTCCGGCAGACTGCGGCTTTGATTGTTTGCATGATTTCCCTCATTCCCGTTGGCCCCACGGTGGCGTGGGAAAGCGTTGATCGCAAGGCAGAAACCGTCATGTGTGTGTCGTTGTTAAGCCGCGACAGGCGGGGACCGGCGAAACAACACAAACCCGGCCAGCATCAGCGCCAGTGCCAGCAGGAACGGAGCACCCGGCAGGTACAGCGGTGTGTCGGGGCGAATGAATTGCGCAAATACGCTGGTCATGACCAGAGGCGAGATTACCATCGAAAGCGCGTGGAGCGCGGCCAACACGCCTTGCAACTCTCCTTGCTGCGAATCCGGTGTCGCTTTGGACATCATTGCCTGAAGTGCCGGTGTCGTGATTGCCCCGATTGCGGTGATTGGGATGAACAAAAGCGCAATGAACCCGTTGGTCAGAAAGGCCAAAATTGCGAAACTGAGGATCTCAAAACCCATCCCGTAGATGATGGCGCCCCGTTCTCCGCATAATCGGATTGCGGGACGGATCAGACCGCCCTGCACAACGGCCATGCCGATCCCATAGACGCCCAGTGACAGGCCGATCATCTGAGGGGACCAGCCGAACCGTTCGGTGGTGAAAAAGGACCAGATGGCGGGGTAGACGTAGATTGAGACCGAATACAGGAAGTAGACCCATAACAATGGTCGGATACCAGGAAGCGCAGCAATGGCGCGCAGCGAATTCACCGGGTTGGCGCGGCGCAAGTTGAAGGCGCGCCGGGTCTTGTCGGTTACGGTTTCTGGCATCACGAAACAGCCGATGACAAAGATCAGTGCCACCAACCCTGCCGCCGCCCAAAACGGGGCACGGGTTCCATATTCGCTGAGCAATCCGCCGATCACCGGGCCGAGGACAAAACCCACGCCAAAGGCAGCCCCCAACAGGCCAAAGTTTGCGGCCTTGTCCTTGGGATCGGAAATATCCGCCATGAACGCGGCGGCGGTGGAATGCGTGGCTGCGGTAATACCGCCGACAATACGACCGGCCAGCAACAGCCAGATACTGCCCGCCACGGCCATGACCATATAATCAAGCGCCATGACGAACAGCGACACCAGCAGCACGGTTCTGCGGCCATAGGCGTCGGACAGGTTTCCAAGGATTGGACCAAAGATGAATTGCATCGCCGCAAAAGCGGTACTCAGCACTCCGCCCCAGATTGCCGCATTGGCAAGCGAGCTGCCCTGCACATCAACAATCAGTTGCGGCATGATTGGCATCACCAGACCAATGCCCATTGCGTCGATCATGACGATGCTGAGGATGAAGAGTGATGGCAGGCGCATGGGACTCGGGCAGGTGATCTGTTCGTGGCACCCTAGGCACAGTCACCGAATGTGGAAAGACAGAGTTTTACGTACAATCTGCGGTATCACCCGAATTTGTTTGCCAATTCGGTAAGCAGTCCAGCCAGTTCCTGTGGATGCGAGAAAAACGGAGAATGCGAACTGTCGATGGTTCGTCGCAGCTCCTCGGGGATGAACTCGCACATGTCCGCCTGATATTCCGTGGGGATCGTTCGGTCATCCGTGGTGCGGATATAGGCCTTGGGTACTTCGTCGAAATTGGTGCTGACCGGCAGTGGTGTTTCCTGGGGGCGAATGGCCTGTGGGCACAAGCGTGCATAGGCAAAGGGCAGAATATCGTCCGGACAATCGTGATAGAACAGCTTGGGTATGGCGTCTACCGACACGGTGTAAGACAGACCGTCTGCGGATTTTTCCACTGCGTGTGCTATGGTTTGCCGTGGCCCGCGTCTGCGCATGTCTGCCAGCGAAAGCCCATCGTGAGGCACGTAGGCGCACAGAAAGATCAGGGCGCGCATGGCGTCCGGTCGAGCCTCGGCGGCGGCGCTGATCGGATAGCCGCCCCACGAGTGACCCACGACAATCGTATCGGGTGTGCAGGCGTTCAGAACGGCATCGCGGCAAGTGTCCAGAGTCACCTCGGACACCGGCGTTGGATCCGCCCCATGACTGGGCAAGTCTATGGCCCGGGCAGAGTGTCCCAAAGCCTCCAGCGCGGGGATCAGATCGCGCCAGCACCAGGCACCGTGGCAGGAGCCGTGGACCAACAGGAAAGACGCCATCGCTGTTCTCCTTCAGATATGCCCGATATCGATCAGAAACCGAGTTAGGATTGCTGCGTATTCTGCGGGTTTCTCGACACAGGGCAAATGGCCGGCCCTGCGGATCAGTTCGAATCGCGATCCGGGGATCAGGTCAACAGTTTCGCGCACCAGATCGGGCGGGGTCGAGCCGTCCGCGCTTCCGGCGATGCCAAGTGTAGGCAGGCGCAGGCCGCTTGTGGGTGTATAGAAGTCGGTCCCGGCGATGGCAGCGCAACAGCCCAGATACCCGTCAAGCGGTTGGCTGATCATCATGTCGCGCCATGACAGGTGGTCTTGCGCCGCGCGGAAATCACGAGAAAACCAGCGTTCCATCGTGGCGTCCGCCAGTGCTTCGATCCCACCGCGAC
This sequence comes from Ruegeria sp. AF7, assembly GCF_056541885.1. Classification (NCBI taxonomy): domain Bacteria; kingdom Pseudomonadati; phylum Pseudomonadota; class Alphaproteobacteria; order Rhodobacterales; family Roseobacteraceae; genus Ruegeria; species Ruegeria sp. AF7. The sequence continues at coordinate 93,119 of NZ_JBQFYX010000007.1, read as the reverse complement.
GCACTGCGTCGATCCGATCCTGCCAGACTGCGGGTGTGGCGATTTTGGCGGCTGTGTTCGACAGAACCAGCGCACGTATCTGATCCATACGTTTGACGGCCAGCCCCTGTGCAATCATGCCGCCAATGGACAGGCCGACAAAAACGCAGTCGCGAACCTTCAGGTGATCCAGCAGCGCCTCGGCATCGCGGATCAGGGCGCCCATAGAATAAGGCGCCGGTGGAACCGAGGATTGCCCATGTCCGCGCTTGTCATACCGGATGATGCGCAACCCCTTGGGCAAGTGCGGTAACACGGCGTCCCACAGGTGCAGGTTTGTTCCCAATGGGTTGGCAAAAACCAGTGGCGCGCCATCCGCCGCACCATCGACACGGTAATTCAGTTTCACGTCGCCCAGATCAGCGATCTTCATGACTCAGGTCCTTGCAGCCCCGGCGTTCCAGGTGCAACTTGCACAGGTTTGGGGTGCCTGTCAGGTCAGGAATTCCAACGCCCTGGCAAAAACATCCGGATCGACATTACCACCCGAAGTAACTACGATCACGTCGTCGCCCTCGATCTCGTCGCCCCGGAACAGCGCCGAGGCCAATGCGACTGCGCCGCCGGGTTCCAGCACGATCTTGAGGCGCAGGAAAGCAAGTGCCATGGCCCGCAGCGCCTCGTCTTCGGTGACCGAAATACCGGGTCCGCAAAGACGGTTTAGGATGGGAAAGGTGATATCGCCGGGTTGCGGTGTCAGGATAGCATCGCAAATATTGCCTGATGCCGCGTTGTTGTTCTGAATCCGTCCCGTCGCCAGTGATCGTTTGACGTCATCGAACCCTTCCGGTTCGCACGGGCGTACCCTTAGGTCGGGGGCGTGTTTTTCAAGCGCCAGCGCAATGCCAGAGGTGAGGCCGCCGCCACCACAACAGACCAGAACATCCGCCTGAGAAACCCCAAGTTCCGCTGCTTTTCTGGAGATTTCCAAGCCGGTGGTACCTTGCCCGGCAATCACCTGAGGCTCGTCATATGGCCGGATCAGGGTTAGCCCGCGTTCGGCGGCGATGGTTTCCCCGATCTCTTCGCGGCTTTCGTTTGCGCGGTCGTAAAGAACAACTTCACCCCCAAGCGCTCGGGTGTTTTCGATTTTCAGGTGCGGCGCGTCCGACGGCATGACAATGACCGAAGCAATTCCATGTTTCGACGCCGCCATCGCAACGCCCTGCGCGTGGTTGCCCGAGGAATAGGCAATCACGCCGCACTGGCGTATGTCTTCGTCCAGCGCGGATATGGCAGACCAAGCCCCCCGAAACTTGAAACTGCCCGTATGTTGCAGGCATTCCGGCTTGACCCAAATCCGGCGCCCGGCGATCGCGTCAAGAAATGGCGACGACAGAATTGGTGTCTCGCGGACATGTCCCTTAAGCCGTTTGGCCGCAGCTTCGATCATTTCAATTGTGCTCATGCAGCGTTCTTCAATACCTTTTTGATGACATCCAGAGATTGAGGCTCATTCAGGAACGGAACATGCCCGCGATCCGGGACTTCGGCCGAGATCAGACCGGGATGCCGCCGATGCATCTCAGCCAGGGTTTCGGCGCTCAGAACGTCCGAGTTCGCGCCCCTGATCGCGCCGCAGGGTATGTTGCGCAGCGCTTCAAAAAACAACCAGTAATCGGGTATGGCACCGCTCGCGGCCTGTTCCAGAAGCGCCTTGCGCAGGGCCGGGTCATAGCGCAGCGCCAGCCCGTCCCCTTGTTGTTTGTATTGAATTTCGGCCTGTTTGCGCCAGATCTCCAGCGGAACCCTGGGAAATTGCGGCTCCATCATATGTTTCAGGGCGGCAGCAGCTTCGTCATGGGTTTTCGCGGTGGGTTGCGCGCCCACATAGGCCATGATCTTGGCTATGCCTGACGTCTCGATGACGGGCCCCACATCGTTTAGGATCACACCGACCAAACGTTCGGGGTGGCTTGCTGCCAGTGCCATGGCAATCAGCCCGCCCCGCGAGGTGCCCAGAATGACCGCTTTTTCGATGCCCAGAAAATCCAGCAGTTCAATCGCGTCATGGGATTCACGAAAGATGTTGTAGTTCATGAAATCGGGATCGTAGTCCGAGCGGCCGCGCCCCCTGTAATCCATCGCAATCATGCGCAGTTCAGTGGCATGTGGTGCGAAATACGAAAAATCCCGGCTGTTCCTAGTCAATCCGGCCAGACACAAAAGCGGCGTGCCCGATCCATGGTCTTCGAAATAGATGCGCTTGCCGTCCGAAGTCGTAAAGTCTGACATCAAAGACCAGCCAGCTTGGGAATGGTGGTCAAATCAGACAGAACATGCGCTGGCGTCCACGGCAGCCGGTCCATTGGTTCCCCGACCCGATTGACCCAGGCGGTGACAAAACCATAACCGCTGGCCCCCGCGGCATCCCAGCCGTTTGAACTGACGAACAAGACTTCGTCGCGGGCGCAGTCAAACCTGTTCTGAACCAGATCATAGACACGGGAATGGGGCTTGAAGACCCCAACGCTTTCGACCGACAGCACGTCATCCAGCACATCGCCGATCCCGGCGGATTGAACAGCACCGTCCAGCATGGGCGGTGATCCGTTGGACAGGATGGCAGTCTGCATCCCGCCATCCTTGAGGGCATTCAGCATGACAGGAACTTCGGGATAGGCCTGTAACTCCCAATAAAGATCCAGCAGGCGTTGGCGCAATTCTGGGTTGCCCTGAAGGCCGGCAGCTTCCAGCGCCCAGTCCAGCCCGTCCTGCGTGACATCCCAAAAATCCGCATGGGCATCCGCCACAGCGCGCAGCCATGTGTATTGCAATTGCTTCAGGCGCCAATGTCCCGCGACCTCGGGCCATTTGTCTTTCAGGGCTTCGAACCCCGGCTCGCCTGCCGCCTGCCGGGCGGCGGCCGCTACGTCAAACAGCGTTCCGTAGGCGTCGAACACGCAGGTCGTGATTGCCATATGACCCTCCTTTGATTGCGCGCAGGTTGGCACAACGCGAAAGGGGGGGAAAGGGCCAAGGGTTTACAACTTTGTGTCAATCTCTAGGGTTGGCCGCTTAACCCCTAAAAACGGCCGGAGGCCACTATGACCGAAATCAAGCAAGGTGACACGGTTCGCATCCATTACACAGGGACATTGTTGGATGGCAAAGTCTTTGACAGTTCGGATGGGCGCGATCCGTTGGAGTTCGTGGTAGGATCGGGCCAGATCATTCCCGGTCTGGACAGTGCCATGCCCGGTTTGTCCGCAGGTGACAAGAAACGGGTCGAGATTGCCTGCACCGACGCTTACGGCCCGATCAACCCTGCGATGCGTCAGGAAATCCCCCGCGAGGGTATTCCCGAGGATATTCCGCTGGATCCGGGCACTCAACTGCAGATGCAGACACCGGACGGTCAGGCCGTACCTGTGACAGTTGTGGACACCAACGAAGCGACTGTGACCCTGGATGGAAACCATCCGTTGGCCGGACAGGATCTGGTGTTTGAGATTGAAGTCGTCTCGATCAATTGAGACATAGTTCGGGTTGGAACGCCTGCCCGGACTTCAGCCGATCAAAGCTTCAACAGCCGCGCGCACCTGTGGCTGGGTGAAAAAGACAAACACCAGCAGTAATGATGTCAGCGCGAGCAGCAGCACTCTGGCCCGCTGGCTGAGGAAACCGGACTTCTTCCGGCTTTGCACTGATCGTGCGTTGTTTGCAATGATTTGATCTAGCTTGCTCATATCGAAGTCCTGCCGCCCAAAGATGGTGAAATCTTGGCGGCGGCAGGGAAAGATATGGTCACATGAAATCGGGTTGCGGCATGCCCAGAACGTGGAAACCACCGTCAACGCGGATGATTTCGCCAGACGTGCAGGCTCCCGCATCAGATGTCAGGTAAACTGCGGTCCCGCCAACAGCTTCCAGAGTGGCATTCGAACGCATCGGCGCATTCTGATCGCAGAACTTATATGTCCTGCGCGCCCCGCCAATGGCGGCACCGGCAAGGGTTTTCATCGGTCCCGGTGAGATTGCGTTCACGCGGATACCATCCGGGCCAAGGTCATTGGCCAGATAACGGGTCGCCGATTCCAGCGCAGCCTTGGCAACACCCATGACGTTGTAGTTCGGTACTACGCGGTTTGATCCCTGATAGGTCAGCGTCAGCAGCGAGCCCCCATTGTCCTTCATCATTGGATAGGCGCGGCGTGCTACCTCGATGAAAGAATAGGCCGAAACGTCCATCGAGTGTTTGAAGTTGGCCCGCGTGGTATTCAGAAACCGACCTGTTAGCTCGGACTTGTCCGAATACGCAATCGCATGAACAACAAAGTCGATGGTGGGCCAACGCTTGGCCAACTCACCAAAGGCGCGATCCAGTGACTCGTCGTCGGTCACATCAGCATCCACCATGAAATCGCTGCCCAAGCTTTGAGCGAGAGGTTCCAGCCGCTTGCCGAACGCCTCGCCCTGATAGGTGAAGGCCAATTCTGCGCCTGCCTCGTGCATGGCCTTGGCAATGCCCCACGCGATTGAGCGGTCATTGGCCACGCCCATGATCAGGCCGCGCTTACCTTTGAGAAGATCCGACATCACTTTCACCCGTTATACTTAGACAGAATCATGGACCCGTTGGTGCCGCCAAAGCCGAAGCTGTTGGTCATGACACTGTCCAGTCCTGCGTTTTCAACCACTTCAGTTGCAATTTCACCGGGCAGGATGCCTTGGGCGAGTGTGTCGACATTGATCGACGGCGTAATGAAATCATTGTCCAGCATGAGTAGGCAGAAGATCGCCTCAAGCGCTCCTGCCGCGCCTTGCGCGTGGCCAGTCATTGATTTGGTCGAGGAAATCGGTGGCACGTTACCTTCACCGAAGATTCGGCGCACAGCCTCTACTTCGCCCACATCACCGACAGGTGTCGAGGTCCCATGTGCATTGATATAGCCGACCTTGCGACCTTCGGGCAGTGTGTCCAACGCCAGCCGCATCGCGCGCTCGCCGCCTTCACCCGAAGGGGCCACCATGTCGTGGCCATCCGAGGTAGCAGCATAGCCGGTGACTTCGGCATAAATCTTTGCGCCGCGGGCCAGAGCGTGCTCCAACTCCTCCAGAACGAGGATGCCGCCGCCACCGGAAATCACAAACCCGTCACGGTTTTCGTCAAACGCGCGCGAGGCTTTCTCGGGCGTGTCGTTATATTTCGACGACATCGCGCCCATCGCATCGAACAGGCACGAAAGTGTCCAGTCCAGTTCCTCGCCGCCGCCAGCGAACATGACGTCCTGCTTGCCCAGCATGATCTGTTCGGCCGCGTTGCCGATGCAATGCAGTGAGGTCGAGCAGGCCGAGGTGATCGAATAGTTGATACCCTTGATCTTGAATGCGGTCGCCAGGTTTGCCGAGATTGTCGAACACATGCATTTCGGCACTGCGAACGGCCCGATCCGCTTGGTCGCACCTGTCTTCAGAACGGTCTGATGCGCCGTCAGCATCGCGCTTGTCGACGGGCCGCCGGATCCAGCCACCAAACCTGTGCGCGGGTTGACTACCTGGTCCTCGGTCAGACCAGAATCTGCAATGGCCTGAGACATGGCGATATGAGCGTAAGCCGCGCCCGGACCCATGAAGCGCAGGGTGCGTTTGTCCACGTGTTCAGCCACGTCAATCTTGAGCGTTCCCGCGATCTGACTGCGAAACCCATGTTCCGCCATCTGTTCGCTGGCTTCGATCCCGGATTTACCTGCTTTGAGCGAGGCCAGAACCTCTTGGGCATTATTCCCGATCGAAGACACTACCCCCAGACCGGTGACGACTACTCGACGCATGTGCGCACTCCTTATTTCGGGTCGGTCAGGCTCAGGCCTCGGACAGAACGACCTTCATATCTTTGACATCATAGATCATCTCGCCATCGGCTTCGACGATTCCATCTGCCACACCCATGGTCAGGCGACGTGTCTGAATCGCCTTTTTGAAATCGATTTTATACGTTAGCATCTTGCGGTCGGGACGAACCATACCGGTCAGTTTCACTTCGCCCACGCCGACGGCCATGCCGCGCCCTTGCCAGCCACGCCAACCCAGGTTGAAACCGGTCAGCTGCCATAGACCGTCAAGGCCCAGGCAACCCGGCATAATCGGGTTGCCGGGAAAATGGCAGTCAAAGAACCAAAGGTCAGGGGTGATATCGAATTCGGCCAGCACATGTCCTTTGCCATGCAGGCCACCATCATCCGAGATGTCGGTGATCCGGTCCATCATCAGCATTGGCGGGGCGGGCAATTGTGCATTGCCGGGGCCAAATAATTCGCCGCGGGCGCATTTCAGCAGATCGTCTTTGTCAAAACTGCTTGGGAACTGGGCCATTCTTGCCGCCTCTCCTGCCGTGGGTCCGTTCGTTATATCTGGCCTCGTCTAGCACCCGTTTGCAAGGTCCTGCAAGAGCAGCGGCTACATCATGTTGTGTATGCCGCGTTCTTTGCGAATGAATTTCATTTGAAATTGCCAACCATGCGCTCCTATATATAATGGAAGTGACTATGGGTATTGGATCAATGACACCGCAGAGCGGCGAAATAGCAACGGGTTGGCTGGTGAACGCCGGCCTGCGTCCGACGCGTCAGCGTGTGGCGTTGGCCGAGCTTCTGGTGGGCGATGGCCGCCATCGTCACGTCACCGCCGAGAGCCTGTTTGAATCGGCCAAGGCGAATGGCGACGCTGTTTCACTGGCGACGGTTTACAATACCCTGCGCGCGTTTTGCGACGCTGGCGTTCTGCAGGAAATCACCGTGGACGGGTCAAAAAGCTACTTCGACACGAATACGCATGATCACCCTCATTTTTATTGGGAGGATGAGGCGCGCCTGAGTGACGCGCCGTCGGACCAATTGGTGATCCAGCGCCTGCCCGAAGCACCCGAAGGGGTCGAGATTGCCTCGGTCGACGTTGTCATTCGCCTGCGCAAAAAGTAGCGCCAATACCGCCTCTCAAACTCGCCAACAACAAACGTTCAACCTGATCAATCGTTGCGTCAGAGGGCCCTGTTCCGTGGCGCGCAAGTACAACCGATTCAGTTGCGTCCTGATTGCTGATCGGAACACTGACAAGACGTTTATTGTCATAACTGACCGGGCTGAGCGGGCTGGTATAACTGATCCCGATCCCTTCGCCATGGGCGGCAAGACTGCGCTGGATCTCAATCGACGCCGCCCTATGCGCGACAGTCGGGTGCAGACCGTTGCGCCGGAAGAGACTGAGGATGTGTTGGGCCGACCAGCCTTCTGTTGACAGGATCAACGGGTGAGCAGCCAAGTCAGCCAGTGAGACCATGCCCGCTGTCGCCAACAGATGATCCGGTGGCATTAGGGCCTTTGGTTGACTGTCGAACAGTTTTGTTCGTGTGAACCCCGCATCCATTGTCAGCTCATAGGTGATGGCAATATCGATCTGGCCATCAATTAATCTGTTCAGCAGCCTTTCAAAGGAAGCAGCAAAGTATGTGATTGCGATGTTTGGAAAAGTGTCGCGCAAATGGTGCAGGGCGGGTGCCAATAGGAAGGGGGCGAGGTCCGTAAAACACCCCAATCTTAGACGTGTCGTACCCGACGGCGGAGTTTCTGATGACTCGATTTGGGCTGCGCCTTTCAGCAGGGTCTCGGCCTGATCGATGAATTTTCGCCCCTGAGGCGTCAGCGCCATGGCCGAGCCTCGGCGGCGGATGAACAGAGGGTGACCCACATGTGCTTCGACACGCGTCAGGGCTGTAGACAGGGCTGGTTGCGAAACATTCAGGTATTGTGCGGCTGCGGACAGGCTGCCGTGGCGCCCGACCGCGCAAACATATTCGTACTGACGCAGTGAAATATATAACATGAAGTTAATTATAGCTTCGAAAGATATGATTTGAATAGAACACATCTTCAACGCAAAAGATTGGAAAACGAATGGAGACCCGGATGCCTCACCCGCTTGTTACTCAAGAAATGATCACAACTTATCAGGATGATGGCGTCGTTCTGATCAAAGGGCTGTTTGCAGACTATGTGGATCAACTGCGGAAGGGTGTGGCCGCGAATATGGCAGAGCCTGGCCCGTATGCATCAGAAAACAAGAAAGAGGGTCAAACGGGTCTGTTCTTTGACGATTATTGCAACTGGACCCGCATCCCGCAGTTCCGCGAGGTGATCGAAAACTCGCCTGCGGCCGAGGTCGCAGCGGACCTGATGCAGTCTAAAAACGTGCAGGTGTTTCACGACCACGTATTGGTAAAAGAGCCCGGGACATCCATGGCCACGCCCTGGCATCAGGATGGCCCATATTACTTCGTTGAAGGTCAGCAAACCATCAGCTTCTGGTCTCCGCTGGATCCGGTCAGGCAGGCGACGTTGCGCTGTGTCGCAGGTTCTCACCGGTGGGAGAAAGAGGTGCTGCCAACTCGCTGGGTTTCCGAGGAAGGTTTTTTCCCGGATGAAGGGCAGTACATCCCCGTGCCGGACCCGGATGCCGAGGGCATGAAAGTCGTTGAATTCGAAATGGACCCCGGTGACGCCGTTGCCTTCAATTATCGCACCCTTCACGGTGCGCGGGGTAACCACTCGGATAGCCGTCGCCGCGCCTTTTCTCTGCGGTTGGTCGGCGATGACGCACGGTATGTAGAGCGTCCAGGCAGAACCTCTCCACCTTTTCCCGGCCATGGCATGACGCCGGGGCAGCGTCTTCGCGAAGACTGGTTTCCGGTCCTGTTTCAGCGCTGAGACGATTCAGAACCACTGGCCTGATTCGATCAGGCCCAGATCCAGCAGCTGCCGCGAGTGCCATTCAAAAGGCACAGAGTTGCGCCAGCTAAAATTCGGAATGTCAAAAGTCGACCCGGCATTTGTTTTGAGCGCCTTCGCGGCGCGGAAGGAACAAATAGCCGCGGTCATGTTGTGGTGCCATGGGCAGGAATAGGTATTGAATTCCGGCTCATTGAACGTGTGGTCCGATTTCAGGATCAGGCCCTTTTGCGCCTTAAACAGAGGGATGCGGTCGATGCGACGGCGTTCATAGGGAATGTGATCCTCGAACCGCCAGCGTAAGCCACCCGACAGGTCCACCTGGCGGTCCAGCGGTTGGCCGTCAGGGTCGCGGCGTGATTGGGCATAATAACCCGTTTTGTCGAACAAAGCCTGTTCGGGGGCGACACCGTTGGGAAAAGCGGTCAGGTCCTCGGCATAAAGGTCGATGACGTAGCTCAGCATAGCGTTGCGGCGTTCTTCGCTGTGAAAGGCCAGCATCTCAGCAATGCTGCGCGTTTCGCAAAACGGAAAGAACAGGTATTCGGCGTTGTAGCAGTAATACATCCAGATGCCGGGTGCGGCCTGAATTATTCTGTTCAGGGTATCGAAAACCACCGTTCGGGGAACGCACTTCAAGGTGACCCGATGCACCCGGTCGGTCAACGCGGGCTCCAGTCGGAACTCCTGAGGCATGAAGGCGATAACGGATTTGAACCCTAGTTTCAGATGGTGATGCAGAGTACTTTCCAACTCGACCTCATCCTCGGCAAAGACCATCGCAACGGGGCCTTGCGCCATTGCGGGTTGCCCGGCTTTCAGGAAATGGTCGAGGGAATCGTATTGCATCGGCTGTTTTCAGTTTTGTCTTGCTGGAAAGTTCCGCCAAATTCGGGTAATTGCGCCCGCATTGCAAGCGGCGTTCGAAGCATATAGACGACGCCGGTCCAGCGAATGCAAAGGCCCGTCTCATGTCCGAACCGAAGAAGCTGTTTATCAAGACCTATGGCTGTCAGATGAATGTCTATGACAGTGAACGCATGTCCGAGGCGCTGGGCGGGCAGGGCTACGTTGAAACCCAGACCCCCGAAGATGCGGATATGATCCTGCTGAACACGTGCCACATCCGCGAGAAAGCGGCAGAAAAAGTGTATTCCGAACTGGGGCGCTTCAAGGGTCTGAAGGCCGAGAAGCCTGATCTGAAAATCGGCGTGGCGGGCTGTGTTGCTCAGGCGGAAGGCGAAGAGATCATGCGCCGCCAGCCTTTGGTTGATCTGGTGGTCGGTCCGCAAAGCTATCACCGCCTGCCCGAGATGGAGGCAAAGACCCGAGCGGGCGAAAAGGCGCTGGACACGGATTTCCCCGAAGAAGACAAGTTCGAAAAATTGAAAAACCGCCCCAAGGCCAAGCGCGGACCGACGGCGTTTTTGACTGTTCAGGAGGGCTGCGATAAATTCTGCGCCTTCTGCGTGGTTCCTTATACACGCGGTGCTGAAGTCAGCCGCCCAGCCGATCGCATCATCCGCGAAGCCCATGATCTGGTCGAACGCGGCGTGCGCGAGATCACGTTGCTGGGCCAAAACGTCAACGCCTATCACGGTGCCGGGGCGAATGGTGACATGACGCTTGCCGGCTTGATCTGGGAACTGAACAAGGTCGACGGGCTGGAACGCATCCGCTTTACGACCTCGCACCCAAACGACATGGCCGACGACCTGATCGAGGCACATGGCACCTGTGACAAGCTGATGCCTTATCTGCACCTGCCGGTTCAGTCGGGTTCGGACCGTATCCTCAAGCGGATGAACCGTAGCCATACGGCAGAAAGCTATCTGCGGCTGGTCGAACGCATTCGTGCGGCGCGTTCAGATATCGTGATGTCGGGGGACTTCATTGTTGGTTTCCCAGAAGAGACCGAAGATGATTTTCAGGCCACGATGGATTTGGTCGAAGAGGTCAAATACGGCTATGCCTATTCCTTCAAATACTCCACACGTCCGGGAACCCCGGCAGCTGAACGGTTGCAGGTTGATCCGGCTGCGGCAGATGAACGGTTGCAGCGGCTTCAGTCCTTGATCACGCGCCATCAGCGAGAGATTCAGGACGGTATGGTCGGACGCACTGTCCGCGTTCTATTCGAAAAACCGGGTCGCTTGTCCGGGCAGATGGTTGGAAAGTCCGAATATTTGCATTCGGTGCACGTAAAAGGACCAGAGATCGCCACGGGTGACTTGAGAGAAGTCCGGATCACTGAGTCGGGGGCGAATTCTCTGGCCGGTGAGTTGTTGTAGGTCGGTGTAAACACCTCCCGGACACCATAGTTGGTGTTTGTTTCCAAAATTTACCCTTGATTTATTGCTTGGAACTATGCTCCGAGAGGAGCCATGGTTTTTTTGGCGCAAGGATCTGCGTCTACAAATCGGCAATATGCCGGTCCCGGAAAACGGGATGAGGGAGGTACGAGTGTCGACTATCAAGAGCTTTTGGAGCCTGAGCAGGTTGAGAACACTGACGTTAACTGCCGCTGTTACACTGATTGCCGGCGCATCCATTGCCGGTGATTTGAAAGGTGACATAAGCGATCCGGAAGTGGTCAGCCCGAAAAGATTCAGCAGCGATGTCCGCGCTTTTTACCTGGGACTTACCGGCGGTTATGGCTCTGGCGGGGACGATCGGTTTGGCCTGACAACGCCCAGCAGGCAGTTTGATATCGGTGATCAGGACTTGTCGGGGACATACGGGGGGCTCCGGGGGGGGTGGCGTGGTATTTTACCTGCTACCGGTGGGCGCGACTATGTCTATGGCTTTGAAGTCGGGTATGAGTTCGGTTCCCTGGACGACACTGTCAGCAGGCGGATCGGCGGCGTCAATGTGCAAGGCGGAACAGAGATTTCGGATGTTCTGGCATTCCGATTTCGTAATGGTCTGACAAACCGCAGCGGACGAATTCTGTATTTCTTCAGTGTCGGATATCTATGGGGCGATGTGGAAACAACCAACAGCTTGGCATTGGGCCCGACGGTTCAGAATTTCTCGGCGTCAGATCGGCGGAACGGTTATTCGGCAAGCATAGGGGCCGAGCACAAGTTGTCGGGCAACTGGTCGATTACGGGCGAATATGAATATGTCCAATTCCAATCAAAAAACGTCCAGTTCAGTTCTGGCTTTTCCACAAAGTCCACACCAAAATACAGCGGTTTGAGATTCGGGCTGAACTATACCTTCTGATGTTCGCCCAATCGGCAACCGATCACCGTTAAATCGGCTGTTATGACATCTCAGCGTTTATTTTTGAAACTGTGGCTTGCGCCTACCAAGATTTGTTGTCTACGCTCGGAGTGAACAGCCAAGACAGGAGAGCGGATTGGCCATCGGTGCCCTGACCCCACCGCAAGATGAAATGCCCCAACACGAGGCGTTCGTAGAATTTCCAGACAACCGATTGCTGATTGACCTGTGCGGTGAATATGACCGCAATCTGGCCGAGATCGAAACCAAGCTTTCGGTCCAGATTGTACGTCGCGGCAATCAGTTGGTTGTTATGGGCGATGATGATGCTCAGAAACAGGCGGTTGAAGTGCTTCAATCGCTGTATACACGGCTTGAAGGTGGGCGCGAGGTTGAGGCCGCAGACGTCGATCGCGAGTTGCGGATGGGTGTTTCGGAGCAGGGAACTGGAAGCCGCGATGGCGATCAGCTTGAGATGTTCAAGGGCGGTTCTGTCGAGATCAAGACCCGCAAGAAGCTGGTTGAGCCGCGCACCGACGCCCAGAAAGCCTATGTCCAGTCACTGTTCAAGAATGAGCTGGCCTTTGGAATTGGCCCGGCGGGGACGGGTAAGACCTATCTGGCGGTGGCGGTCGGTGTTTCGATGTTCATCGGCGGACATGTGGACCGAATCATCCTGAGCCGTCCGGCGGTCGAGGCGGGCGAGAAACTGGGCTATCTGCCAGGCGACATGAAGGACAAGGTCGACCCTTACATGCAGCCGCTTTATGACGCGCTGAACGATTTTCTGCCCGGAAAACAGTTGGCCAAGCTGATCGAAGAGAAACGAATCGAAATCGCTCCGCTGGCCTTTATGCGCGGTCGTACGCTGGCCAACGCATTTGTGGTTCTGGATGAAGCGCAAAACGCCACCACGATGCAGATGAAGATGTTCCTGACCCGTCTGGGCGAAGGAAGCCGCATGGTCATAACTGGCGACCGGTCACAGGTCGATTTGCCGCGTGGCGTTCAATCGGGCCTGGCGGATGCTGAGAGGTTGTTGAAAACGATCCCGAATATCAGCTTCAACTACTTCACTTCGAAAGACGTGGTGCGTCACCCGCTTGTCGCTGCGATCATCGAGGCGTATGAGGCCGATGCGGGCCGTGAAACCACGTGAACACATAGCCCGCTAACGAGGCTGTTGCGCGGTAAGATGACCCTGGATCTCATTTTCGAGGACGAAAGGTGGCAAGATCTTGAGGTCTTGTCACAAAAGGCGATTAACGCCGTTCTGACCCATTGCGGTTTGGCCCCGGAGCTGTGCGAAGTCAGTATTCTGGGGTGCAACGATGCGCGGATTTCGGAACTGAACGCAGAATTTCGCGGCAAACCGACGCCCACCAATGTGTTGAGCTGGCCTGCGGAAGACCTGGCTCCGGACGAGCCAGGGCAAACACCACGCCTGCCAGAGCCTGATTTTACCGGTGAGATTGTTCTGGGCGATGTTGCGATTTCCTATGACACTTGTGCCCGCGAGGCGGCCGAGGCCAACAAGGCAATGAGTGACCATGTGACCCATTTGCTTGTTCACGGAACGTTGCATTTGCTGGGTTATGATCACATTCGTGACCCCGATGCCACCTTGATGGAAGAGATTGAGGTCAAGATACTTGGCAAATTGGGTATTGATGACCCATATAAGGTGTAATGTGGGTTCAAGACCCGATCAGTTGGAACAAGGTAATGGGCGATATAGAAGGCAGTTCTAGGGCGGCGCAAAGCGCGCAACCTCAGGACAGCAGTACTGAAACGGAAGAGAAAACCGGTCTGTTTTCTCGAATCCTTGATGTGTTTTCGAGCGAAGATACTCAACCGGACCAGTCGGTGAACGGACAAAACGCGGCTGTGGCGCAGCCACGCGGGATGATTAACCTGCGCCGGATGCGTGTTGAGGATGTTGCCATCCCTACCGCTGAAATTGTCTCGGTACCTTCGACGATCACAAAAGATGAACTGGCGGATGTTTTCCGGAGCAGTGGTATGTCGAGGATTCCAGTCTATGAGGGAACCTTGGATACACCGCTTGGTTTTGTTCACCTCAAGGATTTTGCTCTGACCCACGGTTTCAACGGTGGGGGTAAAAATTTTGATCTGACCTCTATGCTGCGAACGCTATTGTTCGTGCCGCCATCCATGCCAATCGGCGTCTTGTTGACCAAGATGCAAACCGAGCGGCGTCACATGGCATTGGTGATTGATGAATATGGCGGCGTTGATGGTCTGCTGACGATCGAAGACCTGATCGAGCAGGTCGTGGGTGAAATCGCTGACGAGCATGATGCGGATGAAGACCAGCTTTGGGTGCAGGAAAAGCCCGGATGCTATGTGGTACAGGCGCGTGTGCCGCTCGAAGATTTCGAGGCCGAGATTGGCCGGTCTCTGACCAGTCATGAAGACGTCGACGAAGAGGAAATCGATACTCTGGGCGGGCTTGTCTTTATGCTCTCCGGCCGCGTTCCGGCGCGGGGTGAGGTTGTCATTCACCCAGAGGGCCCGGAATTCGAAGTGATCGAAGCCGATCCACGCCGTATCAAACGGCTGCGCGTCATGCTGCCGGGCGTTGCTGCATGACCCCAGTACGGGGCTGGCCATTATCGTTGAGATTGTTGGTCGCTGCCGCCCTTGGCGGGGCGGGCGCGTTTGGTCAGGCGCCTCATTTGTATTGGGGCGCAACCGTTTTGGCTCTGGTCCTGATTGTGCCGATTTTCCTTGCCAGCGAAACCCGAGGCCGGGCGGCATGGGTCGGCTGGGCCTTCGCGACCGGCTATTTTGCCCATGCCCTTGGCTGGATCATTGAGCCGTTTCAGGTAGATGCTGAACGACATGCCTGGATGGCCCCGTTTGCGTTAGTATTCTTGGCGGGCGGACTGGCCTTGTTCTGGGCTGCCGCCTTTGGCCTGTCGCGCAATATTGGTGCCACGCCCATTCGTCAGGGCATATTACTGGTTGCAGTCTTGTCCCTGGCCGAGGTGGCGCGTGGATATGTGCTGACCGGCTTTCCATGGGCTGGCGTCGCGCAGATCTGGGTGGATACACCGGTGGCTCAGGTGCTGTCTCTGGTTGGGCCAAATGGGTTGAACGCGCTGACCTTTGCCGCAACATTCCCAATTGGCGCGGCATTGGCGCAGGATAAACCCTTGAACGGTTTGGCGCGGACCCTGGGTTTTACATCCGCGATGGCCGCGATGGCGATTGCCTACGGGTTGACGCGACCCGTCGTTCAGGACGGTTCGCATCTGGTTCGCGTGGTCCAGCCGAATGCCCCCCAGCACCAAAAATGGGATCCGGCATATGCGCCTTTGTTTTTCGCGCGTCAGGTTGAATATACCGCAGCCTTTCCCAGACCCGACCTGATTGTCTGGCCCGAGACCGCAGTTCCAGCTTGGTTGGGTAGTGCGCAACCGTTTCTGTCGACTGTTGCGGATGCCGCGCAGGGTGTGCCGGTGATATTGGGGATTCAGCGTGCAGAAGGCTCGAGGATCTTCAACTCGCTGGTCTATCTGGATGAAACCGGGCGTCAGGCAGGGTTGTATGACAAACACCACTTGGCGCCTTTCGGTGAATACGTCCCCTTGGGTGATCTGATGGGGCGTTTCGGGGTCAGTGGTCTGGCGGCCACAACCGGGCACGGGTTCAGCGCGGGGCCGGGCCCCTCCCTGTTGGACCTCGGCAAGCTTGGAATCGCATTGCCCCTGATTTGCTACGAAGCCATTTTCCCGCAAGATGTGAATGGTGCGCCGGGCCGGGCTGACTTCTTATTGCAGATCACAAATGACGCCTGGTTTGGTGCGCGGTCGGGACCGTTTCAACACCTGGTGCAAGCCCGGATGAGGGCAATTGAGCAGGGCTTGCCGATGATCCGTACGGCCAATACTGGTGTATCGGCCATGATTGACCCATTGGGTCGGGTGACTGCGTCATTGGCTCTGGGTGAGGCGGGATATGTGGACGCCGTGCTGCCGCAACCGCACCGTCGCACGACTTATGCTCGTATCGGGGACAGTCCGGTCGTTGTTGTCCTACTGTTTATTTTGGCAATGGCGCTGTTTGGTATCCGCGGCGACCGGGCAATTAGAGATTGACCCCAACTTTGGTCAGGCGTATGCGTCTGTGGTCTGCCACAACGGCTTCCTGGCGTGGCGGAGAAACCTTAATGGAGCACATTTATGTCCCGACAGAACTATACTTTTACTTCGGAATCCGTTTCTGAAGGGCACCCGGATAAGGTCTGTGACCGTATCTCGGATGCTGTCCTTGATGCATTTCTGAACGAAGAGCCTGAGGCGCGCGTGGCCTGCGAAACCTTTGCCACGACCAACCGCATCGTTATCGGTGGCGAAGTTGGTCTGTCGGACAAGGACAAACTGCACGACTACATGGGCCGCATCGACGAAATTGCGCGCGAGTGCGTGAAAGACATCGGATATGAGCAGGATAAGTTCCACCACGAAACCGTCGAGGTGACGAACCTTCTGCACGAACAATCCGCCCATATCGCGCAGGGTGTGGATGCCGCAGACAACAAGGACGAAGGCGCTGGCGACCAGGGCATCATGTTTGGCTTTGCCACAACAGAAACGCCTGCGCTTATGCCTGCACCGATCCAGTATTCGCACGCAATCCTGCGGCGTCTGGCCGAAGTGCGCAAGAACGGCACCGAGCCTGCACTGGGGCCGGATGCGAAATCTCAGTTGTCTGTCGTTTATCAAGACGGCAAACCGGTCGGCGTCAGCTCGATTGTTCTGTCGACGCAGCATCTGGACGAGGCACTGACGTCGGATGATATCCGCGCCATCGTTGAACCCTATATCCGTGAAACTCTGCCCGAAGGCTGGCTGTCGGCCGAAACCGAATGGCACGTCAACCCGACCGGCAAATTCGTTATTGGCGGGCCGGATGGCGACGCGGGTTTGACCGGTCGTAAGATCATCGTGGATACCTATGGTGGCGCAGCCCCGCATGGTGGCGGTGCTTTCTCGGGCAAAGACCCGACCAAGGTTGACCGTTCGGCGGCCTATGCCGCGCGCTACCTGGCGAAAAACGTCGTAGCCGCCGGTATGGCCGAGCGCTGCACCATTCAATTGAGCTATGCCATCGGCGTATCGAAGCCGCTTTCGATTTACGCAGACACGCATGGCACGGGTCAGATTGCAGATGCGGCGATCGAAAAAGCAGTTGGTCAGATCATGGATCTGACGCCGCGTGGCATTCGTCAGCACCTTCAGCTGAACAAGCCGATCTACCAGCGTACAGCGGCTTACGGTCACTTTGGCCGCGAACCGGATGCAGATGGCGGTTTTAGCTGGGAACGCACTGATCTGGTCGACGCGCTGAAATCCGCAGTTTGATCTGAAAAATCCAAAGCGCGCCTTCATGGGCGCGCTTTTTCTTTGGGGAAGTGCACGCTCTTGCAACGTACTCCGCTGCGCAGTATGGCCACCGTCATGAGCACCGAGACCCCACAACGCCCGCGCAGAAACTTTTATGGCCGCTTCAAGGGCAAGACCCTGAAGCCCAGTCAAAAGACCTATCTGAACGAAGATCTGGTGGCCTTGTCGCCCGGCGCTGTGGACTGGGACACTAACCCTGAACGCAGGCCGCTAGACCTGGACGGTCTATTCGGCGGCAGGTCGGTTTGGTTGGAAGTCGGCTTTGGCGGTGGTGAGCATTTAGTGCACCAGGCGCAAAACAATCCTGGCATTGGCATCATCGGGGCCGAGCCATACATCAACGGTGTTGCCATGCTGCTGGGCAGAATCCGTCAGGCAGGTGTTGAAAACCTTGCCGTGCACCCCGGCGATGTGCGCGATCTGTTCGACGTGCTGCCAGAGGCCAGCATTTCGCGCGCGTTCCTTCTCTATCCCGACCCATGGCCCAAAGCGCGGCATCATCGCCGTCGATTTGTAACCCAGGAACATCTTGAACCGCTGGCGAAAGTGCTGAAACCCGGGGCGATCTTCCGGGTTGCAACTGACATTCCCGATTATGTGCGTCAGACCTTGGAAGAGGTTCCGCGCGCCGGGTTTGAATGGCTGGCCGAACGCCCTTCTGACTGGCGCGAGCCGTGGGGCGACTGGATCTCGACGCGATACGAACAGAAGGCGCTGCGCGAGGGTCGGACACCTCATTACCTGACCTTCCGACGCAAAGGCTGATTGCCGCTGGACCAACGGGCGTCAATTCGCTAATCGGCTTGAGCACTGATAGCGCAAAAGGAGCCCTCATGTCCGGACACGGCACGCCCATCCCGATGACCTCGCATCCCTGCGGCCCGCTGACCGGCACGGCCGAGGTGCCCGGCGACAAGTCGATTTCGCACCGGTCGCTGATCCTTGGTGCGATGGCCGTGGGTGAAACCAGGATTTCGGGTTTGCTGGAGGGCGAAGACGTACTGGATACCGCAAAGGCGATGCGTGCCTTCGGCGCCGAAGTCACAGAGCACGGAAACGGGGAATGGACAGTGCACGGCGTGGGTGTCGGTGGCTTCGCCGAACCGGGTCAGGTGATCGACTGTGGCAACTCGGGAACCGGTGTGCGGCTGATCATGGGGGCGATGGCGACCTCTCCGATCACTGCGACATTTACTGGTGATGCCAGTCTGAACAAACGCCCCATGGCCCGGGTGACTGATCCTCTGGCCCTGTTTGGGGCAGAATCGGTTGGGCGATCCGGCGGGCGCTTGCCGATGACCATCGTCGGCGCTGCGGACCCGACCCCTGTGCGATACGAAGTTCCTGTGCCGTCTGCGCAGGTGAAATCCGCCGTACTTCTGGCGGGTCTGAATGCCCCCGGAAAGACCGTTGTGATCGAGAAAGAGGCTACACGTGACCATTCCGAACGGATGCTGGCTGGATTTGGTGCCGAAATCACGGTCGAGGATACCGACGAGGGCCGTGTTATCACTCTGACCGGTCGCCCGGAGCTGAAGCCACAGGTCATCGCTGTACCGCGCGATCCGTCCAGCGCGGCTTTTCCGGTTTGCGCGGCATTGATCACACCTGGATCGGATGTCTTGGTGCCAGGGATCGGTTTGAACCCCACACGCGCGGGCCTTTTTACAACCTTGCGCGAGATGGGCGCTGATCTGAACTATGAAAACGAACGCGAAGAAGGGGGCGAGCCGGTTGCCGATTTGCGCGCCAAGTACTCGCCCAACATGAAAGGCATCAACGTTCCTTCCGAGCGTGCCGCCTCGATGATTGATGAATACCCGATTCTGTCTGTGGTCGCTGCAAATGCCACAGGCACAACGATGATGGGCGGCGTGAAAGAGCTGCGCGTGAAGGAAAGCGACCGGATTGACGCCATGGCCCGTGGCCTGCGCGCCAACGGGGTGACAGTCGCTGAAGGCGACGACTGGTGGTCGGTTGAAGGGCTGGGCATCGGCAACGTTCCGGGCGGCGGCACCTGCGAAAGCTTTCTGGATCACCGCATTGCCATGTCGTTCATGGTGATGGGTATGGGGGCGCAGAATCCCGTAAGCGTGGATGATGGTGGCCCGATTGCTACGTCTTTCCCGATCTTTGAACCACTGATGGCGTCGCTGGGCGCAAAGGTACAGCGCACGTGAGTTTCACGGTTGCCATTGACGGACCAGCGGCTGCGGGCAAGGGCACGATATCCAAGGCTGTGGCGGCGCATTTCGGCTTTGCCCATCTGGACACGGGCTTGCTGTATCGCGCTGTCGGAAGGCGGACTCTGGAAGGGGTTGACGCGCTTGAGGCCGCGCAGGCCCTGACAGCGGAAGAACTTGAACAAGGCGACCTGCGCACCGCCGAGATTGCGCAGGCAGCGTCCAAAGTGGCGGTTCTTCCAGAGGTTCGCGCAGCCTTGGTCGATTTTCAGCGCACATTTTCCCGCAGGGCAGGTGGGGCCGTTCTGGACGGTCGTGATATTGGCACGGTGATTTGTCCGGATGCCGAAGTGAAGCTGTTTGTTACAGCCAGTGCAGAAGTGCGCGCCGAGCGTCGTTTTCTGGAGCTTAGCGCAAAAGGCGCTGACGTAACCCGTGAACAGGTTCTGGCTGATGTCAGAGAACGCGACGCGCGGGATGCTGAGCGTAGCACAGCTCCGATGAAACCCGCTGAAGATGCTGTGCAGTTGGACACCACCGATCTGAGTATCGAGGCGGCGTTGGCCAAAGCCCTTGAGGTGATCAACGCGAAACTGCCCGCGACGCGTTAACGCCGCGGGCAAACGGGTCAGGTCTTACAACTCGCCGACGGCGACGCTTTTGATATTCGCCCATTGGTCATCCGCGGTTTTTGCGGTGGCACCAACATCCTTCAAGAAGGCTGCCCGGGTTTCTGCATTCAGGAACAGAAACAGTTTTCCGTCTGCGACAAGGTATTGATCCGGGTCACCGTCAAACTTCTTGCCGACCGATACGCCGAACGAACAGAAGCCACCGTGCTGCGGCAGGTATGCAGCAGGGTTTGCTTCGAACGCTTCTCGGTTCGCGGCGGACGTGAAATAGTAGGAGGCTCCGTCATAAGTTGACGAGTGAGTGGCGAAGCCTTCGACCGGGTTACCATCATTGACCAGTGCAACCAGATCAACCCCATGGGCGGCCAACGGTGCACCGGCGGCTGAGATGCCGTTGGACACGTTGATTTCGTCAGCAGCAAAGGCTGGGGTGGACAGGGCAATTGCAGTTGCCATGGCGGTAAAGATGAGAGATTTCATGATATTTTCCCTTTGGTTCTGGTTTCGGGTCGACCGCTTTGTCGACCGACAAGGCAAAATTAGGGAAAGAATGCCGAACGTTTAATCTCAGATACATCGCCAAATGTTGCAGATCGTACAAACGGTCGAATGGATTGCTGTTCTCACTCCAATTCTCTACGATACATCTCGTGACGCAGGCAGCTGAGTGCCGGGTCCCGCGCGGTGTTTCAAGACACTTCACCCTTGCGCTGCACTCGAAGACACAACCATGCGGTCCCGCGTCCCAATACCGAGAAACCGCCTAAAGAAGACCTGACGCGAACCGTGCAAGCCATTTCAGTCAGAACCCGCTATTGTTCAGGTTGCTATGACGCTCGGGGGATCAGCGTTAGGCAAGAGTTCCTGCGCGCGCTGCCGCGCACCATAGGCTTTGCACTTGCACCGGTTCAAGATTCAGCCTATACGCGCGCTGTCGATACAAGGGCGGTCAACGTCCGGATGACGTTTCTGAGCAGGGCCGGGTTACCTCGGCCCTTTGTGTTTGTTTGCTCAGCGGCGCACCGGGTCACGCCAGACGGCATCATGAAACAAGACCGGCGGAGACAACCGCTCGGCCAGCAAAAACGTACTGTAAAGGAAATGAACGCCACATGGCTAACGCATCCATGGAGGAATTCGAAGCCCTCCTGAATGAAAGCTTCGAAATGGACACACCCGAAGAGGGTTCTGTTGTCAAAGGCAAGGTTCTGGCGATCGAAGCCGGCCAAGCCATCATCGACGTAGGCTACAAAATGGAAGGCCGCGTTGATCTGAAAGAATTCGCAAATCCCGGCGAAGCCCCTGAAATCGCTGTCGGCGACGAGGTCGAAGTTTACCTGCGCGCCGCAGAAAACGCCCGTGGCGAAGCCGTCATCTCGCGCGAGATGGCCCGCCGTGAAGAGGCATGGGACCGTCTGGAAAAAGCATATGCCGACGACCAGCGAGTCGAAGGTGCAATCTTTGGCCGCGTCAAAGGTGGCTTCACCGTCGATCTGGGTGGCGCAGTTGCGTTCCTGCCCGGCTCGCAGGTTGACGTGCGCCCCGTACGCGACGCCGGCCCGCTGATGGGTCTGAAGCAGCCGTTCCAGATTCTGAAAATGGACCGCCGCCGTGGCAACATCGTTGTGTCGCGCCGCGCCATCTTGGAAGAATCGCGTGCCGAACAGCGTGCCGAAGTCATCGGCAACCTGTCCGAAGGTCAGACCGTCGAGGGTGTCGTCAAGAACATCACCGAATACGGTGCATTTGTTGACCTGGGCGGCGTTGACGGCCTGCTGCACGTCACCGACATGGCATGGCGTCGTGTGAACCACCCGTCCGAGATCCTGACGATCGGCGAAACCATCAAGGTTCAGGTCATCAAGATCAACAAAGACACCCACCGCATCAGCCTGGGCATGAAGCAGCTTCAGGAAGATCCGTGGGATCTGGTTGCTGCCAAGTATCCGCTGGGCTCGGTCCATCAGGGTCGCGTCACCAACATCACCGACTACGGCGCATTCGTCGAGCTGGAAGCCGGTGTCGAAGGTCTGGTGCACGTGTCCGAGATGTCCTGGACCAAGAAAAACGTCCACCCCGGCAAGATCGTCTCGACCAGCCAGGAAGTCGACGTCATGGTTCTGGAAATCGACGGTGCCAAGCGCCGCGTGTCTCTGGGCCTGAAGCAGACTCAGCGCAACCCATGGGAAGTGTTTGCAGAAACCCACCCCGAGGGCACCGAAGTCGAAGGCGAAGTCAAGAACATCACCGAATTCGGTCTGTTCATCGGCCTCGAAGGAGACATCGACGGCATGGTTCACCTGTCGGACCTGTCCTGGGACGAGCGTGGCGAGGATGCGATCCAGAACTACCGCAAAGGCGACATGGTTTCGGCCGTTGTCTCGGAAGTGGATGTCGAGAAAGAGCGTATCTCGCTGTCGATCAAAGCTCTGGGCGGTGACAAGTTCGCAGAAGCCGTTGGCGGCGTGAAGCGTGGCTCGGTCATCACTGTCGAAGTGACTGCAATCGAAGATGGCGGCATTGAGGTCGAGTACGAAGGCATGAAGTCGTTCATCCGTCGTTCCGACCTGTCGCGTGACCGTTCCGAACAGCGCCCCGAGCGTTTCTCGGTCGGTGACAAGGTTGATGTCCGCGTAACCAACGTCGACAGCAAGACCCGCCGTCTGGGTCTGTCGATCAAGGCACGCGAGATCGCAGAAGAGAAAGAAGCCGTGGAACAGTACGGTTCTTCCGACTCGGGCGCGTCGCTGGGCGACATTCTGGGTGCAGCGCTGAAGTCGGGCGACTAAGCCCGGGGCGCATCCCAAGTATGATTTACGGCCCCGCATGGAAGTGCGGGGCCGTTTTTGTTGCGAATCAACGTGTTCCAAACACGCTGCTTAAACTCGATAATGTTCGCGCTTGAAGTGTGTAAATCGGCCTGTCGGGCAAAATTTCGCGTGAGAATATGGCAAAATAAAGCCTCAACACGCAGAGTATCCGTTCCCCCGTTCTGGGTTTTTTCCTATACTGTCAAAACAGTAGACCTGTCACACCGGCTGCCTGGGAGGGTATCACGAATGATCCGTTCAGAACTGATTCAGAAAATCGCTGACGAAAACCCGCATCTCTATCAGCGTGATGTCGAGCGGATTGTGAACACCGTGTTCGAAGAAGTCACCGATGCCATGGCGCGCGGCGACCGGGTCGAGCTGCGCGGCTTTGGTGCCTTTTCGGTGAAAAAGCGGGATGCCCGCGTTGGGCGCAACCCCCGTACCGGTGAAACCGTTCAGGTCGAAGAAAAATGTGTACCATTTTTCAAAACTGGTAAGTTGCTCAGGGATCGTTTGAACGGTAAAGCCTGACCTCATGATGCGTTACCTTCGATATGCTTTTCTTGGGACTCTCGGGATCGTTCTGATTTCCGTTTCCCTGGCAAATGTTCAGTCTGTAGAACTGAAACTGATGCCCGATGCTCTGGCCGAGCTTCTGGGCTTTAACGTCAGTACCTCTTTACCGCTTTTTCTGGTCGTCCTCGGTGGCGTTGTCGCCGGTTTGATCATCGGTTTCATGTGGGAATGGCTGCGGGAACACAAACACCGCCGCGATGCGACCGTGAAAAAGGGCGAGGTCCGCAAGCTTGAACGTGAGGTCAAGAAGCTCAAGAAAAAGCAGAACGAGGGTAAGGATGATATTCTGGCCCTGCTCGACGAGGCCAGCTGAGGCTTATGTCGACCGTTGTGTCCGTCAAGATCTGCGGTTTGACCGCCCCAGAACATGTGCGCGCTGCGGTTGAAGCTGGCGCGCGCTATGTCGGGTTCAACTTCTTTCCCAAATCGCCCCGTTACGCGCCGATACCGAAAGCCGCGGCGTTGGCCGCCGAAGTACCAATCGGCGTCGCCAAGGTCGCTCTGGCCGTGAATTTCTCGGACGCGCAGCTTGATGAGATTGTCGCGGGTGTTCCGTTGGATATGTTGCAGCTTCACGGTGGAGAGATTCCCGAGCGTGTGGCAGAGATCAAGCAGCGCTATGGCCTGCCCGTCATCAAGGCGATCGGTGTTGCCGAGGCCGAGGACCTGGCTGCGATTGATCTGTATTCCGAAGTTGCAGACCAGCTTCTGATCGATGCAAAGCCGCCGAAGAATTCGGAACTTCCCGGCGGCAACGGTCTTCCTTTTGACTGGCGGCTGCTGGCAGGTCGCAAATACTGGCGCAGGCCGTGGATGTTGTCCGGCGGTCTGAACCCAGACAATGTCGCTGAGGCGATCCGCATGACGGGTGCTCGGCAAGTCGATGTGGCGTCGGGTGTTGAAAGCGCGCCGGGCGTAAAGGACGCTGGGCTGATACAGGCGTTTATTGACGCGACACGCTGATTTTGTTTGCCGCTGCAAGGGGGCGACATGGTGCGTTTTGCCATGGCAAATCCCGCTACGACCACCTATGACAGTCAGGTACGACGAGGGAGACACCCATGGCCAACGATCTTTTCAATTCCTTCATGTCCGGCCCTGACGAGCAAGGGCGATTTGGCATCTTCGGCGGGCGCTTTGTCAGCGAAACGCTGATGCCGCTGATCCTGTCACTGGAAGAGGAATACAACAAAGCCAAGGATGATCCAACCTTCTGGGCCGAGATGGATGATCTGTGGGCCAACTATGTGGGCCGCCCCTCGCCTCTGTATTTCGCGGAACGCCTGACCGAGCATCTGGGCGGGGCGAAGATCTATCTGAAACGTGATGAGCTGAACCACACCGGCGCACACAAGATCAACAACGTGCTGGGCCAGATCATTCTGGCGCGCCGCATGGGCAAGACCCGGATCATTGCCGAGACCGGGGCAGGGCAGCACGGTGTCGCGACAGCCACGGTCTGTGCGAAATTTGGTTTGAAATGCATCGTTTATATGGGTGCCCACGACGTGCAACGTCAGGCGCCGAACGTGTTTCGTATGCGCTTGCTTGGGGCCGAAGTGATCCCGGTCACTTCGGGTCGCGGTACGCTGAAGGACGCGATGAATGACGCGCTGCGTGACTGGGTGACCAATGTGCGCGATACGTTCTACTGCATCGGCACAGTGGCCGGTCCGCACCCATACCCGGCGATGGTGCGTGATTTCCAGTCGATCATCGGCAAGGAAGCCAAAGAGCAGATGATGAAGGCCGAAGGCCGTCTGCCGGATACGATCATTGCGGCTATCGGCGGCGGCTCGAACGCGATGGGCCTGTTCTATCCTTTCCTTGATGACAAGGACGTCAATATCATCGGCGTTGAAGCCGGCGGTAAAGGTGTAAACGAAAAGATGGAGCATTGTGCCTCGCTGACAGGCGGTCGTCCGGGCGTTCTGCATGGCAACCGGACCTATCTGTTGCAGGATGATGACGGGCAGATTCTGGAAGGCTATTCGATCTCGGCCGGTCTGGACTATCCGGGTATCGGGCCCGAACATTCCTGGTTGCATGAGGTTGGTCGCGCGACTTACGTCTCGATTACCGACAAGGAAGCGCTTGAGGCATTCCAGCTGTGCTGTGCCACTGAGGGTATCATTCCGGCGCTGGAACCCAGCCACGCTCTGGCGCATGTCATGAAGATCGCGCCCGAGTTGCCCAAGGACCACCTGATCTGCATGAACATGTGTGGACGCGGTGACAAGGATGTTCAGACCGTCGCAAAATACCTGAACTTCGACATGTCTGACACCGAAGGTCGCACTGCCGGTTGATTTCGAACCGGGGCCACATGCCCCGGTTTACAATCTCGATCAATCAAGCTGCCGGGAAAACCCGTCAGTCCACCCTTGATTGTAGTGCCGCTCCGAAATGGCTTTCGGATCCAATTGCTGTTTTGCCGGGCGCAGATGGATTGTTGTTCCTGCCCTGGCGTAGCCTCCGGTTTTTTCACCGTATGCTCGCCCTCGCAAGCGATCCTTTTGGACCCGCCGGAGCCCGGCCAAAGAATCGACCACAAGCGATATCGCCCTGTTCAACTTGTGCCCGAAAGTTTCCAAATGGTGGTCAGTGAGGCAAGTGGAGCCACACTGTTGCAAAATTGCTGAACTTTCAGCGATTATGTCCCTTCTGTCTTTGCAGACGAGTTTCTAGCGTAGCCTGCCTCAGGTTCCTTTCTCCGCGCGACGACACTGTAAATACTGGGTGTTTCAAGCTGTTTGAGAGTTAGCCTTGGTCAAAACCCGGTTGTTCCAACAACACGACGTGTCCCGCACGCCCCAGTTGATTCCTGCCGCGTTCTATACAGCGTCTTCCAATTGAATTAACTTCTCATTAACCGGCGATTTGCCGCCGGTTCTGGGGATGTCTCTGCGAAGATGGGGCAAGGATGACGCTGCTTGGGATGCGATTTTAACCCTGGGCTTTCTGGTGTTTGGCACCCACGCGGTGCTGTAGGAGGTAATATGGTTTGGTCCGCAATTACGAGGCTGTCGTGCCTGGGTCTTTTGGTTTCCGCGCTTTTGATGGGAAGCGTCAAAGAGGGTCTGGCGTTTGGCAACCCTTCGTTTCCGTCCCAGACAGTCGCAACACCCAACGGCGGGCAGATTTTCTTTTCTAATCTACAAGGCACTGCGACAGCGTTCATGTCGTTGGGCGGCTCGGGAGAAGGCCCGGGAGGATCGTTCTATTTCAACAATGGTGTTTTGACTCAACCTGCTATTACGCCAGCAGGATTGGCCAATCTTGGATATATTGGCGCGACTATACTCAGCCAGAACGGAGCGGACTCAACTTACGCCGCTGATGGCTATCTTGGGGTCATGTTCACCGCGCGCGAAACCGTGGGAGGGCCGCTTTACCTTTATGAGATCGCGCTGTCGGGTGTCACGAATACCCAGATTATCAACACGCGGACGCTGGCCGACACGACGCAGCCGACTGCCTCAATCGGTGCACTGACAACAATCGGCAACGGAACGTTCCAAGCGGTGATCACACTTAGTGAACCCAGCACAGATTTCACGGTGGGCGACTTGTCGGTCACCAATGCGTCCGCCACCCTGACTGGGTCCGGATCCAATTATGTCGCAACGCTGACTGCGCAAAGTAACGGTACAATTGAGCTGTTTATTCCCGCAGGCGTTTTTTCGGATGCCGCCGGGAACCTGAACCTTGCGTCCAACAGGGTCAGCACACAACAGGGTGTAACGGACACACAGCGACTGGTGCAGGCCTTTCAGAACGCCCGGGCCAACAGCCTCGTGACCAATCAGCCAGAGCTGACGCAGTTTCTTCAGCAATCAGGATCAGGTGCGCTGGACTCGTCGGTGACGCAGGGATCGGGGTATCTGAAATTTGCAAGTGATCCAACCCAACCGGTCTGGTTCAATCTGTCCGGGAACTGGAGCTCGCAAAACGATTACGACAGTTCTTATGCCTTGGCCGTGGTGGGGGCGCATGGCTGGGTGAACTCGAACCTTCTGATCGGCGCCATGTTGCAGATCGACTATGCCGAAACCGAAAACGGCCCGGCCAGCGTGGATGGCACAGGGTGGCTGGTCGGACCTTATGTCGTCGCAAAACTGCCCAGCCAGCCAGTGTTTTTCGAAGGGCGTGTTCTGTACGGTCAGGCTGATAACGACATTTCTCCACTGGGCACCTATACCGACAGTTTCGATAGTGAACGCTGGCTGATCCAGTCGCGCGTAACCGGAGAGTTCAAGCGCGGTAACCTGACACTTTTGCCGTTGCTGGATGTTAGCTATGCCAGCGACGATCAGGAGGCTTATACCGATAGTCTGGGCAACCTGATCCCACAGCAGGATTTCAGCCTGACCACTGCACGGTTGGGTATGGATTTCAGTCATCCAATCCAGGTGTCGCGTGGTCAGATGATGTTGACCGGTGGTTTGTCTGGTATCTGGAGCACAACATCTGGCACAGGCACTGTTCCTGGCGTGACACCGATAGGGGATACCGCCCGCGCTCGCGCTGATCTGGGTTTTGACTATCGGCTGGAAAACGACAGCCTTCTGGCTGCAAACCTGTTCTACGACGGTATCGGCGAAAGTGGTTTTGAAAACTACAGTGTCAGCCTGATCTGGCAAATGGCATTCTGAATCAGCCGTGCGCCCCTTATGGGGCCTTCAGGTCTTTGCCTTATTTTGAAGCAAAATGTCGAGTGGTACGATCTCAAGCGCGCGTTGATGTGTCGCCTCCAGATGAACCTGCGGTGCACATCCTTCGTCATGAGCTTGCAAAAACCGGCTGGCGCATAAACACCAGCTGTCGCCGGGGTGAAGGCCTGGAAAGTCGAATTCGGGTCGTGCCGTGCTCAGATCATTGCCGACATATTTTGAGAATGCCAGAAACTCGGCCGTCATCACGGCGCAGACGGTATGACTGCCCTGATCCTCGGGGCAGGTATTGCAGGCGCCATCCCGGAAAAACCCTGTCAAAGGGTCGCGAGAGCAAGGGGCCAGAACGCCACCCAGTACATTGATACTGTCTTGTTTCTGCATAAAGACATCTTACAGACTTTCCGCAATCTTGCGGAACATTTCGATGTTCAGGTCATTTACACCCGGCTCACGGAACAGCCTGTCTGCACCGGTGGACACAATCAGAACACCCCTGGGCTGGTTGAAATAGATGTATTGCCCATAGACGCCACGGGCCAGAAACTCTCCTTCATGCGCGCCGCGGGGAATCCACCATTGATACCCGTACCCGATCTCTCCTTGTGCGGTCGGTGCGCTGGGTTGGGTGGCTTCGAAAATCCATTCGGCAGGAACCAGTTGTTTTCCATTCGCGATGCCGTCCTGCAGGATCATTTGTCCGAACCGGGCGAAATCACGTGTGGTAAAGTTAAGGCCCCCCAAAACAAAAGCGACCCCTGCACCATCAGTGATGTAGTATCCGTCCCGCTCCAGCCCCAAAGGTTGAAGGATCTTTTCCGTCAGAAGGTCCGCCACGTTCCGCCCGGTCGCACCGCGTATAACCATGCCCAGAACATGGGTGTCGATCGACACGTATTGCCAGGTTTCACCCGGCGTCGCAAAGCTGTCTTGCAGCGAGGCTGCGAAATCGTCCAGCTCACCACCCAGGGCAACCACACGCCCCATCCGATTGATGTCGGAATTTGGGTCGAGGTAATCTTCATCAAACGTCACGCCGCTTGCCATGTTCAGCACGTTGCGGATCGACGCGGTTTCATACGCGCTGTCTTTCAGTTTTGGCGCATATTTGACGACCGGGTCATCCAACGACCCGATTGCCCCCTCTTGCAGCAGGATACCGAAAAGCGCCGAAAGATAGCTTTTGGCGACCGACCAGGAAATCCTCCGGTCATCCGGCCCGGTGCCAAGATAATATTCCTCGAACCTGACTTTGCCGTTCTGCATAACCAGCAACGACGTGACCGCGCGTTCATCGATCCAACTGTCGGTTCCCTCCGGCAGCTCGAACCCTTCGCCATAAGGCAGGTCCCAGGTTGGCGCGTCGCCACGCGGCAGGTTCACGGTCAGAAAAGCCTCGTCCATGTGCGAGAAATTGTGAACGATCTTCTCTTCCGAAAATAACGAGTTCACGGCCAAAAGGCGCTGCAACTCTTCGCGCTTCCACAGCCCGACGGCAGTGGCGGCCAGAACCAGCGCCAGTACGATGCGCAGCACCCACTTCAATATGGATTTCATCGCATTGCCTCCCTAGTTGAGCGGTATTGGAACGCGGGAGATCACATTCCGCAACCTCTACGTAACGGAAAGAGGCAGAGGCGCTACCTGAATTTGTCCAAAAGCTTCTGCATCGCCGACCGGTCGTCGCCCGCGGCGTCGGGTGCGGCTGTTGAAGCTGCGTCGGCTTTTGGTGCGGCGGTCTTTGATGATCGCGGCGGGGCAGTGCGCAATGCAACTGCATTCATGAACTTGCCGCCCTCGTCCTGAGCCAGATAAGCAGCCCCGTCCGAAACACCCCGAAGAACGTCGTCCAGCCAGCTGGTTTCGGATTTCGCAAAATCACTGAGCACGTACCCCGAAACCATTTCCTTGCGGCCCGGATGTCCGATCCCAAGGCGTACACGGTCATAGGCCGCCCCGATATGCTCATGGATCGAGCGCAGACCGTTATGCCCGGCGTGCCCGCCCCCTGCCTTGACGCGCAACTTGCCCGGGGCAAGGTCCAATTCGTCATGAAATACAACAACGTCGGTGGATTCGAGCTTGTAAAACCGCATCGCCTCACCCACGGATTGACCCGATCGGTTCATGTAGGTTTGCGGTTTCAACAGCAGGACTTTCTCGGTGCCAAGCCGACCTTCCGAAATCTCGGCCTGAAACTTCGATTTCCAGGGACCAAACCCGTGATTTTCTGCGATCCGGTCCAGGGCCATGAACCCGATATTGTGCCGGTTCCGGGCATATTTCTGGCCCGGGTTTCCCAATCCAACAAACAGCTTCATGTTTCCGTTTTGCCTCTGTAGCTCCAAAGCCATTTCATGCCCGGAAATCGTCAGGAAATCCAGTCAGGCCCGATTATTGGACCCGCAAAAAAAAACGGGGCTCACCCGAGCCCCGCTTCAAAGTCGGAAACACTGTTCCAGACTTATTCTTCTTCTTTTCCGACAACTTCGACTTCATCGGCTGCAACTTCACCATCTTCATCGTCGTCGCTGGTGGACAGACCAGTCGGCGCCGAGATGTTGGCAATCACAAAATCACGGTCGATGGTTGGTTTGGTGCCCTCAGGCAGTTCAACCGACGAAATGGTCACAACGTCATTGATGTTCAGACCGGTCAGATCAACGGTGATCTTTTCAGGAATGTCACCGGCGGTGCACATCAGTTCGACTTCCGGGCGGACAACGGTCAGAACGCCACCCTTTTTGATGCCAGGGGCCGCACCTTCATTGATGAACTCAACGGGGATGAACAACGCGATCTTGGTGGTCCGACGCAGACGCATCAGGTCCAGATGGGTCGGCAGGTCTTTGACGACATCACGCTGAACGTCGCGGCAGATGACGCGGACGTCATCGTGGCCTTCAACTTTCAGGTTCCACAAGGTCGACTTGAACCGGCCCGCTTTCAGGCGCTTGAACAAGACGTTGAACGGGATCTGGATTGGCAACGGTTCTTTGTCGCCACCAAATACGATGCCCGGAACCATGCCGTCGCGGCGTGCTTGACGAGCGGCGCCCTTGCCTGTCCCCGTCCGTTCCAGAGCTACGAGATCAGGAATCTCACCAGCCATGATATATTCTCCAATGTTAGGGCGGGCATCCTCCAAGGCTGTATACCCGCGTGAAGCCGCGTCCTTAGCTTGATTCACCCGATTTGGAAAGAGGTATTTCTTGCTGTGCCGTTCGGCTGGGTTCTATCGCCTGTCCTGGAGTATTATCGGGTGGACGATTGAAGGATCCCCAGCTTCATCTGGCCAAAAATATCCCGGGGGAGGCGCCCGGAACGGGCGTCGGGGGCAGAGCCCCCTGATTGACCGGTTACGCTTGCCAGCGACCCCCGAAGTTTTCAGGTATCAGCAGATTGTGACGCCCCAACGCAGCCACATTTTTCTCACCACAAAGCGCCATTGTCGTATCAAGCTCCCTCTGGATCAGCTCAAGCGCCGTGGTGACACCTTTCTGACCCATGGCACCCAGACCATACACAAACGCGCGGCCAACATAGGTCCCTTTGGCCCCAAGCGCTAAGGCTTTGAGCACGTCTTGTCCGGATCGGATACCGCTGTCCAAATGCACCTCGATATCGCCCCCAACCGCATCCATGATCTCGGGCAGGACACGAATCGAGCTTAGCGCGCCGTCAAGCTGACGCCCACCATGGTTTGACACGACAATGGCATCGGCACCCAGCTTGGCGGCCATCCTTGCGTCATCCGCATCAAGGATGCCCTTAAGGATCACTTTCCCGCCCCATTGCTCCATCAGTTTTTCAACCTTCGACCAGTCGAGGCTGGGGTCAAACTGTTCTGCGGTCCAGGCCCCCAATGAAGACGCGTCCGAAATACCATGCACATGCCCCACGATATTGCCGAACTCGCGCCGCTGGGCCCGCAGCATTTCAATGCCCCAGGCCCATTTGGTCATCAGGTTGGCGATGGTTTTTGCGGTCAGTTTGGGCGGGGCCGACAGACCGTTTTTCAGGTCCTTGTGCCGTTGGCCCAGAATTTGCAGGTCGAGCGTGATTACCAGTGCGGAACATTTGGCGTCTTTTGCTCGCTGGATCAGGCGGTTGATGTAGTCCGTGTCCTTCATCGTATAAAGCTGGAACCAGAATGGTTTGTTGGTATATCCGGCCACATCTTCGATAGAGTTGATGGACATGGTGGACAGCGTAAAGGGCACACCAAATTCCTCGGCGGCTTTGGCGGCCTTCATCTCTCCGTCTGCATGTTGCATCCCCGTCAACCCGACCGGGGCAAGCGCAACAGGCATTGAAACGTCTTCGCCAATCATTTGCGAAGATGTCGACCGACCGGACATGTCGACCGCAACCCTTTGGCGAAGGCGTATTTTTTCAAAATCGGTCGTGTTTTCGCGAAAAGTCTGTTCTGTCCAGCTGCCGCTTTCGGCGTAGTCATAGAACATACGGGGCACGCGGCGTTCATATATGCGTTTGAGGTCTTCGATATTGGTGATCACAGGCATGAAAACAGGGCTCCGTGTACATTGGTTAGTTTTCTTTACCAATTCATTCCCAAGGCTGCAATGTCTTGGCGTCACAGTGAAGGGTCACAAAAAACCCGCCGCGGTATCCGCGACGGGTCACAATTCTCGCATGTTGGCTGCGAAATCAGGCGCTGTGCGCGCCATCCGAAAGAGATTTTACAAAGGTCAGCACGTCGGTCACAGGTTTACCAGCGCCGATCTGGCTGACGATCGCTGACCCGACCACCGCGCCGTCCGACACCGAGGCAATATTGCGCGATTTCTCGGGCGTGTTGATCCCGAACCCCACGATTACCGGCAGATCGGTCGCGGCCTTGATGCGGGCAACCTCGGGGCCAACATCGGTTGCTTCTGCCTCGGCTGCGCCAGTGATCCCGGTGATCGAGACATAATAAACAAAGCCCGAAGTGTTTTGCAGAACACGTGGCAGGCGTTTGTCATCCGTGGTCGGGGTCGCCAGGCGAATAAAATTCAGACCCGCCGCTTGCGCGGGCAGACAGAGTTCTGCGTCCTCCTCAGGGGGAAGGTCCACCACGATCAACCCGTCAATACCAGCTGCTTTTGCATCGGCCAGAAACGCGTCGACACCGCAGCTGTAGATCGGGTTGTAATACCCCATCAGGACAATGGGGGTTGTATCGTCTGTTTCCCGAAACGTTCGTGCCAGATCCAATGTGCGTTGCAAGGTCATGCCCTGCTCAAGCGCACGTTGGCCCGCAGCCTGAATAGTAGGACCGTCGGCCATCGGGTCGGTAAAGGGCAGGCCCAGCTCGATAACATCCACGCCAGCGCCTGGCAGGCCTTTGACCACTTCAAGCGAAGTGTCATAGTCGGGATCCCCGGCCATGACATAGGCGACAAAGGCCTTCTTGCCTTCAGCTTTCAGGGCGGCGAACTTGGCGTCGATACGGGTCATCGGATGTCCTTGCACTCGGGTTTCGACCTGATGTGCAGAAACTTTGACCGAAAATCAATCCCGCCCAGACAGGAATGGATCAGAAGCCCAGATGATAGCGTACCAGCAGGGCATTCACGCCCGGGTTTTCGTCATTGGTACTGGCGTTGGATTTATGGGTAAGCGCGACAGACACGCTGTTGCCATTGTTCAGGTTATAGCCAAGACCCAATAGGCTGCGAATCTGAAAATCGCCCCCAAGATCATTCAGGTCGTTGCTGGCATTGTAGTAGCCGGGCATTACACTGCCTTCCAAGAACCAGCGATCGCTCAGCGCATACTGCCCGATCAGGCCCGCGCCGATATGCGTGTCACCATCTTCATCTACAGTTAGGGCCGCACCCCAACCGGCGCGAAACCGCGTGGCCTGATGAAATGGTGCATGGTGGTATTCAATCGAGATCAGGCCCTGATCCTCGGACGTGTCTTCGGAATAATCAGCGTATCCAGCGCCAAAAACAATGGTCTGTGCCTGGGCTGACACGCAGGCCGTTGCCGCCACTACGGTTACAAGAAAAAAGTGTTTCATCGGGTTCCGCTAACAAAAAGTGATCGTGCGATATTAACTGGTTATCGTAGGCGCCGTTTTTCAATTTAGACAAGAACACATTTTCCAAACAATTTTGTGATGTGGCGAAATGGACTCGGCAAAGGTGCCGCCAGCAATCCCTTGCGCATCTAGGCGGACCTGCATAGAAGCTGCGATCGTATTCTATGCAGGAGGCCGTGATGGGCTTTAAGATGGGAATCGTGGGTCTACCGAATGTCGGCAAGTCGACCCTGTTCAATGCGTTGACCAAAACCGCAGCTGCGCAGGCCGCGAACTTCCCGTTCTGCACCATTGAACCCAATGTCGGGGATGTTGCGGTTCCCGACGCCCGCCTCGACAGGCTGGCGGCGATTGCGTCCTCAAAACAGATTATCCCGACACGGATGACTTTTGTGGATATCGCGGGTCTGGTGAAAGGCGCGTCAAAGGGCGAAGGGCTGGGCAACCAGTTTCTGGCGAATATTCGCGAAACGGATGCGATTGCCCATGTGCTGCGCTGTTTCGAAGACGGCGACGTGACACATGTCGATGGTCGCGTTGATCCGGTTGCGGACGCTGACACGATCGAAACCGAGCTGATGCTGGCCGATTTGGAAAGCATCGAAAAGCGCCGGGCCAATCTGGTGCGCAAGCTGAAGGGCAACGACAAAGAGGCGCAACAGCAAGATCGCCTGTTGGCCGAGGCGCAGGCCATGCTGGAAAGCGGCAAGCCCGCACGTCTGGTCGAAGTCAGCGACGAGGACGCCAAGGCTTGGAAGATGTTGCAACTGCTGACCACCAAACCGGTTCTCTACGTCTGCAACGTGTCCGAGGAAGACGCCGCACAAGGCAACGAATACACTGCCCGCGTGGCCGATATGGCCGTCGCGCAGGGCAATGCCCATGTCATCATCAGTGCCAAGATCGAAGAAGAGATAAGCCTGCTGGATGAGGACGAAGCCCAGATGTTCCTTGAGGAGATGGGATTGGAAGAGCCCGGCCTCGACCGTCTGATCCGCGCTGGTTACGATCTACTGAAGCTGGAAACCTATTTCACCGTTGGCCCGAAAGAGGCCCGCGCCTGGACCATCCGCACTGGCACCGCCGCTCCGCAGGCCGCCGGTGTGATCCATGGCGATTTCGAAAAGGGTTTCATTCGTGCCGAGACCATCGCCTATGACGACTATGTCGCCGCAAATGGCGAGCAGGGCGCGAAAGAGGCGGGTAAGATGCGGGCAGAGGGTAAGGGCTATATCGTCAAGGACGGCGATGTGATGCACTTTTTGTTTAATACCTGATCAATTGGGCTGTTCCTGTCGGGTGAGCGGGGTATCCTGCCTTATCCGCAGCATTGGAGCTTTCCTTGATCGAAATCCGCGACCTGCAACTGCTCAGCGCTTTGGCGCGGCATCGGCATTTTGCCAAGGCGGCCGAGGAGTGCGGGATTTCACAGCCTGCGTTTTCTATGCGCATCCGCAATCTTGAGGATCGTTTGGGTGTCTCCATCGTCCGCCGCGCCAACCGGTTTCAGGGCCTGACCGAAGAGGGCGAGATGATCGTCCAGCGGGCGCGGCGTATTCTGGACGACACCAAGGCGCTGGAACAGCAGGTGCTTGCTGCAAAGGGAGAGATTACGGGCACACTGATCCTCGGCGTGATCCCGACCGCAATCGCTTTCACGGGACGGTTGGTCAAAAGGCTGCGTGACGCGCATCCTCGTATCGTCACACGCATTGAAACCATGTCAGCCACCGCAATCCAGCATCGACTGGACGAAGGCAGCCTTGATGCTGGAGTAACCTATGGTGACAGTATCGGCACCGATTTCCGGCAGGTTCAGCCCCTTTACGAGGAAACCTATGTGTTGTTGGTGCCCACGCATCTGACGGACCAAAGCGGCCCGATTCCGTGGGCGCAGGTCTCAGAATTTCCGCTCAGCCTTTTGGAGCCGCAGATGCAGAACCGGCGTATTCTGGATCGGGTGTTTGCCGAACAGGGGCTGCACCCTGACATCGTGGCCGAAACCAGCGGTTTCACGGCTTCGATGGTCATGGTGCGGGAGGGGCTGGCGGCGACGGTTGTCCCTCGGGTTCTGGTGCGCGCGCTGGGCGATTTGAAGGGAACGAAAGTGTTGCCGCTGATCGAACCTGTTGTCAGCAAACCGATTTGTCTGGCGACCCTTAACCGGGACCCCGAGTTGCCGACGGTCAAGGCTTTGCGGGATGTGGTGACCTCTTTGCGGTGATAAGGTGTCGTTATCGTGCGATTGCCAAAAGCGATTTGACGATATGTTTGCCTGATGAGAGACGGAACCTCAATCGGAGGGCATCATGGCACCATTAGATACCAAGCCATCAGGCGCACCCAAGGGCGTCTGGAAGTCAGGTAAAGGCAAGGGGCGGCACACACCCAAGGGCCGTCAGTTCACGGATGAGGCGCAGGCTGAAATCACACGCCTGCTGGGCGATCGCCCGCGCCGCCGTGATCTGTTGATCGAATTCCTGCATTTGATTCAGGACGAACACGGCCATATCAGCGCCGACCATATCGCGGCATTGGCCGTCGAGATGCGGATCGGTCAGGCCGAGATCTACGAGACCGCGACTTTCTATGCCCATTTCGATGTGGTGAAAGAAGGCGAGGCGCCTCCTCCCGCTTTGACCATACGGGTTTGTGATTCCCTCTCTTGCGAAATGGCTGGTGCCCAGCAGTTGCAGCAGGCGCTGCAAGACGGTTTGGACCCTGCCGAAGTTCGCGTTGTTCGCGCGCCCTGCATGGGGCGTTGCGATACCGCCCCGGTATTGGAGATTGGCCACAATCACATTGATCATGCGACCCCCGAAAAGGTGCAGTCGGCGATTGCAGCAGGGGACACCCATGCGCATCTGCCCGACTATGAGACCTTCACGGCCTATGAGGCCGAAGGCGGTTACGCCAAGCTTATAGAGCTGCGCGACGGCGGTGATTGGGAACAGGTGCAAGAAGACGTCCTGTCCTCGGGCCTGCGTGGTCTGGGCGGGGCTGGCTTCCCGTCGGGCAAGAAATGGGGCTTTGTTCGCATGAACGAAGGCCCGCGCTATTTGGCTGTCAACGGCGACGAGGGTGAACCCGGCACGTTCAAAGACCGCTATTACCTGGAGCGCACACCGCATGTCTTCCTTGAAGGAATGCTGATCGCTGCATGGGCGGTCGAGGCCGAGACCTGTTTCATTTACATGCGCGACGAATACCCGGCAGTGCTGGGTATTCTGCGTCGTGAGATTGCGGCATTGGAAGATGCCGGTATCGTCGCAAAGGGTTACATCGACCTGCGCCGGGGTGCTGGCGCTTATATCTGCGGTGAAGAATCCGCGATGATCGAATCGATCGAGGGCAAGAAGGGCCTACCACGCCACCGTCCTCCGTTCGTGGCGCAGGTTGGGGTCTTTAACCGTCCGACCTTGGTGCACAATGTCGAGACGCTGTATTGGGTCTCAAAAATCTGCCGCGAAGGGCCGCAGATTCTGAACTCTGTTGAAAAGAACGGCCGCAAGGGCCTGCGCAGCTATTCGGTCTCGGGGCGTGTGGCGAAGCCAGGCGTTTACCTGCTGCCCGCAGGTTCGACCATTCTTGATGTGATTGATGCCGCCGGCGGCATGGCTGATGGCCATGTGTTCAAGGCGTATCAACCGGGCGGGCCGTCGTCTGGTCTTCTCCCCTCAAGCATTGACGACGTCCCGCTCGACTTCGACACGCTTCAGCCGCTTGGCACCTTCATCGGGTCTGCCGCCGTTGTGGTTCTGTCCGATCAGGACACCGCCCGCGATGCCGCGCTTAACATGCTGCGGTTCTTTGAGGATGAAAGCTGTGGTCAGTGCACACCCTGCCGGGCAGGCTGCGAAAAGGCGGTCAAGCTGATGCAGGCCGACAAGTGGGACACCGATCTGTTGGAGGATCTGTGTCAGGTCATGGGCGATGCCTCGATC
The DNA here is from genome assembly GCF_056541885.1 of Ruegeria sp. AF7. NCBI lineage: Bacteria > Pseudomonadati > Pseudomonadota > Alphaproteobacteria > Rhodobacterales > Roseobacteraceae > Ruegeria > Ruegeria sp. AF7. The sequence continues at coordinate 54,824 of NZ_JBQFYX010000007.1, read as the reverse complement.
TGCGGTCTGGGGCAGGCGGCCCCGAATCCGATCCGCCTGGTCATGAAACATTTCGCTGACGAAATCTGAGGGAGACAGAGCCATGCTTGACGCAAGCCCAACCAAGACCGTCACCTTCAACCTGAACGGCGATGACGTCACTGTGCCCGAGGGCACCACGATCTGGGAAGCAGCCAATGGCCGGGGCCTGGTGATCCCGCACCTGTGCCACAAGCCTGCACCGGGATACCGCCCCGATGGCAACTGTCGCGCCTGCATGGTCGAGGTGGAGGGCGAGCGCACCCTGGTCGCCTCGTGCATCCGCCCGGCGGCCGATGGGATGGTGGTCAAGACCGACACCGACCGCGCCGAGAAATCGCGCGCCGTGGTGATGGAACTACTGGTGGCCGATCAGCCCGAGCAGCCGCATGACGTATCCAGCCATTTCTGGGATATGGCCAAGCTGAACGATGTCAGCGACAGCCGTTTTCCTGCGAAAGAGGCCGAGAAAATCCCGCTTCTGGATGACAGCCATGTGGCGATGCGTGTCAATCTGGATGCGTGTATCAACTGCAACCTTTGTGTTCGGGCCTGCCGCGAAGTGCAGGTGAATGACGTGATTGGCATGGCCGGTCGCGGTCATACCGCGCAGGTGGTGTTCGACCAGAACGACCCGATGGGCGCGTCAACTTGCGTGGCCTGTGGTGAATGTGTTCAGGCCTGCCCGACCGGTGCGCTGATGCCGGCCACCGTGCTGGACGATCAGCAGCAGGGGGACAGCAAGGACTACGACAGCGAAACCGAAAGCGTTTGCCCCTTCTGCGGCGTGGGCTGCAAGGTGTCGCTGAAGGTCAAGGACGGCAAGGTGAAGTATGTCGAGGGCATCAACGGCCCCGCAAACGAAGGTCGTTTGTGCGTCAAAGGTCGCTTTGGCTTTGACTACATCCACCACCCGCACCGCCTGACCAAACCGCTGATCCGGCGCGAGGATGCGCCCGCCAAGGGGCTGAACGTTGATCCGGGCGATCTGTCGACCCATTTCCGCGAGGCAACCTGGGAAGAGGCGATGGACTTGGCCGCGACCAAGCTGATGACCCTGCGCGCCGAAGACCCACGTTCGGTTGCGGGCTTCGGTTCGGCCAAGTGCACCAACGAAGAGGCGTATCTGTTCCAGAAGTTCATCCGTCAGGGCTTCAAGCACAACAACGTCGATCACTGCACCCGTCTGTGCCACGCTTCATCCGTTGCGGCGCTGATCGAGAATGTGGGTTCGGGCGCGGTGACGGCGACCTTTAACGAGATCGAAAACGCCGATGTGGCGATCATCATCGGTTCGAACCCGATCGAGAACCACCCTGTCGCGGCGACCTATTTCAAGCAGTTCGCCAAGCGTGGCGGCAAACTGATCGTTATGGACCCCCGTGGCGTTGGTATGCGCAAGTTCGCGGATGAAATGCTGCAGTTCCGTCCGGGGGCGGATGTCTCGATGCTCAACGCGATCATGAACGTGATCGTTGAGGAAGAGTTGTATGACAGCCAGTACATCCACCGCTGGACAGAGAACTGGGAGGCCGAGAAAGAGCACCTGCGCCAGTTCTCGCCCGAGGCGATGGCTCCGATCTGTGGCATCGAACCGGATCAACTGCGCCGCGTGGCCCGCACTTTTGCGCAGGCCAAGGCTGGCCTGATTTTTTGGGGTATGGGTGTCAGCCAGCACATCCACGGCACCGACAACTCTCGCTGCCTGATTTCGCTGGCTCTGATGACCGGCAACGTCGGTAAGCCTGGTGCGGGTCTGCACCCGCTGCGCGGTCAGAACAACGTGCAGGGGGCGTCTGATGCAGGCCTGATCCCGATGTTCCTGCCGGACTACAAGACGGTCACGGATGACAGCATTCGGGCGCAGTTTACGGATGTCTGGGACTCGGATGATTTCTCGAATGAAAAGGGCCTGACTGTCACCGAAATCATCGACCAGATTTACGCGCGCAATATCAAGGGGATGTATATTTTGGGTGAGAATCCAGCCATGTCTGACCCGGATGTGAATCATGCGCGCGAGGCCTTGGCCAAGCTGGATCTGATGATCGTCCAGGATATCTTCCTGACCGAAACGGCGAACTATGCCGACATCATCCTGCCAGCCTCGGCGCTGTATGAGAAGAATGGCACCGTGTCGAACACCAACCGGCAGGTGCAGCGGGTGCGTCCGGCTGTGGCACCTCCGGGGGAAGCGCGTGAGGATTGGGCGATCACCGTCGATCTGGCGCAACGCATCGGGCTGAATTGGGACTACACGGATGTGTCTCAGGTCTTCAACGAGATGAAGCTGACGATGGAGTCCCTGGACAACATCACCTGGGAACGGCTTGAGACTGAGTCGATCACTTATCCGTCGCTCAGCGAAACCGATCCGGGCCAATCCATCGTGTTCGGGGATGGTTTCCCCCGCTCGGGCGGTAAGGCGAAGTTCACCCCCGCCAGCGTCATTCCGCCGGATGAGGCCCCGGACGAGGAATACCCGATGATCGCCACCACTGGCCGTCAGCTGGAACATTGGCACACTGGCTCAATGACCCGCCGGTCCAACGTTCTTGACGCGGTGGAGCCCGAGGCAAACTGTTCGATGAATCCACGTACGCTCAAGCTGATGGGCATCGAGCCGGGCGACATGATCCGCCTGACCACACGCCGTGGTTCGATTGAGATCATGGTCCGCGCGGACCGGGCGATTGCCGAGGATATGGTGTTCATCCCGTTTGCCTATGTTGAGGCGGCGGCGAACATCCTGACAAACTCAGCCATCGACCCTTATGGCAAAATCCCCGAGTTCAAATTCTCGGCCATACGCGTCGAGAAGATCGAAGGCGCAGTTGCGGCTGAGTAAACCCAAAACATATCAAGCAAAGAAGGCGGCCAGACGGGTCGCCTTTTTCTTTTCTTGACAGGCGCTTGCGCTCAACCAACCCTGTTCGGGAATATGATGGAGGAGTTGCTAATGGCCCGTCGTTTCGTCGATCTGTCCGTTCCGTTGGAAACCGGGATCGTGTCTGACCCGCCAATCATGTTGCCGCATATCGAATATCTGACCCATGATCAGACGGCAGAACAGGTCATATCTTTCTTTCCGGGTCTGGAACGGCAAGACCTGCCGAACGGTGAAGGGTGGGCCATCGAATGGTTGCAGATCGCGACCCACAACGGCACGCATCTGGATGCGCCGTATCACCATCATTCCACGATGAACAAAGGTGAACGGGCGATAACCATCGACGAAGTGCCGTTGGAATGGTGCATGAACCCTGGCGTCAAGCTGGACTTTCGACACTTCGAGGATGGGTATGTTGTTACCGCGGCAGATGTCGAAGCCGAATTGAAGCGCATCGGCCACGAGCTTTGCCCCTTGGATATCGTCGTGGTCAACACTGCGGCAGGGACACGTTATGGCGCGCCGGACTATCTGGTCAAAGGATGTGGAATGGGGCGCGAGGCGACGCTTTATCTGACGGAACGTGGCGTGCGTGTCACCGGCACCGACGCCTGGAGCTGGGATGCACCGTTTCCGCTCACCGCTCAGGAATACGCTGAGACCCGAGATCCATCTATTATCTGGGAAGGACACCGCGCGTCGATGGATATCGGGTATTGCCACTTGGAAAAGCTGACCAATCTGGAAGATTTGCCGCCCACCGGGTTCGAGATTTCCTGTTTCCCCTTCAAGATAAAAGGGGCCTCTGCGGGATTTGTCCGGGCCGTGGCAATACTTGACGATGAAGACGCACAGTAAAGGGGGCCAAATGCAGCCGACTTCGACACCTCCTGGCGGGCATGATGGCCCGTATGCCGCGCCTGTGGAAATTCGCGGCTTTGAAGTACGGCCCGAATGGATCGACTATAACGGCCATATGAATGTCGGGTTTTACGGTGTCGCCTTTGACATGGCGTTGGAAAAGCTGATGGTTGACCATCTCGGGTTGGGCGAGGTGCAGGTCAAGGCGTTGGGGCAGGGGCCTTACATCCTGCAGTCTCATCTGCATTTCGTGAAGGAGGTCAAAGACAGTTCATGGTTTTATTTCAGGTTCCGAATGCTGGATGCTGACAGCAAGAGAGGACATTATTTCGCGCAGATGCTTTTGTCAGAAACTGACGAGATTTGCGCGACGCAAGAGGCGCTTTTCATGAATGTCAGCCACAGCACCGGGCGCTCCGAGCCCTATCCGGATTGGGCTGCGGCACGTCTTGCGCAAATGGTGGATGATCACAAATCTCTGGAACCGGCTTCGCAGGTCGGCCAACCGATAGGAATTCGCCGAAATTAGTTTCCGGGGTCGGACGCGATTCTAATAGTCCTTTGAAAAGAACACTCCGATGCCCGTTTCGCCACGACCGTCAACCGTGCCCTTGACCGAGAAATTGTCGGTGACATCAAGGTTCAGGTTCACCTCGGTATTGCCTTCGGTATTGACGGTAAAGTCGGTATAGAGGTTTTCACCCAGATAGGCCCCAGCGCCCAGTCGGCCCGCGCCACCTTCTGACGCACCGACATCAATCGTATCAACACCGGTAGAATCACGTAGTCCCTTGGTCGCGTCCCCGCCAGCACCGCTGAGTTGCGCCAGCGATGCGGCCATCTGCGCAATCAGGAACGGCGAGATTTCCGAGAACCTGTTCCCAAAGAGCAGCATCGCCAGTGCCTCTTCCGCCGGGCGTTCGGGATCGGAAAACACGTTGACCTCCGGTGAATCAAGCGGCCCTGCGATTTCGATGGTCGCGGTTCCGTCCGAGGTGCTGGCGGAGGATTCAAATTCGATGTAGGGCGTCAAGTCACCCTGTAGGGTCACGATACCTTTGGTGAGGGCTAGCCTGCGGCCCAGAATATCGAAATTACCACGGATCAATTCAACCTGACCTGACGGGACAACCGAGGTCGTGGTGCCACCAATGGAAATCCGGCCACCCAGCTCGGCATTTACACCGCGCCCCCGTACGAACACGGCTTTGGGCGCCAGCAAGTTGATGTCCAGCGCTATTCTGGATGTGCGTTGGCCCTTGTCTTCGGTAGCCACCAGACCTGCGCGCTCGCGCGTGATGAAACTGGCACCGCTTTCGTTGACATGCTGTATCTCGGGGATTGGTGCGGCACCTACAGCCCCCGAAGCCGCAGCGAGGTTGATATTGGTCTCACCAAAGGTGATCTGCCCGGCCAGCGAACTGTTCCCGGCTAAGGCGCCGGTCATGGCAATCTGGCCATTCAAAGTCGTCTCATACAAAAGCCGATCGGTCAGGACGAGGTTGTCGATTGTTGTCGTGATCTGCGCGTTGAACGGGGGCGTCAGATCGACAGGTCCATTTACGGTAAAGCCACCACCGGCCCGCACACCGCCGTTCAGTTTGATGGTTGCACGGCTTTGCGCCAGATCCACCTGTCCGTTGATCCCGGTGATGGTCTGACCCGCGCCGGGAAGTGCTAGGGATGTTCCCGAGGTGGTAATCGACCCGCTTAGGGACGCCAGATCAGCCGGGCCTTTGAGGGCCAGATCAAAACGCGCGGATCCTTCAATTTTTCTGGGTGTAATAAAGGCATTCGCAATCCCCAGGTTTACGCCACCCTGCGCAGAAATATCAGCATTGCTGCTGGTTTCATCAAATGTTCCTGCAACAGTGCTGACGATGTCCGCGGGACCTTGTGCCTTGGCGTCGATGGTCCAAACGCCACTGTCCCGCTTTGCATTGCCCGCAGCGGTAAGGGTGCCGGGAAACTCTGGCACAAACCTTTCGATGCGGTTGAACTTGGCATCAAAGTCCAGATCGGCGGATCCATTTGTGTCCACCGTACCGGCCACTTTGGCATAAGAACTCTCTGGCCCAAGCAAGTGAGCGGTTCCTTCGAGCCCGGACTGTGTCGGAGCGACGTTGCCGTCCAGTTTCAGAGGCCCGGAGAGTGATTTTGACAGCCGCCCCAGATCATCCAGTGCTGCGGAAAAGGTCACTCCGCCCGCATCGCGATCCAGTTTGCCGGATGCATCCGCAGAAAGGGCGGTGCCGATCAGTTGGAATGTGCGAATGTTCAGACCGGCCTCGTCGTTCACCGCATCCACGGTCAGGTTCGTTCGCCCCGGGATCAGGGTGTCAACCGCGTTGATGCCGGACTTGATGTCATCGGCAGCCAAGTTGCCTTTGACGTCAAATACCCTGCTGCCAACCGTACCTTTGCCAGCGACGTCCGCTATGACCGAGCCTGCAATATCTCGCCCGGCAAGGCCTGAAAAAGGTGACAGGTCCGGGACGTTCAGACTAACCTTTCCGTCCACGGCCAGTGCATCCGTCGGATCGTCAATTGTTGCAGTGGCGCTTGCCACAAGGGCTGGACCTTTGATCACCGCGTCGCGGATTTCAATCTGCTTCTGGCTCAGCGCGCCATCGAATGTGATCTCGGTCCGACCGACCAACAGCGGGTCAATCTCGGGCAGGCCCGTTTTGATATCCCGGCTCATCACGCTGGCGGTGCCATCAAATTCGAGCGTCTGAACAGTGCCTTTGCCGTCCAGTTTCGCCTGTACCGCACCGCCAAGCTCACGTTTGGCGAGGCCCGAGAACACGGAAAGATCACGTGCGTTGACTGTTGCTTGCCCGTCAATCGTCACGTTGCCGTCAGGGGTGGTAACCGTGCCATCAGCCTGCGCGCGCAGAGTGTCGCCGATCAGAGTAAAATTACGGATTGTTACGCCATCTGCTCCGCGTTTGGCGTCCAGCGCGATTGTTGTGTTGCCCCGGATCACCGGGTCAATGTCGTCGCGCCCTGTGGAAAGATCGCGCCCCTCGACCTCAAGCTTGCCATCGAAGCTGCCTTCAAGCGGTGAACCCTGGCCCGTCAGCCGGGCAGAGGCCTGACCGCCCAACTCCATTTGCGCCAGGCCCGAGAACCGTGCCAGATCGGTCGCCTGCAATGTCGCGGCACCATTGACGGCCAAACCACTGGACAAGCCGCTGATCTCGGCGTCAACGCCCAGTTCGTAGTCCGAGCCGACCATCTCGACCCCGGACAGGTTCAACGTCTGATCCCTGCCATACTGGAACGTACCGTCCAGCGTAATGCGGTCGCCAACGGCGGTGTTCAGGGCATCGTCAGCCAGGTCGATACCATCCAAAGCTGCCTGCAAATCACCGTCGATCCGCAAAACGTCACCCTGTTCCAAGGTCCCTTGCGCCGTAATCTGCGCGCGTTGCAGGTTCAGGGTGTCGGATTTTATGGCGTTTGCGGTCAGGCTCAGATCCCAGAGATTGCCGTTTTTCTCATCAAACAACGCAGAGACCTGAGCAGCCTCTATCGATGTGTCGCCACCTGATAACGGAAGGACGACGCTTTGCCCCTCTGGCGGCGTAATGCGCCCTTGCAGGGCCGCCAGTTGCAGCCGACCGCCCGGCGCCAGTTGCAGCGCCCCTTTCAGGTTCAGTGCCTGAGAACTGAGTTCCAGATCACTGATATCCAATGCTCCTTCAGGCAGGGTACGCCCATCCACGATCAACTGCGTTTTGGGGCCGAAAAACGTATCCATATTCTCGGCGACAAAGGGCGTCAGGTCACCGCCCAGATCTGCGGTAAAGGCGATGCCCTCCTCCGCGCTAGCCGCGGCTGTTGGGGCAGAACGCAAACGAACCTGCCCGGTCACTCGTGGCTGCCCATCACTGCTCAGGCCGATATCGGCCGTAAAATCTGTCACCGGCCCGGACCCTTTTGCGGTCAATCCGATCGGAGGGCTGTCCGGCATTTTCAAGGCGGTCGAGATCAGACCCCCCGCAGCTTCGGTGACCTGAAGGTCAAGATCGATCTGGCTGTCGGAGTTCCGAAAGCCCGCAGCCAAAGAGATTTCATCACCGGCCCGATCCAGTCGGGTGATGTCCAGTTTGGTGTCCAACGTGCCGTCGGCCAGCGACAGGTTGCCATTGACGGCCAGTTCCGCCGCGACACCGATCAATGGTTTGCCCAATGCCAGTTCGCCAATACGGATTTCGCCGATTTCGATGGCCACGGGCAGTTCAGGCAGTTGAAAAGCCTGAGTCTCGGCAGAAGGGGACGGTGTGTCCTTGGTCGTGGTGCCCGGTGCGCGGGCGACGTCGATTTCCTGCGCGGTCAGCGCGTTTACCGAGAACCGCCCGCGGATCAGCGCCAACCGGTTCCAATCCAGTTCCGCTTCCCGGATGGTCAGCCAGACCCCTTCATCATCAGCCACCGTGATCTCGGCAATGGTGGCGCGTGAACTCAGTGCGCCTTGCAGGCCCTTGACGGTAACATTCTGATCGTCGCCCGACAGAGTGTCCTGTAGGAACCGCTCGATCATGCTGCCGCCTTCGTCCTCCTGCGCGGGGCCGGCTACTGGCACAAGCATCAGCGTGCCAATCAGCAGAGGGTATGAAAGGTACCGTCTCAAAACGCTTGCCCGATCCCGATATAGAACTGCAGACCGTCGCCGCTGGACCCGCTTACCGGGAAGGCCAGGTCAAACCGCAGGGGTCCGAAACCGCCCAGATCATATCTTACGCCGATACCAGCCCCTGCATGATCTTCCGCGCCACTTCCTATGAAGGAAGAGGTATCGACGACACCGTAGTCGTAAAACCCGACCAGCGACAGGGACTCTGTCACCTTGCCCCGGATTTCACCTGAAAGTCCAAGGAACGATTTGCCGCCTGCGACACCGGTCCCGACAGGGATGCCAAGGCTTTCATAGGGTTGCCCGCGCACGGTTCCCGCGCCACCGGAAAAGAACAGAAAATCAGGTGTAACGCCACTCGCAGGTGGGCCAATGACCGATCCAAGCTGCGCCCGCCCGGCCAGCACCACCCTGCCGCCGGTTCCAAGGCTGGTATAGACCCGCCCGTCGACAAACAGGCGAATGCCTGTATCGGTGCCGGAAAAGCCAACGAAAGGCATGACTTCGGTATCCAGATAAAAGCCGCGCGTGGCGCTGACTTTGCTGTCGCGCTCATCCCATTCCGAGCGGAAGGGCAGGATAAAGTACCTAAACTTTCGGCCATTTCCATAGGCGTCGTCAGCATCTGACCACTGTAATCCAGCCGAGGCTTCGGCATACAGCGTGTCCGAGAATGTGCGGCGCGCACCATATGCCACAGACGCAACCGAAACATTGTAGTTTTCGGTGTTGCGGCGCTCCAGCAACGCGTTCCAGAAAGTATTGTCGTCCGGACCCAGACGATCGGGCTGATCCAGGCGCAATCCGATCCGCCCATCAAGATCTTCGGAACCACCGATATTTCGTATCGCGGCTTCAAACCGCAGACGCTCCGCGCGTTTGAACATGTTGCGATGCATCCAGGTGGCGGTCACATCGACACCGTCGCGCGAGGCCAGCTCGAGCCCAAAGGTCAGCTGACGCTTTGGCAGGTCTTCGAATGTGGCGTCGAAATCCAGTGTGCCGTCGGGGTTTGCTGTCTCATGTTCCTGCAATGACACGACGTTGAACGTGCCGGTGCGGCGTAAACGTGTTCCAACCTTCTGGATTTTTTCTGGTGAGTAAACTTCTCCGCTTGGGAAACCGGCGATTTTTTCGATGGACCGGTGGCGCACATCCGTGTCGCCCTTGATGAACATTCTGCCAAACGTCAACCTGCGCCCCGGGTCCAGATCAATCTGCGCATCCAGACGGGCCTGCGCGTGGCGGGCGATAATGGTCTGATCCTCAATTTTCGCTTTTGCATGGCCCGCATTCCGCCACCCCTGCACACCGTTCGAGCCTGCTTTTTGAATGGCTCCGGTCGTTGCCAACTTGCCGGGGGCGAAACCTTCGGGCAGAACGGTGCCAGACGCCAGGGGCTGAACAATGGCCGTGCCGAATTTGAAGCTTGGTCCGGTTTCAACGGTAATTGCGGCCCTGTTGATCTGTGTTGGCACAGTCAAAGAGCTCAACTCAGCGGCTTCCTGCCCGTCAAGCTTGATGCTGACAACCGGGCTGAAATACCCTTCATCATACAAGATCTGTACAAGCGTGCGGTAATCCGACAAGGCGGCAGACAGGATCTCAAGTGGCGTATCCAAGCCCCGCTCTTTCGCTGTTGTAACCGATGATGTCTTTTTCAGGCGTTCAACCAGTTCCTTCGAAGCGCCCGGCGCCGTCAGAGAGGTTTCCAGCGCCATCAGAGCAGTCGGGGTCAGTGAAATGACAATGGCACTCAGCCAGAACTTCAAACGGCCTTGCGGCGTGCGCCCTTGCATGAATTGCCCCAATTGTCCCAGTTCCAAATCTCAGCTACCGTGTCACGGACGGTCTTATAGTGTCAGGTTAGAACATCTGAATGCTATTGGGAAAAGGGATAAACGCGGGATCGGGTAATTTTGGTCAAATTGTCCCGGTTTGTGCCGACACATCGTATTGCGCATCTAGATTGGCAGACTGGAATTGCCGCGTTGCAGGCGATAGTCAACCGTATGCAACAAATGTCCGGGCCGGCCTTTGGTCTTGGCCAGTGCAATTCACTAGGCAAACGGGCGGTTCTTCGGTATTCCCAGTATATTGCCAACGGGTATCAAAAAAAACCGAAAAAATGTCCTATCTCGACAACATCCGAACCTTTGTCAGGGTTTACGATCTGGGCAGCATGTCTGCGGCCGGGCGGGATCTTAGGATTTCGCCAGCGGTGACATCGGCGCGAATATCGCAGCTTGAGGACCATCTGAGTGTACGTCTGTTCCAGCGCACCACACGCAACCTGTCCCCGACAGAGCAGGGAAAGGCATTCTATCCCGGTGCGGTGGCGGTTCTGGATGCGGTGGACGAGGCCGAGGCTCAGGTCACACATCTGACCGAGGCACCGCGCGGGTCGTTGTTCGTGGCGTCTCCACTGGGGGTGGGGAGGCGATTGCTGGCTCCACATGTGCCCGAGTTTCTTGCGGAATACCCCGAGATTGATGTCCGGTTGCGCCTGACGGATCGCTCGGTTGATCTGACGACGGAAGGTCTGGATCTGGCGTTTTTCATTGGCCAGCCCGAAGACAGCACGTTGCGTATTCGCAAGATTGCCGACTGCCAGCGTGTACTGTGCACTGCGCCAGACTATGTGGCGCGGCGCGGTATGCCTAAGACCGGGGCTGACCTGATTGCCGACAAGCATGAATGCCTGAACCTGCGCTTTCCGGGTGCGACCGAGTTTCAGTGGATGCTGGTCACACCCGATGGTCCGAAACGATTTGCCGTATCCGGGCGGTTCGAATGTGATGATGGGGATGTTCTGACGGATTGGGCGTTGTCCGGTCAAGGCATTGCAATGAAGCCGGTTTTCGAGGTGGCCGAGCATCTGAAATCCGGCCGCCTCGTACCGGTTGCGACGGAAACTCCGCCTGTTTCAGTTCAGATGGCCTGCCTATACACGCATCGGCGCCATCAGGATCCAAAGGCACGCCTGTTCATGGATTTCATGATTGAACGGATCAGTAAGGTGGTCCGTGTTACAGAATACCCTGTCGCGGGGCCTAAACCATAGACACCGACCCGACGGGGTATACGAAGGTAAGTCCGGTCACGGCGCGGCCATCAGGCGAGCCACGTCCAGCATGCGGGCCGAAAAGCCCCATTCGTTGTCGTACCAGCCGAAAACGCGCACCTGATTTTCACCGACCATGCGGGTTTCCGGCCCGGCAATGACCAGCGATTCCGGGCGCGCCCGCAGATCGGACGAGACCAGCGGCATATCTGTCCAACCCAAAACCGGTGACGCGACAATAGCCTGACGCATAGCGTGATCAAAATCCTCGGCCCTCATGCCGCGTTCCAACGTGACCACGAGGTCGACCGCCGAAACGCTGGCTGTCGGGACGCGAACTGCGGCGCCCGAGATGCGCCCGGCCAGATGTGGAAGGACCACGTCGATCAAGTGTGTGGCGCTGGACGTTGTCGGAACCATGGACAGCGCACCAGCCCGCGACCGGGCAAGGTCGCCGCGCGGGGCGTCAACCATGGGTTGGCTGTTGGTATAGCAATGGATAGTTGTCATATGGCCTGACAAAACACCGCCAATGTGGTCCAGCACTTTGACCAGTGGTGCCAGCCCATTGGTTGTGCAGGAGGCGTTCGATACGATCCGGGCGCTGCCCAACTGATCTTCGTTCGCCCCCAAAACGACGGTTAAGTCGGCCGCAGGTGAAGGGCCCGAGATCAGGACCTTGCTGGCGCCCGCAGATAACCCGCGACGCGCCACGTCGGATGTGCGCGCGACCCCAGTACAATCCAGCATTACGTCTACGCCAGACAAGTCAACGCGTGTCAGATCGGCACTGTGGGTCATAGGAACAGAGCGTCCATCCACGATCAGCGTAGCATCGCCCTGTGACACATCGCCGGGATAGGGGCCGAAGGTGCTGTCGTATTTGAACAGGTAAGCACAGGTCTCCAGCGGCGCGATGTCATTGATCAGCACCAGCTCGATATCCGACCCTTTGGGCAGGGCCAGAACCTGCCGCAGGATCGTGCGGCCAATGCGGCCGAATCCGTTTATCGCGAGTTTCATGCGCAAGCTATGGCAGGGCGTCGGGTCGATCTCAATGCCTGATCAGCAACAGCTTACTTGCACCTGACCTGAGAAAAGAACTGACCCGAGATATTCTGGTACATGCTGTTGAAGATCACCTTGCAGCCCGTCGCTTGTTGAATGGCAGCAATAGCTTGCGTTGTCCGAAGGCGTGGGGGCGGGCCGAATGGGTTCAGGTTGTTGTTGTCGCGTGTGGCGCGATAAATGACCGGTTCGTCTGCGACCTGTGTCACAGCCCAGTTGCGGCTCATGACGAAGACGGATTTGGTCTCTTCCCCCGCAATGGCGGGTGCGGTGTGCAGGATTGCAGAGGTAGAGAGTGTGGCAACGGCTATCAGGGCAAGGCGCAGTTTCATGGACAAATCTCCAATGCTCAAAACAAGAAGTTACCTGGATTTCAGCAAATTCCGACCCTTGTGTGAAGCCCCGGGGCAAAAGATCACTGCGATTTCCAGCCAGCCCAGCGTTTAGCGGCGCGACAGGGACAGGGGCATATGCCGGTTGACGTCCTTGTAAAGCAGATACCTGAACCGGCCCGGCCCCCCTGCGTAACAGGCTTGCGGGCAAAAAGCGCGTAGCCACATGTAGTCTCCGGCCTCAACTTCGACCCAATCCTGATTGAGGCGATAGACCGCTTTCCCTTCCAAAACATAAAGCCCGTGTTCCATCACATGGGTTTCGGCGAAGGGAATGACCCCGCCCGGTTCGAAATTGACGATGTTCACATGCATGTCATGGCGCAGGTCCTGCGGGTCAGCGAACCGCGTGGTGGACCATCGGCCGTCTGTGCCCGGCATTTCGACAGGCGTCACATCGCGTTCGTTGGTGATGATCGGGTCTGGCGCGGACAACCCGGGAACGGCCTCATAGGCTTTGCGGACCCAGTGGAACCGGGCTGCCGTCTGGCCAGTGTTCCGCAATGTCCAGTCGCTGCCGGCGGGGATATAGGCGTATCCGCCTGTCTCCAACACATGGTTTTCCGAGTTCAGCGTCAAAGTGACTGTTCCTTCGACGACAAAAAGCACTGCCTGTGCTTGCGCGTCTGTCTCTGGCTGATCGCTGCCGCCGCCGGGCTGCACTTCCATGATGTATTGCGAGAACGTTTCGGCAAATCCGCTGAGCGGGCGTGAAAGAACCCACAGGCGTGTTCCTTCCCAGAACGGCAGATAGCTGGTGACAATGTCGCGCATCGTACCTTTGGGAATGACCGCATACGCGTCTGTGAACATGGCGCGGTCGGTCAGCAACTGGTTCTGGCCGGGGTGGCCGCCGGTCGGGGCGAAGTAGGTCGGATGGGTCATTTGTGTGCCTCGGGATCGTTTGAATGGCACTATGGGGACAAAGGCGCGGCGCTATTAGGTCCTGACACGCGATAGGTTTGTTCGGGATATTTTGAAGGTCGGCACCCCGGGGCTTGGCCCTGCTGAAACAGAGGTATATCCTTGGTCGTAAATGATTTCAGTTCTGTGAGGCCACAATGAAAGCCCAGTTTTTACCCGTCATTGCCGCGTGTGGCGCCCTATTGATGACCGGTTCCGCCGGCGCCAAGTCACTCTCCCGAATCATAGCTGAGATGGGGCTGTCCCCGGCAGACTTTGAAGTGGTCAGTGAAACCTCGAATGCCCTTTTGAACAATGGCACGCCCTCCGTAGGGCAGGAACGGTTCTGGCAAAACGACGAGACCGGCTCAAAAGGAACGATCCGGGTGCAAAACGTTCAGGGCAACTGCGTCGGCCTTCAGCATGTCATCCAGCCGGAAGGCAGCGATCAAAGCCGCGAGATCAGAACCCGCCGGTGCAATGACGGTAACGGAAACTGGATCCTGACGCCCTGATCTCTGACTTGGTTATCAGTACCCCAGATCGCGACTGACTTCGTGCAACAGGGGATCGCCGGACCTGAGCCTATGGTAGTTCTCAGCCACATCCGACAGTGCGTCCCCCAGATACCAGCCCGAGACATGCGGTGTGATCGTCACAGAAGGGTGCCGCCACAAGGGACTGTCTTTTGGCAGCGGTTCCTGTGACGTGACGTCCAACACGGCATGGCCCGGTGAGCCGTTATCCAGCGCCGCGATCAGCGCCGCCTCGTCAATCAGGTTTCCGCGTCCGGCGTTCAGCAACTGACTGCCCGGCTTCATCGCGGCCAGCGTCTGTGCGTCAAACAAACCCGCGGTTTGCGGCGTCGAAGGAAGGATGGCACAGACGTGATCACATTGCCCCAATAGCCGAGGCAGCGCGTCTTGCCCATGCAGGCAGGTGACACCATCGATGGACTTTGGTGAGCGGCTCCAGCCCATGACCTGAAACCCGACGGCATGTAACATGCGGGCAGTGCGGGCCCCTATATGGCCCAGACCCAGAACGCCCACAACCGTATCAGGTGTGAAGATAGGTGCGCGCGGCAACCATTCGGCGCGGCTCTGGGATGCCTCGTGAAAAACCATATGGCGCTGAGCGCGCAGAATATAGGCCAGAAACCATTCGGCAATGCCCTGCGCAGGCGCGTCTGGCTTCAATCGCGCTACACGGATATGCGGAGGCAGGTCCGGATGGCCAACTATGGTCTCAACCCCGGCCCCCAGCTTCTGAACCAGTTTCAGGTTGGGCAACTTCGCCGGGTGATTGCTTTGCATGCTGACCACTGCAAGCATCGTAATGTCGTTGGGGTCGCCCAGCGTTCCGGGTGTGCGGATGTCTGCACCGGGCGCTAAGGCTTGTAGTGAGGTGGCGATTTCCTCATCCCCAATCCAGTCCGACAACCCGGTTTCAATCAACAACGCCATATGCGACCCCACTTGGATGTGATGTGGTGACGTCCCGTCACAGCGGTGGACAGGATCAGGTCTGTTAAGCCATCCTCGTGCCTAAAAGTACAGCCCGGTTTCATAACCCGAAAAGGACAGTTTCGTGAAGATACCACTCACCTCGTGCAAGGGAAACCACGTTACTTCGCAACCGGTTACCGGTATGAGTGAGCCGAGGCACACAACGCAGCGAATGACCAGAGGGGACTGATGGCAGGGCTCGACTTCACGGATCAGACCTATTTTCATCAGCGCGAGGATGGGGCGTTTGTAGGACATGATCCTGCACGCGGTCCGTGGTCTGCCGATCATTGCCACGCAGGGCCGGTCAGCGGGTTGATAGTGCGGGCAGCGGAAACTGAGGTTGGCCCCGAAAAGATGCTGACCCGCCTGACAGTTGACCTGTTGCGCCCTCTGCCCTTGGCCGGGTTGCGGGTTGCCGCAGAAACCACGCGCCATACCAAGACGCTGGCGACCACACGGGTTACGGTGCATGATCTGGATGACACACTCTGCGCCACGGCCACCACCATGCATCTGGTGCGGCGCGATCTGGGCGTGGTGGCAAACGTCGAAACCAGCGCGCCACAGTTGGAAGACGCGGTAGAAGGTCCTTTTCCAATCGGCGAGATTCGTCACGATTTGAAGGGGTTTGCCCACTACAGTGACATCCTTTATCCCATAGACGGCAAACAGGGGGCCGGACCCAAAACGGTCTGGATGCGCACCCCAAAGCTGTTGAGCGGCGAAGATCAGTCGCCCATTCAGGCACTGTGCCCGTTGGCGGATTGCGGCAATGGTATCTCGTGGAATGCTCCGACGTCGGAGATGGGGTTCATGAACACCGATCTGACCGTGAATATCCACCGCGAACCAGTGTCAGATTGGCTGGCGTCCAGTTCGGTTTCACATTGGCAACCTACGGGCATCGGCATGTCTCAGTCCGTGCTTTTCGACACGCATGGCCCTGTAGGGACGGCCCTGCAAACACTGGTGCTGTTCCCACCAGTCTGAAAGTCGGCTGGTTTTCGCGTGAGAGTGTTAAGGCCGTTGTCACCGTGTCCCGTCAGACCTATCTTGCGCATATGCGCTGGCTCTTCACCGTCATGACCTGTTGCCTGCCGATCCCGGCCCTGCCTCACCCGCATGTCTTTATCGACACCGGGCTGGAGTTCATCGTGGACGAGGCCGGTCACCTGACCCATATCCGGGTGACGTGGGCATATGACGAATTCTACTCTCTGCTTGTTCTGGAAGACATGAATCTGGATCAGGATGCTGACGGCATTCTGACGGAAAACGAAGAAAAACGTCTGAGCGGGTTCGATATGCAATGGGTCGAGGGGTACAACGGCGACCTCGTGCTCACCAAAGACGGCGCACTGGTGGCTCTGTCCGGTCCAATGGAGCCCAGTGCGACAACGGAAGACGGGCGGATTGTAACCACCCATTTGCGGGTGGTCGAAGGCGACGCAATACTTGCCACAGGGCTTTCCGCCAAGGCATTTGATGAGTCCTTCTATACGGCCTATGAGATAACGCGCCCTGTAACTGTGACAGGCCCAGCTTTATGCCAGATGGATCGTAACGAACCCGACACAGATGGGCAGCTTGCACAGATGCAGGCGTTTCTGTTGACACTGGACGCGGATTACGACCTTGAGGAAAACGATATTCCCTTGGTTGGTGAGAGCTTTGCGACTGAGATCCTTGTTTCATGTCCCGTTTCCTGATTGTTCCGGTCGCTCTGGCCTTTGGTTTGCTGCTTTGGTTCTG
Organism: Ruegeria sp. AF7; assembly: GCF_056541885.1. NCBI lineage: Bacteria > Pseudomonadati > Pseudomonadota > Alphaproteobacteria > Rhodobacterales > Roseobacteraceae > Ruegeria > Ruegeria sp. AF7. The sequence continues at coordinate 37,723 of NZ_JBQFYX010000007.1, read as the reverse complement.
GGGCAGCGGTGGGTTTGACAGTCTGGCAGGTTGGGCTGCCGGAGAGCAGCGGGACTTTCAGAACCAGATCGCACGGTCCCTGCGTGCCGCGCGCGCGGAACAGCCTCAGGCGGTGGCCACGCTTCTGACCGTCTGTTTCGCCTACGGGTTCTTTCATGCTGTGGGTCCGGGCCACGGGAAGGTTTTGATAGGGGGCTACGGTTTGGGTCGGCGTGTCGCCTTCTGGCGGTTGTCGGCGATCAGTGTATTGTCCAGCCTTGGTCAGGCGGTGACGGCGGTTGTGCTGGTCTACGCGGGGGTACTGGTCTTTCAGATGTCCCGCGAAAGCCTAGTTGGGACGACCGAACAGGTGATGGCTCCGATCAGCTACGGGGCCATTGCGTTGATTGGGCTTTGGCTGGTTGTACGGGCTGTGCGCAATTTCGCACGACAGCAAAAAAAGCATGTCTCTAACGATCACACCCATCGGCACCATCATGATGAGGGAGCCTGTGCGGAGTGCGGTCATCGTCATGGTCCAACCGCGGACGAGGTCGCAAATGTGGGCACGTTGCGCGAAGCCCTGATCCTGATCGCAGGCATAGCAGCGCGGCCTTGTACCGGTGCCTTGTTTGTACTGATCCTGACGTGGCAAATGGGCATCGCCATGGTAGGGATCGCGGGTGCTTTCGCCATGGCGCTTGGCACGGCGACTGTGACTACGCTGGTCGGGTGGACGTCTTTTGGTCTGCGCGGCGGGCTGCTGGCTTCGGCTTCGGCCACGCGCTTTGCGTCGGTTCTGGCACCCTCCATCGAACTGGTGGCGGGACTTGTCATTGCGGTGATTGCAGGCGGGTTGCTTCTGCGCGCGGTTTAGATCAGTCGAACACCGGGTCCGGATATCCGACCCGCGCCAGATACAGCCCGTGCGGCGGACACACCGGCCCGCAGGCAGCGCGGTCGGCGGCTTCCAAAGCCTCACGCACATCTTCCGGGGTCCACGCTCCGGCGCCCACACGTTCCAACGTTCCGACGAAACTGCGTACCTGATTGTGCAGGAACGACCGGGCGCGCACGTGGAAATGAACCTCGGGGCCGGAAAAGCCCTCCACCCGTTCAACGCGCAGTTCATCAAGGGTTTTGACCGGGCTGGCCGCCTGACAGATCGACGACCGGAACGTAGTGAAATCATGCCGACCCAGCAGCATGTTTGCGCCTTCCTGCATGGCGTCGACATTCAGCTGGTGGCTAATCTGCCAGACCTGTCCCCGGTCGTGGGTTGCGGGCGCTCGGCGCATCAGGATGCGGAACAGATATTGCCGTTCAACCGCTGAAAACCGCGCGTGCCAATCCTCGGTCACGGGGGCGGCCTTTACGATGGCCACTGGGAGAGGCTTGAGGTGATAGTTCAGCGCCTCAGACAGGCGGAACGGGTCCCATTCCTTTGCCAAGTCGCAATGGGCAACCTGTCCCAGGGCGTGAACGCCGGCGTCCGTGCGCCCCGCTGCAGCAATCGTATGCGTACCCGGTTGAATGCGGGACAGGGCCTGTTCGATGGCACCTTGCACCGACGGCTGATCCTTTTGCCGCTGCCATCCGGCAAAGGGTTCCCCCTGGTATTCGATTTTCAACGCGTATCTGGGCATGTGCCGCTGGTACAGCGCGGCGCAGGATCGGGCAAGGGGGCGAAAGCGCTGGTATGTGTCGCAACCGCTACCTATCTTGGGCAAAAGGAAAATTGCGGGGCGGCGGATTGGTCATCTCTTCACTGGCAGACAGTCTTGCACGTGGCGTCGAAAGTATCAGCGACAGCGTGTCCGAGACATTTTTCGAGCCGGTCATCCGTTTGGGTGTCACCGGGCTGGCACGATCCGGCAAAACAGTATTCATCACTTCGTTGGTTGCCAATCTGTTGGATCGGGGCCGTATGACCGGGCTTGTTGCGCAGCAGGAGGGGCGGATCAATGCCGCCTTTCTGCAACCCCAGCCGGATGACACTGTGCCCCGGTTCGATTATGAATCGCACTTGTCTGCCCTGACGGGACCGACACCGCACTGGCCAGACAGCACGCGTGCGGTGTCTGAATTGCGTTTGTCCTTCAAGGCCCGTCCCGCCGGGCTGCTTGCCGGGCTGCAGGGGCCGCGCACGGTCCATTTGGATATCGTCGATTACCCCGGCGAATGGCTGCTGGATCTGGCCTTGCTGGACAAATCTTACGCAGACTGGTCTCAGGAAACTCTGGCACGGATCGAGACCCGTGCGGAGGCTGCCGCGTATCTGGCGCTGGTCCAAAATACAGACCCGTCGGTAGGGCACGACGAACCTGCCGCACAAGCTCTGGCCGCGTCGTTCACCGCCTATCTCAACGCAGCGCGCGATGCCGGGTTTTACGACTGTACGCCGGGACGTTTCCTTCTGCCGGGTGATCTGGCGGGATCTCCGGTTCTGACCTTTGCACCGTTGGCAATCACTGGCCCGTCGCGGCGCAGGACTCTTCAGCGCGAGATGGAACGTCGCTTCGAAGCTTATAAATCTCAGGTCGTGAAACCGTTTTTTCGGGATCACTTCTCGCGGATTGACCGGCAGGTGGTTCTGATTGACGCGCTGGGCGCAATTCACAAAGGTCCTCAGGCCGTTGAAGATATGCGCCGCGCGATGGCTGAGATCCTGTCGGCTTTTCGTCCGGGACGGAACGCATGGCTGAGCCAGCTTTTGTTGGGCAAAAAGGTCGAGCGCATCCTGTTTGCAGCGACAAAAGCGGACCACCTGCACCACACGCAGCATCCCCGCCTGACCGCGATTATCGAAGCTTTGACGCGCGAGGCACGCGATCGTGCGAATTTCGCCGGGGCCCGAACTGCGGCCCTGTCTCTGGCCTCGCTGCGTGCAACGACCGAAGAGATACGCAGCCATGGCGGAACCGAACTGCCATGCGTGCGTGGCACTTTGTTGGACAGCGGCAAACAGGCTGCTTTTTATCCCGGACAATTGCCCGAGGATCCAGCGCATCTGTTGGGTCCGGCGCGAAATGGGGCGGAGAGCTGGTTGAACGAAGACTATGGGTTCATGGCTTTTGCCCCGGCAATACTAACCCTGAAACCTGGTGACGGCCCCCCGCATATTCGACTGGATCGTGCGGCGCAGTTCCTGATCGGAGACAGATTGTGATCGCGACGCTGCGTCCCGCACACACCACAGATGCCGGCACAATCGGTACGATCCTGCACGGCTTTGCTTTGGAAAACGACTGGATACCCAAATTGCACAGCTGTGCTGAAACCATCGCCTTTTGCGGCCGGATGATTGATCAGGACTGGGTCACTGTGGCCGAGGCCGAGACAGGCGTGGTAGGGTTTATGGCTCTGAATGGGGGTGAAATCCATTCACTTTATCTGGATGCGCAAGCTCGGGGGCAGGGGATTGGTCAGCAATTGCTGGATCACGCGAAATCATGCCAGCGGCGGCTGGGCTTATACGCGTTTCAGGATAATTCCCGTGCCTGTCGGTTCTATGAGCGAAACGGCTTTGTCGAGGTGGCGCGCAGCGATGGGGCAGAAAACGATGAAAACCTGCCGGACATAAGGTTTGTCTGGCACAGCAGGGATACGACAAATGGCTAAAGGTCCGGTTCTGATCGATCTTGACGATGATGAACCCGCTGCTGATGTCGCGCAGGCAAAACCGGTGCCGGATACTGTGCCGCCTCAGGGGCAGGCGATGCAAAGCGCGGCCCGACTGGCGGCCCGCAAACCCTCGGCCCTTGCGCGCTGGTTCTGGGGGCTTGCGCTTTCCGTAGTCGGGGCGGCCATATCGGTGGCCGCCTGGGATTTTGCAACCTCTCTGGTGGCGCGGACGCCCGTTCTGGGTTGGATCGTTGCCGGACTGTTGGCTGCATTGGTTCTGGTGGTGGTGATCATCGCGCTGCGCGAGCTCGCGGCTTTGGGGCGGTTGTCCCGTGTTGATGGGATGCGCCGTGCTGCAGATACTGCACTGGCTGATGAAAACCTGGCTCAGGCGCGGGCCGTCACACACCGGATTATCGCATTCTACAAAGGGCGCGAGGATACCCGCTGGGGTCGCGAGCGATTGTCCGAGCGTATGGATGAACAGTTCGATGCCGAGGCGCTTTTAAACCTTGCCGAGGATGAGCTGTTGGCCCCGCTCGACGCCGCCGCCAGCCGTGAGGTTGAGGCCGCAGCACGGCAGGTTGCCACCGTGACCGCTCTGGTCCCTCTGGCACTGGCGGATGTTGTAACGGCACTGGCCGCGTCCCTGCGGATGATCCGTCGCATTGCGGAAATCTACGGGGGGCGGGCTGGCACGTTGGGAAGCTGGCGTCTGACCCGTGCCGTCTTTGTGCAACTGGTCGCAACTGGGGCGGTGGCCGTTGGTGACGATCTGCTGGAACCTGTTCTGGGCGGATCCGTTCTCAGCAAATTGTCCCGACGGTTCGGAGAAGGTCTGGTCAACGGTGCGCTCAGCGCCCGAGTGGGCGTGGCCGCGATGGAGGTCTGCCGCCCGCTGCCATTCTCAAAACGCCACAAACCTTCCACGCGAGGCATCATTAAACGTGCCTTGCAGGGTCTGTTCTCCAAGGGTTGATCCCGAGCAAAGCGTCAGACCACACCCTTCTGCACCCTGCCAGTGAACAATAGGAGCAAACCATGACGGATCACGGTCACAGTCCGCAGGAAATCGCCGACCGGATCAACGCTCCGCCCGGGCGCGGTGTGTTGCGCGACGTTGTGTATGGCGGCATTGATGGTTCCGTCACCACGTTTGCCATTGTCGCCGGTGTCGCGGGCGCGGGCCTATCCCCGTTTGTTATCGTGGCACTTGGTTTGGCAAACGTTCTGGCGGACGGGTTTTCAATGGCCGCAGGCAATTACTCGGGGACTAAGGCCGAACTGGACAACATACGGCGCATTCGGGCGATCGAGGAACGCCACATCGCACTCTACCCCGACGGCGAGCGCGAGGAGGTCCGTGAAATTCTGTCGCAAAAAGGGTTGTCAGGGGAAATTCTGAACGAAGCCACCGCCGCGATCACGTCGAGCCACGAACATTGGGTCAACCTGATGATCGAGGGTGAATATGGGCTGGGCAGTGTCGACCCGCATCCGATGAAAGCCGCGTTGGCCACGTTTTTCGCGTTCCTTGTGGCCGGAATGATCCCGCTGTTGCCGTTTTTGGCATCGGTGGAGAACGCTTTTGAGATGTCGGTCTGGATGACGATGGGGGTCTTCTTTGCGATTGGTGCGTTCAAAAGCCGGTGGTCGTTGGCGCCCTGGTGGCGGTCAGGTATCGAAACGCTGTTGATCGGTGGTCTGGCGGCACTGATCGCGTATCTCGTCGGGTCTCTGTTCCATCCATAAATGTCGCAGCACGGTGGTCGCGACTGGTCAAAACTTCCCGGATAGGTAGAGTGGCGCAAAACAGGTGCAAAGGCCGATGGCAGATCACGAGCTTTCTGGAAAGAACGTATTGGTTCTGGGTGCTTATGGGTTCATCGGCACCGCCGTCACGCGGGCATTGTCGGCCGCGGGTGCCACAGTTCAGGGCATGGGGCGCAATCTTGCCCAAGGGGCAAAGGTCCTGCCGGGGGTTTTTCTGAAACAGGGCGATATGCGCGATCTGTTGCACAAGGACGATTGGCAGGACCTGCTGGCAGACGTCGATGTCGTGGTGAATTGCGCAGGGGCTTTGCAGGATAACGCGCAGGACAACCTTGAAGCGGTGCACCATATGGCGGTCGCAGCCCTTGCAGGGGCCTGCGCGGCAGGTGGCATAAGCGTTGTTCAGATTTCGGCCATCGGAGCAGAGCCGGACGCCAGCACGCATTTCCTGCGCAGCAAGGCACGCGGAGATGCCGCTTTGCGCGCATCGGGCGTAACACTTTGGATCCTAAAGCCGGGGCTTGTTATCGGGCAAACGGATTATGGGGGAACGGCGTTGCTGCGAATGCTGGCGTCTGTTCCTTTTGTTCAACCGCTGGCTTACCCCGATACACCCGTTCAATGCATCGGGATGCCCGATCTGTGTGACGTGGTGATTGCTGCCGTTGCCAGTCGCCTACCTCAGGGTAACTACGATCTGGTCGAGGATACCCCGCATAGTTTGTCGGACGTGGTGCGCTGCACGCGGCAGTGGCTGGGGTTTCCCGCTGCGCGCTTCCATCTGGTCCTGCCGCCTGTCCTGACAAAAGCCGTTGCGGCCATGGCGGATTGTCTGGCCCTGTTGGGTTGGCGGTCTCCGCTGCGCAGCACGGCGATGACGGTCATGGCGGATGGCGTGATCGGCGACCCTGGCCCCTATCGTGCAGCGGCCGGGCGCGGAAATGCCGCCTTGCCTGAGGTTTATGCCATGCTGCCTTGCGCGCGCGAGCATCGGTTGACCGCGCGGATGACGCTGTTGATGCCGCTGATCGTTGCAACACTCAGCCTGTTCTGGTTGCTGTCGGGCCTGTTTGGGCTGGCGGGTTTGTCTACGGCTTCTGGTATGCTGGTCGAAGCGGGGTGGTCATCCGCCTTGGCGGTGACCAGCGTTGTGTTCTGGTCCCTGATCGACATAGCACTTGGTCTGGCCATCCTGTGGCGCCGATGGGCGGCGCGGGCATGTATGGCGCAGTTGACTGTGGCCATATTCTACCTGATTGCCGCTTCGGTCACGATGCCGGACTTGTGGTTGGACCCGCTGGGGCCGCTGGTGAAAATCCTGCCCGCGATGATCCTGTCGCTTGTGGCGTTGCCCTTGTTTGAGAGCCGATGATGGACCCTGAACTGATCTTGCGATGGCTGCATGTCATCGGTGCATGTGTGCTGCTGGGAACAGGGGCAGGGATCGCCTTTTTCATGCTGATGGCGCACCGGACAAACGACCCGCGCGTCATCGCCCATACGGCGGGTATCGTGGTGCTTGCCGACCTTCTGTTCACCACGACTGCTGTCATCCTGCAACCAGTGACCGGAGCGCTGCTTGCCTGGCAGATCGGGTGGCAATTGGGCGAAGGATGGATTGTGTTGTCTCTGGTGCTTTATGTTTTGACGGGCCTGTTCTGGTTGCCGGTGGTTTGGGTCCAAATCCGGTTGCGGGACCACGCGCGAACGGCGGCAGAGCAGGGAACGCAACTGCCACCGGAGTATTACCGCTTGTTTCGGTTCTGGTTCGCCTGCGGGGTTCCGGCGTTTCTGGCGGTTTTGACCATCCTTTGGCTGATGATCGCTCGCCCGGCGATTTCTGTGCTTTAGACTTTCTCACGGCTTTCCTGACTGTTGCTGACCGACAGCACAAGATAGCTTGGCCGAAATTACGGATCGGAGAGACTCGGTTGGAAACGCTGCTTGTTCTTATTGGCCTGGTTGTTCTGGCCATCCCGGTGACATTGATTGCACTTCTGGTCGGACATTCCCGATTGCGTCGCCGTGTCGAACAACTGGAAGCGCAGATCAATGCGTTGGTGTCGGGCGATGTACCGGCATCGCTTCAACCGGAACAGGAGGCACCTTCACCGCAACCTGTGGCAGAGGAACAGGTTCACAGCCCGGGGCCGTGGGCCGCGCCAAAGCGACAGGAAGACGAAAGCGCCGAAGATGTAGACACCGACGCCGCTACTCCTGCAATTGTATTTCGCCATGACAGGTTTGCTGCGCTGGGCGCGTGGCTGCGTGAGAACTGGTTTTACGCGGTCTCGGCCCTGTCGCTGGCATTGGCCGGAATTTTCCTCGTGCAATATGGCGTTGAGAACGGATTGTTACCTCCGACGGTCCGCGTTTTCGCCGCGCTTGGTTTCGGCTCGGCTTTGATTGTCGGGGGCGAGGTTCTGCGCCGCAGGTTCGGGGATGACGAAGCGGTGGCCACTGCCTATTTGCCATCGGTCTTTTCCGGGGCCGGCCTTGTCACCTTGTTTGGGGCAATCCTGTCTGCGCGGCAGCTCTATGGCTTGATCGGGGCCGAGACGGCATTGGCAGGGATGGTCGTTGTCGCGCTTGTTGGGCTTGTTCTGGGGTGGTTCCACGGCCCGCTGCTGGCTGCGGTTGGACTGATCGGAGCTTTTGCAGCACCCTTTCTGGTTGGAGGCGCATCTGACGATCCATCGTGGCTCTATGCCTATTTTCTCTTGGTTGCCGTTTTGGGGCTGGGTATCGACACGGTGCGGCGCTGGGCGTGGATTTCGGTTCTGACGTTGGTCGGGATATATGCGGCAAACCTGCTTTTGGTCAGTGGCGCTCCGTATACGGAACCGGGATATCTGGTCGCGACAACAGTGCTCGCACTTCTGGCGACGGCCATTCCGGTGCGGCGCGTTTGGCCCGATCATGCAGGGCGCATGATGTCTCAGGTGATCCGCAACCCCGGAACCCGCCCGTGGCCCGAGTTTCCAACTCGGCTCGCCGCCGGAGCTATTGCGGCCAGTGCCGCGATCCTGTCCTGGCATTGGGCAGACTCAGCGGCTGAATTCTGGTTGGGTGTCTGCCTGCTGTCCGTCCTGCTTCTGGCGCTGCTTTTGTGCGCCAAGGATGCGCCTGCGTTACAGGATCTGACCGTCCTGCCTGCGGCGGGCCTTGTGTTTTTTGTGGCCTCTCACGGGCTGGAATACGGAGTAGTTCTTCGCAGTTTCACCGACACCTATGCCGAGACGCCCGAGGCCGACTTTCCGATGGCAGCCACCGCGCTGGTTGCTTTGGGCGCGCTCATGTCGATTTTGATGGCATGGCGGTCATTCAGGGCAAACCAGTATCGTGCAATCTGGGCCGGGGGCGCTGTAATTCTTGCACCGGCGCTGGCCATCGCTTTGGAATTGGGCTGGCGTCCTGCCACGGTTATCGGTGCGTACGCCTGGGCCCTGCACGCGATTGTCCTGGCAATTCTGATGGTGGTTCTGGCCGGGAGTTTTGGTCGCGCCGATGGCGACGACCGGATGCGGGCTGCTCTGGCCACGTTGTCGGCGTTGTCTTGTCTGGTCTTTGCTTGCGTCATCGTGCTCAGCTCGGCCGCGCTGACGATTGCGCTGGTGGCCAGCATCGTCGCAGCAGCAGCCTTGGATCGCAGGTTCACCTTGCCGCAGATGAGTTGGTTTATCTGGGCCGGTGTCTTTACGGTCACGGTGCGCTTGGTGCTTGACCCGGGTCTGGACTGGGCCAATGCGGCCCCGGTGCCCGAAATGGCGATGGTCTATGGTGCGGCCACGTTGGGTTTCGTGGCTGGCTGGTGGCTGTTGCGTCCCTTGCAGCGGCCGGTTGCAGCACTGTTGCTGGAAAGCGCGGCATGGGCGACGGGCGGCATCCTGCTGTCCCTGTTGCTACTGCGGTGGCTTGAAGGTTTCGGAGAAGGCGGGGCCGACAACAGCCATTGGGGTCTTGGCCTGCTGGCGGTCATCTGGCTGCTGCTGGCCTTCGCTCAGGTTCAGAGGTTTGGGCTGGGTGGCAAACTGAATTATGCACGGTACGTGTTGGCGGCGTTCTTTGCCGGTCATGGCGTGTTCCGACTGACCCTGGCTTTGACCGACCAAAACCCGCTTCTGAACCCCAACGCCGACCCGGTGCTTGGCCCACCGGTTCTGAACACTCTTGTCCTTGCCTATCTGGTGCCTGCACTGACCATCGGATTCTCGGCATGGCGGATCAGGGACATGCCAAAGCAGATCAGGCTGGCAAGCTATGCCATTGCGGGTGCGTTGGTTGCCGTGTGGTTCGGGTTGACCATCCGCCATTTCTGGCAGGGCGCAGCAGGCATGTTTGAAGGCAACGGCGTCACGCAGCCCGAGCTTTATACATATACCCTTGTTCTGCTGCTGGTCGGGGCGGCGCTGTTCTACCAATCTCTGGCACGTGGTTCGGATGCGATGCGCAAGGCGGGGCTGGTGGTGATAGGGCTGGCTGTGGCCAAGGTCTTTCTGATCGATATTGCTGGTCTGGGCGGGCTGATCCGCGTGTTCTCACTGCTGGCGCTGGGGCTTGGGCTGGCCGGTCTGGCATGGTTGAATCGCTGGGCCAAGCTGCGCCATTCGCCGCATGGGCCGGAACCTCTGGACCATTGAAGGCAGGCGTCTTATAAGCGCGGCCATGTATGACCGGACGGCCATCATTATTCGAATTATATCCCCGGCGCTCTGACCCTCTGAGACGCCGGGCAAAGGTGTTTGAGAATTCGCACCGACCGCTTCGATCCTAGTACGACCAGATCATCCAAAGGACGCTCAAAATGTGCGCCGACACGACCCAAACACCTGACTATAAAGACACGCTGAACCTGCCCAAAACCGATTTTCCCATGCGCGCGGGCCTGCCTGCACGCGAACCCGCATGGCTGGAGCGGTGGGAGACCATCGGTGTCTATGACCGCCTGCGCGAGAAAACGGGGCGCAAACCCTTTACTCTGCACGACGGCCCCCCCTATGCGAACGGCCACCTGCATATCGGCCACGCGCTGAACAAGACGATCAAGGACATGATCGTGCGTTCCCATCAGATGATGGGCTTTGACGCGCGTTACGTGCCCGGTTGGGACTGCCACGGCCTGCCGATCGAATGGAAGATCGAAGAACAGTACCGCAAGAAGGGCAAGAACAAGGACGAGGTGAACATCGTCGATTTCCGTCAGGAATGCCGCAAGTTCGCCGAAGGCTGGATCGACATCCAGCGGGAAGAGTTCAAGCGCCTGGGCATCACCGGCAACTGGCCTGATCCCTACATCACGATGGACTTCCATGCCGAGGCCGTAATTGCCGACGAGTTCATGAAATTCCTGATGAACGGCACGCTGTATCAGGGCTCGAAACCCGTGATGTGGTCGCCCATCGAGAAGACAGCGCTGGCCGAGGCCGAGGTCGAGTATCACGACAAGGAAAGCTTTACCATCTGGGTGAAGTTCAAGGTCGTGAACGCGGGTGATCTGGATGATGCGTTCGTCGTAATCTGGACCACCACTCCCTGGACTATGCCGTCGAACAAGGCGGTCGTGTATGGCAAAGACATCTCCTACGGCCTGTACGAAGTCACCGGCGTGCCGGACGAGTGTTGGGCTAATATTGGCGACAAGTTCCTGCTGGCTGACAATCTGGCTGCAGATGTATTGGGTCGTGCCCGTTTGAACGATGATCAGTGGACTCGCGTGCGAGACGTGACCGCAGAAGAACTGGAAAGCCTTAGTTTATCTCACCCGCTGGCCGGTGCCGAAGGAGGCAATGGCGAATGGGACGACATCCGCGATTTTCGCGCTGCTGAGTTTGTGACCGATACCGAAGGGACCGGCTTTGTTCACTGTGCACCGTCACATGGTATGGAGGAATTCGAACTCTACCGCGATTTGGGCATGTTGGAGCAGGTCATCACTTACAACGTGATGGATGATGGTTCGTTCCGCGCTGATCTGCCGTTCTTTGGTGGCAAATACATCCTGTCCCGCAAGGGTGGTGAGGGTGACGCGAACAAAGCTGTCATCGACAAGCTGGCCGAGGTTGGCGGGCTGCTGGCGCGCGGCAAGATCAAGCACAGCTATCCGCATTCGTGGCGCTCCAAGGCTCCGATCATCTACCGCAACACGCCGCAGTGGTTTGCATCCGTTGACCGCAACCTGGATGACGGCATGGGTGAGATGGGCGACAGCATCCGCGAACGTGCCCTGCGCTCGATCGACGAACTGGTCAAATGGACGCCGCAGACGGGGCGCAACCGCCTCTATTCGATGATCGAAGCGCGTCCGGACTGGGTTCTGTCGCGCCAGCGTGCCTGGGGCGTGCCGCTGACCTGTTTCACCAAGAAAGGTGCCTTGCCCACCGACGCGGATTACCTGCTGCGCAACGCAGACCTGAACGCGCGCATCAAGGCGGCGTTTGAGAAAGATGGCGCGGATATCTGGTACACCGACGGGTTCAAAGAGAAAATCCTCGACGGCATCGCCAACCCCGATGACTACGATCAGGTGTTTGACGTGCTGGATGTGTGGTTCGATTCTGGTTCCACTCACGCCTTTGTTTTGCGCGACCGCGAAGATGGGACCGAGGACGGCATCGCCGACGTCTACATGGAAGGCACCGACCAGCACCGTGGTTGGTTCCATTCGTCCATGCTGCAGGCTTGCGGTACCAAGGGCCGTGCGCCATATCGGAATGTCGTCACCCACGGCTTCACGCTGGATGCCAAGGGCAACAAGATGTCCAAATCGCTGGGTAACACCATCGTACCGGAAGAGGTCGTCAAGCAGTACGGCGCCGATATCCTGCGCCTTTGGGTGGCTCAGACCGACTATACCGCCGATCAACGGATCGGGCCGGAGATCCTGAAAGGCACTGCCGACAGCTATCGCCGTCTGCGCAACACCATGCGGTTCATGCTGGGCTCGCTGGCGGATTTCACCGAGGCGGATCGGGTTGCGCCCGAGGATATGCCGCGTCTGGAACGCTGGGTGCTCAGCCGGCTGGCGGAATTGGATGAGCAGGTGCGCAAGGGTTATGCGTCTTTCGATTTCCAGGGCGTATTCAGCGCGGTCTTTACCTTTGCCACGGTTGATCTGTCGTCCTTCTATTTCGACGTTCGCAAGGATGCTCTTTATTGTGACGGCGACACGCCGCGCCGTCGTGCTGCGCGGACGGTGTTGGATATCCTGTTCCATCGTCTGACCACGTGGCTGGCGCCGGTTCTGGTTTTCACTATGGAAGAGGTCTGGCTGGAGCGCTTTCCGGGCGACGATAGCTCAATCCACTTGGTCGACTTCCCGGAAACGCCTGCGGATTGGCGTTTCGCCGAACTGGAAGAGGCCGTTGCCAAAGTGCGCCGTGTACGCCGTGCAGTGACAGCTGCGCTTGAGATCCAGCGGCAGGACAAGGTGATCGGCTCCAGCCTTGAAGCGGCACCGATTGTGCATGTTGAGGACAGTGAAACCCTTGATCTGCTGGCGACCTTTGACGTGGACGATCTGTGCATCACGTCAGGCCTGACCGTGACCGGCGACCCGGCCCCGGCCGAAGCATTCCGCGTACCCGAAATCGAAGGCATTGCCGTCGTGTTCGAGAAGGCCGAAGGCGAGAAATGTCAGCGCTGTTGGAAAATCCTTCCGGACGTGGGCCGCCACGCCCATGTCGGAGTTTGCCGACGCTGCGATGAGGCGCTAAGCTGATTGAAACCGCCCTCTCGATCCTTCGAGGGGGCGTTTTTCGTTTCACGTCTGCGCGGATTGCGGTGTCGGATTAAACAGGTCAAAGCCTATGGCTGAGTCCTTCAGGGCCTTCCAAACCTGATAATCCGTGAAATATCCGGTGTGACCACCGGGCTCGACCGGAATGTTGCGGTTTGCGGAAATCAGCCCGCCTTCAATCTCGGTCCCTACAAAGTCATCCTGCCTGAAGATGTTGAACCATGCGGCGTTCAGGTTTTTGGGAACGACTGTAAACATCTCGGGAAAATAGCGCTGATAGATATGGGTCACAGGACAGCCCATCGTAATCAGCGTCACGTTGCGCCCGTTGATAAGCTTTTGCACGCGTGGATCAGCCAGCATTTGCGTGGCAATCACGGTGCCTTGTGAATGTGAGATCACCGTGATGTGGTCCGCGGCAAAGATATCCACCACATAATGCAGTGCACGATAAAATCGTTCATCAATCGCCTTGCGATCCGGATAATTGCGCAGCCTCGTTTTCAGGTCCGCTTTCAGTAAACACTTGTCGCGAATGGCATAGGTGACAATGTCCCGTGCCACACCCAGCCCTGCTGCGACGAAATCGGAAAAGCGGTACATCAATGCTGTTGCACCCAGGACGATCAGGCCAATCTCGCCCTGTTTGCTTGCCAGTTTGTTCAAAACCCGGCCAATCAGGTTGCAATTGTCCGTTCCGATCTGACACAGGGGATCGACGTGCTGGCTCAACGCGATTTCTCGGATAGTGACCATCGCCAGTACGATTGCACCGAACAAAAAGACCCATTGTGCAAAACGATTGAGGATGGCGCGGCTGATCAGCCCGTCGCGGATATGCAGGTTTGCCTTCAGCCCTCTGCGACCGGCAAACAGGCCAACACCGACAAACGCAAGCAGGACAATTGCCGCGAAGGCAACACTGAGTGTTTCGATGGAGTCACTGAGGAAATTGTCAAAAAGACCGGTCAGTTTTCCATCTGACAGCCCCGGAACCGTGTCGAGCATTTCCCGCAGCATTAGCCACAACCCGGATATAAAGAACATCCAGAACACCAACATGCCTGCACATATGCTGGGGTACAGCCGCCTGTGTTCTTTCAGATTGTCTGCCTGAACCTTTTCATCAAGGCTGGTCGCAGAAAGCACGTACAAAATGATTGTCATGAAGATCAGCGAAGCCCAGAAAAACGCGAGCAGGTAGACCTGAAAGGCCACAAACTGCTCTAGCGCCGAAGGGCAAACCGGGCTGTCCGGCAAGGGTGTGCAGGCTCGGATTTCCAGACCAAGCGGACCAATGATCAGGCAGATCAGCAGCAAAAACCCTATCCCGAAAATGCCGCGCCAGAATACGCGTCTTAGATAAGTCGGGGCTGCAAAGCTGCGCCTTAGTCCGTATGCGGCCCCTCCGGCGTAAAGCGTGAACAAGAGCCAGAACAGCAGGATCGTGCTTTGAAAGAAGATCCCGGGAACGCGATCAACCATAACGGCTATGGCACCGATCAGAAGATAGGCATTCAGGGTCGCAACTGCGCCGAAGAAAACCCAGGTAAAAAGGTGAACCAGCCGCGCGGGAAAAGTGTTCCTGCCGTTGGCTTGGTCCGAGGCCACATCCGCGCGGCTATGCGTTTGTTCGGCATTGTCCATGGCCAGATAACCCAGCGCAAGAACAACCCAGATCAGGTCCAATGCTGTCTTAATGGCTCCTTTCGGGGCGGGTGAGCGGTCGGCCCAGAAAACCTCGGCAAACATGGCCTCGTCCTGCGGTACTGACGGTTTCGTCACCTTGCGCAGGTTGACCGGGAACAGTTTCGCGCTTCGGGGGGTGCCGTCGAAGGTTGTTTCGGCCAGCTCGATCATCCCACGCTGAACCTCAATCGGGGGTTCGGGATTGCCATCCAGCCAGGTTGTCGCGGCCCCGACGACCTGATCGACGGTCTCACCGGGTATTTGTTCGCCAATTCCGTGAACCGTCAGGATCAAATGACGACCCATCTCATGCTCCAAATCTCTTTTTGACAATGCGGCTAGGCTAACATGATTGCCGCAACTCGCAAAATCCGCGCGTCGCGCTGCCCCATGGCTTCGCCACTTGAACTTGGAGGATTGATCTGAAACCGTCAGCCCATGGCGATGATTGCAGTTGATACTCAGTTCGGAAGACTTGGGATCGAGGAAACGGATGGTGCCCTCACGCGGCTGGTCTGGGACGGTCAGGACGACGGCGAACCAACAGCTCTGCTGCGCGAGGCGGCGGCGCAGCTGATGGCCTATGACGCTGGACGACTTGACCGCTTCGATCTGCCCTACCGCATCCATGGATCGCAGTTTCAAAGGCGGGTCTGTGATCTTATGTATGCCATTCCTCTTGGGGAAACGCGCACCTACGGGGATATCGCCAAGGCGCTGGGACAACCGGCGCAACCGGTCGGTCAGGCCTGTGGGGCAAACCCGATTCCCGTTATTATTCCCTGCCACCGGGTACTGGCTGCCAATGGGCTGGGCGGGTTTTCGGGGTGCGGCGGGATCGAGACAAAGGTTGCACTGCTACGGCATGAACGGGCGGCGGGTCTTTTGATCTGAGCCTCGAAATTCGGTTGCAATCCGGTTCTGGGAAGCACAACTTATATCAGTTGCTGAATTTGAAGGATCGCATTGAATGAGCACCGAAAAAGATCGCGCAGCCCAGAAGAAGGCCATTATCGACCGGTTGATGTCGCTTGAGGCAGAGGAGCTTGCAACGGCGCAGGCCCATTACGATGCATTTCTGAAGGATGCCCAACTGGATGACCGGGAAGGCCACGACAAGGATGACATAGCCGCATCGCGCGAAAATGCCGATCTGGCAGCTGCATTTGACGCGCCTGTTCATGCGCATCATGCCAAAATCGATGTGATCGAGAATACCGATTTTGGTCTGACAGATACAGTCAGGCCGGGATCGGTGATCAAGTTCAACAACCGCAGCTTTGTCGTCTGCGTTTCGACGACCCGGTTCGAGGTGGGTGGAGATACATATATGGGGATCTCGACACAAAGCCCGATCTACCTAGCCATGGCCGGTCTGAAAGCGGGCGACGTCTTTACCCATAACGGTACTGAATTTGAGGTTCAGGACGTTCTTTAAATCCGGTCCGGCAGCGCTCGTGTCAGGTACGGCGCTGCGGAACAACCTGTTGTGCGATACCCGCAAATGTCAGGTACAGGCTGGCGAGGACCAGACCCCAGTGGGCCCAGCTTTCGGGATGAAAATCGACCCATGCGGCCCAGCCCGCAAAGAACGTCCACGCAAGGGCGACCGGCAAGGTCAGACTGCGCCAACGCTCGGTGCGCACGGGGTGAACGAATTTCAAAGGCAGAAACATCGCAAGCGACAACAGAGTGACCAGCAGCAGGATGATCCAGAAATTGGGCTCCAACGCGAAGATCACGACAACGAACATGTTCCAGCATCCGGGAAAGCCTGAAAAGGAATTGTCCTTGGTTTTCATGCGAGTGTCCGCGAAATACATCGCGCTGGCGAAGGTGATGACGATGATAGCGAACCAGCCGGTCCATCCATCCATCAATCCGGACTTGAACAACGCAAAGGCCGGGATGAACACATAGGTCAGATAATCGATGATCAGATCCAGCAAGACGCCGTCAAACTCGGGTGCGTTTTTCTTGACGTGATAGTGCCGCGCCAACGGGCCATCGATGCCATCAACAACGAAGGATACGACCAGCCAAAGGTACATGAGGCTCCATTTCTCTTCCACGGCGGCCAGCATGGCCAGCATTGCGAAGACGGCGCCCGTGGCAGTGAAGAGATGTACGGCAAGAGCTTTGAATCTGAGTGTCATGCTAGGGTCATGACCGATGCACGCCAGAGATGCAAACCAAAAGCCCGAGGTTTCTGTTCAATGTGTCAGTCACGCCTTTGGATGCGCACGGTTGTAGACTTCCATAAGCCGTGCAGTATCCACGGCGGTATAGGTCTGTGTGGTTGACAATGAGGCGTGCCCCAACAGTTCCTGAATGGCCCGCAGATCTCCTCCTGCGGACAACAGATGGGTGGCAAAGCTGTGTCTCATGGCATGAGGTGTGGCGGTTGAAGGTAGCCCCAGTTGCATCCGTGCCTTGGCCATGACGCCTTGAATCGCGCGCGGGTTCAGCGGGCCGCCACGAGCGCCCCGGAACAAGGCTGCGTCCTTCGCTTGCGGGTGGGGGCAAAGCTGAAGATATCGGTCAACCGCGTCTCGGGCAGCTGGAAGAACCGGAACGATCCGTTCCTTGTCGCCCTTCCCGACAATGCGCAACGTCTCGGGCAGGGGCGCGTCTGCACCGGTCAGGGATAAGGCCTCGGATATCCGCAGACCACATCCATAAAGCAACGTGACAACCGCAACATCGCGGGCCGCAACCCAGTCGGACACAGATTGCAGCTCGACCGTGTCAATCATGGCGCGCGCGGCGTCTTCGGCCAGAGGGCGGGGCAGTTTCTTGGTGAATTTGGGCGCGCGGGTCGACAAAACGGCGGTGGGTTCAAATCCCTCTCGCTCGGCCAGCCAACGATAGAAGCTTTTGACGGCGGACAGTTTGCGCGCAAGGGATCGCGCGCTGATATCCCCGCTGCGCTGATCCGCCATCCAGGCGCGCATATCCGACACGGTGATCCGTTCCAGCGCCTTCAGCCCCTGCCGTTCCCCGTGATGAAGGGTCATGAAAGACAGAAACTCGGTGACATCGCCGCGATAGGCGGTTTGCGTGTTTTGCGACCGCCCCGCCAGCGCGCCCAGAGTGTCCAGCCAGTGCTGGAGCGCGTCGCGGCAAGCGGGTGAGATCAGGTTCACGACAGCCAGTGGCGCATCGAGCGTTCGAATACGCCGGAAAAGAAGGTGAGAAGATCGGTGCCGAGTTGCGGTGTGAAATGCCGCGGATCGCGGGCCCCCATGACGATCATGCCCGGCAGGCGACCCGGACCGAGGTCCAGTTTCAGGCAGGCTTCTGAGCGCAACTGATCCGCCAGCGCGCCGAAAACACGTCGGTTCGGCTGATGAGTTTCGCGCAAGGTCACGTCGCGGACAGGGCCGCCGCGACCATTGGTCAGGTATTGGTTGATGAAGCCGGGCTCTGCGATCGTCAGAACGCCTCCAAGCCTGTCGATGGCAGGATCGTTCTGAGCCACGGTGGTTTCCAGAACCAGCGTGATATGGTCAACCCGCAGGATATTTGCGACATCGGCGCCAAGGGCACGCAGGAAATCCTCGAATTCGACGGGTTCCAGCAAGCGCAAAATCGCGCGGTGTACCTGATTGGTGCCTGCAAGGTTTTCATAGGCCGCAGCGATGACCGAGCGGTGGGTATCTTCCAACCGGTCCAGCCGCGCCTCGAGCCGCTGCATGGCAATGCCGCGCAGATCGATCACATTATCACCCCGGGCGCGTTCGTTCGCGGCCACAAGGGCTTGCATCAGGTCCTTGTCGTCCAGAACGACGTCGGGCTCGGCCAGAATTGCCGCGCGGAGATTATCCTCGAGTTTGGGATTGCTGCTCATGTCCTGTCCGGTCTTTTTTTGTTGGGCGGGTTATAGCATGCCGAACCGGATTTGCCTTGGGAAAAATGCACGCAAGAGTGGATTTCCCCGGATGCTGTGGCGGATAGGCTCCCGCCTGCCACGCCTGATCACAGATCAGGCTTTGGGCCGTTGGGCCGGGCGCGGCGCCTGATAGCGCCGCGCGGTTGCACACCAGATCAGAGGATTTTCTGACCGGTTTTGGCCCAGTCTGCCAGAAAGGTTTCCAGACCTTTGTCGGTCAGCGGGTGATCGGCCAGTTTCTTGATTACGGCTGGCGGCGCGGTGATGACGTCCGCACCAATGCGGGCACTTTCGGTGACGTGGTTCACGGTGCGGATCGAAGCAGCCAGAATTTCGGTTTCGAATCCGTAATTGTCATAGACCTGACGGATGTCGGCGATCAGATCCATGCCATCCAGGTTGATATCGTCCAGACGGCCGATGAAGGGCGAAATGAAGGTCGCACCTGCTTTTGCAGCCAGAATCGCCTGATTGGTCGAAAAGCACAGGGTGACGTTGACCATCTGCCCTTCGTCGCTGAGCGTCTTGCAGGTTTTCAGACCGGCCCATGTCAACGGAACCTTCACGGCGATATTCGGGGCAATCTTGGCCAGCTTGCGGCCTTCGGCGATCATGTCGTCAGCTTCGGTGGCGACAACTTCGGCGGAAACGGGACCGTCGACCAGATCGCAGATCTCCTTTGTCACTTCCAGAATGTCGCGGCCCGATTTCAGGATCAGCGAGGGGTTGGTGGTCACGCCGTCCACCATGCCCAGATCGTTCAGTTCAGCAATGGCGTCGATCTCGGCAGTGTCTACGAAGAATTTCATGAGGGCAGTCCTTTGATGGGTTGGCCTTGGTCGCGGATGGCTTTACCTCAAAGAGAGCCATGCTGGAACCCCCTGCAAAGGATATGCTGTGAGCGCTAACGGATTTTTCGACGAGGGAGAGCTGATTGCGGTGCTGACAACGCAACCGCTGGACCGGACGTTGGATTACAAAGCGCCGGAAGGAGGATGCTTTCTGGGTGCGTTTGTCGAGGTGCCACTTGGTCCGCGCAAGGTGTTGGGGGTTGTCTGGGGGCCGGGGCAGGGTGGATTCGATCTGAACAAGGCGCGGTCGGTGATCCGTGTGCTTGAAGTTGCGCCCATGCGCGAGGAAATGCGGGCATTCCTCGGCAAGGTTGCCGACTACACCCTGACGCCGATGCCCGCGATGCTGCGACTGGCAACCCGCGCGCCGGGGCTGGGTGACCCACCGTCCATGCGCAAGATCTATCGTTTGGGAACCACCTTGCCAGACCGGATGACCGACGCCAGAACCCGTGTACTTGAGGTGTTGCGCGACTATGGCGGGCTGGCATTTACGTTAAAGGAACTGGCGGAACAGGCCGGAGTAACTTCGTCCGTTGTCAAAGGCTTGGTCAAGCAAGGCGCGGTTCGTGAAGAAGACAGCCCGCGCGACCTGCCGTATCCGCATCTTGATCCCGATTTGCCGGGAAAGAACCTGACCGAAGATCAGGCAAGTGCGGTTGCGCAGCTTCGCGCCGGGCAACGGACGGGGAATTACGGCACAACGCTGCTGAAAGGCGTGACGGGTTCCGGCAAGACCGAAGTCTATCTGGAGGCCGTGGCCGAAGCGCTGCGCATGGGGCGGCAGGCGCTTGTCCTTTTGCCGGAAATTGCGCTGACCGCAGAGTTCCTGACGCGGGTTGAGGCGCGGTTTGGCGCGCGCCCTGCCGAGTGGCATTCGGGCGCGACCATGACTGAACGCAGGCGCGTCTGGCGGATGGTCGGGCAGGGGGAAGCTCAACTGGTTGTTGGCGCGCGGTCAGCCCTGTTTCTGCCATTTCGCGATTTGGGGCTGGTCGTGGTGGATGAGGAACACGACACCTCGTACAAACAAGAAGACGGGGTGCATTACAGTGCGCGCGACATGGCGGTCCTGCGGTCGGCCATCTGCGGCGCGCGGGTGATTCTGGCCAGCGCAACCCCCTCGCTGGAAAGCTGGGCGAATGCTGAGGCAGGTAAATATGATCGGATCGACCTGACTTCGCGTTTCGGCGCGGCGGTGTTGCCCGAGATGAAGCCCATCGACATGCGGGCCGAACAGATGCAGCCGGGAACGTGGATATCTCCGGCTTTGCGGCAAGCGGTGCAGCAGCGGATCGAAAAAGGCGAGCAGTCGCTGCTGTTCATCAACCGCCGTGGCTATGCACCGGTTACCCTGTGCCGTGCGTGCGGAGAACAGATCGCCTGCGACCATTGCGACGCGCGCATGGTGGAACACAGGTTCCTGAAGCGTTTGATGTGCCACCAATGCGGTGAGACCAAGCCGATGCCCGAGATATGCCCTTCCTGCGGGGTCGAGGGCAAGCTGGCCCCGGTGGGGCCGGGGATTGAGCGTTTGGCCGAAGAGGCCGAAGCAACCTTCCCCGAGGCGAAAATCGCGATGCTGAGTTCCGATCTTTTTGGTTCAGCCCGGGCATTGAAAGCCAAGATTGAAGAGATCGCCGCCGGGGATGCCGACATTATCATCGGCACGCAATTGGTCGCCAAAGGGCACAACTTTCGCAAATTGACATTGGTTGGTGTGATCGACGCTGATCTTTCCCTTCACGGTGCGGACCTGCGCGCGGCTGAGCGTACGTTTCAATTGATGCGGCAAGTGGCTGGGCGTGCGGGACGGGCTGACAAGCCGGGGCAGGCGCTTTTGCAGACATTTCAACCGGAACACCCGGTGATCCGGGCCATCCTCTCGGGTGATGAGGAAGGGTTCTGGAAAGCCGAGGCAGCGGGTCGGCAGGCGGCAGGCGTGCCGCCCTATGGTCGCATGGCCGGGATCGTGTTGTCGGGCCCCGAGGTTGGACCGGTTTTCGATATCGGCAATGCAATGGCCCGCAACGATGCGCCCCTGCGCGCGATCGGTGCTCAGGTCTTTGGCCCTGCGCCTGCACCCATTGCGCGTATACGCGGACGTCACCGTGTCCGCCTGCTGGTCAAGGCCCCCAAGGGCGCACCAATCCAGGACGCCATCGCTCGTTGGATCGCCCCGCTGCGCCTGAAAGGCGATATCCGCCTGACCGTCGATATCGATCCACAAAGCTTTTACTGACTATTGCATTAACGCAGGGCCATTGTGCGCTGGTCGCTTCCCCCTCGCCAAAGTCGGGAAATGGGCGTAGAGGATTCTCATGCTGAAACCCATGCCCCTTGCCGAGGCGCAGAGCCTTCCGTTCTGGCGTCGTCCTGTCACGCTTCTGTTCGTGATGGCCTTGACCATGCCCATCGCGTTCAACGCGTGGAGCGCGCTGTTGAACAACTTCGTCATTGAGGCAGCGAATTTCGACGGGGCCGATATCGGCCTGCTGCACACGGTGCGCGAGATTCCGGGCTTTCTGGCGGTCGGCGTGATTGCCGTCATCATTTTCATTCGCGAGCAGGTGCTGGCCATGATCTCGCTGATGATGCTTGGGGTCGCAACGGCTTTGACGGCCTGGTTCCCAAGCCTTGGCGGATTGTTGTTCGTGACCTTGTTCAGTTCAATCGGGTTTCACTACTATGAGACTGTGAACCAGTCGCTTCAGCTGCAATGGCTTCCCAAGGATCGCGCACCGCAGGTATTGGGGTGGCTGGTCGCTATGGGCTCGGCAGCAACGATGGTGGTGTACGGGCTGATCGTTCTGACCTGGGAGCGGTTCGATCTGTCCTACAACTTTGTCTTCATGGCTGCTGGCGGTGCAACAGCTTTGCTGGCCCTGTTTTGCCTGTTCGCCTTCCCGCAATTCGATGCCCCCACGCCGCAAACCAAGAAACTGATCCTGCGCCGTCGATACTGGCTGTATTACGCTCTTCAATTCATGGCGGGTGCGCGGCGACAGATCTTTGTCGTCTTTGCCGGGTTCATGATGGTTGAGAAGTTCGGCTTTGAAGTGCATGAGCTGACCAGCCTGTATCTGATCAACCTGATGATCAACATGATGGTTGCTCCGTTGCTGGGTAAAGCGGTGGCCAAGTTCGGGGAACGGCGTACATTGATCTTTGAATATACCGGTCTGGCAATCGTGTTCGCAGCCTATGGTGGGATCTACTGGTTTGGCTGGGGCGTGCTGTTGGCGGCGACACTCTATGTCATCGACCATGTGCTGTTCGCGCTGGCGCTTGCACTGAAAACCTATTTTCAGAAAATCGCCGATCCGGCGGATATTGCGCCAACTGCCGCAGTCGCGTTCACGATCAACCATATCGCCGCGGTTTTCTTGCCCGCGTTGCTGGGTTTGCTCTGGGTCGTGTCGCCAGGTGCTGTGTTTGGCCTTGCGGCGGCGATGGCGGTCGTTTCTCTGCTGTTGTCCCTGCTGGTCCCGCGCCACCCCGAACCGGGCAATGAGACCATCCTGAGCAAGTACGCACCGGCCCCGGCGGAATAGGTCGCAAAGCTTGACGTTGGCAGCGCACCGTCCTACGCGCAGTGCCAACTGAAAAAGGAGTCCCCCGTGCCCACATTCACTGCGCTGACCACACTGACAGGTAAGAAAGCCGCCGAAGGTCTGGGCGAAGCGATGGAGCGGTTGGAGCCCGAACCCACCGGCGTAGGTGTGTTCGAGGTCGAAGACGGCTCGGGCCTGTGGGAAGTGGGTGGATACTTCACCGAAGCCCCGGACGAGACCGCATTGGCTGTTTTGGCAGTTGCTTTTGAAGCCAAACCATTTGTTGTGTCGGAATTGCCTGAAACCGATTGGGTGGCCCATGTCCGGCGCGAGCTTGCCCCGGTTCAGGCGGGCCGCTTTTTTGTTTATGGCAGCCACGATGCCGACAAGCTGCCCGACGGTCGCATTCCACTGCTGATCGAGGCGGCAATGGCCTTTGGCACCGGACATCATGGCACCACGCTGGGATGTCTGAAAGCTCTGGAC
Source organism: Ruegeria sp. AF7 (assembly GCF_056541885.1). Taxonomy (NCBI): domain Bacteria; kingdom Pseudomonadati; phylum Pseudomonadota; class Alphaproteobacteria; order Rhodobacterales; family Roseobacteraceae; genus Ruegeria; species Ruegeria sp. AF7. Next base: position 14,140 of record NZ_JBQFYX010000007.1, on the reverse strand, counting down.
CGGTTGTTGGATGAAGGGTTCAGTGCCTCGAAAGTAGCGGATATCGGTTGCGGCACGGCCGTTCTGGCCATGGCGGCAGCCCGGGTATGGGATGGCGATTTCATTGCCAGCGATATCGACGAAGTGGCCGTTGAAGTGGCCGAAGCCAACCTGAAGGCAAACGGTATGTCCGGCGCGGTTCGGTGTGTTGAAGCCGCAGGTTTCGATCATCCCGACCTCAAGGCACACGCACCCTACGATCTGATCTTTGCCAATATCCTCAAAGGGCCTTTGGTGGCCTTGTCACCCGAAATGGCAGCGAATCTCCGCCCAGGTGGGCATGCGATCCTGTCGGGAATCCTTAACGAACAGGCCGATGACGTGGTTTCCGTTTATTCACAAAACGGGTTCAATCAGACATATAGGGCCGAGATTGGTGAGTGGACGACCCTAATTTTAACCAAACAGGGCGCGAATTAGGCTATTTGCAGGAGTTTTATAGGTTTTTGCCACGTTTTTGTCGCAATCTCTTTTTACCGTTTTCTGAATGAAGTCGAGGGGGGCGGTTTTTGGAGGCTGCCATGACGGGTAAACAACTGGAGTTCAATCAGCGCGTAAATCGCCTGAACAAGAAACACCAAAAGATGAGCCGTGGCTATCGTGCGACGATGCGCAAGGATGGCCTGGTTGTGATGAGGCCGCAGCGGGTGAGCTCGGCGGTGCCAGCAAAGGTGCTGCTGCTTACGCTTGTGGGTTTCTTCGCCTTCAAAGCATTTCTTTTGTCCCACCTTGGCCCGACCGGCTATCAATATCGGATCGACAGCCTGAACGAAGGTACGCCAGTCGAAAAAGCCGGTGCCTGGGTGATGCAAATCGACCCTGTGTCGCAAGCCCTCGCCGCTCAGCTGAACAAAGTTTTCTACTAATCCGCTCCCTCGGATTAAAAAAACACCGCGTACCCTTATGGTGCGCGGTGTTTTTGTGTGCCCCTCAAGGGAGGAGGAAGGGGCAAATAAGCGTAGTGGCCGGTTCTTAGCGGCGACCTTCGGCGATGGAGTCGATGTCACCACGGCACAGGCCGATATCGTCCAGTTCGCGGTCGGTCAGACCGGTCAGCGCGTTGCGGGTTACGCGGGCGTCATTCCATTCAACTGCGGCGTTAACGGCCGACACGAAAAATGCGCCGATACGGCCAACAAGGCCGAACGAGCCAGTGGTAGCGACGCGGGTTGTGTCCAGTGCAGCCATATCCTGTTTCCTTCTGGTTAGTGTTCACATTGCATTTCTGCGATCTGCGGGGCATCTAGTGCTGTCATTTCGTTCGCACAAGTTCAGTTTTTGCATGTGTCCTATGCGTTTTCTGCAAGGCTTCACGAAGCTGTAATCCCCTTTAACAATTGGTGAAAAAGCCTTTGGGAAAGTGTCGAATTCAGACTTCACTGGGTCGCAAAACGCGCCCGAAGTCGCGCCTGAGACACGCGTGTCGTTTTCAGCCCTAGGGTCAATTCGCTTGGAAAATGTTCACGCTTCGTGCTAGGCGTTGAAAAAAGATCACACAACCCGAGCAGGCCGAGGCAAAATATGCGAATTCTGGGCATCGATCCGGGGCTTAGAACCCTGGGATGGGGCGTCATCGAATCAAATGGCAGCCGCCTGAGCCATGTGGCCAACGGGTTGTGCAAATCGGATGGGGACGATCTGGGCGAGCGGCTGCTGTCGCTGCACAATCAGATTGTCGAAGTGATTGCGGATCACAGACCCGATCAGGCTGCTATCGAACAGACATTCGTGAACAAGGATGGGGCCGGAACCCTCAAATTGGGGCAGGCACGTGGTGTGGCGTTGCTGACGCTGGCACAGGCCGGTCTGCCGGTGGGGGAATATGCCCCCAACCGGGTGAAAAAGACCGTGGTGGGTGTGGGTCATGCCGAGAAAGAGCAGGTTTTGCATATGGTCAAACTGCAATTGCCGGGCTGTTTGCCGAAAGGGGCCGACGCGGCGGATGCACTGGCGATTGCGATCTGCCATGCCTATTACGGGAAAACGCAACAGGCGCGTGTGAAAGAGGTGCGGGCATGATCGGCAAACTGACAGGGCGGCTGGATTACCGCGCGGTGGATCATGTGCTGATCGATGTTCGGGGCGTCGGCTATCTTGTCTATTGTTCCGACCGGACCTTGGCGGCATTGCCGGGGGCGGGTGAGGCGGTCTCGATCTACACTGACATGGTCGTCCGCGAAGACCTTATGCAGCTTTACGGGTTTCTGTCGCTTGTCGAGAAAGAGTGGCATCGCCTGCTGTGCTCGGTTCAGGGGGTCGGCGCGAAGGTGTCGCTGGCGATCCTGAGTGCATTGGGGCCCGACGGTGTCAGCCGCGCAATTGCCCTGGGGGACTGGGGTGCGGTCAAGGCGGCCAAGGGCGTCGGGCCAAAAACCGCCCAGCGGATCGTGTTGGACCTCAAGGACAAGGCACCCGGAGTGATGGCCATGGGCGGCACGATTGCTCAGGCGATGGACGGGCCGGAACTTGAGGTTGTTGAACCGAATGACTCTACACCCGCGCCGAGACGTGTTCCGAAACCGCCATCGGGTGCCGCGGCCGCGTCTGCCGGGGCGTTGTCGGCGCTGGCCAATCTTGGATATGGGCCGTCCGAGGCGGCAGGTGCCGTGGCTGAAGCGGCTGCAAGCCAGCCGGATGCTGACGAGGCTGATCTGATCCGCGCGGCCCTCAGGCTGTTGGCTCCGAAAGGGTAAGTGAATGGTTGACGCTGATCCCACCCTGCGCCCGGAGCCCCTGCCGGAAGACAATGACCGCGCTTTGCGTCCTCAGGGGCTGGATGAATTCATTGGTCAGGCTGAGGCGCGCGCTAACTTGCGCATCTTTATCCAGTCTGCCCGGCAACGCGGCGAGGCGATGGACCACACCTTGTTTCACGGACCTCCGGGGTTGGGTAAGACGACCCTCGCGCAGATCATGGCGCGTGAGTTGGGGGTGAACTTTCGCATGACCTCGGGCCCGGTTCTGGCCAAGGCGGGGGATCTGGCGGCGATCCTGACCAATCTTGAATCGCGGGACGTGTTGTTCATCGACGAGATTCACAGGCTCAACCCGGCGGTGGAAGAAGTGCTGTACCCGGCGATGGAAGATTTCGAGCTGGATCTTGTTATTGGTGAAGGTCCTGCTGCGCGCACCGTTCGGATCGAATTGCAGCCATTCACGCTGGTGGGGGCCACCACGCGGATGGGTCTGCTGACAACGCCCTTGCGTGACCGGTTTGGTATCCCGACCCGGCTTCAGTTCTACACGGTCGATGAATTGCACGAAATCGTCACCCGGAACGCGCGGAAACTGGGCGCGCCCGCGGATAACGATGGTGCGCGCGAAATCGCACGCCGGTCGCGCGGAACGCCGCGTATCGCCGGGCGATTGCTGAGACGCGTTGTGGATTTCGCCATTGTCGAAGGGGACGGGCGGATCACACGGGACCTGGCCGATGGTGCCTTGACCCGTCTGGGCGTCGATAATTTGGGCCTTGATGGTGCGGACCGGCGTTATCTGAAGCTGATTGCCGAAAACTATGCAGGTGGCCCGGTGGGGATTGAAACCCTGTCTGCCGCGCTGTCCGAAAGCCGCGACTCGCTTGAGGAAGTGATTGAGCCCTATTTGCTGCAACAGGGGCTGATCCAACGTACTCCGCGTGGGCGGATGTTGGCGCAGAAGGCGTGGACGCATCTTGGGATGGCCGCGCCCAAGCGGCAAAGCGATCTGTTCGGTTGAAGCCAGCGCGCTTAGATTTTAAGCCTTTCGGCGAGAGTATTTTTGAAAAGATGAAGGGCTGGCGGTGACACCGGAAGAAATTGAAGCGCTGTTCACACGCGAAAGCGGCGAGTTTCTGTTTGCGCGTTGGGGGCGGCCAATTGTTCCGATCGTTTTCGGCGTCGAAGACGAGACGCTGGCCACCGTAAAGGGGGCTTTTGAGGCGGTTGTCGCGCTGGCTGGTCACCAAATGGCCGAGACGGACCCTGAGCTTGGCGCGAACTGCATGGTTTTCTTTTTCCGGGACTGGCAGGAACTGCTGGAGGTACCGGACCTTGATCGATTGATCCCGGATCTGGAACCTTTGGTCGCGCGTCTGGTCGCGGCAGATGCAAACCAGTACCGCGTTTTCCGATTCGAAGAAGATGGCGCGATCCGTGCGGCGTTTGTGTTTCTGCGCATGGACAAGGAATTGTGCAAGGTTCCGGCGGAAACCCTTGCGCTCAATCAGGTCGTGCAGACCATCTTGCTCTGGTCGGACACTGCATTTCGCAATCAATCGCCACTGGCAATCGCAGGTAAGGCCACGATCCTGCGTCCCGACATCGCGGCCTTGATCCGGGCGGCCTATGATCCGGTTTTGCCACGGGCGGCACAGGATGCCTCGCACGCGTTAAGGCTGTTTGCCCGACTGGAGGCGTTGCAATGAAACACACCTACCCCATCCGCGTGTATTATGAAGACACCGACATGGGTGGGGTTGTCTATCACGCGAACTACCTGCGCTATATCGAACGCGCGCGCTCGGACTGGGTGCGTAATCTGGGCAATGACCAAAACGCCATGCGGGACGAGGGCATTGTTTGGGTTGTGCGGCGGGTCGAGGCCGAGTATCTGGCACCTGCGAGGTTCGATGATGAATTGATCGTCGAAACCGAAGTCACCGAAATTTCGGGCGTGCGTCTGACCATGGCGCAGCTTGTCCGACGCGGTGAGACCGAAATATTTCGTGCATCTGTCACGGCCGTTTGCATCAATAAAGCGGGCAAACCGATCCGATTGCCGGCAGAGATTCGCGCATTGATGTAACAATTTGCGGACCATGGGTGGTTCTGTTGGCTTTTCATGACCAACTGAGATAGCGTTTGGCAAAACAAGGCCAAACGAACGGCCATCAGGCAAAACAAAGAGCAGGTTCATGGAAGCTGAAACGCTGGCGCTGGCGCAGGAGATCGACTTCTCCATGTGGGGGCTGTTTGCCCGCGCGACCTTTATCGTCAAACTGGTAATGCTGGTACTTACCGGCGCATCCATCTGGTCCTGGGGGATCATCATTCAGAAGCTGATCAACTATCGCGCGGCCCGACGCGAGGCGCAGGTTTTTGATGAAAGCTTCTGGTCGGGCAACCCGTTGGATGAGTTGTTCGAGCAGATCGGAACCCAGCCGGATGGCAGTTCGGAAAAGATCTTTGCATCAGGCATGATCGAATGGCGCAGGTCGCATCGCAATGATGGCGGGCTGATTGCCGGGGCAACCGCGCGGATCGACCGGTCGATGGATGTCGCCATCGCGAAAGAGGCGGAAACCCTGCAAAAAGGTCTTCCCATTCTGGCAACTGTCGGCTCCACGGCTCCGTTTATCGGGCTGTTTGGCACCGTTTGGGGCATCATGAATGCATTCATCGAGATTGCCGAACAGCAAAACACCAACCTTGCCGTTGTGGCCCCCGGTATTGCCGAGGCGTTGATGGCGACAGGGTTGGGCCTTTTGGCGGCGATCCCGGCGGTGATTTTCTATAACAAACTCAGCGCCGATAGTGACCGGATCGTTGGCGGCTATGAAGCTTTTGCGGATGAATTCGCAACCATTCTGTCGCGCCAGTTGGACAGCTGACGATGGGCGCTGCGATCCAGCAATCTTCGAACGGCAATGGGCGCAGGCGTGGTCGGCGTCGCGGTCGCGCGCAGCCGATGGCCGAGATCAATGTGACACCTTTCGTGGATGTCATGCTGGTGTTGCTGATCATCTTCATGGTGGCCGCGCCATTGCTGACGGTTGGTGTTCCGGTCGATCTGCCCAAGACCGCAGCCAGTGCGCTGCCCGGCGACAATGAAGAGCCTTTGACCGTGACCCTGACCGCTGACGGACGCGTGCAGATCCAGACCACCGACGTGTTGCGCGAAGAATTGATTGGCAAGCTGCGTGCCATTGCGGCAGAGCGGAGCAGTGACCGGGTTTTCCTGCGGGCCGATGGCGCAATCCCTTACGCACAGGTGATGCAGGTCATGGGTGCGCTGAACGCGGGCGGGTTTTCCAACGTTGGCCTTGTGACCGATACCGGCGGGCCGACGCTGGATGAAGGTGGAGAGTGAGGTCGCACGGTGGATACCGGCACCAAGATTTCAGCGATTGCGCATGTCAGCCTGATCGGATGGGCGATATTCGGCGGCACCTTCCGGTCCGAACCGTTGCCGATGGCTGTGCAGGATGTCTCTGTGATCACGGCTGAACAATTCGCGGCCATGACGGCCCAGCGGGATGCGCCGGAACTCCCCGAAGTGCCGACCGCGTTGCAGCAGCCGCCCGAGCCGGAGGCTGTGACCAAGCCGCCGGAACCCGAGAGTGACGAACAGCCCCGCCCTGAACCTGTTGCACCGGCTGAACCGGAACCAGAGCCAGAGCCCATCATCGTGGAAGCGCCGCCAGAACCCGAGGTTCCTGACGAGCCTCCGGTTCTGACGGAACCTCAGATCGAGCCTGTTGCACAGCCTGCGCCGCCCGGTCCGGAGGCACAGCCGCGCCCATCAGACCGCGTCGCGCCTGAGGCAATAGCTCCGCCACCGCCCGAGGCAAAGCCTGATGATTTTGAAACGCCTCCGGTATCCCTGGATGAAGGCGCAGAGGTTCAACAGGAACAGCAGGATCAGACCGCGCCGCAAGAGGCAGCCCCGGAGATTGTGACCGAAGCCGAGGAAACCAAGGACCAGTCGCCCCTGACATCTCCGCGACCGCGCGTGCGCCCAAACCGGCCAAGCCCGCCGCCGGAACCCGCTGTGGCCAAAACGCCTGAGGCGACCCCGGAACCTGAGAAACAAACCGATGAAACGGCAATCAACGACGCCCTGGCCGAAGCCTTGGGCAGCGGGTCCGAACCTTCTGGCCCACCGCTGACCAGCGGAGAGAAAGACGCGATGCGACTGGCGGTCTCTGGATGTTGGAATGTGGGTTCCTTGTCCACGGATGCGCTGAACACTGTGGTTGTTGTCGCGTTTTCACTGAACCGTGATGGTACGGTCGTCGGTGGCAGTGTTCGGATGCTGGACAGCTCTGGTGGCTCTGCCGGAGCCGTTAAACAGGCCTACGAGGCTGCGCGACGCGCTATTTTGCGCTGCGGGGCCAAAGGATATGAATTGCCTGCTGACAAATACGAACATTGGCAGGATGTTGAGATTACATTTAACCCCGAGAGGATGCGGATCAAATGATGAAGCTTCTGACCAGCCTCTTTGTCGGCCTGACACTGATGTCTGCGCCGGTTTATGCACAGAACGGGCCTTTGCGCCTGGAACTGGATGAGGGGATTATCGAACCCTTGCCCTTTGCCGTTCCGAATTTTGTGCCGGACGGCCCGGCCGCAGCTCAGTTCGCGCAGGATATCTCGCGCGTGGTGGCGGCTGACCTGACCGGGACCGGGTTGTTCCGCGAAATCTCCTCGGATGCGTTCATCAGCCGGGTCAGCAGCTTCGAAGCTCCGGTTCAGTTTGCGGATTGGAAGGCGATCAACGCTGACGCGCTGGTCACCGGCGCTGTCAATGTGTCCGGTCAGAAACTGACGGTCCGGTTCCGGGTGTGGGATGTGTTTTCGGGCCAGGAACTGGGCAATGGCCTTCAACTGGCAGGTACCACAGACGGGTGGCGGCGCATGGCGCACAAGGTGGCCGATCAGGTCTATAGCCGGATCACAGGTGAAGGCGGTTATTTTGACAGCCGCGTTGCCTTTGTTTCGGAAAGCGGGCCGAAGGACCAGCGCCTGAAGCGTTTGGCGATCATGGATTACGATGGCGCGAATGTGCAGTACATGACCGACAGCGCCGCAATCGTTCTGGCGCCCCGGTTCTCACCCACCGGTGACCGGCTGCTTTATACCAGTTATGAAAGCGGCAGCCCGCGCATATACGTGACTGAAATCGGGCGCCCGAAACCGCGGGAACTGAAGACGCAGGACGGGACGATGAGCTTTTCGCCTCGGTTCTCGCCGGATGGCCGGTCGATTGTCTATTCGCTGATTCAGGGCGGCAATACCGATCTGTGGAAGATGGATATCGTTTCGGGTCAAAGCACGCGCCTGACCAACACGCCCGCAATTGAAACTGCCCCCAGCTATTCACCCGATGGCAGCCGGATCGTCTTTGAAAGCGACCGCTCCGGCACGCCGCAATTGTACGTGATGGCAGCAAACGGGGGCGAAGCCACGCGGATCAGCTTTGGTGCAGGTCGCTATGGTACCCCGGTCTGGTCACCGCGCGGCGACCTGATCGCCTTTACCAAGCAGAACCAGGGCCGGTTCCATATCGGCGTGATGCGCATCGACGGGTCAGAAGAACGTTTGCTGACAGCCTCTTTCCTGGATGAAGGCCCCACCTGGTCGCCTAATGGCCGGGTCATCATGTTCACCCGCGAAACGCAGGGGGCCAGTGGTAGGGCATCGCTTTACTCGGTGGATATCTCGGGCAGGAACCTGCGCCCGGTACGTACACCGGACGGCGGCAGCGATCCGTCCTGGGGCCCATTGCAGAATTGATCGCAGCAAAGTTCACAACAAATCGTCCCTGTGGTAGACAGGCGGCAATAAACATAACACGAGGCACCTGAAATGAACGTATTGAGCAAAGTTCTGGCGCTGGGCGCGCTGAGTGTGATCGCCGCCTGCACAAACAATGACCCCTCAGCCTTGGGTGGCGGTGGTGGTAGCGGAGGCATTGGATCCATTGTCCCCGGATCACCGAGTGATCCGCGCTCGCCCGCGTATTTCCAGCAAACAGTCGGGGACCGTGTCCTGTTTGCCGTTGACCAGTCAACCCTGTCGCCCGAGGCGCAAACAGTGCTGCAAGGGCAGGCGGACTGGCTGCTGGCCAATCCGGATTTTGTCGCAACGATCGAAGGCCACGCGGATGAGCAGGGCACGCGGGAATACAACCTTGCGCTGGGCGCACGCCGGGCGAACGCTGCGCGTGAGTACCTGATTTCGCGCGGTGTTGCGGGCAGCCGCCTGAACACCGTGAGCTATGGCAAGGAACGCCCGATCGAGATTTGCAGCACCGAGGAATGTTATTCCAAGAACCGCCGTGCGGTAACGGTTCTGACCGGGTCAACTCTGGGGTAAGATGATGCGCATTGCAGGATGGGTTTTGGCGGCGGTTGTGGCGACGGCTGGTGTAGCACAGGCACAGGATCAACAGACCCTTGCGGACATCCGTCAGGAACTGACGGTGCTACATGTGGAAATTCAGCGTTTGAAACGCGAATTTTCCACTACGGGTTCACCCGCACCTAACCTGTCCGGCAGTTCGGTCCTTGAACGGGTGGATGCCATCGAGGCCGAATTGCAGCGCCTGACCCGCCAGACCGAGCAATTGAACCAGCGGGTGCAGAACATTGTCACCGACGGCACCAACCGCATCGGTGACCTTGAGTTCCGGCTGGTTGAACTGGAAGGCGGCGATTTGTCGACGTTGGGTGAGACCTCGACATTGGGTGGTGACACGGCCACTGTGATAACCGGACCAACAAGTATCGAAACGCCAACGGCGACCGATAATGGTGAACTTGCCATAGGTGAGCGTGCTGATTTTGATGCTGCCTCGCAAGCGTTGGCCGATGGCGATTTCCAGACTGCTGCCACGTTGTTTGCGCAGTTTGAAACAAGCTATCCCGGCAGTCCGCTGGCGCCCGAAGCCAACCTGAAACGCGGTCATGCCCTAGAAGGGATTGGCGACACACGCGAAGCGGCCCGGGCATTTCTGGCCAGCTTCACGGGTGATTCCGAGGGCGCGTTTGCACCCGAGGCGCTGTACGAACTGGGCGCGGCGCTTGGCCGTTTGGGACAGACCGATCAGGCCTGCATCACGCTTAATGAGGTCGGAGTACGCTTTCCTTCTGCGCCAGAGTTTTCGAGCGCCACGCAGGAGATGACCGCGTTGGGATGTACTTGAACCATCACTCCGGCAAACTACTTGCAGACCTGCGCGCCCAGCTACCGGAAACACTTCCGCGCAAGTTGGGGATTGCCGTTTCGGGAGGCGGGGATTCCGTCGCCTTGATGCATCTTTTGCATCAGGTGGCGCAAGATGAGGCCATCACTCTTTTCGTTGCCACGGTCGACCACGGTTTGCGACCCGAATCCGCGTGCGAGGCCGAAACGGTATTTCGGCAGGCGGCTGCGTTGGGGATGTCTCATGATACGCTGCGTTGGTCGGGATGGGACGGTACCGGCAACTTGCAGGACCGGGCACGTCAGGCGCGATATGATTTGTTATCCGAATGGGCGAAGGGCCGCGGAATCGACGCCATTGCGCTGGGCCACACCGCAGATGATCAGGCGGAAACACTGCTGATGCGGTTGGGCCGATCATCCGGGGTCACGGGCCTGTCCGGCATGTCGGCTATTCGGAAACGGCGGGGTCTGACGTTGCTGCGTCCGATGCTGGGGATCACCCGTGAACAGCTGCGCACCTATCTGACTGAGGCTGGCGTAGCATGGGTGGACGATCCTTCGAATCAGGATGCCCGTTTCGATCGGATCAAGGCGCGCGAAGCTTTGGGTGGGCTGGAACCTTTGGGAATTGATGCGCTTTCATTGTCCCGCGTGGCGGATAATCTGGCGCAGGCAAACACGGCACTTGGCCTCTGTACGCAAGAATCCGCAGGGTCCGTGGCGCAGGTGGATCAAAGTGACGTGAGGGTGAATCGGGCCGGATTTGCCGCGTTGCCCCTTGAGATTCGGCGTCGTGTGCTGCTGGGAATCCTCTCGTGGATTGCCGGGTCGGGTTATCCCCCGCGTCAGGCGGCCGTGGATCAGGCAATGGATGCAGTTGCGAATGGGCAATCGGGGTCAGTGGGCGGTTGTCTGATTGTTCCACAAGGCGGGAGTGTTTGGATTTGCAGGGAATTTAATGCCGTGAAATCTCAGATCGCGGCGCCCAGTGCTGTGTGGGATGGCAAATGGCGGCTCAGCGGACCGGCAATAATGGGCGCAGAAATCCGCGCTTTGGGCGGTGAGGGGTTGCAACAGGTGCCCGAGTGGCGTGCAACCGGGCGTCCCAGGATAGCGTTGACGGCGACGCCTGCGGTTTGGATTGCGGACAGGGTGCTGGCCGCCCCGCTTGCGGGTCTCGCGAATGGCTGGCATGCCAGGCTTGCGTCAGATTGGCCCGAGTTCCACGCATCTTTTTTATCGCATTGAACATACGACAATCCTCTCTATTTTAAGAGGTAACTTGGCAGCGTCTCACCTGCCGGAACTTTTAGGAGAATTTCCTTGGGCAACGCTCGCAATATCGCGTTTTGGGTCGTTTTGTTCCTGCTCATCCTTGCACTGTTCAATCTGTTCAGTGGACCGGGCGGAACGCTTCAGAGCAACGAGAAAACCTATTCCGACTTTGTCGGTGCCGTCCAAAGCGGTGAAGTCAAGAACGTGACCTTGGATGGTGAACAGATTCGCTATACCCTGCAAAGCGGTGCCAGCTATGTCACGATCAAACCCGGCGACGCCGAAGTGACCAAGCTTCTGATCGAAGAAAACATCCCCGTTCAGGCCGTAAAACAACAGCAATCAGGCTTTCAGTCGTTCCTGATCACGCTGCTGCCTTTCCTGCTGCTGATCGGTGTCTGGGTCTATTTCATGAACCGGATGCAAGGCGGCGGCAAAGGTGGCGCGATGGGCTTTGGCAAGTCCAAGGCCAAGATGCTGACCGAAAAGCATGGCCGCGTGACCTTTGACGATGTTGCCGGTATCGACGAGGCCAAGGAAGAGCTGGAAGAGATTGTCGAATTCCTGCGAAACCCGCAGAAGTTCAGCCGCCTTGGTGGCAAGATCCCCAAGGGCGCGCTGCTGGTTGGCCCTCCGGGTACCGGTAAGACGCTTCTGGCCCGTGCCATTGCGGGTGAGGCGGGCGTGCCGTTCTTCACCATCTCGGGTTCGGATTTTGTCGAAATGTTCGTTGGTGTGGGTGCGTCCCGCGTGCGTGACATGTTCGAGCAGGCGAAAAAGAACGCGCCCTGTATCGTGTTTATCGATGAAATTGACGCTGTGGGTCGTCATCGCGGCGCCGGGTACGGTGGCGGCAACGACGAGCGGGAACAAACGCTCAACCAGTTGCTGGTCGAAATGGACGGGTTTGAGGCCAACGAAGGTGTAATCATTCTGGCGGCGACAAACCGCAAGGATGTTCTGGACCCTGCGCTGCTGCGACCGGGCCGGTTCGACCGTCAGGTCACAGTCGGCAACCCGGACATCAAGGGCCGCGAGAAAATTCTGGGCGTTCACGCACGCAAGACGCCGCTGGGCCCCGATGTCGATCTGCGCATCATCGCGCGCGGTACGCCCGGCTTCTCGGGTGCGGATCTGGCCAACCTCGTGAACGAGGCCGCGTTGATGGCCGCACGCGTGGGTCGTCGCTTTGTCACCATGGAAGATTTTGAAAACGCCAAGGACAAGGTGATGATGGGGGCCGAGCGCCGCTCGATGGTGCTGACGCAGGATCAGAAGGAAAAAACTGCCTATCACGAAGCGGGTCATGCTGTTGTTGGTCTGTCACTGCCGATGTGCGATCCGGTCTACAAGGCGACAATCATACCGCGCGGGGGTGCGCTGGGTATGGTGGTTTCGCTGCCGGAAATGGATCGCCTGAACTATCACCGGGATGAGTGCGAACAAAAGCTGGCGATGACCATGGCGGGGAAAGCTGCCGAAGTCATCAAGTATGGCGAAGATCACGTGTCGAACGGCCCTGCCGGGGACATCATGCAGGCCAGCCAACTGGCACGCGCCATGGTGATGCGCTGGGGTATGTCGGACAAGGTCGGCAATATCGACTATGCCGAGGCGCATGAGGGATACCAGGGCAATACTGCCGGGTTCTCGGTATCGGCTCATACCAAGGAACTGATTGAAGAAGAGGTAAAGCGCCTGATCCAGCAAGGCTATGAACAGGCGCACAAGATTCTGACTGATCAGAACGAGGAATGGGAACGTCTGGCCCAAGGTTTGCTGGAATACGAAACACTGACCGGTGACGAAATCAAACGCGTCATGAACGGGGAGTCGCCCGGCGACAGTGATGACCGGAACGACAAGTCAGACGAGGGCAGTGCGCCCAGCGTGACAGCCATCCCCAAGACCAAGGCGAAGAAATCACCGCCTGAGGGTGGGATGGAACCTGAACCGACAGCATAACCAGCAAGAACCCGGGCTCTGCCCCGGGTTTTTTTTATCTTTCCATCAGAGCGTTACTGGGCATTATGCGCTGGCAGGCACCAATGGGAAGGGAAGCACGTATGCCGTTTTTGCGGGAAACCGAATTTGCAGCCGAAGTTCTTTGGCTGGGCCTTGTTCCTGCCGGCGGATCGCTTCGTGCCAAGCCCGTTGAGTTGCTGGATCTTGGGTTTGAGGGCGTGAAAGGCGAACGGCACGAAGGTCTGAACCGTGCGTCCTGTGTTCGGGTCTCGAACCTCTATCCCAAGGGCACTGAAATCCGCAATGTTCGTCAACTGTCGGTGCTGTCCTTGGAAGAGTTGCAGCAGATCGCGCAGAACATGGGGCTGGACCAGCTTGACCCGTCTTATCTGGGCGCATCCATAGTGCTGAAAGGTATTCCGGATTTCTCGCATATTCCGCCGTCCTCGCGTCTTCAGGCGGTCAACGGGCTGACGATCACTGTGGATATGGAAAACGCACCCTGCGTACTGCCCGGTCGCGAAATCGAAGCGGATCATCAGGGGTATGGTGCAGGGTTCAAACCTGCTGCCGTCGGGCGCCGCGGTGTCACGGGCTGGGTCGAACGTCCTGGGCGCATTCAACTGGGCGATCACCTCAAGCTCTTTGTTCCAGACCAGCCTGCCTGGAGCCCTGAAAATATGCAGGTTTCCGATTAGTTACAGATGAAGTGACCTGACGACGCTTCGCGACGCCAGAATGTCGGAATCCATGGCTAATCAGATTGTACACAAGGGTATGGAATGCGTAGCGCCGACGTTAGACGTCGGTTTTGCACGGTATTCAATCAAGGACCCCGGCCAATGAGCTATAAATCCGACATCGAAATTGCGCGTGAAGCGAATAAGAAGCCGATCCAGGAGATCGGCGCGAAGCTTGGAATATCCAGTGACGATCTGTTGCCGTATGGG
>NZ_JBQFYX010000006.1:0-141026 GCF_056541885.1 Ruegeria sp. AF7 | reverse complement strand
AAACGGTGCGCACGCCCAGATACCCCATATCCCGCCGCGCCTAAAGGACAGATGCAACCCTGCGGCACACCAACCCATCCCAACATCCAAACACGCTAAATAAGACCTCACCACCAAACCCACAACCAAAACAACCGTCGCAAATGGCCAATATCCAACGCCAAGTTGGTTGCAGAAACAGGCGCTGCAACAATTACAGACGCAAACGTGACTGCATGGAGCTGGAGTTTCGTTTCATTTCACCGCCAAATATGACAATTCTGCCCTTGCGGGTCCGGTCCGTGATTGAGAAACACAAGCAGGTCGCGATCATTCGATGAGAGCTGAGATGACTTCTGAACAAGCCGTCCGCGATGCGGTTCAGACGCATTCGAAGCGTGTCTGGCGGTTTGCGCTGGCATTATCGGGTGCCTCGGATGTAGCCGATGATTTGTTACAGGCCACATGTTTGCGCGCGCTTGAACGACATCATCAGGTGACGTCGCACAACCGTCTGGACAGCTGGTTGATGACAATCTGCCGGTCGATTTGGCTGAACGAGCTGCGTTCGCGGTCGGTTCGGCGCGCGCAGGCGCTGTCGGTGACCCCCGAAGCGGATCTGGTTGCAACGGGACCGGACACGGAAACGAATATTTTTGCGGCTGAAGTGTTTACTCAAGTGATGCAGTTGCCAGAGGCACAGCGCGAAACGGTTATGCTCGTCTTCGTTGAGGGGTACAGTTACCGCGAAGCCGCCGCTTTGTTGGAGGTTCCAATTGGCACGATCATGAGCCGGCTTTCGAATGCCCGGCAGAAACTTAAAACTGTAATGCAGGTTGATGCAGCGGACACCGCGCGACGGAGTGGCAAATGACGTTTTCCGACGAGACGCTATTAGCGTATCTGGAAGGCAGCCTGGATGAGGCTCAGACCCGCGCTATTGATGTTGCGGTTGAAGATGACGCTACGTTGGAACATCGTCTGATGGCGCTGGATCCGATTGCGCCTGTTGTTCGGGATGTTTTTGAGAACCTGCCCGCTGAAGCGCCGAAGGTGGACCTTCCGAAAAAAACGACGCGGCCCGCCAATAACGGGTTTCTGCGTCTTGTTGCGGTGGCTGCCAGCGCGGCGTTTGCAGCCGTCGCCGTAACATTCTGGGCCACCCGGCCAGCAGACTTAAGCTGGGCCCAGCAGGCCGCGATCTATCAATCACTTTACGTCCCGGAAACGATTGCATCGCTGGACAGTTCAGAAGCGTCGCTGACCAAGCAATTTGCAATGGCCGAAGCCGAGCTGGGGCGATCGCTGAATAAGGAAATACTGGAAGCGTTGCCAGGGTTGGAGCTGAAGCGGGCGCAGGTTCTTTCATTCAAAGGCAAGCCCTTGATCCAAGTGGTTTTTGCCGATGATCAGGGTCGACCACTTGCCTTCTGTGTCATTCGCCAGGGACCGAATGCCCCAAGTACCGAAGTCCAACAAACGGTGTTGAGCGGTTTGGCAACTGCAAAGTGGGAGCAGGGCGGTTATGGATATATGCTGTTGGGCAGTTCCCCACACACGGATTTAAGCGCCGAACTGGAAGTGTTGACCCGCACATTCTCGGGTTGATGGAAAACCCTTGTGAACTGTTGCAAATGCCCAAAGAATGCGGGGTATGACGTCGAAGAAAACCATGCCCCTTCCAGAAGACGAGGTCGATGATCTTGGCCCAGCCAGCATCTATGATGGTGATCCGGCAGAAGAAGATGACCCTTGGTTTTTGCCCCCGGACCAGGACGTGGAGGAAGATTTCTTTTTGCCTGGTCCCCGATCGGATCAGCGCCCGTTATTCGATCCGCGCGATTGGTATTCGGCACAATCAGAATTGTCGGCAGAGCTTGCTGATCTTGCCCTGACCTTTGGCGCTCTGGATGAGCGGCTGCGTTCGGGGCCTGAGGGGTGGACGCATCGTTTGGCACTTATGGAAACGTCCGATCTGGGGTGGTGGACAGGGGATCGGGTCAGCGTGGACCGCCTGGCTTTGTGGACGGGTCTGAGGATCGGCGCGACCCACGATGACGTGCAGGCGCTGTTTCGGGCAGGTTGGGCCGTGCGCCGTCTGAGCTCAGGCGCGGGCCCTGCGACAGGCGGGTGGGAAAGCGGGTTGACCGCGTTTCTCGACCGTCTGGCTCAGGGGGCTGAAGCGACGCCCGAAGCGATCGTTGATCTGGCCGAAGTCATGCGGAATGCTGAAAGGCTGCACCCGGTGACACAATCGGCCATCGCGTTTCATGCATGGCGAGCGGTTTCGCAGGGGGTCGGACAAGACACCGAGGCGGCAATCATCGCAGCGCGGCACGCGGCTTCGATGGGGCGGGGCGGCGCAATGTTCATGCCTCTGGCGTTGTCTGGTCCGGGTGCGTTGCGCGGAACAGGTGGGCCGACGGAAAAGTTAGGGTCTTGGATACAGGGCGCCGGGCAAGCTGTTCTTGCGGCTTTGCTGCACCTCGACAGGATCAGTGTCTGGGAGGATAAGGCCCGCGACGCGACGCAGGATCTGAGCGGTCGCACCCCCCCGCGTCTGATTGATGCTCTGGCGGCGTGGCCGATGGTCTCGGCCCCACTTGCAGAAGAACTTACCAATTCTTCCCGCGCAGCGGTTCAGCGGAACTTTGACCTGTTCACCCGGAGAGGCCTGGTGCGCGAGGTCACCGGACAAGGCCGCTACCGGGTTTGGACAGCCGCACTATGATCCGTCAACTACTTGCGAGGACGGGTGCTTTCAGCGTCCAACGCCGACGTAGGTTTCAAACCCCGATTTCAGCGCTGTAGTTTTCGAGTAGATGTTGCGCAGGTCGACCATCCTGGCTGATTTCATTGACGCCGCAATTTCGGAAAGGTTCAGCGCGCGGAATTCATTCCATTCCGTCAGCAGCACAACAACATCCGCGCCCCGCGCAGCGACATACGGATCGTCGCACCATTCGACGCCAGGCAAAAGCGCCTCTCCTTCAGATTTTCCCTGTGGGTCAACAACGCGCACCTTTGCGCCTCCGCCTATCAGGGCGGGTACGATGGACAGTGATGGCGCGTCACGCATATCGTCCGTATTGGGTTTGAACGTGACACCCAGAACCGCCACGGTCTTGCCGTTGAAATGATCGTCACATGCGTCACGAATCTTCTCGATCATCCGTTTCTTGATTTCGTCATTCACGCGGATGACGGTCTCGGTGATTTGCATCGGATGCGCGTGGTCCTGCCCGATCCGGGCCAACGCGGCCGTATCTTTTGGAAAACATGAACCACCGTAGCCAGGTCCTGCATGCAGGAATTTGTTGCCAATCCGCCCGTCAAGACCAATGCCACGCGAGACTTCTTTAACATCCGCACCAACTTTTTCGCATAGCCCGGCGATTTCATTGATGAAGGTGATCTTGGTCGCCAAAAACGCGTTGGCGGCGTATTTTATCATCTCTGCGCTTTCCAGATCGGTGGTCAGGATCGGGAAGTCGCGCAGATACAGAGGGCGGTATATTTCTGCCATCACTTCGGCCGCGCGGTCATTTTCAACGCCGACCACGACGCGATCCGGGCGCATGAAATCGTCGATTGCCGCGCCTTCGCGAAGGAATTCAGGGTTCGAAGCCACGTCAAATTCGGCCTGGGGGTTGGCGGCCTTGACTGTTTCCCACACATTCCTGTTTGTTCCGACGGGCACAGTCGATTTTGTGACGATAACGGTATACCCGGTGACAGCCTGAGCGATTTCTTCCGCCGCTGCCATCACATAAGTCAGATCCGCATGGCCGTCTCCACGCCGGGTTGGCGTTCCGACAGCAATAAAGACAGCGTCCGCGCCGTCCACTGCGGCTGCAAGATCGGTTGTGAAGCTCAGGCGGCCAGCCGCGACGTTTCGCGCCATCAGCACGTCAAGACCCGGTTCATAAATAGGCACCTGTCCGGCTTTGAGCATATCGATTTTCTGCTCAGCCTTATCAACGCAAATCACATCATGACCGAAGTCCGAAAAACACACACCGGACACAAGGCCCACATACCCGGTGCCGATCATTGCAATGCGCATCTGCCAAATCCTTTTTTACCAATTACTATCAACGGCGCGCGCACAATCGAAGAATCCAGCGCCGGTTTCAATGATTTACAGGTATGGCTGCTAAGTTCCCATGTTTTCTTGTTGTTTTTGAGGCAATAAGTGCAGGAAGAGAGTTTTTTCAATCCGTCGTGCTGCGCAGAACCTGTTGAATCACGGTCATTGTCAGCTGAAACGATACAATTCTGGGCATAGGTCTGAAGTAAACAGCCATCAGGCGTGTGGTGTTGCGCTGCCTGCTTTTTCGCCCGGAGTTCGGCGTCTTCGGTGGGTCCAATGGAATCGGCGATTGCTAAGGAAATGGCTCGACTACACAAAAAACCGCCCGAACCACAGTTCAGGCGGCAGCTGCACTCAGAACCAGCGCCCTATGGCGATGACACTTGGTGAAAAAGCCGCTGTATCCGAAGTTGCGGAGAGAGCTTTGCACGAGGCTTGAGTGTTTCCGGGCCCATCAAACCCGATGAAACGATTATTAGCTCCAGCGCTGCCACTAACGCTGGGCGCAGAGGAAAATGGCGCTGGGTAGTCCCACGTTATTGCAGCGCTTGCGAATAATGCGCCTTCAGCGGTCGTGCAAGCGACAGGCAACAACGCGGCGGTGCAGATCAGGGTTCCATCGGCAAAACGCGTAAAATCGCCATTGGCATTAATTCCGCGCTCTATAACCGCACCGGTTGGTGTACCGCCAACTTCCGATACCGCCCCCAGAAGGTTGCCCGGCCCATAGCCGTAGTCTGCACGCATAAGTCGACCCGGAGTGGTATCCGTCGCATCGCCTTGGACAGCTGCACCAGCCGCTGTTCCGGTCGCGGGGTCAAAAGTCAAAGCTTCGGTCCAGGATCCTCCGTCTGGGGACACTTTGATTGAAAACCCCGTACTTCCGGATAACCCCATTTCAGCGTGGCCGGTCCAGTTCGACTGAAACACCAGCGATGCCGTATCGCTCGCACCCGCCTTGTTGATCTTCAGCTGATGCCCGCCGCCCTCATGGCTCAGAAGCGAGGCTGGGCTTCGGACAGACAAGCGATTCGTAAGGTCTGAGCTTGTTGCCACCCCAATACCGTCCAGGTTCTGTGTGTTGACGGGCAAGGGTAGCCAATCAGACCCATTCCAGAATTTCAGTTCACCAGTGTTCTCGTCCCAGGCGCGCCAGCCCGCATACGGGGTCAAGAAATGCCAGGCGTCGTCCAGCCATGCGGCAAGCTCTCCTGCATGTCCGGCCCAGTCCCCGGTGGGGGTGACGCCTAGAGCATAGACATCGCCCTGCTCGGGGACTACGGGCGGAGTGCTGGAATTGGTCGTTCGCACTGTCAGCTGTACGACCAGATCAAGCTGCCGCAGTGCTTCATTGTGAGTAACGTGTTTTTGAGCCTGCGAAGGTTGTAGAAAAGGCAGGCGCAATCTGGGTGAGGTCATTGACACGAGGGTCCTCCTGTGGCTGTCGGTCCGAAAGTCGGTCGCGCGCCACTCTGCCGTAAGGCGCGTCAATCCCGTCTGACCTGGCCGACCGCACAGGAAATAATCTGTTAACCTAAGAATCTCCGGGGACAAGCCGACCCGAGTATGGCCTATAGAGAACTATGTCGCCGCTTAGTCCCGGGCATAAATGTCTTCATATCGAATGATGTCATCTTCGCCTAAATAGGTGCCGGTCTGCACTTCGATCAAAACCATGGGCACTTTGCCAGGGTTCTCCATCCGGTGCACGGCACCCAGCGGGATATAGACGGACTGATTTTCGCTAACCAACCGTTCCTGATCATCGATTGTGACCTTGGCGGTGCCCTCAACCACAATCCAATGCTCGGACCGATGGTGATGGGACTGCAGGCTGAGCGAAGCGCCAGGATGCACATGGATTCGCTTGACCTGAAATCTGTCACCGATCACGAGGCTCTCAAACCAGCCCCAGGGGCGGTGATCGACCGGAAGCGTATCTGCCTGTTTGGCCCCTTTAGCCTTTAAGGCAGCGACAGCCTGCTTGACCTCCTGGGCTTTGTCCATGGTAGCAACCAGCACAGCATCCGGCATCGCAACTGCGATAATGTTCTCAAGCCCCATTGCCACCACTTCCTGAGCCGGCGATTCTGATCGTATCAGAACGTTGCGGCAGTCGATTGTGGTTACTTCCCCATTTGTCGCGATGCCGTTTTCATCAGGGTTTGACAATTCTTGAACAGCCGTCCAACTGCCAACATCCGACCAACCAGCGGAATACGGAACCACGCTGAGGTTGGGAGCTTTTTCCATGACCGCATAGTCAATCGAGATGTCATCGACGTCAGCCCAAGCCGAAGGATCCAATCTAAGGAACCCCAAATCTGTCTTTGCGTTGTCGACGGCCTTTTGGACAGGTGCAACAAGGGTGCTTGCGAATTTTTTATATGCGGCAACGATGTCACGTGCCGCAAACAGGAAGATGCCGGAATTCCACAGGTAACTGCCATCTTTCACCATCGCCTGCGCCGCATCCAGATCCGGTTTCTCCGCGAAACGATCCAGGCGAACTGCACCTCCGGACACGTCTGGGGCGTCGTTCAGCTTTAAGTAGCCATACCCGGTTTCGGGCCGAGTGGGCGTGATGCCAAATGTCACCAGATCGCTTCGTTCGGCAATTGCGCGCACGCCTGTGGCGACGGCCTGATGAAAAGCCGCCTTGTTTGGAAGCACATGATCTGAAGGCGCGACCAGCATGATGGCATCCGGATCACGTGAGGCAAGGTACAACGCAGCCGCCAGTACGGCAGGGGCCGTGTTTCGCCCTTCAGGCTCAATCAGAATCGGACCGGGGTCGATCCCAATAGCGGTCAGCTGTTCAGGTACAATAAACCGAAAGGCTTCGTTGGTGAGAACCATTGGTTTGGCATAGGGCGTATGCGAGGGTCCAAGCATCCGGTCGGCACAATCCTGTAACAGACTGGTTTTTCCGACAAGTGGAACGAATTGCTTGGGATAGCTTTTGCGCGACAGGGGCCACAAACGCGTTCCTGAACCACCACACAGGATGACTGGATAGACCGTTCTGTTCATACACGTGCCCCTGAATTGCTGATGACCAACGATATTGTTCAATTCTTTTTGTGGAATGGGAGATCCCGTGGCTACTGGGCCGCTTTTCCAGTTGCAACGATGTCATTCAGATATTGGCTCAGATCATCGCGCAGGTCGTCACGGGCAAGGGCAAAGGAAACTGTCGCTTGCAGAAAACCGGATTTTGAACCGCAATCGAAACGCTGCCCGTCGAACTTGTAGCCAAAAACGGGCACGCCGGATGCGATATCCTCGGCGATCGCATCAGTCAGTTGGATTTCACCGCCGCTTCCGGTTTTCATTGCGTTCAGGTTGTTCAATACGGAAGGTCGAAGAATATAGCGCCCGATAACCGCCAGATTGGATGGCGCTTTTGAGGGTTCGGGTTTTTCAACCATACCCTTGGCCGGAATGACCGGGCCGATACTGTCGACGACATCCAGAACGCCGTACGAACTGGTCTTTTCTGGTGAAACTTCCATCGTTGCCACCATGTTGCCGCCCGTTTCCTCATAGGCTTCAACCATTTGTTGCAGACATGGTTTATCTGCAGCAATCACATCGTCAGGCAGCATTACAGCAAAGGGTTCATCGCCTATCAAACGGCGTGCACACCATACAGCATGCCCCAACCCCAGGGCTTTGTGTTGGCGGATATAGGCAATCGCGCCGCTTTCCATATTGGTCTTGTTTAGGATATCGAGAAGCTTGTTTTTGCCCTTGGCCATTAACTCCTGTTCGAGGACAAGGTTGTGGTCAAAGTAATCTTCAAGCGCGGATTTCCCGCGAGACGTCACAAAGATGAACTCTTTGATACCAGCGGCGCGCGCTTCATCGATTGCATATTGCACCAGCGGGCGATCCACCAACGTCATGATCTCTTTCGGAACAGATTTGGTTGCCGGCAAAAACCGGGTTCCCATTCCCGCCACTGGAAAAACTGCTTTGGTGACTTTGCGTGTCATGGTGCCTCTCAAAACAAAACTTGGCCGGAAAAGCAGAGAACATCCGGAATGTCCTCTTAGTCTTCAAAACCGCGTCAATCAATCATGCCCGGTGTGCCGGCCGTTATTGACCAAATCGTGCCACCTCGGTCCAGATGAGTCAAAAGCCGACTCCGGTGTTTCCTGTATACAAGGCCTGAACCACAGTTCCCAGAGACCCTTCCGCTATAACTCTGTGCCAAAAATCTGACGACGATTTGTCGTTCACGGAAAGTTGATATGTTTGGAGCAGCGTCGGTTGCCTTGAAAAACTCCCGGACGGAGTCCTGCATATTGTTCTTTGGATGGGCATAGCGCCTTGTTATGACGAGTAGTTTAGGACTGCGCGGCCGAAAAGAATTTAGATGGCAGAGACTGTGCAACTGAAATTAATACGGCTCACTTAGTCGCAAGCTGCGTCAAGTAACGTGTCTTATGTACACAAGTATTCCGTCGGCAAACATCCGAGCTTCTTGGAAATACATGATCTGACGCATCAAGTCCGTTTTCGAATGGGCAACAATATGGCCGGAACCGCAAAGATTAGTGACAATGGCGGTCTGTTGCGACTGGCGATAAGATGCTCAAGCAAGTCGCGAGGGACCGTTCAACGCATGCTTGGTGCCTTATCGGACCAGTTTTGTTTTCATCGAGATTTCAGGAAAACAGGTAGGTGCAACACCCATCGCTTCCTGCCATCTGCCTATTGATCGGCGGGTTTTGAAACCTGGCAAGCCGTCAACGCCTCCGACATCGTACCCCAAGCTTTCCAGCGCGCCCTGCATCTTTGCTATGTCAGAACGGTACAAGCCACCGACCTTGCCCCATTGCCCTTTAAAATCGCCGCTTCCAAATTGGATTCTGTCACCGACGTGGCCGACGAACAAAGCATAAAGATCGCTTTTGTTGTATTCCTTCAAAACGTAAAAATTCGGAGTGACCAGAAAAGCAGGACCAAATCGTCCTGCCGGCATCATCAGGTAACCTGCCCCCTTCAACTCGTGGGCTGGAAAAGGTTTGCCCGAGACCCGGTTTATGCCCATCGCTTCCCATTGCTGGATTGACTGCCCTTGATCAGGTCCTTCCAATGCACATGAAACGGTTGCTGGCACAGACACTTCGAAACCCCAGTCACGCCCGGCGATCCAGCCGTGCTGTTTCAGGTAGTTGCCAATCGATGTGATTGTATCATCGGATGACCCCCAGATATCGACCTGTCCGTCGCCGTTGCCATCTGCGGCGTAAGCCAAATAGCTTGATGGCATGAATTGGGGTTGTCCTAACGCGCCCGCCCAACTGCTTTTCAATTGCCGGGCTGGCAGAGGTCCTGCTTCCGCGATTTGCAGAGCCGCGATAAGCTCGGCCGTGAAGTAGTCCGCGCGCGTGCTCATGAATGCCTTGGTCGACAAAACCCTGAACGCATCATGGCGGATCGGCACCTGCCCATAGCCGCTCTCTCTGCCCCAGATTGCCAGAATGATACGAGCAGGAACGCCCGTTTGACGTTCGACTTTGGCAAGAATCGCAGAGTGTTGCCTCGCCATCCTGCGCCCGATAGACGTTGCGCCCTGAATTGACCCCGGATTGAAATACCGGCTGGGCGATCCAAACTCGGCTTGTTTTTGCGCCTTGGGCGTTTTGCGTTTATGTCCGGGGGGAACCAGATCAGGCAGGTCCCAGTTCAGAGTAACACCAGAAAACGCCTGTTGCAGTGTGTTGCGCGAAACACCTTTGGCCTGCGCCTGCGGCCAGATAGTCTCCAACAACCACGACTGAAACTGGCGTTCAATTGCTGCACGATCCTGTGCCAGTGCGGTCTGGGACAGAATGATCAATCCTAGAGTGAACAGCAAAATACGCATTGACGATTTATCTGTCCCGACTGGCCTTGCAAGTCAACGGGAAGATGCCGCGCGACCCGTCGCCGTTTACACCCAAAGTTGAAAGAAAATTGAGGATGGCAATCCCCGGTTCGGAAAAACTCTTGAGAAAATTCACCCGCTTGCCGATAGTTGGATGGGATTGAGATGAGGAGAGGACAGTCAGCTGTGGCACAAGTCATTTCGTCCAATCCATCCTTGCTCAGGCTTGTCGTTGTGCTCCTGTTGATCGTTTCGGCGCAACCAGCTTTGGCCAGCGACAGCTTTATGGACCCGCAAGGCCCAATAGCGGCAGTTCAGAAAACGCATTTGCTTCGGGCGACCGTATTGATCCTGCTGGCCGTTATCCCGGTATTGGTGCTGGTCCCGATAATAGCGTTTCGGTATCGCCGCCGGAGCAACCGCATTGCGCCCTACGCGCCGGATTGGGATTTCTCGGCAAAGCTGGAATTTGTAATGTGGGGTGTGCCTGTCATAATCGTGGCCTTGCTGTCTTTTTACCTTTGGAAGGCGACGCATCGGCTTGACCCGTATTCGGCACCGTTTGGTGAAGATCCGGCGCTGCGGGTTCAGGTTGTCGGTCTGGATTGGAAGTGGCTGTTTCTGTACCCCGATCTTGGGGTCGCCACTGTAGGAGAGTTCGGAATTCCGACAAAGCGGCAAGTTGCATTGACGCTGACAACCGATACCGTGATGCAGTCGTTTATGATACCCGCGCTGGCCGGACAGATTTATGCGATGCCGGGCATGACCACCCAGTTACATCTTGTCGCGGATGCGCCGGAAGTGATGCAGGGTGAAAACACTCAGTACAACGGACGGGGCTTTACCAAGCAGAAGTTCCGCACCATCGCAATGAGTGATGAGGATTTCGACGCTTGGGTCGAAAAAGTGCGTAACAACAGCATCCAACTAGATGTGGCAACGTATCGGAAACTGGCCATGCGGACCGACAGGGATGAAGTTCAGGCCGCTTTGGGAACATCTCGGATGCCGGATGATGCGCTCTACTTCACAATAAAAGACGATCTGTTCCGGAATATCCTGAGCCGCTACCACAGCGGTCAGCCGCTGCCCATCGATCTACAGCCTGGAACTGCATCATTTGGGCAGGAGGCGCAAAAATGACGCCGACCGAGACAGGTTTCTTCGGGCGTCTGAGTTGGGACGCTTTTCCGATTGCCGGGTTGATCCAGAACCCAAATACTAATGAGATTGTGGCCAATACAGCCGCAGCTGTTGTGATTATTGGCGTTGTTGTTGTCGTAGGATTGCTGAGCTGGTTTCGTCTGTGGACACCCCTGTGGCGCGATTGGCTGACCAGCGTCGATCACAAAAAGATCGGTATCATGTATATCGTCTTTGCCATCGTGATGCTGGCGCGCGGTGTGCTTGAAGGCGTTGTCATGCGCGCGCAGCAGGCTTCCGGGCCCGGCGACGGTTTCCTCGAAGCCGAACATTTTGCCGAGCTTTTCAGCACTCACGGCACAATCATGGTCTTCTTTGTTGCCGTTCCCTTTGTCTTTGGTGTTGCGAATTACATTGTCCCGCTGATGATCGGCGCGCGCGATGTGGCGTTCCCGCGACTAAACCAGATTGGTCTGGGCCTTACGGTTTCGTCAGGCATGATGCTGATGGTGTCGCTGGTGATTGGAGAGTTTTCGACCGGCGGCTGGACAGCCTATCCACCGTATACCGGCGCAGCGTTCAATCCCGGTGTTGGACCGGATTACTGGATCTGGGCCATCGTTGTTTCGGGCATTGGCACCTCGCTGACGGGTATCAATTTTGCCGTTACGATCTACAAGTTGCGCGCGCCGGGCATGACGTTCATGCGGCTGCCGATGTATTGCTGGACAATCATTTGCAGTTCGATCCTGATCGTCTTTGCTATGCCGCCTTTGGGTGTCGCCGCGCTGATGCTTGCCGCTGATCGCTATCTTGATTTCCACTTTTTCACAAACGACCTCGGTGGCAACATGATGAACTATGCCAATCTGTTTTGGTTGTTCGGCCACCCCGAGGTTTACCTGCTGGTTTTGCCTGCTTATGGCATCTATTCCGAGGTGTTTGCGACCTTCTCGGCCAAACGGCTTTATGGCTACAACTCGCTTGTTATTGCGACCATGTCGATCGCAGTGTTGTCGTTCACGGTCTGGCTGCACCACTTTTTTACCATGGGTCAAAGCGCGCTGATCAACGCGGTGTTTGGTATTGCGACCATGCTGATTGCCATCCCAACCGGCGTGAAAGTCTATGACTGGATGGCGACGCTGTGGCGGGGGCGCATTCGGTTTTCGGTGCCGATGCTCTATGGGCTGTCATTTTTGATGCTGTTTGCCATCGGTGGGCTGAGCGGTGTGATCCTGGCAAACCCAACCGTAGATTACCAGGTTCACAATACGCTGTTTTTGGTAGCTCATTTCCACAACGCGTTATTGCCTGGCGTGTTGTTCGGATTGTTGGCGGCATACAATTACTGGTTCCCCAAGGCCTTTGGATTCCGACTGAACGAATTCTGGGGCCGGGTTTCTGTCTTTTGCTGGACCGGGGGGTTTTTGCTGACATTCATGCCGCTCTATTTCGTCGGGCTATTGGGCATGCCACGCCGCTCTTTCAGCTATAGCGATCCGTCTTTCCACCCTTTCATGATTGTGGCCATCATCGGAGCAATAGTTATTACCTGTGGATTGTTCTCGGTACTGATCCAGCTATGGGTCAGCATTCGTGACCGCGACCAAACCCGCGTTCCTGTTGGGGATCCCTGGGATGGTCGCACATTGGAATGGACTATCCCTTCACCGCCTCCCGCGTACAACTTTGCGATCATCCCCAAGGTTACGGATCGGGATGAATTCACGGCACAGAAGGCAAAAGGAACGGCCTATCCAACACCAGACGCTTATGAAGATATCGAACTGCCCCGAAACACGGGAATTGGCTTTGTCCTGTGTGTTCTCAGCGGCATATGGATATTTGCGCTGGTCTGGTGGATCTGGTGGCTTGCCGCGATAATGACGGTTTTGATGATCCTTGCGGTGATCATCTGGACATTTGATGACAGTACAGAACTCACCATCCCCGCGGAAGAGGTGCGAAGGGATCACGAAGCCTGGCTGGCGTTGGTCCACAGCGAAGCCGCAGTTGATCGCGACTTTGAAACTTCTCCGGAAAACCGCGGCCTTGCCCGCCCGGATCTGGAGGTTGCGACATGAAGCGCGCGCCCACTCACAGCTATCCCGGTATCAATCTTGGGGAACATCACGCCAGCGCCCACAAGGCGACCGAGGTTGTCACCTTTGGGTTCTGGGTCTTCTTGATGAGCGATCTGGTCTATTTTGGCCTGATGTTTGCGATTTACATAACGATGATCGATGCGCAGGCAGGTGGCCCCGGCCCGCACGAGCTGTTTGATCTGAAAAGTGTCTTTGCGCAGACCCTGATACTGCTGACCAGCAGCCTGACAGTCGGTCTTGCGATGCTGGCGCTGAAGTACAATCTGCCGCGCGGTCGCATTGTCTTGTGGTTTGGCGTCACGCTTGTTCTGGGCGTTAGTTTTCTGGTGCTGGAAGTGCGTGACTTCATGGCCATGGCGGAAAAAGGTGGCATTCCACAGCGCAGTGGATTTCTGTCAGCCTTTTTTGGGTTGGTCCCAGTGCACGGTCTGCACGTTGCGACTGGATGCCTTTGGTTGATCGTTTTGGGTATTCAGCTGCGCATCAAGGGCATGACCGACGTGGTTATCTCGCGCGTGGTGCGGCTGGCGTTGTTCTGGCATTTTCTCGATCTGATCTGGATTGGGATCATTGCCATCGTGTATTTCGGAGGTCTGACCTATGGATAGGCGCTCTGAAATGCATCGTCGCGAGCGTCGGCGCTATGTGATTGGGTATGGTGGCTCGCTGTTGCTGACCTTGGCAATGTTTGGCGTGGCACAGGTTTATGGGATTGAAACGGTTGGTGTTTACCTGACCATCGGGTTGCTTGGGTTGGCACAGCTTGTGTTGCAGCTTGTCTACTTCCTGCATATCGACCGCCGGCGCAGCAGCCGTGAAGATCTGCACCTAGTGCTGTTTTCGACACTGGTTCTGATGATAATGATCCTTGGCACCGTCTGGGTTCTTGGCAATTTGGCCACCCGAATGCACATGCACTTGATGTAGTGCCTATTTGAGACAAGCGGAGTAGCGGGTCGAGATTTGGCTTTCGGCAGTACCACCAATAGCGGAAAAAGCCTCAGTACGTTGTCCGCATTTGATAACCCTGATGAAAGGTCATTCGTACGAAAGTGACTGGGGTATTGCGAAACCACGTTGTCCGCTCCAACTGGAACAAAGGTGTTCCGGGCGGAACAGAAAGAAAGTCCTGAAGCGGACCGGTTGCCGGAACAGCTGAGAATGCAATTTCCGCGTTCGAAAAAGGAACCTCGGCCAGCAACCATTCGTTTGGACCGGTGGACAGAAAGTCTTCATCCATGACGTGCGGTACCGCGGCTGTATTGATCCATCGTTCCTCGTACTGGAAGGGGCGATTGTCTGCATGGTGCATACAGCGCAAATGCAGAATTTGCGTACCCTCGGGCAGCCCGAGTTTGGCTTGTAGCCATGCCGGGCAATCAACCAGTGTACGGCTGACCAACGCATACCGGTATTCTGCATTCATATCTTCAATGGTTTGACGGACTACCGCAATCGGCAATCTGGCCTGTTTGACCGGTGTTGTAACCACACGTGTGCCGCCTTTGCGTTTGCGTGTTACAATACCCTGATCAGCAAGTTCACGCAGAGCTCGATTGACAGTCGCGCGGGCGCAGCCGAACTCGGCGGCCAGTTCCAGTTCGGTGGGTAGCAGGCTGCCTTGCGGCCAAATTCTGGTCTGGATGCGATTTAGAACTTCATCGCGGATATCCTGGAAGCCGACGTTTTTTTGCTCGTTCACATTGTGCTCACTATATTTTCGAACTTATTCATATTATGTCTAGGTTAACGGTGAGATGCAAAGAATTTGACCCAGAACCTTATCAGATTGCAGGATTGCGCGGTTACGCCATGGGCCAATGGTGGCGGGGTAACAACCGAACTTGCCGCGAAGCGGGTCGGTAAACATGTCGTCTGGCGTATCAGTGTGGCCCGGATCGATCAGGATGGGCCATTTCCCCGATTTCCGGGGATGTCGCGCGTACACACGATCATCGAAGGGACCGGGCTTGATTTGCTCGGTGATAGTGGTGTTTTACCAGCGCGGCCATTCCTGCCGGTTTCGTTCGACGGGGCGCTCGCGCTGAATGCGCGGCTGTTGGGCGGGCCGTGTCGTGCATTCAATGTGATCTACGATTCAAAGGTCGTTGTTGTGGTGAACGTTTTTGCAAATGATCAGGAATTTGAAGCGACAGCGGGCGAGTTTGTCTTTGTCGCCTCGGGAATGGCCCACATGTCAGACAACACGCCGCTGGTTGCCGGAGACGCAATGACGCTGAACGCCGCTGTTACGGTCAGTCCGGCTGCAGGCGCTAAGATCCTTCGCGTGTGTTTCAATAAGATCCCTAGCTAAAGCTCAGCCAGAAGCTCACTTATTGCCCCTTTGTAGTTACGCGTGACCTTGTCCCGCAGGACGTGATGTCCGTTTTGAACCTGGTGTCTGCCTGCGGACCAAAGATCAGTTACGACATTATCTTTGGCGGCAAAGACTAGACCATCCAGCAGTTGGTGAGGTTGTAGTGCGCAAAGGGCAGGGGCCTGATTGTCGATGGCGACGAGATCGGCCAGCATTCCTTTGGTAATTTGCCCCGCGTTGCGGCCTAGCGCCTGCGCACCGCCAATAGCTGCGCCGCGATAAAGGGTTTGTCCGGCAGAGCCTTCGCCAATCACCAGCACGTTACGTGACAGGTCGCGCAGTCGTTGCGAGTATTCGAGTGTGCGGAGCTCTTCGGTCATGGAAATCAACACGTTGGAGTCCGATCCCACGCCAAAAGCGCCGCCTGCATTCAGATAGACAGGGCCGTTGAAAGGCCCGTCGCCCAGGTTGGCTTCTGTCACCGGGCACAGACCGGCAACCGCTTTGCTGCGGGCCATTGCGCAAGTCTCTTCGTCGGTCATATGGGTTGCGTGGATCAGGCACCAGTTGGACTCAACCGGGGCATTATCCAGCAGCCATTCGACCGGACGCGCGCCAAGGCCAGCCTGCACTTCCTCAACCTCTCTGGGTTGTTCGGCAATGTGAATATGGATTGGACCGGAACTTTGTGATGCCACCACCTGCGCCAGATCGCGCGGACAGGTGGCGCGTAGGGAATGTGGCGCGATGCCGACGCGACAGTCGTCAGGAAGATTGCCGAGCGCACCCCGCGCCTGCGCGACAAGTTCGCAAAAACGGTCCACATCATTGCCAAAGCGTCGCTGCCCCGCCTCCAGTGGTTTTTCCCCAACTCCTGCATAGCTGTAGAGCACGGGCAGATGGGTCAGGCCAATTCCGGTCTCAGCAGCAGCGGCCATGATCCGGTCGCTGAGTTCGCAAAGCCTGTCATAGGGTTGCCCGTTCGGTTGGTGGTGCAGATAATGGAATTCCCCAACCGAGGCGTACCCGGCCTCCTGCATCTCGACATAGACTTGCGCAGCGATGGCCTGAATGTGTTCGGGGTTCAGGCGGGCTGTGAAGCGATACATCAGATCACGCCAAGTCCAGAAACTGTCACGGCCAGCCTGCCGATATTCGGTCATTCCCGCCATGGCACGCTGAAAGGCATGGCTGTGAAGGTTGGCCAAAGCGGGCAGTAGAGTGTCAACGCAGGTGTCGCCGAATTGCGCGACCGCGTCGGGTGTCAGACGGGCAATACGACCATTTTTGATCTCGAGTCGTAGATTCTCTGCCCAGCCGGCTGCCAGATAGGCCCGTTTTGCAAAAATGACCGTCATCCCTACCTCCGGTTTTATGAATAGACATATGACATAAAGACCTGTACCAGAAAAGAGAGAATTGCACCGAAGAGGGATTCGAATGCAAACCCACGATCAACTGTTCACAGATCTGCACGCTGCCACCATGGTTGGTGCGAATGCATACGGATTGATCGAAGATGCTGAGATTGCCGTGCGTGGGGGCCAGATTGCATGGGTCGGTCCGAAGACGCAGTTGCCGGAAGAATACGCGACGTTCTCTCAAACCTCGCTGGACGGGCGGCTGGTGACGCCGGCTCTGATCGATTGCCATACCCATGTAGTGCATGGCGGCCACCGCGCGGCTGAGTTTGAGATGCGCCTTAACGGTGCCAGCTATGAAGAGGTGGCCCGCGCGGGCGGAGGTATTGTTTCGACCGTGAAAGCCACGCGTGCGGCCAGTAAAGAGGATTTGATTGCGCAGGCCCTGCCGCGCGTGGACGCGATGATCGCCGAAGGGGTTTCGGTGATCGAGGTCAAATCGGGCTATGGGCTTGATCGTGAAACTGAGCTGACCATGCTGCGCACCGCGCGGGCCTTGCAGGAAAGCCGCCCGGTGCGCATTGTAACCAGCTTTCTGGGCGCTCATGCTGTGCCCGCCGAGTACAAAGACCGGCCCGAGGCTTATATCGACGAAGTCTGCATTCCGACCCTCCGCGCGGCTCATGCCGAGGGTTTGGTTGACGCAGTGGACGCCTTTTGCGAAGGGATTGCCTTCCTGCCCGACCAACTGGTGCCACTGTTTGACGTTGCCAAGGAACTAGGACTGCCGGTCAAACTGCATGCTGAACAACTGTCCAACCTGGGTGGTGCGAAACTTGCCGCACGCTATGGCGCGCTTTCTGCCGACCACATTGAGTATCTGGACGAAAGCGGTGTCAAAGCCATGGAAGCGGCAGGCACGGTGGCTGTGATTCTGCCCGGGGCTTTCTATACCCTGCGCGAGACACAACAACCGCCAATTGATCTGTTGCGCAAGTACGATGTGTCAATGGCCCTTGCGACCGACTGCAATCCGGGCTCGGCTCCGATGACGTCGCTTCTGCTTGCGATGAACATGGGGTGCACCTTGTTTCGAATGACACCCGAGGAAGCGTTGAAAGGTGTCACCGTGAATGCCGCGCGTGCCCTGGGCCTGAGAGACTGCGGTAGTATCGTTCAGGGCCTGCGGGCGGATCTGGCTGTCTGGAATGTCACTCACCCGGCCGAGCTTGCCTACCGCATCGGTTTTTATCCGCTTCACGCCCGCATATTCGGAGGTGCATTTTGACCACTCTGACGTTAACTCCCGGCGCTGTGTCTCTGGCGCATCTGGAACAGGTTTTTCGCCAAGAATGCGCCGTTCGACTGAACCCGGATTGCAGGTCTGCCATAGCTGCGGCGCACGCTTGCATCGTTGAGGCGGCGACTGGCGAAGCCGCCGTTTACGGGGTCAATACGGGTTTTGGAAAACTGGCAAGCGTCAAGATCGCGGCCGAGGATACCGCGACGCTGCAGCGCAACCTGATCCTGTCCCATTGCTGTGGCGTCGGACCAGCGATCCCGCGTGCAGTTGCGCGGCTCATGATGGTGCTCAAACTGCTCAGCCTCGGACGTGGCGCGTCGGGTGTGCGGCTGGAACTGATTGACCTGCTGGAAGCGATGCTTGGCGCAGGGGTGACACCGGTAATCCCGGCACAGGGGTCTGTTGGTGCTTCGGGCGATCTGGCACCGCTGTCGCACATGGCAGCCGTCATGATGGGCGAGGGTGAGGCCGAGTTTGGCGGCACCCTCATGTCTGGCGGCGACGCGCTGGCAGCGGCAGGTTTGACCCCGGTCGAACTTGGCCCCAAGGAAGGTCTGGCGCTGATCAACGGCACTCAGTTTTCTACGGCGTTTGCGCTGGCGGGGCTTTTCGGCGCTTGGCGGGCGGCGCAAAGCGCTTTGGTCACTTCAGCCCTGACAACTGATGCGATTATGGGGTCTACCGCGCCTTTGCAGCCCGAAATTCACGCCTTGCGTGGTCACCGGGGCCAGATCGAAGCGGGCGCAACCATGCGCGCGCTACTGGCTGGGTCGGTCATTCGCGAAAGCCATCGGGACGGTGATACGCGGGTTCAGGACCCGTACTGCATCCGCTGCCAGCCGCAGGTTGTTGGTGCCGCGATGGATGTGCTGCGTCAGGCTTCGGTGACACTGGAAACCGAAGCCAACGCCGCCACCGATAACCCTCTGGTTCTGGCCGAGGCCGGGTTGATCGTATCAGGCGGAAACTTTCATGCAGAACCGGTCGGGTTTGCCGCCGACATGATTGCTCTGGCAGTGGCCGAGATCGGGGCGATTGCGCAGCGACGCATCGCGCTGATCGTCGATCCGGTGCTCAGCTTTGATTTGCCTCCGTTTTTGACACCCAACCCCGGTTTGAACTCTGGCCTGATGATTGCCGAAGTCACGACAGCCGCACTGATGAGCGAAAACAAGCATCTGGCCAATCCTTGCGTCACGGATTCAACACCGACTTCGGCCAATCAGGAAGATCACGTGTCAATGGCCGCCCATGGCGCACGGCGGCTGGGGCAAATGGTGACCAATCTGGAACGTATCCTGGGGGTCGAGTTGCTGTGCGCAACGCAAGGGGTTGAATATCGCGCGCCGCTGCCAACCAGTGAAAGCCTTCAAGGTATCATGGCGCGTCTGCGTTCTGTTGTACCGGCGTTGGAAGATGACAGGTACATGGCAAATGACATCGAAGCAGCCTCGGCCCTTATTGCAAGCGGTGAGATTTCCGATGGCGCTGGTGTCGCCATGCCGGAGCTTGGCGCATGACTGATCCAGTCGAAGTAGTTCAGGGCGATAGTCCAATTGTTTTGGGGCTGCCTCACACGGGCACCTATGTGCCTGCGGCGATTGATGCCAAACTGAATGCACAGGGTCGGGCGCTGGCAGATACGGATTGGCACATCCACATGCTTTACGACGGGCTTTTGCCCGGTGCTACCACGGTCCGGGCCACCTTTCATCGCTATGTGATCGACGCCAACCGTGACCCGAGCGGTACTTCCCTTTACCCTGGCCAGAACACGACGACCCTGGTGCCGCTGACGGATTTCGACGGGCAGGACATCTGGGACATCCCTCCAACTGAAAAAGATATCATTGAACGGCGTGACGCATTTCATGCGCCATATCACGCCGCTTTGCTGGCCGAACTGGAGAGGGTGAAGGCGATCCATGGCATCGCTGTGCTGTATGATTGCCACTCAATCCGCAGCCGCATTCCTTTTCTGTTCGACGGCGTATTGCCCGACATGAACATTGGCACAAATAACGGGATGACCTGTGCATTGGAAATCGAAACAATTGCACATGAGTTCGCCGCTTTATCCCCTTACAGCACCGTTTTGAACGGGCGCTTCAAAGGTGGGTGGACGACACGCCACTACGGACATCCGGATAACAGTATTCACGCGATCCAGATGGAGCTGGCGCAGTCGACCTACCTGACCTCAGAAATGCCGCCCTGGACTTTTGACACCGCCAAAGCCAACCGTCTCCGCCGTTGGTTGAAAGACATTCTAGACGCCCTCAATGACACAGCATTGGAGCTTGCCCGATGACCGATCCTCGCAAAAACACCCGTGACATCTTTCCGCCCACCGGACCTGAACTGAACGCCAAAAGCTGGATGACCGAGGCGCCATTGCGGATGATGATGAACAACCTGCATCCGGACGTGGCCGAAAACCCGCATGAGCTGGTGGTCTATGGCGGGATTGGCCGCGCGGCGCGGACGTGGAAGGATTTTGACACCATCGTTGCCAGCCTGAAGGATCTGGAAGAGGATGAAACGCTGATCGTCCAGTCCGGCAAGCCGGTTGCCATTGTTCGCACCCATAGCGATGCCCCCCGCGTATTGATCGCAAACTCGAACCTTGTGCCGCACTGGGCCAATTGGAACCACTTCAACGAGCTCGATAAGAAAGGTCTGATGATGTACGGCCAGATGACCGCTGGCTCGTGGATCTATATCGGTACACAGGGCATCGTGCAGGGCACTTATGAAACTTTTGCCGAGGCCGGGCGTCAGCACTACGACGGCGACCTGACAGGTAAGTGGATCCTGACCGGGGGACTGGGTGGAATGGGCGGCGCGCAGCCTCTGGCCGCTGTCTTTGCAGGGGCTTGTTGTCTGGCCGTGGAATGCAACCCGGACAGCATCGACTTTCGCTTGCGTACAAAATACCTGGACGAAAAAGCCGAGACGCTGGACGAAGCGCTGGCAATGATTGATCGCTGGACCAAGGCGGGCGAAGCGAAATCCGTTGGTTTGTTGGGAAACGCTGCTGAAATCTTCCCGGAAATTTACGCTCGGATGCAAGCTGGCGGGATGCGCCCGGATATTGTCACGGATCAGACCAGTGCCCACGATCCGGTAAACGGCTACCTGCCGCTTGGTTGGACCATGGCGCAATGGAAAGACAAGCGCGAAAGTGACCCGAAGGCGGTCGAAAAGGCTGCACGTGCTTCGATGAAGCAACACGTCGCTGCAATGGTGGACTTCTGGAACGCGGGCGTGCCGACGTTGGATTACGGCAACAACATCCGACAGGTGGCTCAGGATGAGGGGTTGGAGAACGCTTTTGCCTTCCCCGGCTTCGTACCCGCCTATATTCGCCCGCTGTTTTGTCGGGGTATCGGACCCTTCCGCTGGTGCGCGTTGTCCGGTGACCCTGAAGATATCTACAAGACAGACGCCAAGATGAAGGAACTGTTCCCCGACAATACCCATCTGCACAACTGGTTGGACATGGCGCAGGAGCGTATTGCGTTTCAGGGCCTGCCGGCGCGGATCTGTTGGATTGGGCTAGGAGATCGCCACAAGGCCGGGCTGGCGTTCAACGAGATGGTTAGAAACGGCGAATTGAAAGCTCCGGTCGTCATCGGCCGAGACCATCTTGACAGTGGTTCTGTCGCCTCACCTAACCGCGAGACCGAGGCGATGAAGGACGGTTCGGACGCTGTTTCGGACTGGCCGCTGCTGAACGCGCTTGTCAATACGGCATCGGGTGCAACGTGGGTTTCGCTGCATCACGGCGGCGGAGTTGGCATGGGGTTCAGTCAGCATGCAGGCGTCGTCATCTGCGCAGACGGAACCGATGCCGCCGCCAAGCGATTGGAGAGGGTGCTCTGGAATGACCCCGCGTCGGGGGTTTGGCGTCACGCGGACGCCGGGTACGAGGACGCGAAAGCCTGCGCTCGTGAACATGGGCTGCGATTGCCGGGCATTTTGGGCTGATTACCACGCCAACCTTTGTTTTGTCGGTTTGCCTTAGCGCTAACGTCACATTTTCCGGTTTCGAACCGGTGCTGTTTCGGCTAGGGCTAAGCCGTTCAACAACCCCGTGGGGTTGAAGGCAACTGACAAAGGTGGCTACCCGTTGCTCGATATTGCACATGTCCGCTCGGTGATTTCGGACGTTTATGACCTTGCCCCATCGGCCACTCTGGCCAATGAGATGAAAGAAACGTTTGCCCGCATGGATCGCGTGGTCAGCCCACCAGATTGGGCAATCTACGCGCCTTACGTGCGAGCCATCAATACGCTCAAGAAAGAGCGTAATGCCGTGATCCTTGGGCACAATTACATGACACCCGAGATTTTTCATGGCGTGTCCGATTTCGTTGGAGACAGTTTGCAGCTTGCGATCAAGGCCAGTGAGGTCGAAGAAGATGTGATCGTTCAGGCCGGTGTTCATTTCATGGCCGAGACATCGAAAATCCTCAGCCCTCAGAAGACTGTTCTGATGCCCGACATGGAAGCCGGTTGTTCATTGGCAGAATCGATCACCGCTGAGGGAATCGACGAAATGCGCGCCAAATACCCCGGCGCGCCGGTTGTGTCCTATGTAAACACCACTGCCGAGGTTAAAGCAGCCTCGGATATCTGCTGCACCTCTTCGAACGCACTTCAGATCGTGAACGCCATGGAAAGTGATACGGTCATCATGACACCGGATCAGTATCTGGCGCAGAATGTTGCCAATCAAAGCCACAAGAACGTGGTGTATTGGCCTGGCTCTTGCATCGTGCACGAACAATACACGGCACAGGACCTGCGCGACTTCCGCGAATGGAACCCGGGAACACGGCTGATTGCGCATCCTGAGTGCCCGCCGGATGTGGTGGCCGAGGCAGACTATTCCGGCTCGACCAGCGGTATCATCAAATACGTGCATGATGAAAAGCCGAATAAGGCGATGCTGATCACCGAGTGTTCAATGGCATCCAACATTGCCGATGAATTGCCCGAGGTCGAATTTGTCGGGCCATGCAACATGTGCCCGTATATGAAGAAGATCACGCTTGAAAAGATCCTCTACGCCCTGCACACGATGGAAGGGCAGGTCGAGGTAGCCGAAGATGTGGCTGAAAAGGCGCGCAAATCCGTTCAGGCGATGATCGATCTGTCCCGCAAGCTCGGCATTTGATCTGAAATGACCAAAGTCACCACGGATCGCGTCATTATTGTGGGGGCAGGCATTGGTGCGCTTTATGCAGCACTTAAGCTCGCGCCGCGGGCAGTGGTTGTGATTTCACCGGATGTTTTGGGTGAAGGTGCTAGTTCCTCTTGGGCACAAGGCGGTGTGGCCGCAGCAATGGATTTGTCTGACAGCCCGGAAAGCCACAGCCTGGACACCGTCAAGGCTGGCGCGGGCATAGTCGTTCCGGCTGTTGCTGATCTGGTCACGCGCGAGGCGCGGCAATATATCTTCGACCTGACGACATTGGGCACGCCATTCGATCGCACCAAGGATGGCAGTTATGTGTTGTCACGCGAAGCGGCGCATAGCTTCGCACGTGTCGTACGGGTGAAAGGGGATCAGGCAGGTAGTGAAATAATGGCTGCCCTGATCGAACGGGTGCATGAAACGCCTTCGGTTCAAGTGTTGGAAGGTGTTCTTGCCACGGCGCTGGACGTATCAAACGGTCGGGTGACTGGCGTCACGGTTCAGGACGCATCCGAAACAGAGTCCGAGCCCGTAACGCTATGTGGGCCTGCCGTATTGCTTGCCGGGGGTGGCTCTGGCGGGCTGTATGCCTTGACGACCAATCCGGCACGCATTCGGGGGCAAGTCATCGGGATGGCCGCGCGTGCTGGTGCACTTATTGCTGACGCCGAATTCGTTCAGTTTCATCCGACGGCAATGGATGTTGGTGAAGATCCGGCTCCGCTGGCAACCGAGGCGTTGCGCGGAGAAGGGGCAACCCTGATCAACAATAAGGGTGAGCGGTTCATGTTATCCGTTCACCCGGACGCAGAACTTGCCCCGCGAGACGTCGTTGCGCGTGCGATTTTTGCCGAAGTGCAGGCAGGCAACCGACCCATGCTGGACACCCGCACCGCATTAGGCTCGAAGATAACGGACCTGTTCCCGGCAGTTGCCGAATACTGCGCGCGCAATGGTATCGACCCGGTCAACGAACCGATTCCGGTCGCACCGGCAGCGCATTATCACATGGGTGGTATTGCTACCGACTTTGACGGTCGCGCGACACTTGACGGGCTTTGGGTCTGCGGCGAGGCATCTTCGACCGGCCTTCACGGTGCTAACCGGCTGGCCTCGAACGGGCTGCTTGAGGCGCTTGTTTTTGCGCGCATCTGCGCCGAAAGCATCGGGACATCCGTTCCGGTGGTGTCAATTGCCGACCCAGTTGCATTGCATTTTGTTCAGGTAGTGTCCCCTGACACGACCAAGGCTATCCAGGAGTTGCGCGAAACCATGACGCGTGACGTTGGCGTTGTCCGGGACCGGGCGGGCCTAAACCGTGCTCTGCAAACTATTGCGCGGTTGGAGGGGCAGCATGATACCAGCCCGTCATTTCGCAACATGTGTGCAACCGCGACCCTGATCGCTGCCGGAGCCTTGAAACGCGAAGAAAGCCGCGGTGCACACAAGCGGTCTGACTTTCCAAAAGCCAATGTTGGGCTCGGAGAGCGGTCCCGGATGTATTTGTCCGAAGCAATGAGCATTCGGGC
The DNA here is from genome assembly GCF_056541885.1 of Ruegeria sp. AF7. Lineage (NCBI taxonomy): Bacteria > Pseudomonadati > Pseudomonadota > Alphaproteobacteria > Rhodobacterales > Roseobacteraceae > Ruegeria > Ruegeria sp. AF7. The sequence goes on along the minus strand of NZ_JBQFYX010000006.1, from coordinate 116,109 downwards.
CAAAGCCTGCGAGGAACTGTCATGACAAATGCGATCCTGCCAGATCTGATCCTGGAACCCATGGTCCGCGCTGCGCTGATGGAGGATCTGGGAAGCTACGGTGATGTGACAACCCGCGCTGTGATCCCACAGGAAACAACCTACACAGCCAGCCTGAACGCGCGCGAGAACGCTGTCGTGTCGGGGATGCAAGTTGCTGCAATCGCGTTCCGGCTTATGGATCCGTCGCTTGAGGTTGACGTGAGGATCAAGGATGGTTCGCGTTGTGCACGCGGTGATACGCTGATGACCATTAAAGGCTCTGCCGCATCGATCCTGTCGGGCGAACGTGTCGCTCTGAACTTTGCCGGACGCCTGACGGGTATTGCCACAAAGACTGCCGCATTTGTGGAGCAGACCAAGGGCACCACTGCCCGCATGACCTGCACGCGTAAAACCACACCAGGTCTGCGCATCGTGGAAAAACAAGCCGTGCTGCACGGTGGCGGTTTCAACCACCGCTATTCCTTATCAGATGCAATTCTGATCAAGGACAACCACATTGCTGCGGCCGGTGGCATCCGTCAGGTTCTTGAAGCCGCCAAGGCACAGGCCAGTCACATGATGGCGGTCGAAATTGAAGTTGATCGACTGGACCAGCTTACCGAAGTGCTGGACGTGGGCGGCGCTTCGGTTGTTTTGTTGGACAACATGGACAATGACATGCTGCGCGAAGCGGTTGCCATGGTGGGCGGGCGGTTGAAGACCGAAGCCAGCGGCAATGTGACATTGGAACGGGTCGCATCGATTGCGGCGACAGGGGTTGATTACATCTCGTCCGGTGCCTTGACGCATTCTGCCCGCACCGTCGATCTGGGGCTCGATTTCTGAAGGCGCGGCATTTCCGCTTGATTTATGATCGTTTGCGCCAACACAGTTGCGCATTCAGATTTTATCGATAATAAATCCACAGCAACGCAAGCTGCAGAAAGTTTTATAGATAAAATGATCATCCCACACTCCGGCTGGACCCGTAAAACTGCGCAAGCTATTCATGATCTTCCGCTAATGGACCTTTTGTTCCGTGCGCAGACCGTGCATCGGGAAAACTTTGATCCAAACCAGATCCAGACTTCGAAGCTATTGTCGATCAAGACAGGTGGCTGCGCCGAAGATTGTGCCTATTGCTCGCAATCAGCCCGCAATGGATCAACCTTACCAGCATCGAAGCTGATCGAGGTTCAGCGCGTTCTGACCGAGGCCAAGAAAGCCCGCGATGGCGGCGCGACCCGGTTTTGCATGGGCGCGGCGTGGCGCGAGCCAAAGGCGCGTGACATGGATGCGCTGGTCGCGATGGTCGAGGGCGTCAAGGAACTGGGCATGGAAACCTGCATGACGTTGGGTATGCTCGACGACACTCAGGTGGTGCAGCTGCGCGATGCCGGTTTGGACTATTACAATCACAACATCGACACATCGGAACGCTATTACTCCGAAGTCATCACCACCCGTACCTTTGCGGATCGGATCGATACGATGAACCGGGTGCAGGAAGCAGGGATCAAGGTTTGCTCAGGCGGCATTCTGGGGATGGGTGAACATACTGGTGACCGTATCGACATGTTGCTGACATTGGCCAACATGACGCCTCCACCGGACTCGGTGCCGATCAATATGTTGATGCCGCAGGCCGATACCCCACTTGCCGACGCCGAGCCGATTGACCCGATCGACTTTGTGCGGATCATAGCAACGGCCCGCATTTTGATGCCCAAGTCCTATGTGCGGCTTTCGGCCGGGCGCAGCGACATGAGTGACGAGATGCAGGCGATGTGCTTTTTCGCCGGTGCCAACTCGATCTTTGTTGGCGAAACGCTTCTGACAGCAGAAAACCCCGAAGAAGACACCGACGCGGTCCTGTTTGCGAAACTTGGTCTTCAGGCCGAAAAAGCCGAAACGCGAAACTGCACGGAAGCTGCCGAATGAAAGCAGTCAACCGACTGGAATCGATGCTTGATGCGCTTCAAGCCCGGCACCGCCGCCGGGCCTTGATCCCGACACAAGGGCTGGATTTCGCGTCGAATGACTATTTGGGTCTTGCCGGATCTCAAGTGTTACAACGTGCGGCGCATGATGCGTTGTCGCGGGGTGTGCCTGTAGGTTCGGGAGGTTCGCGTCTGTTGCGGGGCAACCACCCTGAACATGAAGCGCTGGAGCGGGAAGCGGCCGCATTCTTTGGAGCCGAGGCCGCACTGTTCATGGGAGGCGGGTTTCAGGCCAATCAGGCGATCTTCTCCACGTTGCCTGCGGCTGAGGATTTGGTCCTTTATGACGCACTGGTTCACGCGAGCGCCCATGAAGGTATGCGGTCCAGCCGTGCAGGCCTGCGTGCCTTCCGCCACAATGATGTTGCGGATGCACGTAACGTATTGTGCGACTGGCAATCTACAGGCGGTTCGGGCCAGGTCTGGATTGCCGTCGAAAGCGTGTATTCCATGGAAGGTGATCTGGCGCCACTGGAAGACCTGTCCGTACTTGCGCGCGAAGCTGATGCGGTTTTGGTTGTTGATGAAGCCCACGCCACCGGCGTTTTCGGAGGGCGAGGCCGGGGTCTTGCGCATGACCTGAATGCTGATCTGCTGACATTGCATACCTGTGGTAAAGGGCTTGGTGTCTCAGGTGGGCTGATCTGCGGTCCGCGCGTGATGATAGATACCCTGATCAACCGCGCTCGTCCCTTCATCTTTGCGACCGCTCCGTCGCCTTTGAACGCTTCTCTGGTTCGTGCTGCGCTACGGGAGTTGGCCAAGGATGTCAGTCTGGTTGAAGGTGCGCATGAACGTATGCGCCATGCCCATGACACCGCACGGGAACTGGGGTTGCCCGCAGCCGCGTTGAACAGCCAGATCATCCCGGTTGTACTGGGAGACGACGAGCGCACAATGGCGATGGCGGCCACTTTGCAGCAGCAGGGTTTTGACGTTCGGGGCATCCGCCCGCCCACTGTCCCAAAAGGCACATCCCGTTTGCGCGTCTCGATTACCGGAAATGTCACCCTTCAGGATATCTCGACCCTATTTTCAACCATCGCAATCTGTCAGTCGGAGGCCGCATGAGCGCGCTGATCGTTGCCGGAACCGACACAGGTGTCGGGAAAACCGTGTTTTCGGCCGGTCTGGCGGCAGCTTTGCAGGCTCGGTACTGGAAACCTGTTCAATCTGGTCTTGAGGATGTTACAGACACTGAAACCGTCAGCGCGCTGAGCGGTGCCGAGGTCCTGCCCGAAGCGTACCGGCTGAACATGCCCGCCTCACCGCATCTGTCTGCCGAAGACATGGGTATTGAGATTGACCTCTCGCGTCTTGAAATTCCGAAAGTGGACGGGCCTCTTGTTGTCGAAGGGGCAGGGGGCCTTATGGTGCCGCTGAACCGCCAGTCGTTTTTTCTGGACCTGATTGCCGGATGGCAGGCTCCGGTTGTTCTTGTTGCGCGCACCGCCTTGGGAACGATCAACCACACCACATTGTCTCTAATGGCGCTTCGGGCTGCTGGCTGCGAGGTTGTCGGCGTCGCATTCGTGGGTGACCCCGTGCCGGACGTAGAGCAAACCATCGTCGAGATGTGTAAAGTGCATCATCTGGGACGCCTGCCATTTCTGAGCGACCTGACACCGCAGCGCCTGAACGGCGCATTTTCGGCAATCGATGTGGCGACCATTCGGAGGTTCCTGTGACCCCGTTGGAATTTGATGCGCGCCATCTGTGGCACCCTTATACACATGTGCTTGAACCCGGCCCGATGCACCTGATTTCCGGGGCAGAAGGTGTCTGGCTGACGCGTGCTGATGGCATCAGAATGATCGACGCAATGTCGTCCTGGTGGTGTACGGTGCATGGCCACAGGCACCCGGCCATCATCGATGCGATGCAAATGCAGCTGAGTACACTGCCGCATGTGATGTTTGGCGGTCTGACCCACGAACCCGCCGTGGAACTCGGGCGCAGGTTGGTCGACCTTCTGCCAGATGGCCTGGATCGCATTTTCTACAGCGACAGCGGCTCGGTCGCGATTGAAGTCGCGTTGAAGATGGCAGTCCAGTACCAGATTGCCAAAGGCCGGGGCGAACGGTCTGAATTTGCCACGATCCGGGGTGGCTATCATGGCGACACATGGAAAGCGATGAGCGTTTGTGATCCCGTCAACGGGATGCATGGTCTGTTTCGCGGTGCGTTGTCGATCCAGCACTTTCTGCCACGCCCTCACATCCAGTTCGGCGATGTGTGGCTCGACGATCCTTCCGAGAACGGGTTGGAGGCGCTAGAGGCGTTGCTGAATGACAAAGGCAACAGGATCGCCGCGCTGATCCTTGAACCGGTGGTGCAGGGCGCTGGTGGGATGTACTTCTATCACCCCACCTGGTTACGCGGGGCGCGTGCCTTGTGTGATGCGCATGACGTTTTGCTGATCTTCGATGAAATCGCGACCGGTTTCGGACGCAGCGGCGAGATGTTTGCAATGGATCACGCCGGGGTAGTTCCGGATATCCTGTGTCTTGGCAAGGCGCTGACCGGTGGGCATATCACTTTGGCCGCCACTATTGCGACCGAGGCCGTCGCTCACGGGATTGGCGAAAGCGAGGCCGGTGTTTTGATGCACGGTCCCACCTACATGGCCAACCCTTTGGCTTGCTCGGCAGGTGTGGCGAGCCTTGACCAGTTGCAACAGCGAAACTGGAAGCAGGAAGTTGCATCAATCTCGCAGCAGATGAAAACCGAACTCGCGCCCGCGCGCAATCTGCCCGGTGTTGCAGATGTGCGCGTTCTTGGCGCAATTGGCGTTATCGAGATGGAAGAGCGGGTCGACCCCTCCATCGCACATGGATTGGCCGCAGAAACCGGTGTTTGGCTGCGCCCGTTTGCTCGCAATATTTATTGCATGCCTCCCTATGTTATTTCGCCGGACGAACTGAGCAGGGTAACGTCTGCGATGCTTGCTCTGGCTGGGGGGCAGAAATGAAAAGCCGTTGGCTGGCCCAATCAGACGACAGTATTCTGACCCTTGTGTTCGGTGGATGGGCATTAAGCGATGCTCCGTTCCGGGGTCTTACGGGGGGCGGGAATATCCTGTTGGTGGAAGGCTACACCAGCCTCAATGACCCCCTGCCTGATCTCGCCCGTTTCGATCACATTGATATGCTGGCCTTTTCCTTTGGTGTCGCGTCGGCTGCACATTGGCTGGCGTGCTCGGGCTTTCGTCCCGACCGATTGATCGCCATCAGCGGCACTTTGCACCCGGCGTGCCCGGAACGTGGTATTGCGCCTGACATGATCAAGGCAACGGCGGCTCAGCTTTCCGAGCGCAGCTTTGCCAAGTTCTGCCGCCGCGCGGGTTTGCCAGGCGAGCCCCCGGAACTGGACATCGCAGCGGCGCGGCGGGAACTATTTGCCGTGATCCAACGCGGGTCTGCCCCTGATCCGGGTTTTGACAGGGTGTGGATACCCACAAACGACCGGATCATTCCGACAGCGGCCCAAGATGCCGCATGGGCCTCAACCTCGGCCCGAGTCGAACATGTTGCGGGGCCGCACGTACCATTCCTACCGAAGCAAAGTTGGGCGAGTTGGGTATCATGACAGCGCAACTGGCAGACAGGGTGCAGCGGAGCTTTAGCCGAAGCTTTCAAACCTACCACGACACGGCAAATCAGCAAGCCTGGGTCGCAGGCAAACTGGTCTCCGAACTGCGTCGTGCCAGAGCCCCGGACCGTTTTGAAACTGTCTTCGAGCTGGGATGTGGCACAGGGCATCTGACCCGTCTGATGCGACAAAACTTTCACCTGCCAAACCTCATATTGAACGACATCGCGCCGCAGGCTCAGGCAACAGCGGATGCGGAACAGGCGACGTTCATTGCCGGTGATGCGCGTGAAGTTCACTGGCCTTCCCGGATTGATCTGATCGCCTCGGCTTCGATGATCCAATGGATGGAAAGCCCGCTTCAGTTGCTTCACAAAGCGATGGACGCGCTTGAGCCCGGCGGGTGGTTGGCGGTTTCGGGTTTTGGCCCTCAGCAATATCAAGAGCTTAGCGCGATCGGATCTTCAGCGCGTGCACCGGGCCTTACTACGCCAGCTGCTCTTGCCGCTGCTGTCGACGGGCCGATGCAGGTATTGGCCGCTGGTGAAAGCCTGAGACAAACCTATTTCGATACGCCCCGCGAGGTTCTTAGGTATTTGCGAAGAACAGGTGTAAATGGCAGGGCGCAAGGGACATGGACCAAGTCCACGCTGGCTCGGTTCGAAAACGAATACGCTAAGGAATTCGGCACGGACTGCGGGGTCTCACTGACATATCATCCCGTGTGGATCATTGCCCGGAAGCGATAGGTGCTTATTCTGCCGTGGCCCAACGTAATTTGTGAGCCTGCCAGGCGGTCGCAAACTCCGTAGCCACGGCCCTCGGCCTCGATGCGATTGTCACCAGTTCCTTTTTGCGGTTGTTGAAGGCAATCAAATTTCATGTGCCCAGGGCGGCTCTGCCCCGGCGCGTGATACTGTTACGGCGGCAACAGTTGCGCCCAACGCCATGGCCGCCCGCAAGCTTTCGGGGGTCAGATTGCGCAGCCCTTGCTTTGTCAAATGCCCTGCGCGGCTGAGTTCGGTCAAAACCCCAGCATTAAACGTGTCGCCCGCGCCGATCGTGTCGACAACCTGAACAGGTTTTACAGGAACCGAAACCTTGGAACCGTCGGCCAAGTACCCGTTCGCCCCGTCGCCACCCCTGGTCACGATGAGGGCAGACGGACCGGTCTGCAATAAAAGGGACGCTTTGGCGGCCTCGGGTTCGGCTCCTGGGATGATCCAATCAAGATCTTCGTCTGAAACCTTCACAATATCGGACTGCGCAATCATGCGGTTCAGACGGGTTCGATACCGGGTCTGATCCTTGATGAAATCCGGTCGGATATTCGGATCCAACATCACTGCGCGATCCGCTCCGTGGCGGTTCAGAAGGGAGGCATAGGCATCCGCGCAGGGTTCACATGCCAGGCTGATACCCCCAAGATATAAGGCGGACACGGCTGTAAGCTGGTCCGGCATGTCCTCGGGTTGCAGCATTCGTCCAGCGGTGTTTTCATCAACAAAGCCGTAAGTGGCGTGACCGTCTTTTAGCTGTACGAACGCAAGGGTCGTGGGGCGGTCAGAGACGACCACATGTGACGTGTCAACATGGCTTGAAATCAGCGCCTTAGTAATTTGTTGGCCAAACATGTCAGACGACACACCGGTCAGCATTCCGACGGAAACACCCAGACGACCGACTGCGACCGCCGTGTTCAATATCGCCCCACCTGTGTGCGGTACAAATCCTTGTGCGCCCGACACTGTCGGCTCGGAAATCATGTCGATCAGGGCTTCACCACAGCACAGGATCATTTCGTAGTCCTTTTCAGATTATTTTGTCAGGAAGACCTGTTATCGCATCAAAGCGTTCTTGCAGAAATTGTTCGCCCCGATGATGCCGAACTCTGCTTGCTCGGATACATACAGGTTCAACGAGCGGCGCAGTTCGCTGAAACGGCCGCCGCCGTTGAATGCCTCTCTGAACTCATCACCGAACAACCAGCGGTTCTTTTCCGCGACGCCGCCAACAAGAAACACTCCGCCCGCAGGCATCAGTGTGACAGCCATGTCGCCCATCAAAGCTCCCAGATGGGTGTTGAACATCCGAGCTGCCTTTACCGCGACGGGGTCAGAATGGTCGCGGGCGTCGCGCAGGATGTCTTTCGCCGAGCGCGTTGGTGTCTGAACATGGCCTGCCGCCAGCCCGATCGCCTGATAGAGGATAGGCAAGCCCGTACCGCTGAGGAACATTTCAGCTTCCAGCGCGAGGCTGTCACCAAAGAAACACTCGGGCGCAATCCCGCGGGCTGCTTCAAAGATGTCAACTTCGTCTCGGTGACGCGGATACAGACCCACATGCCCACCTTCACCAGAGACTGTATGATAGTGGCCCTCGGAAAACAGCAACGCTCCCACGCCAAGCCCGGTGCCAGGACCCACCACCAATCGCGTGCCTGCGGGCGGTGTTGCGTGACCTTGCAAGACGGCAACATCTTTCTGGGTTACTTCTGCTACCGACCAGGCTGCAGCGGTGAAATCATTAATTACAAACGTATGACTGGCACCGGTGGCCTTGGCCAATTCGGCCTCGGACAGGTCCAGATTGGCATTTGTCAGCCGAATCGTGCCGTTTCGGACAGGGCCCGCCCCCGCCGCCACCACTGCCTGCGGATTTGTTCCGATTTCATCCCGAAGCGCGTGAAACGCTTCAAGCAGATCTTCCAGTGTCCCCGTCGGGCGCTTGCGCAGGTCTGTCAGCTCTCCGTTCGTAACCACGCCCAGCCGTGTGTTGGTGCCCCCTATGTCAGCAACCAGATTCCAATGCTCATGCACCGCACCGGATGGTTGCGCTAACGGCTGAGAGACGTTCTGACCCCCGGAAAGGGCAGACTTGAGCGCCATGAACGACGCTTTTGGTGTTCTCTCAAGCGTTTCAATACTCACGTCCACCAGTCTAAACCTTCTTCCACGTCCGAAGGCCATTCGCATATGTCACAGTAGTGACCAGACAAAACAGCCCTTTACCGGAACATCTTGTGCCAAAGCGTCCCGTACGGCGGTCAGGTGTCGGTCGAGATAATCGATGCGATCATCGTTCTGAAGACGTTCCGCGCTCGCCATACCGGTTTCGGTGATACAGATTGGTGGCCCTCTCGTATAGCCCTTCATTGTTCGGATCAGAAATCGGTTGAGGGTAAATGGCTCGATTTCCCACCCCATCTGGGTTTTGGGCAAAGGCTCGGCGCTTTATTCAGGGTTGGCCGTACGGATCGCATCTATACGGCGCTTGACATGGTTATAATTCATAATCCACCTTAATTGAAACGTTTCAATGGTGAGGGATGCGAGTTTCTGCCCAACTCTACACAGTGCGACAATGCGGTGATCTTGCAGATCAACTGCAATTGGTTGCGGCCTGCGGGTATTCAGATGTCGAAACCACCGGCTTGCATGGCCTGACCCCCGCTCAGATGGCTGGCATTATTATCGGGTCAGGCCTTACTGTTCGGTCAGCACATTTTGATTGGGAAGAGTTTGAAGGGCGATTTACGGATATCGTCGAAGTATTAAACCTAATGGAATGCCGGGTGGCTGTCATGCCTTGGCTGGCGCCCCAGGTGCGGCCCGACGCTGCCGAGGGATGGAGGGCGGTGTCGGGCCAGTTGTCCAAATGGGCAAACCAACTGACAGATCATGGTATCAGCCTTGCGTATCACAATCATGATTTTGATCTTATCGGTGAGGCTGGCGACACACCTCTTGACCTGATCCTTTCCGGCGGAGATGTCTTTTGGCAGCCAGATATCGGTTGGCTGGTTGCGGCTGGCCTGGATCCGGCGGACGCGATCCGCCGCAACGCCAATCGAATCCTGTCCGTGCATGCAAAGGATATTGACCCAGCAGGCGGAACAGGTGACGCGCGCTGGCGCGATATGGGCGAAGGCGTGGTTAACTGGAACGCAACCTTGCGCGCGCTTTCCTCGACCAACTGCACGGACCTGTTTGTCGAACATGACGAAACCGCAGATCACGTACGCACGCTGCAAACGGGTCGGTCGTTTTTGACGGAACAATTGGCAGGATTTGAGTGATGGCGCGGGCGACGATCAAATCGATTGCCAGAAGTACCGGGTATTCCGTTGGCACAGTCTCGAATGCCTTGCGGGATTCCGTATCGGTGAAGCGGGAAACCCGGGAAGAGATTCAGAAAGTTGCATCGGAGCTGGGATACCGGGTGAATCTGGATGGCCTAAAGCTGCGCACTAATAAATCCTATAGAATTGCGGTCATGGTCAGTGTTTCAAATGATGCGGCGGAAGAGTGGGAAGGTGTAGAGTTTACGCGTATTCTGGCCGGAATATCCAACGCGCTAATAGGATCACGCTATCAGCTGAGCGTATTCAGCGCATGTGATGGCGAGGCCGCGCTGCAGACGTTGAAGTCTATCGTGCAGGAAGGGCAGGCTGATGGCGTGATCTTTTCCGGCACGCGGGTTCATGATGAACGCGTCGCGTATCTGCAGGGGCAGGGCTTTCCTTTTGTCACATACGGCATGAGCGACAGCCCTCAACCGCATCCTTATGTGGACCTCGACAGTCAGGCAGCGGCCTATGATGCCACGACCCGGCTGCTTGCGCTGGGGCATCGTCGCATCGCTTTGATAAACCCGCCGGATGACCTGATCTATGCGCAACAACGCCGCCGGGGTTATGCTGATGCGCTGTCAGAATGCGGTGTGGAGTTCGATCCGGCACTGGTTTCCACCGGCCCGACCACCGCGGAATCCGGTCAGCAGAAATTTGCGACGCTTATGCAGTTGCCGAAACCGCCGAGCGCCATCATCTGCGCCAATGAGGCCATAACCCTTGGGGCGCTGTCAGCTGCCGACAAAGCCGGAGTGCAGGTTGGCAGGGACGTTGTGGTCATCTCGAACGATGACTTGAAGCTCAGCCAGTATTTTGTACCGCCACCCAGCACTTATTACTTGCCGATTGCTGAAACAAGCCGTCTGCTGGGTGAGTTCATGTTGAAAGCTTTGGACGGGGTCGATCCGTCCGAGGTTCAGAAAAAGATCAGGGCCACATTGATCGAGCGGCAACCTGACACCCCGGCGCCGGAAGCGGCGCAGACCACCTGATCCAACAAAGGAGTACCTGAACATGATTAAGAACCTACTTGCCGCTGCCACACTCACGACACTGATTGCTCCAGCGGTTATTGCTGCCGACCTAGAGGGTCGTGTTCTGAAAATCGGAACCGATGCGACATACCCACCGATGGAAACCGTGGATGAAACAACCGGAGAGATCGTGGGCTTTGATGTCGATGTGATGAATGCGATCTGCGCGAAGGTCAATTGCGTTCCCAACTTCGTAAACACCGCCTGGGACGGTATCTTTGCGGCCCTTCAGCAGGGTGAGTTCGATCTGGTTATCTCGGGCGTGTCGATCACACCGGAACGCGAAGAAACCATGGACTTTTCCGAGCCTTACATCGTTGTCAGCCAAGCCATTCTGTTGCAGGTCGATAATTCTGACATGACACTTGAGGACTTCAAAGCCGGTGGCCAGAAACTGGCCGCGCAAACCGCGACGACCAACGCCCAATTGGCGGAAGAGCTTGTCGGGCGCGAGAATGTCAGCCTTTACGACAACTTCTCGGCCGCCATTCTGGCGCTTCAGAACGCGGACGTTCAGGGCGTGATCATCGATGGCACTTCGGCGGCGGCCTATGAACAGGAATTTGCGGGCGAATTGACTGTTGGCATTACAGGCCTGCAATCCGACCCGTTAGGCATCGTGTTTCAGGAAGGTGATCCGACAGTGGATGCAATTAACGCTGGTCTGAAAGCCATACAGGAGGACGGAACACTGGACGAGCTGACGGCCAAATACTGGGGCACCAACTGATCCATTAGCGCCCTTTTTTGGTCCGGCGGTCAGCACCGCCGGGCCTTGTTTTAGCGGAGAATTTCCATGTCGCGCCTCAGCACGATCCGCCCGAGTAACCTGGTGTTGCTCGCTGCAGCGCCCTTTATTATCTACCTGTTCGCTACATCCTCAAAATACTTGCGGTCGTTGGTCGCAATTCTGGGGATCGGCATCGACGCGGGGCCCATTTTTGTAGGGTTTCTGCTGATTTCGACCGTTGCGATCCTTGGATATCTTTGCGCCCGGTACGCGCGGTTTTCACAAAACTCCCCCGGCTGGTTGAGGTTCAGTGCGCTTGCTGCGTTACCGGCTGCTGCGGCGCTTTTGGTCATCAGCTTTGTTTCTCCGCAGCTTCTGATGCCATTTGCCGAGTCGGTCTTCTTTCATGCGCTCAGCGAAAACACCTCACCCCTTATCGATCGATCCAGTCAGACCTGGGTACTGTTTCCGGACGTGATCGCCAAGGTTCAGTCGGGACTACAAGTTTTCCTCACAGTTTACGCGGCTGTCGTCGCACTATGCCTGATTTCGGCACGTTTGCAGCCGCCCTGGCGCAGGCGCGTCTTGTTGGGGTTGGAGTGTCTCACGGGCGCGGTTCTGTTTTATCTCATGTTCATGGCTCATTGGCAGTTCGCAACCGGGGTGGCCATTACATTCCGTGCGGCCATTTTTGCCTATATCTTCGCGGCCATTCTTGGTTTGGTCTGGGTCGGGCTGCAATCGTTCAAACCAAAGGCACGTACGACGGTCGTCTATGGTTCGATCAGTTTGGCATTGTTGGCAGCCTCGGCCTTTTTCTTCATGCAGCCGCAGGTCAGCTTTGTTCTGGTGGGCAGCACCGAGGGGCGTATCGCGGTTGTGCGCGGCACGCCGCAGGCGCAGGCTGACATTATCCGGTTTGGCGAGTTCGATGGGGCCGGCGGTCAGCAGTATCGCATCCGCAGCGCAACCGATGCCACTGCCGCGCTTGAACAAATCGAAACGGTCGACAGTGTCTCGGGCGCTTTTATCCCGGAGGAGGCGCATTCGCAAGGTTATCCGGTCCTGTGGCAAACAAGATTTCTACCCGACAAGTACCGCAATCCAGCCCTGGCATTTGCCGTGCTCGGGTTTTTGTTGCTGACACTGACCATCGGCGGGGCTCAGCATAAGCTGCATCCGCTTGCGGTCGGGGCCGAGTTTTTCGTGGATACGATACGTGGCATTCCGATGCTGGTGATCATTCTTTATATCGGTTTGCCGCTGGCGGGCGCAGTCAAGGATGTTACCGGCGGCGGTATCGATATGACCAATATGACACGGGGGATTATCGCGATCTCGGTTGGTTATTCCGCCTATATGGCCGAAATTTTCCGGTCCGGGATCGAGGCGATACCAAAAGGCCAATTGGAAGCGGGCAGCTCTCTGGGTTTGTCGCGATGGCATACGGCGCGGCTTATTGTTCTGCCGCAAGCCCTTCGGATTGTAGCTCCACCGCTTGGCAATGAGTTTATCGCGATGATCAAGGACACGTCATTGCTGTCAATCCTGTCCGTCCGCGACATGACCCAGAGGATGCGAGAATTTCAGGCGGCTAGCTTTTTGCCCTTTGCCCCCTTCAACACGGCAGCAATCCTGTATGTCGTTCTCACACTCGGCTGCGCCAGTTTCCTGAAGTGGATCGAACGACGCACGGCAAAGGACACACGATGAGCGCGCTGGAACTTGGGGTTTGTTACTACCCCGAACAGTGGGACCCTTTGCAATGGCGAGACGATGCTGCCCGAATGGCAGATATGGGGTTGGATTGGGTGCGGATTGCTGAATTCACCTGGGGCCTGATCGAACCCGCGCGCGGTCAGTTCCACTGGGGCTGGCTGGATGAGGTGATTGAGATTTTGGGGCAAGCCGGTCTGCGGGTCATGATGTCCACCCCAACAGCCGCCCCCCCAAAATGGTTGATCGATGAGTACCCCGAAATCCTGCCTGTAGGGCCGGATGGTCGGGTCAGAGGGTTCGGTTCGCGCAGGCATTATTGTTTTTCCAGTGAGGTTTATCTGACCGAGGCGCAAAGGATCGCAACCGAATACGCTCGCAGATATGGTCAGAATTCGTATGTACAAGCGTGGCAGATCGACAATGAGTATAACGACCACGATACAGTTCTCAGCTATTCCGATGCCGCGCGGACTGGTTTTCAGAACTGGTTGGAGGAACGATATGGTGCAATCGACGTATTGAACGACGCGTGGGGAACCGTTTTCTGGGGGTCGCTTTACTCACGGTTTGGTCAGATCGAACTGCCCAACGGGCTGGTCGCCATGCCCAATCCAGCCCACGCGCTGGATTTCGCGCGCTATTCTTCAGAGCGGGTTCGGCTGTTCAACAAAACGCAGGTGGATGTTCTGCGCAAATATGCGCCGGGCCGGGATATCACCCATAACTTTATGGCAGGCAGTTTCGAGTTCGATCACCACGTCGTGGCTGCTGATCTGGATATTGTCGGGTTCGACAGTTACCCGCTGGGGAACCTATTGGGCTCTTCCCTTTCGGATGAAGAAAAGCGCCGTTATCTGCGCACCGGCGCACCGGACTATCAGGGATTTCATTGTGATTTATATCGCAGTCAGGGGCGCGGTCGGATGTGGGTTCTGGAACAGCAGCCGGGTCCGGTAGATTGGGCCGATAAGAACCCCTCTCCGGCAGAGGGGATGGTTCGGCTTTGGACCTGGGCGGCCTATGCACATGGCGCGCAAGCCGTGATGTTCTTTCGCTGGCGACAGGCAAAATCTGCTCAAGAACAATACCATACAGCGATATTGCGGTCAGATGGCAGCCTGGATCAGGCCGCTGTTGAATTGGCCCAGATCGTGAAGGATCGCGCCATTTTGCCACCCGAGAGGCGGGCAAAAGCGCGGGTTGCAATGCTGCTGGATTATACCTCGATCTGGGCGGCGGATATCCTGCCGCATGACAGGGATTTCCCCAATGTCCAGATTTTTCGCGAGTGGCACACTGCTATTCGTGGTTTTGGGGTCGATCTTGATTTTGTTGGCCCTGAAGATGAACTGAGCGACTATGCCCTCATCGTATTACCGCAAAGCATGATCGTGACGGCTGACCTTGCAGACAAGCTTGACGCTTCGGGAGCCAAGATACTGATAGGTGCCCGTTCCGGCAGCAAGACATCCGGGATGAACACTCCTTCCAATCTGGCTCCGGGCGAACTGGCAAAGTTAACAGGTATCCGTGTCACGCGCGTCGAATCACTCCCTTCACTTGCGCAGGAGGCTGTGATTCTTCCCGATGGTCAGCAACTCGAATTCACGGGCTGGCGTGAAATCGTCGAAACCAAAGAGCACGTTTTGGCCCGCTTCAAGAGCGCTTATTGCGATGCCAGCCCGGCGGTCATCCGTTCTGACCGCACGACCTATCTGGCAATGGTTCCGCGTAATGAGCTTTTGCAAGCGATTGTCGGTGAGGTACTGAACTGGGCTGGGATAAATGCAACGCCTTGCGATCCCGATTTGCGCATAACCCAACGCGGCTCGACCTACTACGCGTTCAACTTCAGTGACGTTTCAAAGCCTTTGCCTGTTGGCCTTGCACGTCAAATTTTGCTTGGTTCAGATCCGGTCAATCCAAAGGACATTACCGTTTGGCAGGAGAATGCGGCGCCTCATAATTCAGCTTAGACGTGTCAAATCGCGAAACTGGACATAAGATTTTCGCAAACTGTCACTTTTGGACTGACGGATGGGCGCAGAAAGTCCTATGAATAGAAAACAAAAAAATCGAGTCCAACAACGGGAGAACACTATGGTTACCAAATCATCACTTTCCAGACGCACTGTTTTGAAAGGAGCGGGTGCCGCTGCACTTGCCGCGCCTCTTTACAGCAAGAGCGCACTGGCGTCGTCCGGTGAAATCAACATCCTGATGTGGTCGGATTACCTGCCGCCCAGCTTTATCGAAGAGTTTGAGACCCTTACCGGCATCAAGGTGAACTACACCGGGATCGGCTCAAACGAAGAAATCATCAACAAGATGAAGGCAACCAAAGGTCAGGGCTTTGACATCGTCTCACCGACCAACAACCGCTCGTTGCAGTGGGAGCCGCTGGAGCTGTTGCAGCCCTTTGACATGAACAAGGTTCCGGTCGACTTGGTGAACCCTGCCATGGCCAAAATCGGTACGGATGCTTGGAACTTTGGCGGCGCCGGGGTCCACTGGTTGCCGCATATCTGGGGCACCGAAGGTATTGCATACCGCACCGACTTGTGGCTGCCGGCTGGGGATGCACCATCCTATGGCGACGTCTGGTCGGAAGAAAACGCAGGCAAGACCATGGGCCGCGCGCATTCTATGATGCTTGGCGCTGGTCTTTACATGGAGCGTTCCGGCGAGATGGAGCCGGGTTCGGTCTGGGCCGCATATGGCGATGAAGAAACCATGCGCAAGGTCTGGGGACAGATCACCGACTGGTGCATTGCACGTAAGGATCGCATCAAGCTGATCTGGAACGACGCCGACACGCAGAAGAACGGCCTTCTGAACGAAGGTGTTGTTGTCGGTCAGACCTGGGACGGTCCGCCACTGGCACTGAAATCGGCTGGTGAACCGGTGCACTATCAGGCGCCTATCGAAGGGGCGATGGCATGGGTTGACGGGATGTCGATTCCATCTGGTGCGGCGAATATCGACCAGATCTATGCCTTCATCGACTTCGCCTATCAGGCCAAACCTGCCGGTGTTGCCATCGACAGCCACGGGTACAACTCTCCTGTTCTGGGGGCTGACCAGTATTCTGGCGACACCTACAAGAAGAACTTTGCCGAGGCCTATCCGGGCGACTCGCTGGCCAACCTCAACCCGTGGCCGGCCGAAGCACCATGGTATGCTGAAACGCGGACCGAGTTCGTCAACAAGTTCAAGAGCGCATAAGCGATCTGAAACCATGCCCCTCGCGTTCTGCGGGGGGCAACAATCTGTGCGCCGCTCCGGCGTAACGGAAAGCTATGTGGTGTGGTGACAGCACACACCTCAGGGAGATACCAAAAATGAGTGCAGGGGTCGGAGTCGATCTGGAAAACCTGTGGATCCGTTTCGGTGACTTCGTCGCCGTGCGCGATGCAAACGTCAATATAAACGGGGGCGATTTCTTTTCGTTCCTCGGGCCCTCGGGTTGCGGAAAAACAACGATCTTAAGGGCTGTTTCCGGCTTTCTCGAGCCTAGCGAAGGCAATGTTCTGATCGGCGGCAAGAACATGCGGGGCATCGGACCTAACAAACGCCCCACTGCTCTGATCTTTCAGAACCTGGCGTTGTTTCCCTTGATGAAGGTCTGGGAGAACATCACGTTCTCGATGGAAATCAAAGGTGCCAGCAGCGCCGAACGGCGCAAGCGCGCTGATGCGCTTTTGGACATGATCGCGCTGCCGGGGCAAGGCGACAAACTTCCTAGCGAATTGTCTGGGGGTCAGCGTCAGCGAGTGGCCATCGCTCGCGCCCTTTGCGCCGAGCCGGATGTTCTGCTTCTTGATGAACCTTTGTCGGCACTTGACCTCAAACTGCGCCAGCACATGCGAACGGAACTGCGTGAGATACAGCAGCGTGTGGGCATTACCTTTATCTACATCACACACGACCAGGGCGAGGCACTGACCATGTCAGACAATATCGCCGTCATGCGTGCAGGTGTGATTGACCAGATTGCCGACGGTAAAACCATCTACAACGATCCCAACACGGCTTTCGCGGCCTCATTTGTCGGCGAAAACAACGTTTTCCGTGGCAAGATCAAACAGGTCATGGGCAACGAGGCGCTGATCTCGACCAACCGTTCGGGCGACCTGGTTGCACGGATATCGACCGCCAACCAAGGCAAGATGAAAGAAGGCGATAGTGCGATGATGTTCATTCGCCCCGAAGCTTTCGCCATTGCGCCCGAGGGGGCTTCGGGAGACCATTTTGTTACCGCGCGGGTCAACCACGAAGAATTCGAAGGCAACGTCTTCAACATCTTTACCGAAGGTGAAGGCGGAAAAGAGATCAAGGTGTCGATCCCGAACCATGGACAATCCTTCGAGGACCACACCGGACAGAACATCACGTTGGAATACAAGACGCATAATGCCGTCATCGTTCCTGCGGGTGAACTGGCTGCAGAATAAGGGGAAATACTCATGCCCCAGTTTCTGAAAGACTTCTTCAATCGCAACGGCACCGGCATGGGAGTGGCGATCCTGGGTCTGGTTCTGTTCTGGACCATCGGCCTGATCATCCTTCCGCAGCTGTCGATGTTGGACTTCTCGTTCCGTCCGAACCTGCCGCCGCCAGAGATCGGCGGACCCAAAGACGTATATACGCTAGAGAACTACAAATATCTGATTTATGGCCCCGAAGGCGGCAGTCAGGACTACAACACCGTTGATCTGAGGGTGTTTTTCCGAACTCTTGTGGCTGCGGTTTTTGTGACGGTTTTCAACCTGATCATCTGCTATCCGATTGCCTATTACCTGGGTCAGGCCGAAGGTAGCCATATTCGTATCTTTGCGATCATGCTGATCATCCCTTACTGGATCAACGAAATCCTGCGCGCCTTTGCGCTGCGCATCATCTTTGGGGAAACAGGTGTGTTGAACACGTTGTTCACGGGACTGGGCATCTGGGATACGCCGTTCGACTTCATTCGCAATGACATCGCGCTCTATGCGGGTCTGGGATACGCCTACATTCTGCTGATGATTTTCCCGATGTATAACGTGATTGAAAGTCTGGACAAAAACCAGATCGAAGCAGCACGCGACCTTGGGGCGCCGTGGTGGCGGATACATTGGCGTGTGGTCATTCCTTATGCCAAGCCGGGGATCAGCTCGGGCTGTACCATGGTCTTCATGTTGTCCGCCGGTGCGTTGGCTGCGCCGCAAATTCTGGGCGGGCCGTCCAGTCTGTGGTTCACCCAACTGATCTATCAGCAGTTCAATGACAACAACGACTGGCCACAGGGCGCCGCCTACGCGATCGTTCTGCTGGTCACTTGTATTCTGTTCGTGCTGGCCATGATGCGCCTGTTCAAAGTGAACATGGGGGATATCGGGAAATGAACAATTCCTTCCTCCGTATAAGCATCTGGGTCTATCTGGCGATCTTCTTCCTGTATCTGCTGGGCCCGCTTGTGATCATGTCGATCACCGCGTTCAACTCGTCCGGCTTCCCCCGAATGAGCCCATGGGAATGTCTGACATTCCAGTGGTTTGGCGAACTGTTTCAGGATCAGCGCATCCTGAACGGTATCAAGAACTCGCTGATCATCGGAATCGGCACAGTGATCCTGTCCGTGGCGATGGGTTTGGCAGGCGCGCTGATGCTGACCCAGATCTGGCCGAAGCTTCGCGCGACCTACTATACTGTCATCATCGCACCGATCCTGATCCCCGGTGTGGTTCTTGGTATCTCGACGCTGGTCTTCTGGGACCGGATCAACCGGATGCTGGGGCTGGGTGCAGACAGCTTTCTGTCGAACGGTATTTTCCTGACGGTGATCGGCCAATCCACCTTCATCGCCAGTTACTGTATGCTGGTGCTGGTGGCGCGGTTGCAGCGTTATGATGTCGCCCTGACCGAGGCTGCGCTGGACCTTGGGGCCAGCCACGCTCAGGCTTTCCGCAAAATCCTGCTGCCGTTCATGCGCCCGGCGATTGCCTCGGCGGCGGTGCTGGCATTCTTGGCTTCGTTCGAGAACTACAACACCACCACTTTCACCTTTGGTGAATACCCGACGCTGACGATTGAGCTGGCTCAGAAGGTTCGCTACGGCATCACGCCTGCGATCTCGGCGCTGGCATTCATCATCGTTGCGCTGACGGTTTTCTTCGCTCTGCTTAACGAAGCCAAGCTGAAACGTCAGGAACTGGTGGCCGCGGCGCGTAAGAACGCAACGGTCGAGGAACTGGCTGGAAAGATCAAGCTGCCCAGTTTCTTTGCCGGTAACATGGCCGCCGTGTTGTTGGTCGCATTTGCGGTTGTAACGATCACCGTTATCGGCACAGCGGCGACCTACAGTCCGGCGCAATGCATTGCCGATGTTCGCGAGCAAAAACAGCTGGAAGCGGAACAACGCATTCAGGAACTTCGCAAGCAGCGTGAGGAACGCCGCAAACAGCAGGAGGCGGAAAAAGCCGGGCAGGGTGATGCCCAAACCGCGCCAAAGCCGTCAAATAACAGCGGTTTTGGTAATGTCTTCGCTCCGAACTCGCTGGATGGTAGCGAGAATGAAAGCAACGAAGGTACTTCTGAATCCGAGAGTGAGCCATCCAACAACAGTGGTTTCGGAGGGGTGTTTGACCCCAACAGCCTGAAAAGCGACTAATCGCTGTGCTAAGCGGCAACCAACGCATTTGCCCGGACAGAATTCAAATCTGTCCGGGCAGATTGCGCTTCAGGATTTTCACATCACAACCGCCAATGGTCGACCCGTTCCAGACCACCGGTTCAGCGTTATAGTTGATCAAGAACACGTGATCGGCTGTCTCACGCAGTCGCAGTCCTGGCGGCATTGGCTTCGGGCTCAATCCCGTTTTTCCCGCAGCCAGACCGACGACTCGATCCCATAATATTTCGTTTGGGAAGCCTGCAAGATACCAAAGCCCGTCCCCTGCCATAAGCGCAGGCGCTCCGTCATCAAACCTCAGAGTTTCTTCGGCTGATCCTGAAAGGCGATCAATCCAATGCTGTGCCGCGCCGCCGCCTCGGACCGTCCGGTTGACAGCGGGGGGCAGTGTTTCGACCAAATCCACGTTGCAGTCCAACCCTTTCAGGCCAGGTCGACCAGCGGCGGGGATCTGGAAATCACGGGTAATTGCGCCGCTGCGCGGGCCGAGGATTGCCAGATCCGAGTTGTCCGTTAACCTACGCTCCAAATCCGGGTCAATCGTTGCCAGTCCGGGGGCAAGGATCAGTGCATAATGCGCGGACAGGTCATTGGACGAAACGAAATCAATCGACAACCCCGCCCGGCGCAATGCACGATAAGCTGAGAAGACCAACCGGAAATAATCAAAGCCTGCTCCTTGCGGTAGCGATGTCCAGGCCCAGTCCGAGGGGTAATCAAACAGTATGGCAACTTTGGATTGCGCCTGATGCACCTCGCCCAATGTGGATAGCTCATCCGCTGTCTGACGGGCCTCGTGCAAGGCAGGGGCAGGGCGATTGTCCGGTGTCAGCAAACCCGCGTGCATCTGTTCCTGTGCAAAGGGGGCTTGGCGCCATCGAAAGTAGCTCACAACCTCAGCACCGTGGGCGACAGCCTCAAGCGACCACAACCGTACCATTCCGGGCAGGGGTGCCGGGTTATAGGGCGCCCAATTCACAGGACCGGGTTGTTGTTCCATCACCCACCATCGGCCACGGCCTACTGCCCGGTAAAGATCATGGTGAAACGCCTGCATGTCCGGATCGCCTTGCTGAAGAAAGGCGGTCTTGTGGGCTTCGTCATCTTCCAATCGGTCCGATAGAAATCCGATCGGATAACTGTCCCAAGTCGCAATATCCAGATCCGCGCCAACCTCGAAATGGTCGAAATCCAGAATACGGCCCATGTAGTTGTGCAACAGCGGCGCATCGGTCAAAGGTCGCAACACATCGACCTGAGCTTTGTTGAATGCCACAACCTGATCTGAACTGAACCGACGGAACGCCAGTACATGAGCGGGGTTAGGCTCGGTTACAGTTTGATTGGGTAAATCAACCTCATCGAAGCTACGGTACTCCATCGACCAGAACACGTTTCCCCAGGCCTTGTTCAGCTGTTCTATGGAACTGTATTGAACAGCCAGCCAGCGCCTGAATGCGTTCAGAGCCGGGGTACTATAGCTGACGGTTGTGTCGTGGCACCCATACTCATTATCGACCTGCCATGCCGCCACATACGGGTTGTGACCATAGCGCTTCCCCAGGACCCTTGCGATACGGACACATTCATCGACATAACCCTGGTGGCTAAAGCAATAATGTCGCCGTGACCCGAATTTGCGCACGTTTCCATGTGCATCCACGGCCAGCATGTCCGGATGTTTGTCCAGCATCCAACGCGGTGGCGTTGCTGTTGGTGTGCCAAGCACGACTTTCAATCCCGCCTTGCCAAGTGTTTCAACCGCAAGGTCCAGCCATTCGAATTGCAGGGTTCCGGGGTGGGGCTCCAGCCGGCTCCAGGCGAACTCTCCTATGCGCACCCACGAGATGCCAGTGTCCACCATGCGCGCGGCATCTTCCGCCCACATCGCCTCGGGCCAGTGTTCAGGGTAGTAACACACACCAAGTTCCGGCTTCATAATATGATCCTGTGTTCTGCCTGCCCTCGCCCCGCGTTTGGCATTGCAAAGGTCATGCCGTTGGTGGGTTGGGATTCAATATCCGCGTTGCTCAACCCTTGGCGCGCTGAGGTGCAGAACAGCGTGCCTAAGCTGTCGCCGCCAAAGGCCGGGCAGGACGTATGTAACGCGTCGAAGGAAATGGCCTTTAGGAATTGACCTTCGGGCGTGTAGGCCGCGACACGTCCAACCCCCCATTGCGCGATCCAGATGTTGCCGTCGGCATCAACCACCGCACCGTCCGGGTTCAGGCATTCTTTGCGTAAGTCCAGAAATACCGTGCTTTCTCCTTCGGGCCATCCGCTTTCTGCATTCAAGCTCCAGCGCCTGACCTGCCTGACCGTCGTGTCACAGAAATAGGCCACGGATCGAACCGGGGCAAAACAGATTGCATTGGAAATCGTCACATCCGACACGAGACATCTGAGTGTACCTTTCCAGAACCGATAGATTGATCCGGCCCCGGCTTCAGCCTGTTTGCCCATCGTACCGATCCAGAAACCGCCCCAGGGATCAGCGCGACCGTCATTCGAGCGGGTGATTGGGTTGTCTGCCTCGAGCGGCGTGACCAGCGCTCGATGCCCGGACTTCAAGTTAAACTGCCAAAGACCCGTTTCCGACGCCAAAAGCAGTGTATCGCGATCCACCCAGCCAGCGGCAGAGACATGTTCATCGAAATCCCAGCTTATCTGATTTACGCCTTCGCGCGTCATCAGGCGTTTGTTGAGAATGTCGAACCAGAATAGCTGTTGCCGAGCGGGGTGCCATAGCGGACCTTCGCCCAACGCGCATGGGCGGTCGTCAAAGACCGTACTCATCCTGCCGCCTTGTCAAAGGCTGCCACGATCTGCCCCGCGCGTTCTGCGATTTCGACTGTGTCCATGCCGGGTTTGTACAGCGCTGATCCAATCCCGAATCCATCGGCACCAGCTTTGATCCATTGGTCGAAATTTTCAGGCCCGGCACCACCGACGGCAAAGACGCGTGTTTTCTTGGGCAAGACGGGTCGAAGTGCGGCCAATCCTGTAGGGCCTGCCATGACGCCAGGAAACAGCTTAAGTCCTGTGGCCCCGGCTTTGAGAGCGGCAAAAGCTTCGGTCGGCGTGTAAACACCCGGCCAGCTGTGCATCCCCAACGCCACAGACCGTTTGATCACATCAGCATCATAGTTGGGTGACACGATCAGCCTGCCTCCGGCATTCCGGACGGCGTCCACCTGATCAACTGTTAGTACAGTACCTGCGCCTATCAGGGCGTGATCTTCGAAGGCGCGGGCCAGTATGGAAACGCTGTCGAGCGGATCAGGCGAATTGAGTGGAACTTCGATCCGGTCGATCCCTGCATCGATGATAACTCTACCAACGGCTTCAGCTTCTTGTGGTCGCAAGCCACGCAGAATGGCGATGATGGGGCGGCTCATGCGGTTTGCCTTGTCATGTTTCGCGCCAGCGCCAGTCCGGCCAGCGTTGCTTCGGTGGCGTTTGCAGTCTCAACAAAAGCGCCCTGTTGTTTCAACGCTGCCGCATAGACCCGCGATACGGCATCTGCACCAATGATAGCCAGTTGTTGACCCAGCCAATAGGGACGGGTTGCGGCCAATTCAGCACCAATAAGCAGTCCCGACAGCCGCGCACGCGCGATGCCTTTGTCCTGATTATGCAGCAGGTCCGCAGCCCGCAAGCCGAACAGGCGCGCAGCCAATTGTTCGGGTTTGGACAATGTGTCCGCCACAGCATCGGCAAAGGTATTTTCATCCCATCCTTCACCTATCGAATGCCGCAGCACAGATTGCGCACTTAACAAATCAAAAAGCTCTCCGGTCATGAGCGTCCGGAAACTCACGATTTCACCTGCGCTGACCTGAACCCATTTCGTATGGGTTCCTGGAAGACAGAGGACACCATCCCAGTTCTGGCGAGCACCCAAAAACCCTGCGATCTGTGTTTCTTCGCCCCGCATCACATCTGGTGGGCTCAGTTGCTTTAATCCGGGTATGACGAAGGCCCGGATGCGCGAGTTTGTGCTGGGAACACGGACCGGTACTTGCGGCAAGGGTTGCGACGGAACGGTAGAATAAGGTGCTTCGACCCAGCCTTGGCGTGCACCGACCATACCGCAGGCGATCACATCTATGGGGCCATCCTTCAGCCAGTTTTCAACAAGTTCCAACAGGGCAGTCTGGAACCCGTCGGCTCCGATACGTGCCATACCTTTGTCGGACTGCGCGCAGTCCAGCACCGTTGCCCCCTGCATGGCCCAGACCCGCAGGTGAGATGTGCCCCAATCGGCGGCGATCCATTCAGTATTCATTGTGTCACCCTGAAACCACGACGCCGCCATCAACCGCCATACACTGACCAGTCATCGCCCGGCTGGCGTTGGATGCAAGAAACAATGTCGGTGCAACCATGTCTTCGGGCGTCAAATGTTCTTTCAGGCATTGTCGATCCAAATGCGCGGCCAAATCTTCGGGCGTCGCCCACATATCCAGTTGTTTTTGCGTCAAGACCCAACCGGGAGCCAGCGCATTCACACGTATGTTTTTTGGTCCCAGTTCGCGGGCCAAAGACCGAGTCATCCCTGTAATGCCCGCATTTGATGTCGTATAGATCGGATAGCCTGCATTGCCCATCATGTAGCTGATCGAGCTGAAATTAATGATAACGCCGCCTTCTTTCATTTGCCGGGCCGCTTCCTGACAGGCGAAATAATAGGCTTTCAAGTTTACCTCGATCATCCAGTCCCAGAACTCGGTCGTGGTTTCCTCAAGTGTATGGCGTTGGTCATTGGCCGCGTTGTTAACCAAAACGTTCAGGGGGCCGTGGGCTTTGGCGGCTTTGGCCATTGTCGTGTGAAGAAGCTGGGTGTCGGTCATGTCACCCTTCATGAACAGAGGTGCGCGGCCGTGTTTGTCGCGCATCTCTTCGACAAAACCGCTGGCATCCGATCTGCCGATAAAAGCCACATTGGCCCCCTGAGCCAGAAACCCATCCGTCAATGCTGCGCCCACGCCCGAGCCTCCGCCGGTGATATAGACGGATGACCCGTTCAAGTCATGAAATGTCGCTGGTTGGGTCATCAGTGGCTCTCTCTGGTCACAAGGCGGGTGTCTTTGCCGACGAGGAAATCCAGATCGGCCCCTTGATCGGCCTGCAACACGTGATCGACATAAAGTTTGGCATACCCGCGGGAATAATGTGGCTTGTCTGGGTTCCATTGGGCTCGGCGCGCGTCCAATTCTTTTTCGTCCACCAACAGTTCAAGCTTGCCGGCGCTGGCAGATACGCGGATGCGGTCGCCGGTTTTCACCAACGCAAGCGTGCCACCCGCCTGTGCCTCAGGGCTGACATGCAGGATGACGGTGCCATAGGCGGTGCCGGACATACGGGCATCCGAGATACGGATCATGTCGCGAACGCCTTCCTTCACCAATCTGGCCGGAATCGGCATGTTTCCCACCTCGGGCATCCCGGGATAACCCTTGGGTCCACATCCCTTGAGCACCAGAATGCTTTTGGGTGTGACCGGCAGATCATCCCGGTCGATATTGGCTTTCAGGTCTTCGATGTTTTCGAAAACGAACGCCTCACCCTCGGTTTCAAGAAGGGCATCTGTTGCGGCAGAAGGTTTGACGATGGCTCCGTTGGGCGCAAGATTGCCGCGCAAAACACGAAGGCCAGCAGCGGGCTTCACCGGATCGTTGAAAGGGCGGATGACGTCGCGGTTGAAACATTCGGCACCTTCGAAATGGGCCGAGATGTCCTTGTTCAGAACCGTTCTGGCCGGGCGCAGGAAAGGTTTGAGTTCGCTCAACACAGCCGGAACACCGCCAGCGTAACAGAAATCTTCCATCAGGTATGTGCCCGAGGGCATGCAGTTCACCAGAAGGGGAATCTCTGATCCGATTTCAAAGTCCTTGAGCGTCAGGTCAACGCCCACGCGACCTGCGAGCGCCAGTAGATGCACAACGGCATTGGTCGATCCCCCAACGGCCGCATTGGCGAGGATTGCATTCTCGAAGGCTTCCCTGGTCAATATGTCCGATGGTTTCAGGTCTTCGTCGACCATTTCGACAATCCGCTTGCCGGTCAAATGGGCGAGGGCCATGCGGCGGGCGTCAACGGCGGGCAGGGCGGCATTGGTGGGCAGGCTCATGCCCATCGCTTCGACCAGAGACGCCATGGTGCTGGCTGTCCCCATGGTCATGCAAACCCCGGCACTGCGGGACATCCCGGATTCGGCGCTCATGAACTGCTGAAGGGTCATCTCTCCGGCGCGCACAGCTTCGGAAAACTTCCAAACATCTGTTCCTGAGCCAATATCCTGACCGCGATATTTTCCATTCAGCATAGGGCCGGAGCTGACAACGATCGACGGCAGATCGACCGATGCCGCGCCCATCAGTTGGCCCGGCGTGGTCTTGTCGCACCCGCCCAGCAGAACCACACCATCAATGCCATATGCGCGGATCGACTCTTCGACATCCATGGCCAGAAGATTGCGAAACAGCATGGCTGTGGGTTTCATCTGGGTCTCGCCCAACGACATGACCGGGAATTCGACGGGAAAGCCCCCGGCCTCCCAGACACCGCGCTTTACCCCTTCGGCCAGATCGCGCAGGCCGGAATTGCAAGGGGTCAGCTCCGACCATGTGTTGCAGATTCCGATGATTGGCCGCCCATCGAAGGCGTGATCAGGAAAACCCTGATTTTTCATCCAGGATCGATGGATGAACCCATCCTTGTCGAGTTTCCCGTACCAATGCTGTGAGCGGCGTTTTGACATTGTTCTGTGATGCTTTTTTAGGTCTGGGTGGATTTGAGTATTTGTAAAAAGGTGAAATTCAAGCGGCGCGAGATGGGTGGCACCAATCTGGCAGCCAGTCGGCATGGGCAGACAGAAGGTCGTTCACCAGATTTCGAATTTGGCGCAGGTCCAGTTCGGCGGCGGTGTGCGGGTCCATCATGGCTGCATGATAGATATGCTCGGGGTTCTGGTCGACCAATGCCCTGACTGTGAGTTCCTGAACGTTGATCTGGGTACGCATAAGGGCGATCAGCTGCGGTGGGACGTCTGTGATGACAGAAGGCTGAATGCCATTTGCATCAACCAGACACGGTGTTTCGACAGCGGCCCCCATAGGCAGCTGAGGTATCTGGCCGGTGTTTGGCAGATTGCCATAGGCCACGTAGGCGGTGTCAGAGATGATTGCGTTCATTATGTCTGCCGCAAACTCATGGCTGCGAGTGACGGCTATGTCGCGCCAGTCAGTCAGGGTTTTGGCCTGCTCTTTCCAGTTGTTCATCTGTTCCACACAGCGGGTCGGGTATTCATCCAGTGGGATTGAGAATTTCTCGATCAGGTCCGCCCGCCCGTCTTTGATGAACCATGGCACGTATTCTGCCAAATGCTCAGAACTTTCGGTGCAGAAATAGCCAAGGTGGTCCATCACTTCGTAGCGCACCTTGTTGGGGCAGCGCGGCATCAGCAGCGGCGCCTTGGGGATCCTGCCGCTGACATAACCTTGCCGAAGGGCGGGGTATAAATCTTGTCCCTGATACTCAAGTCGCAGGAAGAAGGCGACGTGATTGACGCCCGCGACCTTGTAGCGAATGTCGTCTTTTGGCAGGTCCAAATCATGTGCCAGTTCCGCCACCGTGTTCTGAACCGAGTGGCACAGGCCGACCTGCTTCAATGATGGGTATCTCTCAGCCAATGCCCAGGTGTTGATGGCCATTGGATTGACGTATTGCAGCAATGTCGCATCAGGGCATAGCTGCATCATGTCATGCGCCACGTCCCACAAGACCGGCACAGTGCGCAACCCCCGCATGATGCCACCCACGCCCAGCGTATCGGCGATGGTCTGGCGCAGCCCGTATTGCTTGGGGATCTCAAAATCTGTGACGGTGCAAGGCTGGTACCCGCCAATCTGAAAGGCAGTGATAACGAAATCGGCACCATCAAGTGCCGCGCGTCGATCTGTATGTGTGGATACTGTCGCGTTTGACCGGACGGAACGGATCAAAGCGCGGGCTACAGCTTCGCTTTCCATCAGGCGTACGGGGTCGATGTCCATCAGCGCAAAATGACTGTCCGCCAGAGCAGGCGTTAACAGGGCATCCCCCACGATATTCTGCATAAAGATCGTGGAACCTGCTCCGACGAATGTTATCTTTGTCATTTTACAGCTCCGAGGGTCAGGCCCGCGATAAAGTGCTTTTGCATCAGGAAGAACATGGCAACCGGTGGCAGCGCTGCTACGATCGAGCCCGCGCTCATCAGTTGGTAGGCGGCACGGAACTGGGCGTTGAAACTGGTGATGCCTGCTGTGACAGGCTGGCTTTCCGCGCCCTGTGTCAGGACGACCGCCCAGAAATAATCGTTCCAGATGAAAGTGAAGATCAGCACGCTGAGCGCGGCTATTGCAGGTTTCATCAGCGGCAGGACCACGTACCAGAAGATGCGCCATTCGCTGATACCCTCGACCCGCGCGGCCTCGATTAATTCAAAGGGCAGGGCCCGGATAAAGTTGCGCATGAACAATGTGCAAAAGCCAGTCTGAAAGGCGATGTGAAACAAGACGAGGCCGGTTTTTGTGTTGTAGAGGCCCAAATCCAGGGTCAGGTCGCGCACAGGCACCATCAGGATCTGGAATGGCACGAAATTGCCGGCTACGAACATGAAGAAGATCCATAGGTTCGATTTGAATTTGTAGATGCCTAGTGCAAAGCCGGTCATGGAACTGAGGGCAACGGCACCGATCACAGTGGGGATAGTGATCATGAAAGAGTTCAGCAAATACCGCGGCATGTCAGAGTTGAAGAAAACCAGCCCGTAATTGACTGCGCCCTCAAAACTGGATGGCAGGCCCCAATAGTTGGCGTTGGTGAAGTCCGCCGCAGGTTTGACCGAAAACAGAGCCACCGCCAGCAGGGGCCCAAGCCACAGCAACAGGGCAATTGGCAGCATCGCCTGATAGGTGATCTGCGCGGCGCGCGGCTGTTTTTCGATAGGTTTGGGAAACATCTTAGCGCCCCCTTTCTTCGCGATACATCGACCAGAGGAAATAGGCGATGAAGCAGAGCATGATCAGGAACAGAACCACAGCGATTGCCGCGCCATACCCCATCCGGAAACCGTATTCGGACAGGGCGACCTCGAACATGTAATAGGCCAGCACGCGGGAGGATCCGAATGGCCCGCCCTGTGTCATGATTGAGATCAGGTCGAAACTGCGCAGCGCCCCGATGATTGTCACGACGAATGCAATGAAAGTCGCCGGGCGCAACTGCGGCAGAATGATGTGCCACAGCATTCTCAAGCCTTTGGCACCATCCAGGCGTCCGGCTTCGATCTGTTCTGGATCGACGGCATTCAGTCCGGTGAGGTAGAGGATCATGCAATAGGCGGTTTGCGGCCAAAGGCCCGCGACGATGATGCCATAGGTGACCAGGCGCTCATCACCCAGCACATTCAAGGGGCCCATTCCAAATAAGCCGAGAAACTCATTCAAAAGGCCAAAAGTAGGATCGTAAAACCACGTGAATACGAGGCCAACAACAACCTGAGAGATGACAAATGGAAAGAAGAACAGCGATTTGTAAAGGCGGATACCCCAGACCGTCTGGTTCAAAAACAAGGCAATGAACAGGCCCGTAGGAATGGCCAGAAGGTACAGGATCAGCCAGATCAGATTGTTTTTGAGCGATATATAGAATGCGTCCCGGTCAACCCACTCCCAATATAAGTCTTCATAGTTGCGCATTCCCACATATTCAGCGGCCCCCAACCCATCCCACTCGTAAAGTGACAGGTTGAAGGACTGGAAGACCGGAATGATCACATAGACCATGAAGAACAGCAGGCCCGGAGCCAAAAATAGCCACGGGGCGATCCGCTGTTGGTTTATGTGAAACCAGCTTTCCTGTTCTGGGGCGTCGGGGGCAGTGGTCATGGGTGTCCCGGGTTTTCTTGAGGTGAAGGCGGGCTGAAACCTGCCCAACAAAGCGGGTCAAGTAGGCCGGGCTTCAGCCCGGCCCAAGCCTGATCAGTTGTCGTAGATACGCTCTCGCGCGCGTTCCAGCTTGGCCAGAATACGGTCAGCATTGTCTGGTTTGACCATGAATTCTTGGAAACCTTCCATTGACACTTTGGCCATTTCAGCCGGCGCGTCGCGGTCCCAGAACTGAGCCACACCGCCGGGGCTGTTGGACGAGAGCATTGAAAAACCCTGCTGCAGGAACTTGTCATCGTCTACTGAGGATTGCGCGTTCACCGGCAGCTGACCGAGGTTTGACCCATTGTTGATCTCGGTCTGTTCGTCCGCCGAGACAACAAAGCGCAGGAATTCACGCGCTGCTTCTTTGTTCGAGGCATTCGCCGGGATATGGAATGTATCGGTCGGCGCGTCTTCAGCCAGTTCGACATCAGGGTTGATTGACACGAATTGGTAGAAATCCAGCTGATCATCGGTCAGCCCTGCTTCACGCAAGGGCGCGACTGCGAAGTTGCCCATCAGGTACGCGGCGGCTTCTCCATTGACCATGAATGGCAAAGCCTCCTGCCAGCTATAGGTCTGATGGTTATCAATGAAGGCCCCCATGTCGATCAACTGCTTCCAGTTGGCAAAGGTCTGCTTGACCCGGTCATCTTCCCAGCTGATTTCACCATTGGCCAGCTGGTTGTGAAAATCAAACCCGTTGGTGCGCATGTTCAGGTAGTCGAACCAGCCACCAGCGGTCCAAAGGAACTTGGTCCCGATGGTATAGCAAGCGCGACCTGAATCGACGATCTTCTGGCAATTTGCCAGCTCTTCTTCCCAAGTGGTCGGTTCGCTCAGGCCCAGCTCATCAAAGATGTCTTTGCGGTAGTAAACGCCCCACTGGTAGTAGGTATAGGGCACGCCCCATTGTTTGCCGTCGATGGTCATCGCGCCTTTGGTTGATGCCAGGTTTTCGGCGATTTCAGGTTCCGACCAAAGATCCGAGACGTCTTCGAACAGACCGGCCTCGACATATGGTTTCATACGGTTGGCGGCGTACCAGGTGGCCACGTCAGGTGTGTCGGCCGTCAGAAAGTTGCGGATCTGGGTCTTATACGCCTCGCGGTCGATCACCGTGGTTTCAATTTCCAGGCCGGGGTGCTGCGCTGCAAACCGTTCGATCATCGCTTCCATCGTTGCGCGCGGGGCCGGGTTCGACGTGTCCAGAAAAATCCGAAGTTCTCCGGTCAGGTCGGCAGCTGCCGGTGCCGCCATAGCAACGCCAAGTGCCAGCGCAGCGGTTGTGCGCTTGAAAGTGGAATACATGGTTTCCTCCCTGTTGTCTCCATGCAAGTTTCAAATAATGAAACCTAGTTTTATATATTGAAAACTACACATCGACTCGGTTAGTCTTGTCAAGACCCTCGTGCGAACTGCGATGGGCAAGCGGAGGAGAACGGACGCTCGTGTCAGGTGACGGAACTATTGGCAAAGCATGTGACGTGCTGGATCAGGTCGCCGCATTTCAGCGCCCTGTGCGATTTTCGGAATTGCTGGACGACAGCGATTTCCCGAAAGCAACACTGTATCGGTTTTTGCAATCATTAACCAATCAGGGAATGCTATGTTACGACCCCGAGCGCCAAACCTACGCTCCGGGTATGCGTTTGGTAAGGCTTGCGCATGCAGCTTGGACCCAAAGCTCACTGGCCCCTATCGCACGTCCGTTTCTCGATATTCTAAGCCAGGAAACCGGCGAGACCGTGCATTTGGCGCAGCTCGATGCAGGTCAGGTTCTATACGTTGATAAACGCAACGCAGCGCAACCGATCGAGATGTATTCTCAGGCGGGTAAGGTGGGCCCGGCCTACTGCACGGGCGTCGGCAAGGCGATGCTTGCATTTCTGGATGAGGGAGACCTTAACCGGGCAATTTCGCAGCAGAGTTTTCACCGCTTTACCGACAAGACCCTGACGTCGGACAATGATCTGCGCACCGATCTTGATCGAATTCGCAGCAAGGGTTTTGCCGTTGATGACGAAGAACATGAACCCGGAATTATCTGCGTTGCCTGCCCCATTCTGACAACAAGCGGTCGGGTCCTAGGCGCAATCTCGGTAACCGGCTCGACCCAACGAATGGATTTTGAACAACTCGAGGCATGGGTGCCTCGTGTGCGGCGGGTGGCTGAACAAATCAGCACCGAGGCACAGGCTTGGCGTTTCCCTGAAACGCGACCAGACCTCGGCAATGACAGGAAGCAAGCGACATGACAGGTGTAACTCTGAACCAGGCAATCAAGCGGTACGGCCAGACGCAAGTCATTCACGGCATCGACTTGCAGATCGAAGATGGTGAATTCTGTGTTTTCGTTGGCCCTTCGGGATGTGGCAAATCCACATTGTTACGGATGATCGCGGGTCTTGAAGAAACGTCGGAAGGCGAGATCCACATAGGGGCGCGGGACGTAACCCACATGGACCCGGCTAAGCGCGGCGTGGCGATGGTGTTCCAGACCTATGCGCTTTATCCACATATGACCGTGGCAGAAAACATGGGCTTTGGGCTGCGCATGAACGGCGTCGCAAAGGCAGAGATCACCAGAAAAGTGCAGGAAGCCTCGAACATTCTGAAACTTGACCAGTACCTCAAACGCAAACCCAAGGCCCTGTCGGGCGGTCAGCGGCAGCGGGTTGCGATTGGCCGTGCCATCGTTCGTGGCCCCGACGTTTTCCTGTTTGACGAACCTTTGTCCAATCTGGACGCCGAGTTGCGCGTGGAAATGCGTGTCGAGATCGCGCGCCTTCATCAGGAAATCGGCGCGACCATGATTTACGTGACCCATGATCAGGTCGAAGCCATGACCATGGCCGACAAGATCGTCGTGCTGCGGGATGGACGTGTTGAACAGGTTGGCGCTCCGATGGATTTGTACCGCGATCCCGACAACCGGTTTGTCGCAGGTTTCATCGGTTCGCCTGCAATGAACTTTCTGGAATGTGATTATGAGGACGGCCTAGTCTCCCATCCCGCACTTAGCAAGCCGTTGCCCGTTTCTGCGGCTATACCCTCTGGTCGGACCAAGGTGATATTGGGCATGCGGCCCGAACATATTCAGATTGACCGTTCGGCTGATGCCTGCACCGTGGACCTGACCGAAGCCTTGGGCGGCGTGTCCTATTCCTATTTACGGACGCCAAATGGTGATAAGCTGATCGTTGAGGAACGGGACGATCAACGAAGCAGAACCGGGGATCGGATCGGCATCGCCATACAGCCAGATCGTGTGATGTTTTTTGATCCAGAGACCGGGCAACGGTATCGTTAGTCACGACCTTCCAGCCCACGGGCAGTCTTACCCGTCCCAAGAGTTGCACGACACTTTATCTGACCCGTGGCAAAACGCGCGGGCAGATGCGATTGATTCCAAGTCAAACGTGATTTAAGGGAAGCCCTGTCAAAACAGAGTCACCCAGGGGCTGTATCGTGGTTTAGCCCCTCTCACGCCACGCAATTGTGGTTGCAACTCTTGGATCGCACGCCCCGAAAGGCTTAAAAAAGGTAAAAGAATATGGCAGATAAATCGAACTTCGACATATTGTATACCATTGTAGACGAAGCGCCAGAACTGGCCAGCGCCTCGTTCCTGCCCATCATTCGCAAGTTCGCATCTGCTGCGGGCGTTCGCGTTGGCACCAAAGATATTTCCCTTGCGGGACGCATTTTGGCAGCATTCCCCGAGAACCTTACCGACGATCAGCGTGTAAGTGACGATCTGGCTGATTTGGGCGAGTTGGTGAAGACACCTGATGCCAATGTCATCAAGCTGCCAAATATCTCTGCCTCGGTTCCTCAGTTGGTTGCGGCCATCGAAGAACTGCAATCGCAGGGTTACGACATTCCGACTTACCCGGCAGAGCCTGCAACGGATGAGGAAAAGGCGATCCGCGCCCGTTATGACGCGATCAAAGGTTCCGCTGTTAACCCGGTTCTGCGTGAAGGGAACAGTGACCGCCGTGCGGCGCGTGCCGTGAAAAACTATGCTCAGAACAACCCGCATTCGATGGGCGATTGGGCGTCGGACAGCAAGACCAAAGTGTCGTCCATGCCGGCCAATGATTTCTATGCAAACGAGATTTCGGCCACCATTACCGCAGCACAAGCAGGCGATGCTAAAATTGAATTTGTGGGCAAGGATGGTGACGTCACCGTTCTGAAAGACGGCTGGTCGCTGGAAGAAGGAACCATAGCCGACGCGACTTTCATGTCGGTCAAGGCACTGTCTGCGTTCCTTGCAGATGCCATTGAGGATACCAAAAAAGACGGGACCATGTTCTCGCTGCATATGAAAGCCACGATGATGAAGGTTTCAGACCCGATCATCTTTGGCTATGCGGTCAAAGCGTGGCTGGCCCCCGTGTTTGAAAAATTCGGCGCGGAACTGGATGCGTTGGGTGTGAACCCAAATTCAGGCCTGGGTGCATTGCTGGAGCGCGTACAGGGTCACGCCGACATCATGGCTGCCATCGACGCGCTCAAGGCGGACCGGCCGTCCATGTATATGGTGGATTCGGACCGCGGGATCACGAACCTGCATGTCCCATCGGATGTAATCATTGATGCCTCAATGCCTGCAGTGATCCGTGCCGGGGGCAAGGGCTGGGACCAGACGGGTGCCAAAGGTGACACCAACTGTGTGATCCCAGATCGGTGCTACGCGACCGTCTATGATGAGGCCATCAAGTTCTTCAAGGCCAACGGCGCGTTGAACCCGTCCACGGCCGGAGCCGTGGCGAATGTGGGCCTGATGGCTCAGAAAGCCGAGGAATACGGTTCGCACCCGACAACTTTCGAGGCGCCGGCCGATGGTACGATCCGCATCGTTCTGGCCAATGGCGAAACGTTGCACAGCCACAGTGTCGAGGCCGGCGATATCTGGCGCGCCTGCACTGTCAAAAAAGCGCCGATCGAGAACTGGATTCAGCTGGCCATGGACCGTCAGCGTCTGACCGGCTCCGAGGCGATATTCTGGTTGGACGCAAACCGGGCCCATGACGCGGAGCTTATCAAATATGTCAAACCGGCGCTTGAGGCTGCTGGCGTGGCCGACAAGTTCCTGATCATGGCCCCGCGTGAAGCGACCCGTCAGTCGTTGGAGACGATCACCGCTGGTAACGACTCGATTGCCATCACAGGCAACGTGCTGCGGGACTATCTGACTGACCTGTTCCCGATCCTGGAGCTTGGTACTTCGGCCAAGATGCTCTCCATCGTTAAACTGATGAACGGTGGCGGACTGTTCGAAACCGGTGCCGGTGGCTCGGCGCCCAAACATGTGCAGCAGTTGGTCGAAGAAAATCACCTGCGCTGGGACTCGATGGGTGAGTTCTGTGCGTTGGGTGAATCGCTGAACTTCCTTGCTGACAGCAAAGGCAACGAGAAAGCGGGCATTCTGGGTGCGGCGGCCGAAGCAGCGACGCAGGGTATTTTGGACAACAACCGCTCACCCAGCCGCAAAGTTGGTCAGCCGGATAACCGCGACAGCCACTATTGGTTTGCACGCTACTGGGCTGAGGCTTTGGCCGCCCAGTCCGAAGATGCGGAACTGGCTGCCGAGTTTGAATCATTGGCCAAGGATCTGGCCGCCAATGAAGCGCAAATCCTGTCCGAGTTGGCCGCAGCGCAAGGTAAAGCTGCGGATTTGGGAGGTTACTATCACACCGACCCAGCCAAAACGGCAGCGGTTATGCGGCCCAGCACAACGTTGAACACAATCATCGGCTAATCGCTAACGGCAAAAAAGGTGATCCCTCGCCTGTTCAAAACATGGAAAGGGACCGGCACAGTTGTGCGGTCCCTTTTTGTATCGCAGACACTGTGACGGAAAGTAGGGTCGGCAAAAGTTTTTTGCATCTACAATGCTTTATAAAAAATTTGTTTGTACTTACGGGATTCCCCTAATAGCAGGACAGCGCTGACTGCTTTAAACCTTGGATAACAGAGAATTTCACTGGTGATGCCTTAGGGCCTTATCACTCACTCAGAGAATGACCAGCATTTGGGGTGCTGGTCATTTCATTTTGGTTCTCAGGATTTTCTGGACAGCTCAGCAGTTCAACCATGGTTGAACACGAAATCGAGTGCTTACAAAAATACTGGAGACAGGGTTTTAGCCAACACGCCGGGGTTCTGGGCTGGCAATCGGCGCTTGTATTCTGTTCGCTCCGCTAACCGCAACACCTTTATGCCGCAGATAAGAAAGGCGACGCGCCTCACGCCGGGCGAGCGCCAGGGATTCCAGGATAAGCGCGCACACGATCGACAGCATGGTTCCAACAAAACCGGATACTGCGACAACCAAAGATGGAACTCGGTCAACCAACCCCGTTTCCAGAAACTCTCGGAAAACCGATACGAAAACGAAAAGCGACGGTAAGAAAATCAACAAGGCCAAAGAGAGGAAGAAAGCGATTGGTTTTTCGTCCTTGATCAGAAGGCCAATCATCTTGAGAATTCGCCACCCATCGGAATAGGTGGCTAGCTTGGAATTCGAATCCGGAAGCCGTGCGACGTATTTGGTCTCAATTTCTCCAATTGGCATGCGCATCTGCATCGCGTGTACCGTAAGTTCAGTTTCAATTTCGAAACCGTTGGAAACCGCTGGAAAACTTTTGACAAAGCGTCTGCTGAAAACACGATAGCCGGAGAGCAAGTCGTTGATTTTGCTTTTAAAGAAGAATTTCACCAGCCCGCTGAACAAGGCGTTTCCAAGTTTATGGCCCCGCCGATAGGCTTGAATGTCGTCGTTTACCCGCGCGCCGTTGACCATATCAAGATTTCGAGAGACCAGCAGATTTATCAATTCAGGTGCTGCCATACTGTCATAGGTCGCATCCCCGTCTGCCATAACGTAGACATCCGCATCCACGTCGGCAAACATCCTGCGGACAACGTTACCTTTACCCTGATATGTTTCAGAATAGACCCGCGCGCCAGCTTCTTGCGCCACTCTGGCTGAGCCGTCCGTGGAATTGTTGTCGAATACATAGATTACGGCTTCTGGCAGGGCGGCGCGGAACTGCTTGACTGTTTCACCAATGGCAATTGCTTCATTGTAACACGGCAAGATAACGGCAATCTCCAAGCCCTGCCACGACGCCCGCGTCAGAGCTCCACTTCGGATATTCAAGGCACCCTGTATCATTTGTTACTCATGCTCGCTGAGATCTGTCACTTGAAGGATGATTGCACTTCATTCCCAAAATGCTGCGCGTATGAGGCAGTTCTGAAGCAGATAAATGGCTGAAATTTGGCATCCGGCTGAAACGCACCGATAATTCAGCAAAAAGGGGCCGGTTCAGGAACCGGCCCCAAAGTTTCAGCTGAACAGAGGGATCAGTTCGATGCTGAGTTCAGCTTTTCATTTTGCTCACGCAGTGTATCCGAGATAATCGCGTACCATTCACCGGATTGACGCATTTCGATCAGACCTTTGTTCATCATTGCGATGTACTCGCGCGCGAATGGGTTAGTACGATGTGCAAGGAAGCTCATCGACGACAATGTAGACACATAGGGGTTCTCAACAATGTCAGCCGATGTCAAACCCATGTCTTTCATTGTTGATGCGAACAGATCAACTTCGAATGCCGCAACATCTGCAGTCCCGGTCAATACGGCGTCAAGACAATCACGGGCCGAATTGGGCTGAACCACAGTCGTGTTCTCGCGGTTCAGTCCTTGTTCTTCCAAGACAACCATGCTCCAGCCTGCCATACGGCAAATGGTCGAGCCTTCCAGGTCCTTGAAGCTTGTCGCGCTTGCGTATTCGCTTTCCGGCAGTGTGAAGAAGCCACCGACGATATCATAAACCGGAACGGAAGCTACGAATTGACTGCAGCGAGCTTCGGTTTCTGGAGACCATTCGTATGTACGGTTAGTACAATCCGGAACAGTCCATGCAATTGAAATATCAAACGCGCCAAGCGGCAACAGTGTATCCAGATGTGAACTCCAGTCGTCGACAAAGCTGACGGAGTACTCGCGGCTGTTTCCAGCCCGCTGAAGGCTGGTCGTTGCCAGACGGGTCATAATGCCCCCGCCACTGAGTGTTTCGGTTGTGAACGGTTCCCAGCCGTTACCTGCCACCATTTTAATCGGCGGCGCATAGACATTCGACCGCTTTACGCTGGCCGCACGCTGTTCTTCAGCAGCGATGATTTCCTGTGCGCTCTGACCGTTCGGCAGGCTGCCGTCTTCACAGGGCAGGGCCAGCACCAAACCAGGGTTGAGAGACCCCGGGTTGGTGATTGCATTCCTGTTCGCGTTGAAGATCGGCTGGTAGTTCGAGGTGCCATAGGCGGCGATCGCGATGGTTGCCAATGTGTCACCGTCTTGCACAGTATAGTTCGTGCACGCTTCCTGTGCAGCGGCGGCGCCTGCGCTCAGAGCTGTGATGGCGGTTGCCGACAGCACTGCTTTCTTAATATTCTCGTTAAACATGTCCACTTCCTCCAGACTTTAAATTGTCAGGCCAGACGGGGGCCTTATCCATTTTCCATTTGATGACGCAGTGCGGTCGACACGATATCGCGCCATTCGCCCGACTGCTGCATGATTGCCAGACCCTGATTCAGCGTCTCTAAGATCGCTTCCCCATCAGGATTATCTTTATGGGTCATGACGTTTAGCGACTTGATCGCCGCCAGGTTGGGGTTTTCGATAATCCGGTGTTTGTAGCCAAGCCGTGCGATGGCTTCCTCTGCCAGATGCGCTTCGATTGCCACGATGTCAGCGGTTCCGTCCATCACAGCATGAAAGCACTCGTCGGGCGATGTTGGCCGCATCAACTTGATGACGGGTTCGTAAAGACTTACCGCGTCCATATGTGAAAGCGACCAACCTTCCGGGCGGCAAATTGTTGTCCCGGCAAAGTCGGCATAGGTCAGCGTCTGCTCGTACCCCGATCCATCGCGTGCAAAGAATGTATCCACGACTTCATAGAACGGGTTCGAGAAATCGTATGTTTCACAACGATTACGGTCACTTTCAGACAACGCTGCTGCATCTTCGCAATTTGGGCGTGACCAGGGGAAGGTGCCGTCAAATGCAAGTGTTGGCATCAATAGATCCAGATGCGACGACCAATCGTTCACGAACTGAATTTTGTACGCTTGTTCCGGTGCGGCCCGCAGCATCGCTGTCTCAACCAGATGCGTGTAAAGCCCCCGGTTGGGCAACGCTTCGTCCGTAAACGGAGCGTAGTTCCCGCCGGTAATCAACAGCAACTGACGATCACGAATTTCCGGGCGCGTTTCAGCGTTAGCATTTCTGATCAGTGCGGCGGCTTCCGAGCGGGCTGCCTCGATCTCTTCTTTGGCAGCGGCCCGTGCAGCGACGACTGCATCTTCACTTGCCTTTTTTGCCTCAGCTTCTGCCGCCGCGACACGGGCTTCCGCTTCGGCCACGGCTTTCTCCGCGCGTTCTTCTGCCGCTTTTACCAGTTCTGAGGCCATTTCAGCCGCGAGGCGTCCTGCTTCGGTGTCGGGCAACTCGGGTGCGCGCCCGACATCTTCCAGGCAAGGCAATTTCAAAACATCGCCGACACGAATGATATTGGGATTTGTGCCGATAACATCCCTGTTCGCATCGTAGATTGGCCGATAATCTTCGGTCGCGTAAACTTGGATTGCCAATTCCCGCAGGCTGTCGCCGCGCTGAATCTCGTAGGTTGAACATGCCTCTTGCGCCGACACCGCGCTTGTGGCGGCGGCGAGGGCAAGGCTTGATATGATTATATGTTTTCTCATGGGTCCTGTTGCTTTGCCTGTTTAATTTCTCGTAAGTTTGGCGACGGCGATCGACAGATTGTCCTGATCGGGATCGCCCTTGGCCTGCACAGCCAGTTGCAAGGCTTCGGCGATTTCCTGTGCTAGATCCTGCTGATGCAGGCGCAGAACATCCTGAATCTCAGCGTCGCTGAGATATTGCAGCCCGTCACTGCCAAGGATCAGAATATCAGCCGGAGACACGATCAGCGGTTCTTCAGGGCAATCCACTTTTGGAATAGCGCCCCCCATGATTACCGACGTCAGTTGGTTCCTGTCCAGTTCCTGTGCTTCAGCTTCCGAAAGCTCGCCAGCGGCCA
Source organism: Ruegeria sp. AF7 (assembly GCF_056541885.1). NCBI lineage: Bacteria > Pseudomonadati > Pseudomonadota > Alphaproteobacteria > Rhodobacterales > Roseobacteraceae > Ruegeria > Ruegeria sp. AF7. The sequence goes on along the minus strand of NZ_JBQFYX010000006.1, from coordinate 76,097 downwards.
GTTTTGCGTCGATCACGGGGGCCATCGAGTGGTCTTCGTTCACCTGTGTCAACTTGCCTTCGCGGAACAGGTAAAGGGGGCTGTCTCCGATTGAAATCCTGAACACACGCTGACCCAGAAAGAGGACACCCAACAAGGTGGAGCCCATGTTGAAACCCTGGCCCTGTGCCTCGTTATGGTCAGAAATCGCTGCATTGGCTTGCATGGCAGCCAAGGGCAGCGCGTCAATTGCGGCGCCTTCATTCAAGGTATCGGCTTCTAGCTCGGTATCCAGCGCGTTCCGCCAAGCGGCAATCACCATTTCCGAAGCCACTTCGCCCGCTTCGTGGCCACCCATACCGTCAGCAATCGCGATATAGCCCGCGTCCGATGCGTCGAACATGCGCGCAGCAATCGCGTCTTCCTGCGTTTCCCGCTGACCCTGGTTCAGGATCAGCGCAACATCATATGCCGGAGTAGCCAGCATCTATCAGGAATCCCGCCAATCAAAACCTTCATCGCAGAAGGCCATAAATCGGATTGAGGTTTCACTGATGCGGATTAGATCTCCGCTGGAGAGCGCGATTGTGCTCAGAACGGGTTTACCATTCAGCCGAACAAGGTTGGCCTTACCGCCATGTCCCAGATAGCATTTTCTATCTTCGGGGTCGTAAGCAATAACGGCGTGGTTGGAACGTGAAATGCCTGTGTCGCCGAAATCCAGTTGGATCGCCTGGTCATCGTTTCGACCGATTTGCATCAGACCTTCGGTCAGGGTGATGCTGGCGCCCCGTCCGGGACCTGCCGTCACTACGAGCCAGCCAACCGGGAATGTTTCCTGAGCGGTTTCTGTTTTTGAGACGGGTTCTGATGTTTCAATCAATTCCTGAACATGCGTATCCGCACGCTCAAACCCCAAGAACGTTGTTTTGACCCGTGAACGACGGTCTTCGACCGGGGCGGCAGGCGTGGGCTGAGCCTGCACAGCGACCTCGTCCACCATTGTTGGTTCCTGCATGGGCGGGGTCGCATCTTCAGCTTCCACCTTCTCTGGCGCACTCATTTCAGCTGCATCCAGAGGCGGCTTAACTTCATCCGGTGTTTCTGCAAGCTCGTCGGCTACATGCAAAGTGATGATTTGATCGTCCGAGATATTCTCGTCATCATCGGGGTCGGCCATCAGGTTTTTGGTATCTTGGTCGTCCTCGCCAATCGCATCTTCAACAAAGATGGATTCTTCAACCGGTTCTTCCGTGTTTTCCGCCGCAACTTCGTCGAATTCCGGCATTTTCTCTTCAGGGATAAGCTCGTCTGTTTCCTCGTAGGATTCAGACGTCATGTTTCCACCGGCCAGTGCGGCGCGCAGCGCGTTGAAGTCCGCGATAGGCTCCTGCTTTTCGGTTTCAGGTGCCGCGCTGTCCGCTGCATGAGCGTTGTCTGCAACATCGTCTTCTTTGGTTTTGCCGGCACCTTCGAGAAGCCGGCTCAGAGGGCTTTTGTATTTGAACATGGTGTCGACACCTTCGAATTGTTGGCACGGACCTTTCGTGCCATTGGGCTGCTACCTACCTCCGCGTGAAACAACGCAGAGACACTCAACGAAAAACATGGAAACTGGTACTCTCTGCGGTGGGCCGGACCCCACCGGGCGGCAAACTGAACGCCACCCTCAGTAAACTCACACTGGCAGATCAAAAATGAACCGGTCAGATCACTCCTGCGCTAACTGCATGATCGCGGCTACTTCGGCACCGTTACGGAGCACGGTTAGCTTTGCTTCTGGCTGGCTGTCGGAAACCAGCGTAGCCAGCATGTCATCAAGGCTTTCGGGCCCATTCAATGTCATGTCAGTCTGGCTTTCGCTTAACAGAACATCACCTTTTCGCAGTTGGCCCGTTGGCTCTGCCGGGACGGAGCTAACTTCTGTCTGCCATCCGTCACTTCCCGAGCCGCTGACAGTGAACGAATAACCGTTCTCCAATCCGATCGAGCGCAGCGCAGGCAGTGCTAGCAGGCCATTCTGTGCACGGGTCTTTCCAAGCGGACGATAGCGTGCTGCAACGCGAGTATAGCCGTCTGGATCGACGCTTAGCTTGTCTAGGACCTGCGCAGCGAAAGACATGTCTTCACGAACCTGGTTGCCGTTCAGCGTAAAGATCACAACTCCGGGTTCCACCCACTCGCCGACAATGCTCATGTCCTGATCGGCGTCCACACCGGTAACCGCTATAGTTGCACCTGTTGCGGTGCGGCGGCGGGATGTCTGGAAGGGGATTTCAACATCCCAATGGTGGAACGATATCTGTTGTTCTGCGGGAGTACCGGAAGCGGCATCGGTTTTAGGTTCGGCCACAGCGGCTGCAATCTCTTGTTCTGCTGGTTGTTCTTGGGCACCGACCGTCTCGGTAGTTTCGGACGCTACTTCTGTGGTGGTTGGTTCCGCAGGTTCAACTTGCGCCTGCTCGACAGGCACTTCTGGTTCAGGTTGTTGCTCTGAAGCGACCGCGACGTCGGGTTCAGGTGTTTCGGCCGCGGGCTCTTCCACCGCGGGCGGTTCTGCTTCAGCAGTTTGAGTGGTTGCTTCAGGCAGCGTCGTCGTAACCTCAGCTTGTTCTTCACCTTTGTCGCCGGACATCACAAAGAAACCGCCTGCGGCCAATGCTGCCACAAGCACTGCTGCACCAGCTATCATCTTGCCGCTGCCACCGGATCCGCTCTGAACTACGGTATCAACTGCGACCGGTGTTTCCGCTTTTGCGGAAATCTTGGCCATCTCGGGTTCATTCTTTTTTTCGTTTTCGCGAACAATGTCCGAGTTCCCGGCGAGCAGAGCCGTAACAACCGCTTCGGCATTTTCGCTTTCGGCCTTGATCCGCGCCTTTTCTTCTTCCTTGTCCTTGCGATCCATGCCGACGATCACCGAAACCGGGCGATAGGCGAAGGTATCAAACATCACGCCAGGGCCGCGGAACATGCGCAGCCAATCCAAGGCTGTCTGCAAACGGTCCGTTGCGTGCACTTCCATTGCCTTGTCGATTGCTTCGAGGAATCCATCGGGATATCCGTCAAAGCGATCTGCCAATGGGGTATAAGGGTCGTCCTGCCCGTTGTTGAATGCATTCAGGCGACTCTGGCCGTCGACCGGACGTTCACCACTGATCGCATGGTATAGGGTTGCCGCCAAAACATAGAGATCGCTGCTGGGTCCCTGTTCGGCACCTCGGACGTAAAACTCGTGCGGCGAATACCCGTCTTTTATGACACGCAGGGTCAACAATGCGGCCGACTTGTTTGCGGCTTGCTCACGCGCGGCACCGAAATCGATCAGGACCGGGTTTCCGTTTTCGTCAATCAGGATGTTATCCGGTGAAATGTCACGGTGCAGCATCCCGCTTTGGTGGATGAACGACACCGCGGACAGCATCTTTTCCGTTACCTGTACGATAAAGTCAGGACCACCATCGTTTTCCGGATTTTCAACATAGTCCAGCAGGTCGCAACCACGGATCAGATCCATAGCGATGTAAGCTGTGTCGTTGTCTTCGAACACCTGGTGAACGTCGACGATGTTCGGATGCACCAGACGCGCATGATTGCGGGCTTCCTGAATAAACAGGTCGATAATGGCGCGTAGATCATCCTTGTAGGACGGGTCGTTCGGCTCAACCAGGTCCCCGTTGCGACGGCACAACGCACCGGGGAAACATTCCTTGATCACGACGTCACGCTCCAGGCTGTCGCGCGCTAGATAGGTGATCCCAAATCCGCCATTGCTGAGGTATTGGAGGATTTCATACTGTCCGCGCAACAGCTTTGCGCCCGGTTGCAGTCCTTCAATCTTTGGTTCGTCGTGCGTTGCACCGACAGCCTGGTTGTGGCTCATTTCAATCCGCCCGTTCTACTCATTTTGCGGCTTTATCTAACAGGGCCGGCAGCCCACGAACTCACAACCAAAAACAACCGCAGGACACTTAAGAACGGTTAGACGTTTCAAATTTGACTTTAATGGGGCCGCCTGATGGCTTCACTAAGGATCGTTTTTTTGAATATGGCCTATATAGTATACCAACTACGTGCTGATACTACATATTGACCTATGGGGTGGATAAAACGAAAACTGATGACCCCAAACAGGTCTGTTGGTCTACGAATTCGAAACAATAAAGGGCCGATTCTTCGGCCCTTCGAATCGCTTTACAGCGCTTCAATCCTTGTGAAAAGTGGCTAGGTACCGGTTTTAGGTTGCGCCGCGGCGACGGTACTGCCAGCCCATGCAAGGTTGTCACCAAGCTGTACAAGTATGCTGATTGCGTCTTTCAAAGGCGCATCCCCGCTTTCAAACTGAAGCAACAACAACAAGTCAGTCGCTTTTTCGAACTCAGCCGGAATCCAATCAGCATCAGGATCAATTTCACCACCTTGGTCCAACCGCTCTGCGAAATCTTCGACGATTTCTTGGCAGCTTTGTAGAAAGGCAGCGGGTTCAATATCAGCGGAGTCACGCAGATCTTCATAGATGCTTGCAATGGCAGCTAGCCAGTCTTCAAGAATGGGGTTGTTCAGTGGCGGAAGGGCAGACTCCAACGTTGACTGCATCGAGGCAGTATCGCTTACGGTCGGTTCCGGCTCTGGCCCTTTCAATGTTTCCAGGAATGGCAGAAACTCGTGCTCCAGATCCTTCCGAGCAGCGTTAAGGTCACTGCGCCGCCGGTCAGACGCCGCATCAAGGACCTTTTCAGCAAGTTCCTGGCCACCACAGTTTTCCCAAAGATCGAAATCTGGTTCCGGCTCTTGTGCCATGGCGCGCACCGCGACGGGCGTGCCAATTGGGACCACAGCGCGAAACAGACCTTCTTTTTCTTTGTTCAATCGAGCTAACACCCGATCCAGAGCGGACTGCACCGGGGGCAAATCAGCATGCGTGACCGCCAGCAGGCTGTTGGCTCGTAGCTCGGGCGGCACCTGCGCCCACAAATGCCGTTCTGTTTCACGCCATGCGCTAGTGCCATTAGTACACCAGATGGCACAGTCGACGAATTTCAGCAGGTCCAGTGTCTGTTTGTATGTATCATCCAATGCGCCAGAGCCGGGAAGATCGAACAGCGATATTTCTTTGAGGGCAGGGGTGTTCAATCCAACCGAAATAAAGTCAGGCTCATCCGAAGCGGCCTTCTCCAGTGCTATGCCAGAATATGTCTTGGGCTCCTTGTTCCACCAGCCGACTGTCGTCTCTGGCGTATCCGCGTAGGCAACGATGACAAGTGGCAGCTTAAGATGCTGCGGGCCGGTTGGAAGGATATCCGCCCCTGCCAACATGTTCGCAAGGCTTGACTTGCCCGCCCCGAACTCTCCAGCGAAACCGATGTTGACCGCGTTGGACAAGCGCTCGGCATGGGCCAGGGCCCGTGCGCGCATATCTTCCAAATTCGGGTCCGACGACAACTTTTCTGTCGTTGTCAGAAAACGCTCCAGCTGGCGCACTTCCTGTTCGGTTCCGGGAAACTCAATCATTCCGCAGCCTCTGCTTGTCGTTCGTCCACGTTGCTTGTTCCAAAGACACTATCCAACTCGTCAGCAATACGGCGCGCCCGTTCAAACGCAGCTTGTGCTTCCGCCTGAGCATTCAACTCACCCGCTCCGGAGCGGTGCTCAAGATGGCCTGCCAACAGCGCCAAGTAATGATCCAGAACGGTTTTCAACCGTTCCAGAAGGTTCTCACGCGTTGTGTCGATCAGGTCATCGCCAATCAGTTCGAATTCCTGCACGATCATGCGCTCGGCCCGCGCCACAACGCTGTTGCGCGATATCAGACGCGACAACCAGTTTACACGCAGCTCAACGGTAATGCCACGGGTCAAGGCGGTGGTGTCCGGGCGGAACCAACGCACTGCACTTGTGTTCATGCGATTGTCGACTGGTTCCTGCCAACCTGGCAGTGCCCGCAAAGCGGCGTTGCATTGCATGTCGATCGCGTAAAGTTCGCTCAACATGCGTTGCCGCACAACTTGCGACGCGCCCTGCACCAACTCGCGCATTTGTTCGCGCAAAGGAGTGAAATTCAATTCGGTCGCGCCGCCTTTGGCAAGCAATGGGGATTGTCCTTCAGGTCCGCGCACCACAACAAAGACGGATTCAGAGACTGTGTCATCCATGACCCCACGCAGGTTTGACAGAACATCGTCCATGTCCTTGACGATGTCTTGCGATTTGTCCGCAATCAGTTTGCGCAGATCACCAAGCGTCTTGTCGCTGTCATCCGGGCTGTGCGCCCCCGCGCTGCCTTCGTCTTGCAGCGCACGAAGATGTACCTGTGACCGCTCCAAATCGCCACGCGCGAAGCTGTCGAGATGCTGCCACGCCATCCGCAGCTGTTCGTTTATCGGCCCGTCCGCCAACGCCTGAGTGACATGGCGGCGCAAGTCGGGCAAGCCCGACGCGATCATCGCGGCAAACCGTAGTACAGCCTCACGGCTGATGGGTCCCGGGCCTTGTTTGATCTCGGCCACGCCGTTCAGGTACTGTTGCATCTGTTCCGGGTGCGCCCGCAACCAAGCCAGAATATGATCGTGGTTCACACCGGTTTCATCGCCAGTCAGTGCATAATGCGCCCATTGTGCGCTTCCCATCAGTACATCGATATTCGACGTGCCTAACGCTTTTGCGAGCCCGTCTACAACATCCAGACGCACCTTTGCCGCATCATCGGCCCCGCCGCCCAACTCATCGACTCGGTTGATGAAGACAACGATCTGTCCAAGTTCCAATGCCTGCATCAGCCTGAACAGTTTCAGGTCCGCACGCGACAACGCCTGATGCGCTGACAGAACCACCACAAAGAAATCGGATTCCTTGAGATACTGACGCGAAATCTCCTCACGGATCAGCAGGGGGTCATTTACTCCGGGCGTATCAGTGACGGTCAGAGGGAATGGGAAATGTCCGATGTCGAAATAGACCTCGGCCTTGCGCGTGATGTCGCTGTAAAGTCCCCGATCACTGCCGGGGTCAATTGTTCCATCTTCCGCAGGGTCGTCCCCGGCGCACACGTAACGCGCCAGATCATCGGATGTCAGTTGATCCAGATCGTGGTGTTGACCCAACAGCTGTTCATAACTGTCCCCCAGTCGCCGACGCGCCCGGGTCTTCATGGCTTCGACCTGCTCTTCGATCATCTCGCGCTTGTAGCTGTCCTCGTCATCCGGGAACATGTTGCGCAATTCTTCGCCTTCAGCGATCAGTGATTGCCACTGGTAGTTGTCGAAGAAATGGAACTCGGCCCCTTCGGTTCGACCGTTCGGGTGCCCGAAATGCATGTCGGTGATCACGGTCGTCCAGGGGTTCACGTCCGACGGCAGGTATTCTGCCTGACCGGTGAAGCCGTTGATCAAGCGCGACTTTCCTGCTTTGATTTGCCCGACGAAGGCAACTGACGGTTTCAGTTTCCCCAGATCACCAATGATGCGCGATATGAACTGACGCGTTTCATCATTGCTCGTCCCATTCATGTCTTCTGCGATGCGAATAAGCTCGCGGCGATGTGTTTCACTCATTACTCTTTACCCTGACTACAAAAAAACAACGCATTGAATTAGTCGAAAATTTGAATGCTTTGGGGGCGGTCATTCCTCGGCCTCCTCCAAAGATTTCCAAAGATTGATTACCGCCCCAAGTTTGCGGGCATCGTGGATGGCCACAGCGATCTGCTCGTTATCGCTCAGAACTGCCATACCCGCACCCTTACCACCCGATGGCCGCATGACGATCAGATGCGGGCCTTCGAATTCGCCCCGGGTGTCATTGTTCCAACCAGCAAGATCCGAAACAAAACGTGTCAAAATCTCTTGATTGGGGTGCATTCCCTCGGAAGGTTTGCAGGTTCCTTCGCAAGCCACCGCAGTGTTTTCCATATTGTCCACAAGGACACGACCTGTGGCAAAGCGTTCGGCCCCTTCAAAAAACTGTTGCGCCAACGAATTGCCCGACCGTGCTAACGGGGCAGGGCTGTCATCTGAAGGTTTTTCAACATCTGGAACGACAGACACGATGGGCTCAGAGGAGAGCTCAATTCCGGCGCAGGCGCTTTCGATCTCACTCAGCGTAATACCAACATCATCAACCTCCAGTGATGAGGCGGGCTTTCCTGACATCAGTTCCAATGGGGCAGGTGCGGCTGAGATGTCAGAAACCAGTTGGGCCAATTTATCGACCAGCGCGGTACGTGATTCCGTTTCGAAATCAGGGATCTGCCCGGACGGCACCTGAAACACATCCGTGATCCGAGAGCTGTTCACTTCGATTCTCAGGCAGTTTCCATTTGCCGCGGTCAGTTCCAGTCGCCTGGGCAATATTGTTCCGCGAATGAAACGCAATACAGCCGCCCGACGGGCTGCAGCAGTTTCACCGGGGACAATCACCGTCGGAGACAGGCGGGCAACCGAAGACCGCCCGATATCTTCGAGCATGTCGAGAATGTCTGTGTCCATCATACCGTGACCCCCTCTGGTCCCGTTCAGACTGCGGCCGCAACCGGCTTGAGACTGAGATGCGATTTCGTGAGCGCCAGCCCTACATTCGTGCTGTTGCGGCAGATATAGCAGACCACATGATCAGGATATTCCTTGGTCCGCAAAAAGATGTTCAACCGGTCTTTTGAAAACACCGCGATTTCCCCGAACCCGGCGTTTTCCTCATCAGTGTTTCCGGCCTCGTGCAAGAGCGCTTCAAATGCAGCGACACCCCGCCCCTGAAACAGATTGGCCACTGCGATTGCCAAAGTGTCCAGCGATTCTGCGCAATCTGGATCAGAGACACTGCTGCCTAAAAGCATGCCGGTCTCCATGTCGATATACCCGGCTGCAATGCAGTCGGGTATCGTTTCAATCGCGGTGTTCAATGCATCCTGAATGGACATTTAACTCTTTATCGTCCTTCTTCTCAGCGCTTTGACTAAGGCGTCCTTACAAAACATGCCATTCTGCACTGCTGCTTTCTTTCGTCTTTGGAATGGCTTGCGGGGCGTGTCTGGACTGTTTCGCACTATATTCAACTGCGATCTGGTCAAATTCGGCAAGAAAGGCTTTGAATACATTCTGAAGCCCGACTGCGTCTTTTGGCAGGTCCTCCTTGTTTGTAATTTCCCGCCACATATCCGACGCGCTAAGCGGCGACCCGGCTGCGGATTCTGGAAGATCGATGTGCGCATCGTGGCGGATATCGCGGGCGTCTTCCTCGACTGAGGCTACGACTTCTATCAAGCCGTTTGTCTCAGGCTCAGGTTCGTAATCCTCGGCGTTGTTCTCGGGCTGAGCGGCCATCAGAGCCGCAATGGAGGATACCGAGACTTCGATACCCCGATCATCACGCGATTCAACTTCCGGCGTGAAAACTTCGACTTCGTCCGCTTCGGCCGCGGCTTCACGCAGAGTCGTGTTCAACGAGGTCAGCACGTCATCAACGGACTTGTCGCCCGTTTCAGCATCAGGAGCGTCACCCAGCAGGTCGTCAGCATTATCGGCAGCACCGAATTCACCGGACAGGTCGAACTCGTCCACGTCTTCTTCCAGACCGGCGACATTCTTCAACTCAAGAGGATCGCTTGAGGTGTCCTTGAAGAAGGCACGCAACTCGTCGCTGGTGTCGGTTTCCTCAGACATCTGCTCGGTGTCTGATACCATTTCTGCCCGCAGCCGTTCAGCGTCTTCCGGGTTGATCCGAACCCGTTCGCCTTCGTCAACGCGTCGCTCTACACGGGCTGGCCGGATGGGGAAGCTTGTTACGACATTATGATCGTCGGCTTCTGGCTGCTGTTCGTTTTCCAGCGGATTGACCAGCCGCAAAGGAGTAGCTTCGATGCCGTCCGCCAGTGCCTCTCGGTCGTCTGGTTTGCGGGCGGGGCGCAGTGGTTGAACCTTGAATGCGCCGGACTGGCTTTTGTCGATCTGGTACCGCGCCAGCTGATCGGCGCGATTGTCCATGATCTGTTCTGTGATTTCCAGAAAACTGTCGATCATCTTGCCGCCGCCGCTGCGCGACCACATTTCGGCGTCGCCAGTCTTGTCACGGGCATTGATCGCATCCCGGGCGGAAAACAAAATGGACCGGTTGAACAGATGTCCGGCTTCGCGATTGACGCGTCGCAGAACCTTTTGACGGTCTTTAAGGTTTAGTGCATCCGCCCGCGTCACCAACAGCAGCGAGTTGTGTTGCAAGCGGTCCGGCAGCGAAACCCACGTTGCACGTTCGGTTTCGCGCCAGGCTTGCGTCGCATGGGTGCACCAAATGACGCCGTTTGCCTGCCCGACTGCGCGCTGCCAGACATCTGTCGAAATTTTGGGGTCCGAGATGCCGGGGGTGTCGATCAGATCGACGGCTTCCAGAATATCTGCCTCAAGGAAGATACGAATGAACTGCGCGTCGTTGACGCCAACAGTCTCAAGCTGATCCAGTTCGATTGGCTCAATGCTTCCGTCATGCCGCTTGATATATGGTTTTTCACTGCCCCAGCTAAACCAGACCGGTGGTAACTGGGTTGCAGTAACCTGCGTTGGCAAGGTTTGCGTTCGCAGTAAAAAGTTCATCAGTGTGGATTTGCCAGCGCTGAATTCACCCATCAAAGCGAAAACCGGTTTGCGGCGGGACCACTGCTCGATACGTTCCCATGCTTTCGGTGAAACAAAGCGTGTTTGTGAATCTTTTGCCATTTTTCTACTTATGCCGCTTCGTTGCTTAGGTCTTTCAGGATGTCACCCAGAATCTCGTCTCGCGATTTCTGAGGTTGCAGGCCCGCCATCGCTGCCGAGGTCTGGCTGGAGTTTTTGTCTGCTGATGATGAGATGCTCAGCAACGTTTCCTTCTGTTCCCGCATGAAATCCGCCAGAATAGCGCGGACGTTTTCCAACACGGCCGCAATCTGGTTTTCCTCGATATCCTTGGTGATCGAATTCGCCTCGGACGCGATCAGGCGTGTGTAATCGGCAGCGTATGCTTCAAAACCTTTGCGCTTTTGCCACCAGCGCCGCCACCAGGTACTTTGCAAGTCCAGAGCGATCGTCCGGCCGATCCCCAATGGTGGTGGAACGCGCGGCACGATAGGTGCTTCGATGCTGAATTCGCCCAGGTGGTTGCCAAGAATTTTGTGATACAGCGCTTCGACATCCGCAGCCGCAGTTGAGTAGAGCGCGCCAGCATCCTTACGCATTGCGCGGGCAAAACTGAAATAAGCGGCTTTTTGCAAAGTCCTCAATCCAGCAGGGTCGTATTGCCACGTGCCTTGCTCGCCATTCTTCTCAAGGTGCGCGATCAGAGAATCCGTGGCGCGCTTCACAAAATTCGCCTCGGCTGAGTTCAGGCGCTCCAACACTTTGTCGCGTAATGCATTGGTCAGTTCGGCTGCTTTCTTTTCATATTCCGCAGAAACTTTCGCAATTGCATCTTCCGGAGAAACACCGTCAAGATCACGCGCAACGCCTTCACCCTCTGACAGAGTCTTTGCCACGGCGGTGGCACGAATCTGGCTGGCGATGTTGCGGGCACGATGGCGAACCCGATCCATCAGCCTTGTTCCGGCACCTTCTGCAATACGCTCGTTTATCGCCAGCAGCAGGTCAGGCAAACCGGACAATGCCCAGATTTTATCCAGCGAGGGGGCCTGATCACCGAACCCGGCAGCGAGGTAAAATGTATTGAGTGCTTCGCGGGATTCCTCGTTCAGAATTTCGGGGTTCCCGGTCAGCGCTGCCTCGGCCCACAAGGCACTGCCGAACACGACACTTGTCTTTGCGTCGATGTTGTTCTGTTTCAGAGTATCCAGAATCCGGTCGCGGATTTCGGGGACTTGATTGACCGGGTCTGACAACTCGTCAATCCGGTTCACAAACAGGACAATCTGGCGGTTCTCAAATTGGGCGATGATCCGCATCAAGGCCATGTCCATGGTGGTCAGGGCTTGGCTTGCGGCAAGCACCACAACACAGACTTCGGACCCGCGCAGGCTGCGCAGGGTAATCTGTTCACGCACCATGAAGGTATCGTTGACACCCGGCGTATCACAAAGCTTCAGCGCAATCGGGTACTGAGGGATATCCATGTACAACTCGGCCGACTTGGTCACATCTGCGAACCGGCCTGTTTTTGGATTGATATCCGGGTCGTCCTCATCGCCCAGGCAGACATATCTTTGGATCAGTTCTTCATCGAAGTGATCGTATTGGTGGCTTTGGCCAAGTATCAGATCGAAGTGCTTTCCAAGACGCTCTTCCGACTTTGCTTTCATCTCGCCGATCTGACGGCGAATGTCCTCCATCTCGTCATCTGCACCGGCACGGTTGGCCAACTCGCCCAACCGGCCACCCCCGACCATCAGGTTGTCCCATTCTTCCTGCTCAAAGAAGGTGAACTTGGCCTTGGTGTCGCCCGGTGGACGCGTGTTGATGTTCAGGGTTGTGACGACCGACGTCCACGGGTTCACATCCGACGGAAGCAAAGATGGGCGCCCCGCAAGAATGTTTACAATCGATGATTTGCCCGCTTTTACCTGACCGACCATAGTGATGCTGGCGGTGAAGTTTTCCATCCGGGTCTTGAGTGTTGCCAGACGTGCCGAGGAGCGCGCATCAGCCACCTCAGTCAATTGATCAATCTGCGCCGTCAGTGATGACATTGCAGAGGTCATCGGCGCCAGAGCTTCGTTGCCGACAGACAACAGGTGATCATTGCGCGCCATGCTTAACCTCCGGTTCCCGTAGCTGCGATGCGGGGTTCATGCGAAGGACGTCCTGTTGGAATTCCTGTCAGCGTGTCGATACGTGCGATCAGGTCCAAAGCGTTGCCCAGAATGTCAGCCTCGGCGCGCGGGCTGATGGTTTCGTATGCCTTGGCGTCAGCTAGCACTTCGATCGAGCTGAAGCGATCGCCGTTTTCAAGGCACGCAACGCGGCGTCCGGTCGGGAACCCCTCGGATTTGACCGCGGGCAATGGCATACGCGCGTTGGCCAGCAGGTAGTGGTCTCCGGAGTGGGTTCGGAGCGAAATCCCAAAACCCGTGTTCGGATGGTCCCGGTTCAGGATCTTGAGTTCGCCAAGAAAGCTTTCGCGAGCAAAGAAGACAGCCTCTTGCTCGGCAGTAGCGGAGGGATTCAGATCGGTCACAGCAGTAAACCTTGTACTGGAGTTGAGCAGGAAACTCGTACCGGCGCCAAAGTGGCAAAAAAGACTCATTAACTCCTGCTAAACAACAAGACCCTTCAAGGCGGTCTTATTTTGACGTGAATAAGATTTTTTGGCGTTTGAAATGTGGCAGCTTTGTGGTGGAGTGCTCTTGAGAATGTCTCAACCTGCGCGGGAATGCCTATGACGCAAGTGCCAATCCGCACTTCCTGTTTGAAACCGAGCGGAGACTGGCGAAACACAATAGCTTGTACCTGACGGTACAGGTCATTCAGTAAACTGTATGGTTCTGTAGGACATTGTAGCCGGGTAAGCCATTCTTGTTATTTCAGAACCCTGAAGTCTCTCTCTGAGTTGGCAAGGGTCGCAGATGCGTTTCCTGGGGCGCCGTGGCGGGTAATCCCGCGCCCCTTTCCAAGGGTTAAACTACGAGCGTGCAACGGCAGCGAAGGATGATCTCCATATTCGCTCTTGGTGATCATGCAACAGTCTGTCAGCTTGTCTTTCTGGCCTTTGGTCAACGTAAGCGTGATATTTCGCAGGCTAAATGGGCTGAAATCTAAACTTCTGCACGAATGAAGGGCTCCTCCACATTAGCGTGGTCTTTGACCCGCAGGATATCGGATTTCACGGCCACTTATGTTTCACTGACAAGCCTCTTAGGACTATACATCTTCATTAGATAGTGTGGTTGCCCCATATCCGATCAGAGGATCTACAAACTTGGCGATACGTGTATTTTACCTCTCGCGCTCGGAAGCAAGCTTTGTTATTGACCGCTTCATTCCAGCGCTGCGGCGCTGAGTTGCGGGTGTGGCGAAATTGGTAGACGCACCAGATTTAGGTTCTGGCGCCGCAAGGCGTGGGGGTTCAAGTCCCTCCACCCGCACCACTTTGATCAACTAAAGTTTTGAAGATATTAGCATCTATTGTTCAGTTAGGTTTTGCCCGCAATTGTTCCCCAAGTTCAATCGCTGCTGGTTTCCCTGTCTTCGATCCAATCGCACATCTCTAGCGCACTCAACGGTGCTTATCTTTTCCACTGATGAATAGGGCTTTCCTTATCGGCCCATAAGTCCGGAAGAGGTTAAGAAGGCCGCTGGGATCAATGATAGGAAGATACGAGATATTGCTGCCGTGGATTATGGATGAAGATTGAGATCGAAGTAAGCACATCCAGTGCCAGAAATGCTGTGGATACTGTTTCGGGCGAGCTGCTGCAAACAACAAAGGCGCCCTTGGGCGCCTTGATTTACTGGTCGGAGTGAGAGGATTCGAACCTCCGGCCCCTGCCTCCCGAAGACAGTGCTCTACCAGGCTGAGCTACACTCCGACCGTGGCGGGTGATCTATACGGGGCTTTTCCGATGCGCAAGAGGATTTTGAGAAGCGGTCATCTGAATCTGCCGTCTTTGAACCGGTATCGGATGGGCTAGGCAAGTCACGCGACTCTCATGGCAGAGCGTCCGTTTTGTACAGGCGGATCTTGGTGCCTCCGTGGTCTACCACCGGACCGGGTGCCAGCAAAGGCAGGCGGGTCGCCCGAGCCAGGGCTGGGGCGCTGGTGACCACCCCAACACGCCATCCGCGAAAACGGGTCATCAAGGACTTTCCCAAGGCTCCATAGACAGAGCGCAGACGCTTTTCATCTCCAATCCGCGCCCCGTAGGGAGGGTTCACAATGATCAGCCCGGTTGGTCCCGCGGGGGGTTTGATGTCACTGACGGAAAGCTGTTGAAATTGCGTATTGGCGCTTACCTGCGCTCTCTCGGCATTGGCTGTTGCGGCTTCGATAGCTCCGGCGTTGCGGTCAGAGCCGCAGAAGGTGAGAGTGCATTCAGCAACCTCAGACTCGCTGCGCATGTCTTGCCAGCGGTCAGGGTCGAAGCCAGCCAGGTTTTCGAACGCAAAACTGCGGGACCGACCAGGGCGCAGCCCCAGGGCAATCTCGGCGGCTTCGATCACGAAAGTACCCGAACCGCACATCGGGTCCAACACCGGTTCATTGCCGCTAAATCCGCAGTCACGCAGAAACATGGCTGCCATCGTTTCGCGCATTGGCGCTTTGGCAATTGCTTCTTTATGACCACGCTTGTGCAAAAGCTCTCCAGAACTGTCGACGGAAAATGTACAGATGTCCTTTTCGATTCTCAGCAAGATCCTGACATCGGCGTCGGAAGATATCGGAGCGCCCAGAGTTTCGGATATCGCTTGTTCAACTCTCTGCCGTGCGGCACCGGCATGATATATTCTGGATTTGCGGCTGGTGGCCTCGACTTTGACCGGAACATCGGACCGCAGGAACTCACCCCACGGAAATTTACGCGCGCGTTTGTCCAATTGGGCCAAATGCACCGCAGGAAAACTGCCCAGACGGACCAGAACCTTGTTAGCACCGCGTAACGTCAGGTTGGCGCGCCAGACCTCGGACCACGAACCACGGCAGATGACACCCCCTGGAATCGTCTTGACCTGAGAGAACCCGTTGAACTGCGCCTCGGCAGCGAGGGGAGCTTCAAGCCCCGGGGTGGCAATCAGAAAAATTTCGAAGTCTGTGTCTTTTTCCATTCCGGTTGCTTACACTGGAAGTTCAGCGGGCGCGACACGCAATTTTGACCCGTATTTTTGGCCATATTGAGGGAAAACTCCAAGATTATGCAGTTTGATCTTAACTTTTGGCGGTAACAGGTTTGCGTTTGCGGGCATCCGCGCGTAAAGGGTCCGTGATCAGAATTACGCCTGCGGATTTTGGACCCATTTCGACGCTTTTGCGAGGGGTGCCTGAAAAAAACCGCGTTATTGCATGACCCCATAAGGGTGTCGGCAGGGCTGGCGCAGGAAAGAGGCTTGGAAGAACGTAGCGGCATGCAAACTTTCAAACTTAAAAAAGGGTTGGACCTGCCAGTGGAAGGCGCTCCCGACCAAACCATTCATCCGGGTCCGGAATACTCGACCGTTGGCGTTCTGGGTGGGGATTACATTGGCCTGAAGCCAAAGATGCTGGTGCAGGAAGGTGATAGTGTCGAGCGGGGTACGCCGCTCTTTTGTCACAAAGATGCGCCTGACGCGATGATGGTTGCACCGGTGACAGGCAAGATTGTTGCCATCAACCGGGGTGCCCGCAGGGTGTTGCAGAGCGTCGTCATCGAAGTGTCCGACGCCAATGACACGGGCTTGGATTTTTCGAGCGTGGGCGATGCGCACAGCGCCGAAGGCGTGACTGCAAAACTGTGCGTCGCTGGTCTATGGACCTCATTCCGCACGAGGCCTTATTCGAAAATGCCGGAACCCGGTGCCAAGCCGAACGCGATTTTCGTGACCGCCATGGACAGTGACCCTTTGGCGGCTGATGCCGCCACGATCATTGCCGAAGCGCCCGAGGCCTTTGCTGCTGGGTTGGCGGCAGTCAGCAAGCTAACCGAAGGCAAGACTTATATTTGCCAGAAACAAGGTGACACGATCCCCGGCGCGGATGTCGCCGGTGTCGAGGCCGTGGCGTTTTCCGGTCCACATCCATCGGGCCTGGCAGGAACGCATATTCACTTCCTCGAACCGATTTCGGGGGAAAAGCAAGTCTGGACTATCGGTTATCAGGACACCATCGCGATTGGCCGCCTGATGCAGACCGGGCGTCTGGATCCGAGTGTTGTGATCGCCTTGACCGGGCCCGGTGCGCGTCAGCCGCGTTTGATCCGCACCGTGATGGGCGCGTCCACGGACGACTTGACACGAGGTGAGGTAAGTGTGGACGGAACGCCCCGCATTATCTCGGGTTCGATCCTGTCGGGTCAACATGCCGACGGACCGACCGCATATCTGGGGCGGTTTGCCCGTCAAATCTGTATCATCCGAGAGGATCACGATCAGATTCCGATGGGCTGGATCCGACCAATGCCTTCCAAGTATTCCGTCCAGCCAGTATTGGGCTCGGCCTTTTCCAGAAAACTCTATGCTTTCACGTCCAACCTGAACGGTGGCCGCCGCGCGATGGTGCCGACAGGCGTGTTCGAAGAGCTGATGCCGCAGGATTACCTGCCCACACAATTGCTTCGGGCGTTGCTGGTGATGGATACGGATACGGCTCAGGCACTGGGAGCGCTTGAGCTGGACGAAGAGGATCTGGGCCTTGTGGGCTTTGCCTGTCCGGCGAAATATGAATACGGGCTGGCGCTGCGCGACTGCCTGAAAAAGATTGAAAAGGAGGGCTGATCCGAATGGGATTGCGTAACTTCTTTGACCGGATCGAGCCGAACTTTACCAAGGGCGGCAAGTACGAGAAGCTTTTTCCGATCTACGAGATGGTGGAAAGCTTCATCTACACTCCGAAAACCGTAACCACCGTTGCTCCTCATGCGCGGTCTTACGTGGATATGAAGCGCATCATGACATATGTCGTGATTGCCACTATTCCCTGCATCCTATGGGGAATGTGGAACACCGGTTATCAGGCAAATTCGGCCATTGCCGCGCTTGGCCCAGAGTCTGCAACTGGTTGGCGGATTGCAATTCTTCAGGTTCTTGGCATCTCGTTGAATCCGGACAGTATTTTTGCCAATGTCATGCACGGGCTTATGTACTTCCTGCCGATCTATATTGTCACGTTGGTGGCAGGCGGTATTTTCGAAGTCATTTTCGCAACCGTCCGCGGGCATGAGGTGAATGAAGGCTTTCTTGTCACTTCGATGCTTTACGCCCTGATCATGCCTGCAACCACGCCTCTGTGGCAGGTTGCCCTGGGTATTATCTTTGGTGTTGTCATCGGCAAAGAGGTATTCGGCGGCACTGGTAAGAACTTCCTCAACCCTGCCTTGGTGGGGCGGGCGTTTTTGTATTTCGCCTATCCCGCGCAGATGTCGGGCGATGCAGTCTGGACCCCGGTTGACGGGTTTTCCGGGGCGACGGCTCTGGCTGTGTCGGCTGCCGAAGGCTACCAGGCACTGGCCGCTGACGGTATCACCTGGTGGAGCGCGTTTTACGGCACCATTCAGGGCAGTATCGGGGAAACCTCGACTCTGGCCTGCCTGATCGGTCTGGCCTTCCTGCTGATCACCAAGATTGCCAACTATCGGCTGATTTTGGGATGTCTGGCGGGCACAATTGCGTTCACCTGGCTGTTGAACCTGATCGGGTCCGAGACGAACCCGATGTTCGCAATGCCATGGTACTGGCATGTCGTGTTGGGCGGTTACGCCTTTGGTCTGGCTTTCATGGTGACCGAGCCGGTCTCGGCAAGCCACACCAATGTCGGGCGCTATATCTATGGTGCACTGATTGGTGTCATGGTTGTGTTAATTCGTGTGATCAACCCAGCCTTCCCCGAAGGTATGATGCTGGCCATTCTGTTCGGCAACGTCTTTGCACCGCTGATCGACTATTTTGTCGTTCAGGCCAACATCAAACGGAGGGCGCGTCGCCATGTCTGATACGCAATCCCCTGAACGCAAGGGCGCGATTGCCCGGTTTCTGGCGGCCTCGCCGGATTCGGTTGGCAAAACGATCTTCATCGCTGTTGCGGTCTGTCTCGTTGCCTCGATGATCGTGTCGGCCGCCGCAGTCAGCTTGCGCCCGGTGCAAGAGTCTAACAAGCTGAAGGACAAACAGGTCAACATCCTGCAAGTAGCCGGGGTGTATGAACCCGGCGTCAATGTCACCGAAGCATTTGCCGCATTCGAGCCGCATGTGCTGGATCTGGCAACGGGCGATTTTGTGGACGATCAGTTCGACCCGGCCACCTTTGACGATCTGGCCGCTGCCGGTGATCCGAACCTTAGCGTCGCGCTTGACGACGATCCCGCAGGCATTGGCCGCAAGGCAAAGTACCGGGTGATCTATTTGCTGCGCGACGACGCGGGGGCCTTGGACAAGGTAATTCTGCCACTGCATGGCTATGGGCTGTGGTCCACTCTGTACGGTTTCATCGCGCTGGAGAAGAACGGCAACGATATCTACGGCTTGCAATTCTATCAGCATGGCGAGACGCCGGGTCTGGGTGCTGAGGTGGACAACCCGCGCTGGAAGACGTTGTGGAACGGCAAGAAGCTGCGCGACGACGCGGGAGTGTTGCAGATCACCGTCGCCAAGTCGCAGCCTGCGGCCGGGCCCGACTATTACATCGACGCCCTGGCAGGTGCGACCCTGACCACTGTCGGTGTCGACAACCTGGTGAGATTCTGGATGGGTGACGCGGGTTACGCTCCGTTCCTGGCCAAGCTGCAAGCAGGAGAGATCTGATGTCTCAGACCAAGAAAGAGCTGTTGGTCGACCCCCTTGTCGACAACAACCCAATCACCCTGCAGGTGCTGGGCATCTGTTCGGCTCTGGCGGTGACTTCGTCGTTGCAGGTGGCCTTTGTGATGGCGCTGGCGGTGACCTTTGTGACCGCGTTTTCGTCGATGTTCATTTCGATTTTGCGAAACCAGATTCCCGGTTCGATCCGAATCATCGTGCAGATGGTGATCATCGCCTCGCTTGTGATTTTGGTGGATCAGATCCTCAAGGCGTATGCCTTTCAGATTTCCAAGACTTTGTCTGTGTTCGTCGGCCTGATCATCACCAACTGTATCGTTATGGGCCGAGCCGAGGCATTCGCTATGAAAAATCCGCCGGTAGCATCGTTCATCGACGGTTTGGGCAACGGCATGGGCTATGGCCTGATCCTGATGCTGGTGGGCATCATCCGCGAACTGTTTGGATCGGGCAGCCTGTTCGGGGTGACAATCCTGCAAACGGTCAACAATGGCGGGTGGTACGTGCCCAACGGCCTGTTGCTGCTGCCGCCGTCGGCGTTCTTTGTGATCGGCCTGCTAATCTGGGCTTTCCGCACGTGGAAGCCGAACCAGGTCGAAGAACGTGAATACAAAATCCAGCAGGTAGAGGCGCACTGATGGAAGGGCTTATCTCTCTGGCCGTGAAGGCCGTCTTTATCGAAAACCTCGCGCTCAGCTTTTTCCTTGGCATGTGTACCTTCATCGCCGTGTCGAAAAAGATTTCGACTGCCATCGGGCTGGGAATATCAGTCATGGTGGTGCAGGCCATCACCGTGCCCGCCAACAACCTGTTGCTGTCCTTCCTGCTGAAACCGGGCGCATTGGCATGGGCCGGGTTCCCGGACGTGGATCTGACCTTTCTCGGGCTGATTTCCTACATCGGTGTGATTGCAGCGATGGTTCAGATCCTCGAGATGATCCTCGATAAGTATTTTCCACCCCTCTACAACGCGCTGGGGATCTTCCTGCCTTTGATCACTGTAAACTGTGCCATTCTGGGTGGTTCGCTGTTCATGGTCGAACGCGACTATAATTTTGCCGAGGCGACCACCTATGGCATCTCATCCGGTTTCGGCTGGGCGCTGGCGATCACCGCGATGGCAGGCGTGCGCGAAAAGCTGAAATACTCGGATGTTCCGGACGGGCTTCAGGGGCTGGGCATCACCTTTATCACCGCCGGGCTTATGGCGATGGCCTTTATGTCCTTCTCGGGCGTGAAATTGTAAGGGGGGGCGAGAGAATGGAAACCTTTTCGCTCGGCGTTGTCCTGTTCACCCTGATCGTTCTGGCGCTGGTGGCCATCATTATGGCTGCACGTTCCAAGCTGGTGTCGACCGGCAACGTCAACATCACCATCAACGGTGAAAAGACTATCTCGGTTCCGGCTGGTGGCAAACTGCTGCAAACATTGGCGGCCGAAAAACTGTTTGTTCCGTCAGCCTGCGGTGGTGGTGGTACCTGTGCCCAGTGCCGCGTGAAAGTGCATTCGGGTGGCGGTTCGATCCTGCCGACCGAAGAAAGCCATATCACAAAGCGCGAAGCCTCCTGTGGCGACCGTCTGTCCTGTCAGGTGGCGGTCAAGCAGGACATGGAAATCGAAGTTCCAGAAGAGGTCTTCGGCGTCAAGAAATGGGAATGCACCGTTCGCTCGAACGAGAATGTCGCGACCTTTATCAAGGCCCTTACCCTAGACCTGCCCGAAGGTGAGGACGTGAATTTCCGCGCCGGGGGCTACATCCAGATCGAAGCGCCTGCTCATCAGTTGAAATACACTGATTTCGACGTGCAGGAAGAATATCGCGAGGATTGGGATCGCTTCAATCTGTGGCAATACGAGTCGGTTGTGAACGAACCTATCGAGCGCGCCTATTCGATGGCCAACTATCCGGATGAAAAGGGCATGATCATGCTTAACGTCCGGGTTGCTTCACCGCCTCCGGGCTCAGAAGGAATTCCGGCGGGACAGATGTCGTCCTACATCTTTAACCTGAAGCCGGGCGACAAAGTCACAATCTCGGGTCCGTTTGGTGAGTTTTTCGCACGTGAAACCAAGAAGGAAATGGTCTTCATCGGTGGTGGTGCCGGTATGGCACCGATGCGCAGCCACATCTTTGACCAGCTCAAACGCCTTGAGAACCGCGACCGCAAGATCAGCTTCTGGTACGGTGCGCGGTCCAAGAAAGAGATGTTCTTTGTCGAGGATTTCGACCAACTGGCGGAAGAGTTCGACAATTTCGAATGGCATGTCGCTCTGTCGGATGCCCAGCCCGAGGATGAATGGAAAGGCTATACCGGCTTCATCCACAACGTTCTGTTCGAAGAATACCTCAAGAACCACCCGGCACCTGAAGATTGCGAATACTACATGTGTGGACCGCCAATCATGAACCAGTCAGTAATCAACATGCTGCTGGATCTGGGCGTGGATCGCGAAGACATCATGCTCGACGATTTTGGCGGGTAACTAATGAAACCGGCGCTGAGTGCGCCGGTTTTTTCATTCCGGCGCCAGGTCGACCTATTTTCCATAATAGTCCCGGTACCAATCGACGAATTGGGCAATGCCGTCTTTCAGGTCGGTCTGCGGGCGATAATTCGTCAGTCGCTGCAGCAGCCGATTGTCAGCCCAAGTGGCATGAACATCGCCCATCTGCATTGGCATAAAGTTTTTGACCGCTTTCTGGCCAACAGCCTCTTCGATGGCTTCTATGAAATCCATCAGACGCACCTTGTCTCCGTTGCCAATGTTGACGATGCGGTACGGTGCAACGGGCGACAAGCTGTCACCATCTTCGATATCCGCGCGGCTGGTCGGGCGGACCGGCGGAACATCGATCAGCAACCTGATCCCACGCACAAGGTCTTCTACATGCGTGAAGTCGCGATACATGTCGCCATGATTGTAGATGTCGATTGGTCTGCCATCCAGTATCGCAGCGACGAATTTGAAATAGGCCAGATCGGGGCGCCCCCAAGTGCCGTAAACGGTAAAAAATCGAAACATGGTGGTCGGCAAATCCCACAGATGGGCATAGGAATGCCCCATCGCCTCATTCGCCTTTTTGGTGGCGGAGTAGATCGTCAGTTGGGTGTCGGCTTTTTCTGTTTCGATGAACGGCATGTCCTCGTTTGCACCGTAGATTGATGAGGTCGACGCCATCAAAAGGTGTTCCACTTTGTGCTGACGCGCGATTTCCATCACATTGAACGTGCCCACAACGTTCGACTCGATATAGCTGCGAGGATATTCAAGGCTGTGCCGCACGCCTGCCTGCGCGGCCAGATGGACGATGACATCGGGCTGAAACTCCTCAGCGACCTGCACAAGACGGTCAAAGTTTTCCAAACGGTCTTCAGTTGCCGTAAATCTTGGGGTTTGAAGCAGTATCTGATGTCGACGCTGTTTCAGGGTCACATCATAATAGTCGGTCATCCCGTCATAGCCATGTACCTGAAACCCTTCTGCCAAAAGCAACTTGGCCAGGTGGAACCCGATGAACCCGGCAGAACCTGTAATCAATACTCGTTTCATGAAACCCTCAGAACTCACTGCAAATTCTTCGCTGATCGAATGGCGTTGATCCTATCATCAGATCAACTGCTTGCGAACATCCTGGGGGCCATATCGGACAATCTAAGGCTCGTGGTCAACACTTTGCCTACTCAAACAGTTGCTGATTGCGACCACTACGCAGGGCGGGTAGGGATCAAATGCCATGATGAAAGACTGGATCAGACGGCGGTTCCAATCCGCGGTGAAGAAAAGCACCAATGCGATGCCATGCGACGTGGCACCCGCAGAAAAGGTGACGGCCGTCGGCGACATTCACGGTCGTCTTGATTTGCTTCAGGCGGTTTTGCCACGACTCGACGATCAAAGCCCACTGGTCTTTCTGGGCGATTACATCGACCGGGGGGCATA
The DNA here is from genome assembly GCF_056541885.1 of Ruegeria sp. AF7. Classification (NCBI taxonomy): domain Bacteria; kingdom Pseudomonadati; phylum Pseudomonadota; class Alphaproteobacteria; order Rhodobacterales; family Roseobacteraceae; genus Ruegeria; species Ruegeria sp. AF7. The sequence goes on along the minus strand of NZ_JBQFYX010000006.1, from coordinate 52,767 downwards.
CAGCGCGCAGGTACTGCGGCATTTGCATCACCTGAGTGAAGCGTCAGACGGGCGGGTGCAATGCTTGCTTGGCAATCACGAAGAGATGCTGCTGCAATTTGTAAACGACCCGGAACGTTACGCCAGGCTTTGGTTTCATAACGGCGGAGCGGAAACTCTGGCATCTTTCGGCCTCGTATGTCCCGACGAGTTGGATAGTGGAAAGCATCTGCCTGAACTGGCAGAGCGTCTGCGGCACAAGATGGGCGACAGCTTGCTGGACTGGCTTGCAAATCTGCCGCTGACCTGGACCAGCGGCAACGTCACCTTTGTCCACGCGGCACTTGATCCGCGGCTACCCATTCAATCCCAGGATCGCCAAATCTGTCTATGGGGGCATCCGATGTTTCCACGGCTTGCCCGCAGTGACGCGCAATGGGTTGTGCACGGTCATACAATTGTAAGCCAACCCCGGGTTAGAAACCGAGTTGTGTCGATTGATACCGGTGCCTTTGCCTCGGGCAGATTGACCGCCGCTGAAATAGACGGCGGCAGTGTTAGGTTTTTTTCAATCGGTTGAACCTAGCCAACGATCATCTGCTTCATACGAAGCGCTTCATACTCCAATTCCCTCAGGCGGAAATGCACAACATCTCCGATAGTGATGACACCGCACAAATTGCCATCCCGCAGGACCGGCATATGGCGGAATCGTCCTTCAGTCATGGTTTTCAGCACGTCATTCAGCGTATCCTCGGGCGTGCAGGCCTTTACTTCCGTTGTCATCAGGTCTTCGACCGACTGCGGCAGGGTCTGTCCGGGCGTATCGGCCATGCGACGCACGATGTCGCGTTCCGACAAAATCCCTTGCAATGCCCCGTTCTGATCTGTCACCAGAACTGCGCCAATCCGCTTTTCCTTGAGCGTGTTCACCACCGAATGGATGGTATCATTAGGCCGCACCGAAAACACCGCATCCCCTTTACCATCAAGCAGCTTGGCTACGGTCGTCTGCGAATGCGACAGGTTCGAATCCGCTGATTGGCTGTAGGTCGTCTTGTCGGCTTTGTCACCGCGCGACGGCGACTGGTAAGAGGTTGGAGCCATGGGCAATCTCCTTTTTGGTTCTTGCAAAGTCTTTCCCTTTCACCTTAGCGCAGCTAAACGACCTGTATAGGGTCCAATTGCAAGAGTTGATAAACCGTGGGTCGGGAAAGGGAGCCTAGTCTTTTGAATGAATTCTATCTTACGCCCCCGGTCGCCGCGCTGATCTTCTTTGCGGCTGTTGTGTGCGGTCACAACTTTCGCATGGCGTGGAAGCAACAACAGCCCGGGTGGCAGAAACGCGCGTGGCTGTTCGGTATTCCGGCCGGAACTGGTCTTTTGCTGTTGGGTTTCCTTCCGCTGAAACTGTAATGCCAATTTGACTCTGGCTGGGACCGCTGGCATATGCCGGGCACAGAATGTCCCGGAGATAGCCCAATGCGTCTTTTACCCGTGCTGGCCTTTTTCACCCTTCTTTCAGGCTGTCTTTTTGACAAGGAACCCGAAGTGGTCCGTCTGTCTGGTGAGACAATGGGCACGACCTACAAAATCACCGCAATTGGCGAAGACCTTGACGAAGACGCACTGGCTTCTGCTGTCAGTGAAAAGCTGGCAGCCGTGAATGCCAAGATGTCCAACTGGGATCCGAACTCCGAGGTTTCCGTTTTTTCCGCGTCGTCCAGCACAGATCCAATGCCTATTTCCGACGAATTTGCGCTGGTTCTTTCGGCGGCGAACGAAGTGCACGCAAAATCCGGTGGCATTTTCGACGTAACCCTCGGCCCTTTGATCGAACTTTGGGGTTTTGGCCCACGCAAACCCGAGGACCCGGTGCCATCGGATGCCGATATCAACACCGCGCTGAGCGGTGTAGGTCAGGGCCGCCTGCTGAAGCTCGATACAGATGCTGGCACGCTTGCCAAGTCAAACGCCAGTGTGGGCATTAACCTTTCGGCGATTGCAAAAGGTTATGGAATTGACGCTGTTGCGGAAACCTTGCAGGCCGCTGGCATCGAAAACTATCTGGTTGAAATCGGCGGCGATCTTGTGACCAAGGGTAAGAATGACAAGGGCGAAGCGTGGCTCATTGGCATCGAAAAACCTGAAACGGGTTCGCAAACTATCCAGTTGATCGTTTCTCTGGATGACAGGGGTATGGCCAGCTCGGGCGATTACAGGAACTTCTTTGAAAAAGATGGTGTGCGCTATTCGCATATCATCGATCCGACAACAGGCCGCCCGATCACGCACCGCACCACTTCGGTCACCGTGCTGGCCGAAAACGCGATGATGGCCGATGCCTGGGCAACAGCCATGCTGGCCTTGGGTCAGGAAAAAGGTCTTGCTTTGGCGGAGAAACATAAACTTGCCGTGTATTTCATCTCGCGGGATGTGACAGGCGGCGAAGATGCCTATATCACTGCCCATAGCACGGCGTTCAAAGACGCGCTGGGATCGAACTGACTGTTGGAGCTGAGATGAGTACCTTTATTCTGGCCTTCATTCTTCTCGCTCTCGTCATGGTGGGCATGTCATTGGGTGTCATGCTGATGGGCAAGACCATCAAAGGCAGTTGCGGTGGCCTAAACGCGATCTCGGGCGCGGATAAATGCGTTGTCTGCCAAAAAGATGTCGACCCCGACAGCCCACTGCGCGACAAGCTGCAATGCAAACGCGCCCAAAAAATGCTGGAGCAAATAGACCGTCAGGCCTGACACAGGTTTTGCTTCGTTCTGCGGATAGAATTGGCTAACTAAGTCCTCGAGACTTTTGGGGGAGGGTGTCAACTTGGCTAAGGCAAAAAACATCCTGTTCATCATGTTCGACCAGCTGCGCTGGGATTACCTGAGCTGTTACGGTCATCCTCATCTGCATACGCCAAATATCGATCGTCTGGCTGCCAAAGGCGTGCGCTTCAACCGCGCCTATATCCAATCGCCGATCTGCGGCAGCTCCCGCATGTCCACCTACACAGGGCGCTATGTGCATTCTCACGGCGCGTCGTGGAACGGAATTCCCTTGAAAGTCGGCGAGATTACGATGGGCGATCACCTGCGTAAGGCGGGGATGGATTGCTGGCTGGTCGGCAAAACCCATATGCGTGCAGACGCCGAAGGGATGGCGAGGTTGGGTTTGGAGCCCGACAGCCTAATCGGGGCCCGCGTCGCCGAATGCGGATTTGACGTGTACGAACGGGACGACGGTATGCTGCCCGAAGGTCCGGATGGGTTTTACGACCCCGACGGGGCAAAGGAATACAACAAGTTCCTGAAAGCCAAGGGGTATGAGAGTGACAACCCCTGGCATGACTTTGCCAATTCCGGGTTGGATGCGGATGGCAACGTTTTGTCTGGCTGGTTTCTGAAGAATTCACCCGAAGCCGCGAATATTGCCGAGGAAGACAGTGAAACACCCTATCTGACCGGTCGCGGGATCGAGTTCATGGAAACGCATGATGGCCCGTGGTGCTGTCATCTGAGTTTTATCAAGCCGCATTGGCCGTACATTGTACCAGAACCATACGCCTCGATGTATGGGCCGGAACATGTGCTGCCTGTGGTGCGATCCGACGCGGAACGTCAGAATGCGCATCCCGTGCTGAAAGCCTTCATGGACACAAAGATCGGCCAGACCTTTTCGCGGCAGGACGTGCGTGAGGCGGTTATCCCGGCCTATATGGGGCTGATCAAGCAAGCCGATGATCAGATGGGCCGCCTGTTGGATTGGTTGGAGAGAACCGGGCGGATGGAAAACACGACGATCGTGGTGACATCAGACCACGGTGATTTTCTGGGCGATCACTGGATGGGAGAAAAGACCTTTTTTCACGATGCCTCGACCAGAGTGCCGTTGATCATCTATGACCCGTCGCCCGAGGCCGATGCAACACGCGGTACCGTCAGCGATGCGCTTGTGGAATCCATCGACCTTGCGCCGACCTTTGTCGATGCGGCTGGTGGAGAAGTGGCGACGCATATTCTGGAAGGTCATTCACTGCTGCCCATCCTTTATGGAGAGGTGGACGCGTTGCAACGCGATGTGGTGATCTGCGAATATGACTACTCGGCATCGCCAATCGCAAATGTTTTGGACGTGTCTGTCCGCGATGCGGTGATGTTCATGGCCGCAAGCAAGAAATGGAAACTGATCCATTGTGAAGGTGGGTACCGGCCAATCCTGTTCGACCTAGAGAACGACCCTGATGAGTTGAACGATCTGGGTGACAGCGCGGAACATGCCGGTGTGATTGCCGAGTTGTACGAGTATCTGTTCGCCTGGACGCGGCGGGCGTCCCAGCGCACGACCCGGTCCGAGCAGCAATTGATCGACATGCGCACCAAAAGCCGGGGCAGGGGTGTTGTTCTGGGCGTCTATGATGAAAACGATGCGCCGCTGGACCTGACGGTCAGATACCGCAATCGCAAGGCGCGCCCTTTCCAAAGCTACTTAAAAGACTAACCCTGCTGCGTCGGTTAAAATTGTTCATCATTACGAAGGTGGTTCACCCGTCGAAGTCCAAAGGATAGAAGGTGACCCAAGAGCAGCAAACGGAGTACATCAATGGCCATCCCCAAACCTGTTGTCCTGTGCATTCTAGATGGTTGGGGTCTGTCCGAGGACACTAAAGCCAACGCACCCTATCTGGCAAACACGCCGACCTTTGACGCGATCATGTCTAATTGCCCGCATTCGACCCTGATCACCCACGGCCCGGATGTGGGTCTACCAAGCGGGCAGATGGGCAACTCAGAGGTCGGGCACACCAATATCGGTGCAGGGCGTGTGGTCGCCATGGATCTGGGCCAGATCGACCTTTCCATTGAAGACGGGACATTCTTTGAAAACGAAGCGCTGCAGGCTTTCATCACCAGCGTTAAGTCCGCTGGCGGCACTGCGCATCTGATGGGGTTGATCTCGGATGGTGGGGTGCATGGTCATCTGAACCATATCCTTGCCGCAGCCACTGCCATAACGGATGCCGGTGTCCCGGTTGCACTGCACGCAGTGACGGACGGGCGTGATGTCGCGCCAAGGTCAGCTCTGACTTACATCGCTGAGCTGGAAGAACGCCTGCCCGAAAACGTACGCATCGTCACCGTGAGCGGGCGGTACTTTGCCATGGATCGCGACAATCGCTGGGAGCGTGTCAGTGAAGCATATGGTGCAATGGTCAACGGGCAGGGCCGAACGGCCAGCAGCGCCCATGGCGCGGTTGATCACGCCTATAACCAGTCCGAATCTGACGAGTTTGTCACACCAACCGTATTGACGGGATATGACGGTATTCACGATGGCGACGGTTTCTTTTGCCTGAACTTCCGCGCTGACCGTGCACGTGAAATCCTGCGCGCCATCGGAGAGCCCGGATTTTCCGAGTTCGCGACAGGACCGCGCCCGAAGCTTTCAGCACTGCTGGGCATGGTCGAGTACTCTGACGGGCATAATGCTTACATGACCACGGTTTTTCCAAAGCGCACGCTTGTAAATACGCTGGGCGAATGGGTCGCCAAGCAAGGGCTCCGTCAGTTCCGACTGGCGGAAACCGAGAAGTACCCGCATGTTACGTTCTTTTTGAATGGCGGTAAGGAGACGCCCGAACGAGGTGAGGACCGCTTTATGCCGAGCTCGCCGAAAGTGGCGACCTACGATCTACAGCCCGAAATGTCATCCGCAGAGGTTACGGCGAAGTTTATCGAAGCCATCGAAGGCGGGTATGACCTGATTGTTACAAATTATGCCAACCCCGATATGGTTGGTCATACAGGTGATCTGAATGCCGCAATCAAAGCATGTGAAGCCGTCGATCAGGGGTTGGCGCAAGTCATTGCGGCTCTTGAAAAGGTCAAGGGGGCGATGATTATCACGGCCGATCATGGTAATTGCGAAGTCATGGTTGATCCTGTGACCGGCGGCCCGCATACGGCCCATACGCTTAATCCTGTTCCGGTAGCGCTGGTTGGCGGGCCAGAAGGTTCTATATTGCGCCAAGGACGTTTGTCCGATCTCGCCCCGACCCTGCTTGAACTGATGGGTTTGCCTAAACCCCCGGAAATGACCGGGGAAAGCCTGCTGTCATGAAACCGGCTGCTCTGGCAGTGTGTCTGTTTTTGGCCTTGCCGGCGCTGGCCCAGCCAGACGCTTCCAAGGCTGCTTTGGATGCAGCGCAGATGCTCGAGCAGGCGTCCATCGCGTTATCCGAAGCCGAAAGTGCCCGGGACCGGGTCAATGCTCTTACGGAGACGATCCATGCCTATGAGGCCGGGCTGGGTGCGATGCGGGTGGGATTGCGCCAAGCGGCTACCCGTGAGGCGCAACTGAGTGCCGAGTTGCGGGCGCGCGAAAAGGAAATCCGGCGATTGCTCGGTGTTCTGCAAACCATTGAAACGACCGAACCACCCGTTTTGATGTTACATCCCGCCGGCCCGTTGGGGGCTGCTCGCGCGGGTATTATGCTGTCCGAGGTCACCCCCGGCCTGAATGCCAGCGCGCAGGAACTGGCGCAGGACCTAAATGAAGTGCAGACATTGCGTGTCTTGCAGCAAAAGGCCTCGGAAACTTTGACAGAGGGTCTGACGGGCGTTCAGGCGGCCCGTACCCGTCTGAGCGAGGCAATTGCCGACCGCACGGATTTGCCCCGCCGCTTCGTAGAAGACCCGGTACGTACGGCCATCCTGATCTCGTCGACTGAAACACTGGATGGTTTTGCAAGTGGTCTGTCCGAGATCTCGGAAGGAGAGATCCTCGACAGCAATGCCAGCGTCTTGGACAGGAAAGGCCGGATATCAATGCCGGTACAGGGTATCTTGCTGCACAAGGCCGGTGAAACGGACGCCGCCGGTGTCACGCGCCCCGGCCTGATCGTAGGGACACGCCCGCGCGCTTTGGTCACATCGCCTACCGCTGCGACAATTCGCTATCGCGGGCCGCTGCTGGATCTGGGAAACCTGATAATACTTGAACCTCAATCGGGACTTTTGTTCGTGTTTTCCGGTTTGCAGGAGGTCTATGGCCAGACCGGTCAGGTGATCCCAGAGGGCACACCAGTTGGTCTGATGCCCGGTGAAATGCCGGGAATCGGCGCAATTTTGTCAACAAGCAGTGATGGCACTGGAACTGACCGCTCAGAAACGCTCTATATAGAGGTAAGAGAAGACAATCGCCCCGTGGACCCGGAATCGTGGTTTCGGACCGACAAGGATGGATAAACGCGTATGAAGAAATTTGTGGTGGCCGGTCTGGCTGGAACTGTGGCAGGTATTCTTGCAACAACTCAGATCGCAGGACCCCTGCTGGCGCAGGAGGCCGAGAACAAGGCAAGCGTCTATGAACAGCTGGATTTGTTCGGCGACATTTTTGAACGTATCCGCGCCCAGTATGTCGAAGAGGTTGAGCCCGAAGAACTGATCGAGGCGGCGATTGACGGCATGTTGACATCGCTTGATCCGCATTCGAGTTATCTTTCCCCCGATGATGCCGAACAGATGCGCGTGCAGACCCGGGGCGAGTTTGGTGGGTTGGGTATCGAAGTCACGCAGGAAGAAGGCTTTGTCAAAGTTGTATCACCCATTGACGATACCCCCGCCGACGCAGCCGGAATCGAAGCCGGGGATTTCATTACCCATGTGGACGGTGAAAGCATTCTGGGCCTGACGCTGGACAAAGCTGTTGACCTGATGCGCGGCCCGGTCGGATCCGAAATTATCATCACCGTCGTACGTGAAGGTGAACCTGATCCGTTCGACGTCACTATTATCCGTGACACAATCAAGTTGACCGCTGTGCGCGCTCGGACCGAAGGCACCAGTGTCGTTCTGCGTGTGACCACGTTCAACGACCAGACCTTCCCGAACCTGCAGGAAGGATTGCAGGAACAGATTGCTGAAGCGGGTGGCATCGACAAGGTCAACGGTTTTGTTCTGGACCTGCGCAACAACCCAGGCGGCCTGTTGACTCAGGCGATCAAAGTGTCGGACGCGTTCCTGAACGAAGGTGAAATTGTCTCCACGCGCGGCCGCGACCCGAATGAGGGTGAGCGGTTCAACGCCACCCCCGGGGATCTGGCTGAAGGCAAGCCAATTGTGGTGCTGATCAATGGCGGCTCGGCCTCGGCATCCGAGATTGTGGCCGGTGCATTGCAGGATCATCGCCGCGCTATCGTTGTGGGCACCAAGAGCTTCGGCAAGGGATCCGTACAGACGGTCATGCCGCTGCGTGGTGACGGCGCCATGCGCTTGACCACATCGCGCTATTACACTCCGTCGGGACGATCAATCCAGGCCCTTGGCGTCAGCCCAGACATCATTGTTGAACAACCTCGCCCTGCACCTGCGGAAGAAGAGGAAGAGAACAACGGGCGTACCCGGTCCGAAGCTGACCTGCGCGGCAGTCTGAACAATGACAGCCTGAGCGAGGATGAAATCCGCCAGATCGAGGAAGATCGCGCAAGGGCTGAAGCAACCGCTGAGCTACGGAAAGAGGATTATCAACTGGCATATGCCATAGACATCCTCAAAGGCCTGTCAGCGTTCACCCCACACGGGCCGTCCCAATAACCAAACCAATGGGCCGCGTACAACGCGGCCCATTTCTTTCTGTCTCGTAAGATTTTTTTGTCATCCAGCAGCGCGATCCGAATGCGACGCGCAGAGTGCGCATAACCGAATGGATGATCCGATTTCGCAAGCGTTTCAGCCGTCTCTGCGACTTACCCTTCGGAAAGCGCGTTTCAGCATATCCAGCTCCGCGCGCAAAAGGTCCACTTCCGCCCTGAGATCATCGGCGGCGGGCTCTCCTGCTATTATGGAGAAACTCCCAAGTTTATCGACACTGCCTGCGTCGACTATGACGAAGCTGTGCACGCCTTCGGACAGGGCTGTGACGGGTACCGGAACATACAGATTCCATCCGTTGTCTGTAGGTGAAAGCTCAACACCCTCCAGAGCTTTGCCCAGATATCGAACCTCCAACTCTGGTTGCCGTTCGGCCTCAACATGGCCGTGCCAAATACCGTTTTCGAACCGAATGAAAGTCAGGGATGGTTGTGTCATCTTTGATCGTCTCACAAGTCCGCGCGATGGAAGCGGCAAAACGCAAGGTCTCGCACACTCATACGGTTCATCTGCGGTTTCTCAAAAATAAGATCCAGCCAGATCTTTTCGATCCGACGTTCATTCAGAGGCAGGTGAGCCAGGTCGAAATCAACTGCGTTCACGGTGTCAGAAGGGTCTAGCTGCCGCAAAACCTGCTCCATGTTGGGCCCGTGCTGAACATTGAGACGTGCAAACACGCCAGACGGTTTCTCGCAGTCAATCAGGGTTTCCAACCGGATCAGATGCTCGCGTGTCAGGTCGCGGGCAACCTCACGCGGCAAATCGATAGATACCGACAGGAACGACCCCTCGAAGCCAAAAACCTCGACCTCCAGACTGAACGGGGCCAGATCACTTGCCCCCCGGTTGCGGATTTGCCGCACAGCGATTTCGGTCAATGGGCAGTCGTGAAATAAGCTGACCTGATCGTCCATGACCGTTTTACGGGGAACAGAGGCCATGCCGGATTGCAACAACGGCGCGCGCCACAGGTCGGGTCGCCAGCTCCAGTCGGTGCCGACAGGCCGGTGAAACTGAGTTGATCCTATTTTCGGGCGGAGCAAGCGCGCATCCGCCAGTTGGATCAGGCGATCCAGTTGTCCACGCAGACTGCGCGCCTGATCGCGTTTCACCCGCAACTCGGCCTGCGCCGAATCTGGCGCCTGCCGCACGGCCCGGCGCCAGCGGCCGAGCGTCCTGCGATGAATATAGCGATCCAGAATCCTGCGCATGGTCTCTTCGTCCGATAATGTCCTTCTTTAGTCAAAGAAATGAGTAGGAATAAACCCGCAATCACAAAAACACTACTTGAGCGCTACGTTTTCTGGTTGGTGGCCAAGCATAAAAAAGATAGGTGCCGGATTTGGAGCCTGACCCCGTCAATTCTTGCAATACGTCGGGTCAATGCTTACCGTCTGTTTCCTGAAAATGGGTTACCCCTGAACAGCCATACTTCAGTTCAGCTATCGATAAGGCCAGGCTATGGAGCCCACATTATTTTCTTTTATTTGGAAGCATTCAAAAAAGCAGCAACTTGTCCTGTTGCTGTTAACGGTCCTGTCCTTCCCGTTTCTATATGCGTCGCTGGAGCTACCTAAACAAATCATCAACGATGCCATCGGTGCGCCGGGCGACACGGTGACAATCTGGGGCATCACAGTGTCTCAGGTTCAGTACCTGATGATATTGTGCTTTGCATTTCTGGCTACTGTGATTGCCAGCGGGTTGATGAAGATGCGCATCAACACGATGAAAGGCATCTTGTCTGAACGAATGCTGCGCCGACTGCGCTTTACGTTGATTCAACGCACAATGCGCTTTCCGAAATCCTATTTTGCAACCACCAGCCAAGGAGAGCTGGTCTCGATGATCACATCCGAGGCCGAGCCGATGGGCGGCCTGATGGGGGATGCGATTGCGCAACCGGTGTTTCAGTTCGGTCAGATGATGACAATCGTCACGTTTCTGTTCATGCAAAGCATCTGGTTCGGTTTGGCAAGCATTGCGCTGATCCCGCTTCAGGCCTGGTTGATCCCGAAGTTGCAACGCCAGATCAACTTGCTGAACAAGGACCGTATTCAGGAGGTCAGGCGTCTGAGCTCGGAAATCGGGGAAAGTGCGGCGGGCATCAGCGACCTGCGCACGAATGGCGGCTGGCGCTATCGTCTGGCGCAGTTCAGTCATAGGCTGGGGACCTTGTTCGAGATCCGGTTCAAGATCTACAACAAGAAATTCTTTATGAAATTCCTGAACAATCTGATCACTCAGATGACGCCGTTCCTGTTTTATTCGGTGGGCGGATACCTGGCGATCACGGGCGAGGTGACAGTAGGTGCATTGGTTGCCGCGTTGGGCGCGTACAAGGACCTAAGCGGGCCCTGGAAAGACCTTCTGACCTACTACAACCAGGTACAGGACATGTCCCTGCGGTGGGAGGTGGTCACCGAAAGATTTGCCCCGGACAACATGATCCCCGAAGAGCTGTTCATCGGAGAGCCGGAAACCATCCCACATCTGACCGGTGATATCGAATTGCGAAATGTGACCGTTCGCGATGGCGACGGCAAAACCATTCTGGAAGACATTGATCTGACCATCCCGCGGGGCGCGCGTGTGGCGATTCAATCCGCCCATGCGTCGGAACGTAATGCGTTGGGCCAGTTGCTGACCCGCGAGGTGCTACCTGTTCAGGGGGATGTGGTCATAGCTGGCCACAAGCTGGACGAATTGCACCAATCAGTTATCGCGGCCCGGATCGGGTATGCCTATTCACGCCCCTATCTGTTTGACGGAACTTTGGGCGATAATCTGATGATGCCGTTGCGCACCCATCCGCAGCACGAGGCAGATGCCATAAGAACCCCGTCCCGTCGTCAGATCGAGTCTGTTCGGGCGGGTAACCCACCGGATTCGCTGGAAGATGAGTGGATCGATCCGGGACTGGCCGGTCTGGACGATATCGATGGAATACGTGACTGGTGGTTCCAGCTGGTGGAAGCCATGGGGATTGACGAGTTCATGTTCCGGCGCACTCTGCGCACCCAGTTTGATCCAGAGATACACCCGATACTGGCACAGGAAATAGTCAGGCTGAGAGAATCCATCGCCGAACGGCTGAAGGCAAAAGGACTGGACCGGTATGTCTATCGGTTCGATCCAAACCAGTTCAACCCGGCCGTCCCGCTTGGGGGCAACTTGTTGTTCGCGGCACCGTCGCGTGACATATCTCCAGACATTCTGGCCGGAGACGCGCGGTTCGTGCAATTGCTCAGCACCCATGATTTGGCAGATGACGCGATCAGCATATCGAATGCTGTCATGGATACTCTTGGCAAGACATTTGGGCGGGACGGGGCCGACCATCCCCTGTTTCTGCGGCTTGGCATGTCCAAGGACATGTATCATCGGCTGCTCGATATTCAGGACCGGCGCAAAGCCAAAGGGAATGCTGCGCTGAGCGATCAGGAGCGTGCCTTGCTACTGACAGTGCCTTTCCTTCTGACAGCAGAACAGATCGGCCCGGATTTCCCAGAGGAATACAAGGAAAAAATCCTTGCTATCCGCAAGACCCAGGCCGAGCGGTTGCGCGGTGCAATGGACGGTTTGTTCATGTCTGTGGCGCCTGACATCTATGTGCCGCGCTTGACCGTGATGGAAAACGCAATCTACGGCCGGATATCGTTGATGGCGGGTGCCCATGCCGAAGATATCGAAGACATCGTTGCCGAGGCCATGAACGAAGCCGGTCTGCGCCGTCGGGCAGCGGCCATTATCTATGACCTGCCGTCCGGGTTGGGCGGCAACAACCTTCCAACCGTGTTTCAGGAGCGTGCCGCTTTTTCACGCGCAGGCATCAAACGCCCCGACGTCCTGATCCTGGACAAGGCGCTGGCCAGCCACGACTCGGAAAGTCGGTTGCGCACGCGCCTGAAACTGAGAGAGCTGCTGCCCGATTCCATCATGATATTCATGGAGGATCATTTTGCGCATCCCGAAGCTTATGACTTGTTTGTGGAAATCAAGGATGGACGGATCGACGGCGTCTCGCGGAGCAGACCAGCGCATGAGGACAGAACTTCGGACGATCTGAGCCGTAAACTCGAGATTCTGTCTGCAACGAAGCTGTTTTCAGGCCTGGATGGCAGAAACCAGAGGCTGCTGGCGTTTTCGGCGCAATGGTACGAAGCCAGCGCCGGACAAGTCATCTTTTCCCGCGGTCAGGCGCCGGATGCGGCCTATTTGTGCATTTCAGGACAAGCCAAACTGGATTGGTCCAATGAGGATGGAACGAAACGCACAATCTCGATCATAGAACCCGGTCGGCTCATCGGAGACCTGTCCATCATTACCGGGGAACCAAGGCAACTGGATCTGGTCGCGACGGAAGATAGCAGCTTCTTGCGCATCGGCGCAGAAGAACTGCGTGCCGTTGTTGAAAGTGACGCTTCGGTCGCTATGCAGTTGCTTCAAACAGTTGCAGGGTATCTGACCACGCTTTCGAACAGAATCAGCGTGGCCCAGAACGCCGAAGACATGTTTCCACCCGTGACGGATGAAACGGCGCAGGAAGGTATTGGTAAGAATGCCTAGCGCGTATTCAGCTCATGCGCGCCTGGTCGAAACAGCCCGCGCCAAACCCGAAATCTGGCGTCTTTTGCTGGGGTTGGCATTGATCGCCGTGTTGGTCAGCGTTTCGAACTTGGTGTTTTTCACCGCGATCGCGGGGTTGGGTTCGGAGGAATGGGCACAGGAACTTTTGCGAGGCAACACACCTATAGCGCTGCTACTGTTACTGGCCAGTTTCGGGTTCATCATTCTTGGCGTGGCGGTTGCCGCACGTCAGCTTCAGCACCGATCCTTGCGATCAATTTTTGGCCAGCGTAGTCTGTTTGCAGCCCAATTTCTGAAAGTGCTGAAAGCCCTGCTTTTCTTGGGCGCTGTCGGTGTCTTGCTGCCGCCCTACGGTTTGGGGGATTCTCTGTCAAAGAATCTGCCATTTTCAACTTGGCTGTTGTTGCTTCCGGTCTCTGTGTTGGTTGTCCTGATTCAGACCAGCGCCGAAGAAGTTCTGTTTCGGGGGTACATTCAGCAAGCGCTTGCAGCCAGATTTCAGTCGCCCGTCGTTTGGATGGGGGTTCCGTCTGTTTTGTTTGCGGCTGGCCATTACACGCCGGAACTGGCAGGAGAAAATGCAATTCTGTTTGTGCTGTGGGCATTTGTTTTTGGGATGCTTGCATCCGATCTCACAGCGCGCTCAGGTACATTGGGGCCTGCTATCGCCTTGCATTTCTTCAATAACATCATCGCACTATTGTTCGTTTCCCTGCCGGATAGTCTGAGCGGGCTGGCGCTTTTCTCGCTTCCGTTCGATGCATCTGACGCTGAACAGCTTCGTCCCTGGCTGGTGGTGGATTTGGCGGTGATGTTCGTATGCTGGCTGGCGGCGCGGCTTGCGCTCAGGCGTTGATTGCATTTCTTTCCGTGGCGTCTTATTTGACGTCAACACCGCACAAGCCAAGGTTCCGACATGAACTGGATCACAAACTACGTCCGCCCCCGGATCAACTCGATCTTCTCTCGCCGCGAAGTGCCCGAAAACCTCTGGCAGAAATGTGACGAGTGCGGAACGATGCTGTTTCATCGTGAACTAGCGGAAAATCAGAACGTCTGTACCCAATGTGACCATCACATGGCGATTACCCCACGCGAGCGGTTCAATCACCTGTTCGACGGCGGTATTTTCACTGAGGTTGCAGTGCCAGCGCCAAAAGAAGATCCCTTGCATTTCCGCGACCAGAAGAAATACCCCGAGCGTATGCGAGCGGCGCAGAAAAAGACCGGCGAAAAAGAGGCGATGCTGGTTGCCAAAGGCGAAATCGGACGCACGCCAATCGTTGCAGCAGCGCAGGATTTCTCCTTCATGGGCGGATCAATGGGCATGTATGTGGGCAACGCGATCATCGCGGCCGCTCAAGAAGCGGTTAAGCTAAAGCGCCCACTGATCCTGTTCTCGGCAGCGGGTGGAGCGCGGATGCAGGAAGGCATTCTCAGCCTGATGCAAATGCCGCGCACAACCGTGGCCGTCGAAATGCTGAAAGAAGCAAATCTGCCCTATATCGTTGTGCTGACCCATCCCACCACCGGTGGTGTGACGGCGTCATATGCGATGTTGGGCGATGTCCACATCTCTGAACCGAACGCGCTGATCTGCTTTGCCGGTCCCCGAGTTATCGAGCAGACGATTCGCGAAAAGCTGCCCGACGGCTTCCAGCGGGCCGAGTACCTGCTGGATCACGGGATGCTGGACCGTGTCACCAAACGTACCGAGATGCGTGACGAACTGATCACCATCACCCGGATGCTGATGAACCAACCGCCGGCGATCAAAGGTGACCTGCCAGCACCGACACCGGATGAAACGGCCAAGGTCGCGCAGGCCGAAGAGACCGGGAAAAAATGAACACCAAGACATCTGACGCCATCCTCGACCGGATGATGGCGCTACACCCCAAGATCATTGATTTGACCTTGGATCGCGTCTGGCGATTGCTGGCCGCCTTGGACAATCCGCAGCTCAAGCTGCCACCGGTTATCCATATTGCCGGGACCAATGGCAAAGGCTCGACCCAGGCCATGATCCGGGCGGGCTTGGAAGGGGCAGGGCGTTCCGTTCATGCCTACACCTCGCCCCATCTGGCGCGATTTCACGAACGTATCCGGTTGGCGGGCGAACTGATTTCAGAACCCGACCTGACTGCGGTTCTGGATGAGTGCTACGCGGCGAATGGCGGCGAAAACATCACGTATTTCGAGATCACAACCTGCGCTGCCTTGCTGGCCTTCTCTCGCTGCAAAGCGGATTACACTCTGCTCGAGGTCGGTTTGGGCGGACGGCTGGATGCAACAAATGTGATTGATGAACCGGCGGTGACAGTCATTACGCCTGTTTCAATCGATCATGAACAGTATCTGGGCGACACTTTGGGAAAGATTGCCGCCGAAAAGGCGGGAATTATCAAACCCGGTGTGCCATGCATCGTCGGCCCGCAGGAAGACGAGGCACTGGAGGTGATCGAGTACACAGCCGCCCGGTTGGGCGCACCGCTGCTTATACATGGCCAGCATTGGCACGTTCATGAAGAAAACGGGCGCTTGATCTATCAGGACGAAACCGGGTTGCGTGATCTGCCGCTCCCCAACCTGCTGGGTGCACATCAGTTCCAAAATGCCGGTGCCGCCTTGGCGGTTCTGCGTCATCTTTCAATGGGTGACACTGCCTACGAGGCTGCCGTGTCCAATGCCGATTGGCCCGCGCGTATGCAACGTCTCAAAACCGGTCCGCTGACCGAGCAAGCCCCCCAGGTCGAACTGTGGCTGGATGGAGGGCATAACGCGGCCGCAGGTATCGCGCTGGCCGATGTGCTGGCAAAGATGCCGCAACGCCCCACGCATTTAATCTGCGGTATGCTCAACACGAAAGACGTGACTGGGTATCTCGCGCCACTGTCCAGACAGGTTGCAAGCCTGACCGCCATCTCCATACCAGGAGAGGCGGCCACGCTCAGCGCCGATGAAACCGCCGCCGCTGCCTCCAAAGTTGGCCTGCCTTCTTCAGTCGCTGCAAGTGTTTCGGAAGCGTTGAAGACAATCACGGACAAAGACCCACAGGCGCGTGTCTTGATCTGCGGCTCCCTTTATCTTGCCGGAAACATCCTGCGCGAAAACGGTTAAGCTTCATCTTTTCGCAAATACTCCGGGGGAGGCGCGCGCAGCGCGACGGGGGCAGAGCCCCTACTTCCCCCAGTTCTGGTCCTGCATTTCCCGCAGGCGCGACGCAGTACGCTCAAACTCAAAGGTGCCTTCTCCTTCGACATACAACATCTCGGGTTCCGCCGCAGCCGAGCAGATCAACCGAACTTTTGCCTCGTAGAGCGCATCTATCAGGATGACAAAGCGCTTGGCTTCATTGAAGTTATTTCTCGACAAACGGGGGATATCCTCAAGCACCAACACTTTAATTGCTTCTGCGATAGCCAGATAGTCCGCCGGTCCCAGCATCCGGCCACACAGGTCATAAAACGAAGCCCGTGCAACCCCGTTGCGAAATGCGGGCAGTTCGACGGCGCGTCCTTTGACCTGCAATATCAACGGATCGGCAGGCCCTCCTGCAAGATCTTTCCAGACATCCCGAATTTTCTGCCGCGCCTCAGGCCCGATGGGCGTAAAATAGACCGGGGCACCCTCTAGTCTGTTCTGACGGTAATCCGTGGGCGATACCAGTTCCCATACCTGCAACTGGTCTTTGATATGGGCAATAAAAGGCAGGAACAATTGCCGGTTCAACCCATCCTTATACAGCTCGTCCGGATGCCTGTTCGACGTGGTCACAACGACAACGCCACCTTCATGCAGCAGGTCAAACAAACGGCCGACGATCATCGCATCCGTAATGTCAGTGATCTGCATCTCGTCGAAGGCCAGCAGGCGGACGGATTTCACCACCTCCTTTGCCACGGGTGCCAGCGCATCTTCGACGTTCTCTTTCCGGGCCTTGTGCATTCCGGCATGGATTTCCTGCATGAAGGCATGAAAGTGAACGCGCCGTGCGGGGACTTCACCCAGCGTGTCGACGAACATGTCCATCAGCATCGATTTTCCACGTCCGACGCCACCCCACAGGTATAGGCCTTTAGGCGGAGGCGGAGCCTTGCGGAAAAAACCTCGTTTAACCGGCTCGGCCAGTGCCGCACGGATGCGCTCAAACTGGGGCAACACGGCTTCTTGAGCGTCGTCACGCGTCAGAGTTCCATCCTCGACGCGGGCTTCGTAGTGCGAAATCAGATCCGTCATGACCCAGAGCCTTACCCATGACCCAGCCCGTTGAAAAGAAGCCTTTTCCCTGACGTATCAAATTTGCTTATCCGTGACCGCAAATCTGTTGAATTGACGCAACCCGTAAATCCAGTACGGTCCGTCGGACCAAGCTACCCGAGGTCTCTATGCCGCAATCCACCCGCATGTTGAACCCGATCCTGATCGTTGGATGCATCATCATCACGGTCAGCTTTGCCGTGCGCGCGTCTTTCGGCGTGTTTCAGATTCCGATCGCCAGCGAATTTGGCTGGTTGCGCACGGATTTCTCACTGGCGATTGCAATCCAGAATCTGGCTTGGGGCATCGGCCAACCGATCTTTGCAGCTATCGCTGAGAAAGTAGGGGACCGAAAGGCCATTATCCTTGGCGCTTTGACCTACGCTGCCGGTATGGTGCTTTCAGCCTGGTCCGTCACACCTCTTGAACACCAAGTCTATGCGTGGCTGGTGGGGTTTGGCATTGCCGGAACCGGGTTCGGCGTGGTTTTGGCTGTGGTCGGTCGCGCGTCCTCTGATGAAAACCGGTCCATGTCGCTGGCCATCGTTACCGCCGCGGGCAGCTTTGGGCAGGTTCTGGGCGCGCCGACGGCTGAGTGGTTGCTGTCATTCCTGCCCTGGCAACAAGTCTTCGTCGTGTTTGCCGCTGCGATTCTTGCGCTTGTATTGACCTTGCCTTTCATGCGGGCGCCTCAACCAGCTTCAAAGGCAGAGTTGCAAGAAAGCATGGGAGAAATTCTGGGGAAGGCGTTCCGAGATCCTTCTTACGCTTTAATATTTATTGGGTTTTTTAGCTGCGGTTACCAACTTGGATTTATCACGGCCCACTTCCCCGCATTCGTGACCGAGATGTGCGGACCGATCCAAGCCGGCAGCGTGCTGCATTCCATCGGCATCACATCCACGTCCGCACTTGGCGCGGTATCGATTTCACTGATTGGTTTGGCCAATATCGCCGGGACTCTTTTGGCAGGTTGGGCGGGTAATCATTTTCCCAAGAAATATCTGCTGGCCTCGGTTTATGCCGGTCGAACGCTTGCTGCGGCGTTGTTCATCATTTTCCCGATAACGCCGCTGTCCGTCATTACATTCTCGCTGGTGATGGGGTCGCTTTGGTTGGCCACCGTTCCGCTCACGTCGGGTCTTGTCGCGCACCTCTATGGTTTGCGTTACATGGGAACACTCTATGGCATAATCTTCTTCAGCCATCAGGTTGGCAGCTTCCTGGGCGTCTGGCTGGGGGGGCGTATGTATGACCAGTATGGTGACTATGCCCTGGTCTGGTGGATCGGTGTGGCAATAGGGGCCTTCAGCGCCATCGTTCATCTACCTATCCGAGAGAACCGTCTGGCAGTCCCCGCCTGACGTGACGTTTCGCGCTCGACCTACGTGCGCGTGCCAGCGGTAACGCCGTGTGGGGTGTTAATCTAGCCGACTCGATCCGGAAACAATCCTGCAAGGCCTTCGGCCGAGGCGGCACAGACGCCGCGTTCGGTGATAAGCCCCGTCACCAGCCGGTTGGGTGTGACATCAAAGGCAGGATTGCCACCTTTCGTCCCGTTCGGGGTGACGCGAACATCGGCAATATCCCCCTGTCCATCCACGCCCATGACATGGGTCACTTCTTTTTTATCGCGTTCTTCGATTGGGATTTCCGACACTCCATCCCGAACCGTCCAGTCAATCGTGGGCGAGGGCAGGGCGACATAAAACGGAACCCCGTTGTCCCGCGCCGCCAAGGCCTTCAGGTAGGTGCCGATTTTATTGCAGACGTCGCCTTGTGCCGTGGTCCGGTCTGTACCGGTGATGACGGCGTCAACCAAACCATGTTGCATCAGGTGACCGCCTGCATTGTCCACGATGTAACGATGGGGAATGCCGTGTTCGCCAAGTTCCCAGGATGTCAGCGCCCCCTGATTTCGTGGTCGGGTCTCATCCACCCAGACATGAAGCGGAATGCCCGCGTCATGCGCGTGATACATCGGGCTTGTCGCCGTTCCCCAATCCACCGTTGCCAGCCAACCGGCATTGCAATGCGTCAATAGCCGCACCGGTTCACCTGCGGGCTTTCGGGCTGCAATTTCTTTGATCAGTTGCAGCCCATGGCGACCTATCGAGGCATTGATCTCAACATCTTCGTCTGCAACCTCCTGTGCGAGTGCCCAGGCCCGTTCAGCACGATCACTTGGGGCAAGTGGCATCAGCGAGTCGCGGCATCTGTCCAAGGCCCATCGCAGGTTTATTGCCGTTGGGCGGGTCGCGTGCAATACGTCATACGCGGCGTCGAACGAAGCGTTAGAGCTGTCACGGGACATCTGTTCGGCAATTCCAAACGCGGCTGTTGCACCAATCAGTGGCGCACCCCTGACCCACATGTCGCGGATCGCTGTCGCAAATTCATCCAGCGTTTTCAGGGCAACCACCCGAAAGTCATGGGGCAGCCAACGCTGGTCGATAATCCGAACCTCACCTGCCGATTTGTCCCACCAAATCGACCGGTAATGAGCACCCTGTACTTTCATAATTCGGTCTCCGTTTGCGAATAGCCTGATCAGAAGTCTTTCGCAGCCTGCGTTCTTTCTGCGGGCTTGTAAACGGGCGTTTCTGGTTGCAGGCTCGCATTTTAACTTGCCGATGATTGCACTTATCCTCGGGTCGCCGCGCGAAGTTCCCGCTCTAAGGCGTCCAGAAACCTTGAACGATCGGCTTTGTTGAATGGTCGGCCGCCGCCTCCGGCCCCAAGCGGATTGGCGGCCCGAAGGTCAGCCATCAGATCACGCATTGCCAATTGCTGGCCTATGTTGGCTGCCGTAAAGGCTTCGCCGTTCGGGCGCAAAACTCGGGCACCCGCTTCGACGCATTTCGCAGCCAGAGGGATATCGGAGGTAACAACTACATCCCCTGCGCCGCAGCGTTCTGCTATCCATTTGTCGGCTTCGTCAGCGCCTTCCGAGACCACGACGACCTGAGCCAACGGGTTTGCTGACGGTCGAAGACCGCCATTCGACACCAGTGCCATAGGCACCTTGTGTCGCGTTGCAACCCGTTCGGCCTCGGCCTTTACAGGGCAGGCATCGCCATCGACATAGAGCGTTGTCACGCCTTTTTGGCCTCTTTTTTCTCTGGTTCAGCAGGTTTTTTCCGCACCTTGAATTCGTCCGGGATCGGCATCCGGTTGAAAGCATCCAGCCCGGCGATCTTGTAAGCCTCGGCCAGAGTTGGATAGTTGAACGTATTCTGAACGAAGTAATCGACAGTGCCCTTCAGGTTAAGCACCGCCTGAGCGATGTGGATCAGTTCAGTCGCACCTTCGCCCACAATCTGCACACCCAAGACACGGCGGGTCTTCAGCGAAAACAGCATCTTCAGCATGCCGTGTTCCAGCCCCATGATATGCCCGCGCGAGGTTTCGCGGAATCGGGCCACGCCGACCTCATACGGAATGCCACGTTCCTGAAGTTCTTCCTCGGACATGCCGCAGGTGGAAATTTCGGGAACCGAGTAGATACCATATGGGTACCACGGGCTTTCCGGCAGTGTAGGTGTCTCGAGCGCATGGCAGGCAGCCACACGCCCTTGCTGTAATGAAGTCGAGGCCAGCGAAGGGTGACCGATCACATCCCCGGTCGCGTAGATATGCGGAACCGCGGTCTGATATGTCTTGCGGTCTACCTTGATCCGATTGCGGTGATCGGTTTCCAGTCCAACTGAATCCAGATTGAGTTTCGATGTTGCGCCCATGCGCCCGGCTGCAAACAGCAGCATTTCCGCCCGCACGTGGCGCCCGTTTTCAAGGGTCACTTCCACATGCTCGCCCGCATCTTCAATCTTTTCGACAGCCGATCCCAACCTCAGATCAACACCGTTTTCGCGGATCTGATGGGTGAAATCATGAATCAAGCGGCTATCGATGAAGTCCAGAAACGTATCCCGCGGCTCGATCAGCGTCACCCGAACGTCCAGTGCCGAGAACATCGTGGCGTATTCGACCCCAATGACCCCGGCACCGATAACAACCAGTGAACGCGGGATTTCCGCCATTTCCAGAAACTCGTCGCCATCGACCACGGTCTTGCCGTTGAACGGAACATAATCGGGGCGGTAGGTCTTGGTTCCTGTCGCAATCAAAAACTTGGCGGCCGTTACACGTGTGGTCTCTCCGGCATCGGTGGCGACTTCCACTTCATGTGGCCCGACGAACTTGGCTAAACCGTCCAGAGTATCGACGTGGTTCCGGTTGAACTGATGTTCCAACACATCGACCTCGTGATCGAGGGTCATGTGCAGGCGGGCTTTCAGATCTTCGGCGCGGATCTGGTCCTTGACCCGATAGGAACGGCCATAAAAACTGCGCTCGCGCCAACCGGACAAATTCAGAACTGTTTCGCGCAATGTCTTGGATGGGATAGTGCCCGTGTGAACGGACACCCCACCAAAACGGTCTTTACGGTCGATCACCAGAACCCGTCGCTTGAGCTTGCCAGCCTGAATGGCTGCAGAACGCCCCGAAGGCCCGGAACCGATGATGACCAGATCATAATCGTATTTGCTCATACCTCAGTCTCCGTACAGCGCTTCGGCGTGGAAAACGATGTGGTCTTCCATGAAGGTAGACACGAAGAAATACGAATGATCATACCCCGGCTGGAGGCGGAAGGTTGCTTGCTGGCGACGCTCTGCGATGGCTTGGGCAAGCGCTTCTGGGCGCAGCAGGTCCATGAACTGATCATTGGTGCCCGTATCGATCAGGATGGGGCCGTCGAAACCGGTTTCTTTCATCAACAGGGAAGCATCGTGTTTGGCCCAAAGGGATTCATCATCCCCCAGATACGCGCCCAGCTGTTTGCGCCCCCAGTCAGCGCCCGTCGGGTTCGCGATGGGTGCGAAGGCCGAAACCGAGCGGTACCGTCCCGGAAGGTTCATGGCCAGTGTCAATGCGCCATGCCCGCCCATGGAATGACCCGTAATGGCCTGACGTTCGCTGTCGATGGCAAAGTTTTCGAACAGCAAGGCGGGCAATTCGTCGGCAATGTAATCCCACATCCGGAAATGCGGTGCCCAAGGCTCCTGCGTGGCGTTCACGTAGAACCCAGCGCCCTGGCCCAAATCGTAGTCGTTGTGATCCGCAACACCTTCACCGCGTGGCGAAGTGTCGGGAAATACCACCGCAATGCCTTGTTCCGCAGCCCAAGCTTGTGCGCCGGCTTTTGTCATCGCGTTTTCATGGGTGCAGGTCAGACCAGACAGATACCACAAGATCGGAACCGGGCCATCTTTCGCCTCGGCCGGAAGAAAAAGGCCAAACGTCATGTCGCATTGGCATGCCGACGAAGCATGTCGATACACGCCTTGCACTCCGCCGAAACAGGCATTTTCCGAAAGGGTTTCCATCAGGCATCGTCCTTATTCTAGAGTCGCAACATGGCTAACGATCCACGGACCCGGCGTAAAGTCCGAGTGCCTTTGGAGTGAGTATTTTTAAAAGGGTGAAGGTCAGGGGGTACCTAGAGCCGCAATAACAAGTGGTATGGTGACAATGCTGACGAGCGTCGACAGTAAAATAGCAGCCGAGGCGCGCTGTGGGGCAATGCCGTAATGCGCGGCCAGCATATAGACATTTCCTGCCACGGGCAGAGCTGCTGCTGCAATTGCAACGCTTGCCGGGAATGTTCCAACCGGGATCAGCCAGATCAGGGCGATTGCCACGAAAAGCGGGTGGAGCACCAGTTTGCAGAAACTCAACCAGGCTGCGATCTGAATTCTTTCTGCGGATTTGCCAGCAAGGGACGCACCGATTGCAAAAAGCGCTCCGGGGGTTGCGGCACCACCGAGGATGGTCAGAAAGTTGTTCAGCGGATCGGGAACCGGGATTTGCAGGGATGACCAGACGAGCCCGGCAGAGATCGAGACAATCATCGGGTTCTTGAGCAGACCCATTCCAATCAGTTTGAATGTGGCTGGGGTCAGCCTTCCGTCGCGACCACCGTTGATCAGGATCACGATCAGAGACGAGAATACCACCAGATCTACGGTCAGGACCAGCATGACCGGACCAATAGCGGCTTCGGTGAACAGCAGCGCGAGCATCGGCAGGCCAAGAAAGCCAACGTTCCCAATAGCAGCGCATTGTGCCTCAACCGCCGAAGTAGGCACGTCCAGGCCGCGTATCCACGCAACGCAAGTTGCTATGCCATAAACAGCAGCGGTTCCAATGAGATAACCGAAGATCAGTCTTGCGTTGAAAATCTCTGCAAAGGGTAGGGTCGCCGCAAATCGAAAAAGCATTGCCGAAAGCGCGAAGAAGAAGACGAACTTGGTCAGGTATGCGGTTGCTTCGGCCGTAAAGAACCGTGTGCGCCCAGCCCAAAAGCCAAGGCCGATGATTGCAAAAAAGGGAAGTGTACGCAAAAAGATATCGGCCATGGGCCAAGTCCTAGCACGGTTTAGAACCGTCGCAAGAGCTCAACACCCCAAATTGGGCGAGGTCAGAGTTAAAGGGAATACGAGAATCCTTGTACCTGAACCGAACGGTTTATAAACTGTGACAGGTATTGATCGAGGAGATGACATGACCCAGACCGCCACCATCCTGCGCACAGGCCGAAAGTTTGATCAGGTTTTGCGCGGGGCCCGAGAGGTTTTCATGGCGGACGGATTCGAGGGCGCAAGCGTGGATGATATTGCCCGCGCGGCTGGGGTGTCAAAAGCAACCTTGTACAGCTATTTTCCGGACAAGCGCCTTTTGTTCATGGAAGTTGCACAAACGGAATGCTGTCTTATGGCTGAACGGGTCGTGGCGATGATCGACGAGACCAAACCCGCCCGCGAAGTACTGATGATCGCGGCGACGCAGTTGACGGCGTTTCTGGTTTCAGATTTCGCGCAGCAGGTTTTCCGCATTTGTGTTGCCGAACGAGACCGGTTTCCGGAACTTGGCCGCGCATTTTACGAAGCGGGGCCGCAAAACGGCCAGCGTCAAATGGCAGAATACCTTGAAAAAGCCGTGGCTAAAGGTGAGTTAGCAGTTGAAAATGTCCAAATAGCGGCTGAGCAGTTTTCCGAGCTTTGCAAGGTAAGGATCTGGACTCGAGCGGCCTTTGGAATTCAGAAGTCGTTCAGCAAAGAAGAAATCGCTGAAGTAGCGACACAAGCCGTTGATATGTTTCTTGCCCGTTATGAGGTCTGATCCGATTAAGAAATGGCCCATGTCCGGATCAGGGACACAGACCATTGCTCACACACCAGAACACTCGATGCAGTTCAGCTTACTGCGATAAGTCTTTTCAAACTCTTTATTTGTCAAACTATTGGCGCGGTTTGGGACTCAACGTAGGCTGGAAAGAAGAGCAGATCAGCGTCCGAGTTTGTTGCCCAGTTTGGTGCGCTTTAGCTCGCTAGCAACAGGCCAAGCCAGAAAGAAAACCAGCACAGAGCAAGGCTGATCAGAATATTGCCTGCTGCCAAATACAATGTGCGTTCGCGGTGAAGTTCAAGCGATTGGTAGGCAAAGCTGGAGAAAGTCGTAAAACCGCCGCAAAACCCGAAAACAAGGCGTTTTTGGTCCTCGGGTATGTCTACAGGACCGCCCAGATACCCAACCCAGATCCCCAGCAGCATGCTACCCAACACATTTACGAGTAAGGTCGCTAGTGGCAAGTCGTGCCGAATCTTCAGCGCCAGCCAATGGCGCATCACGGCCCCCAGACCTCCACCCAAAGCGAACATGGAATGAAGATACACTTCGCTCATGACGGCGTCTTTTCGGAATGAAAATGCCGTCCAAGTCTTTCACCAAACAGCGCGGCAGCAAGGCCAAATGAAACTTCCAGCCCGATTGCCAGGGACGTTACCCATAGGCCGCCGTCGGCTATTCGTTCAAGATCTGCGACAAAAGACGAAAAGGTCGACAATCCACCGCAAAACCCGACGGCGCCAAGATGCAGAACATGCGCGTGCACCTTATTGCGCACGGAATATAGCCAGCCCAGAACAAAACAGGCGACTACGTTGATGCCAAAAGTCGAGGTGAGAAAGCTTAGACCTGGGATCTCTAGTGTAAACGCCTCACGCAACAACGACCCAAGTGCACCGCCTGCGAAGACGGATAGAAACATCACGCTTTTTCGGTCATGCCAGAGGTGGGATTGTGTGTTTGCCAAGGATCGGCCCTTTGTCGTCCGTTAAGCGTGATTTATCCGCCGGTTGCACCGGGTTCAACAGTTGGGCGGTTCGTAACATGATTTCACGTTTGCGTCCCTCAGCAGACATTTTTCCGCGGGCACTTGAAATAAAATTTCAATCTGTTTCACGTTGAGTTCTGACAGCATGGCTCATCAGCCCGATAATAACACAAGGAGTATGGAACATGATTGTACGCAGAATTTTCTTTTTTCTGAGCTGTGTCTGTCTGCCGGTGGTTCTGATCCTTGGGTTCTTCTGGTCTCATGCGCTTTGGCTTCTGATCATTTTGGTGCCGTACGCGATCATCGGTCTTTATGATGTTCTGACGACCAGGCATAACGTCCTGAACAATTACCCGGTTCTTGGGCATTTCCGGTACATGCTGGAATTTGTAAGCCCGGAAATTCGCCAATATTTTGTGGAAACCAACGAAAGCGGACGGCCTTTCAACAGGATTGTCCGAGGGCTGGTTTATTCTCGGGCCAAGGGGCAGGTGGACACACAGGCGTTCGGCACGCAATACGACATTACCGAAACCGGGTATCATCGCGCCAACCACTCACTAGCCCCCAAACATGTAGACAAAAGTGAAGAACGCATAGTGCTGGGGGGTCCGCAATGTACGCAACCCTACAGCGCCTCACGCCTTAATGTGTCTGCCATGAGCTTTGGCGCGCTCAGCGCCAATGCCATCCGCGCGCTGAACGGAGGAGCCAAGGATGGGGGGTTCGCGCATAACACCGGAGAGGGCGGGCTGTCACCGCATCATCTGGCCGAAGGCGGGGACATCATCTGGCAAATCGGGACGGGTTACTTCGGGTGCCGGACCCCTGCTGGTGGATTTGACAAGGACAAGTTTGCCGAAAAGGCAGGAAGGGACGTGGTCAAGGCTATTGAGATCAAGCTGTCTCAAGGTGCAAAGCCCGCCCATGGCGGTGTTCTGCCTGCTGCCAAAGTCGATGCCGAGATTGCCGAGATACGGGGAGTGCCCGAACATCAGGATGTGATTTCTCCGCCCACCCACAGTGCCTTCGATGGGCCCACAGGTTTGATGCATTTTGTCCAGCACCTGCGAGAAATGTCAGGCGGCAAACCTGTCGGGTTCAAGCTGTGCATCGGCAGGCCGTCCGAATTCATGGCGATCTGTAAAGCAATGCTTGAAACGGGTATCTTGCCGGATTTCATCACAATTGACGGGGCCGAAGGGGGCACGGGCGCAGCCCCGGTGGAATTTACCAACCGGTTGGGTATGCCCCTGAACGAAGCCTTGATCTTTGTCAGCAACTGTTTGCGTGGTGTCGGAGTGCGTGACAAGATTCGGATCATCTGTTCCGGAAAAGTGGCGACCGGTTATGACATGGTCGAGAAGTTGGCGCTTGGTGCCGACATGTGCAACTCGGCGCGCGCGATGATGTTTGCGGTGGGTTGCATCCAGGCATTGCATTGCAACACAAACCGTTGTCCGTCAGGGGTGGCTACACAAGATCCCATCCGCGGGCGCGCTGTGAACGTGCCGCAGAAACGCCGCCGTGTTCATCGCTATCACGATGCCACACTGGAAAGTTTCCGCGAGCTTTTGGGCGCGATGGGCAAGGAAAAAGCGTCCGAGTTACATCCCCGTGATATCCTGCGCCGAACTGCGGACGAGCATGAGCGTACCTATGCCGAGCTTTATATTTATCTGGAGGACGGTGCCTTGTTAAAGGACGACATTCCCGAAGAATTTGCAGATGATTGGAACCGAGCTTCGGCCGCACAATTCTGAAAACCACATTGGGTAGCGCGATGATTGGTCATGTGAAAGCGCGGCCGTAATTGCCCGCTTTTTCCGCCGTCTTATGCAACTTTCGTTATCTGGGAATGGATCGCGGGTTGTTTGCCACGTGGGTATTGATCTTGCGAATGCTCCATTCAACAGAATCTCTCATCGCGCGCCCCAAGGCCAGGTCAAACGCGTTGATCAGATCCGGCGTCTGATCGCTTGCCGCCACGACGTTTTCCTGGAACGAGCTGGATGCAACGATTTTATCTTCGTATTCGTCGATCACCTTGATGTTAATGCGAACTTCGACGCGAATATTGGCTCCGTTCTCGGTATTTTCGATCACGACCCCCTGAAACTCTCGAAGGTCCGGGGCTATTACATAATCGGCCCGCAGGCCAACGGTTGAGCGTCCAACAGCTGCGACTTTGCCCGAGTTCTCAAAGCTTTCAACCAACAAGGTTTGAACGATCAAGGGCGCGCGATCCACCCAGCGGGCGCGGGGCAAATATTGAACCTGCAACGAGGTGGGCTGAATGGCAATCTGGTCCGTGTTTACAGCGGCAGTTGCCGTGGGTTCCTGAACGACGATCTGCTTTTCAATCCTGGGCAGCGCCGAGGAAAACGTGCTTTTTGGGGTCAGCAGATACAAATCATTCGGTTTCGCCGCTTGTTGCAACGTGCCCAGACCAGCGCAGCCGCCAAACAACGCGACCATCAACATTGCAAGTGCAGGCTTGATCATTGACGAAACTCCGATGCTTGGGTGCCCAACAGGAAACGTGCCGGATCGCGTTGAACTTTGTCTACGAGGCGATCCAGACCGATGACAAGGCGCTGGGATTCTTCGATGAAACGAATAAATTGAGGCAACCCGACACGCAGGAAATCCGAAACTTGTCGGCGGTTGCTCTGAACAATGCCATCGATGGTTCCCAGTAGTTCGGACGCGGAATTTGACGCGCTCAGGACGTCGTCCGAGATCTGGTCGATCTTTTCCGTGATGCCCGCGACGGTTTCGGTCACCTGATTGGCCGCCTTCCGGACATCTTCCGCAACAGGTGCCACGTCTTCCTCCATGACACGATTTGCAGAGTCAAAAGCGGATTCTGCCGAAGCCAGCGCCCCCTTGGCGGACTCCATCGCCGTAGTAATCGAGCCAAGCGTCGTATTGGCGTTCATCACGGTTTCGTTCACAATTCCAAGGGTAACGCTGCCTTCATCAGATAAAACGGTCAATCGTTCAGCCAGTTGCGAGCCTCGCTCGATGAAAGGCTTCACGTCTTGCTGCAAAATACGGTCCGCCATCTGAATGGTTGTATTAGCTTCATCCAGCGCTGTCTTGGCGGACTCGGATGCCGTTTTGACAGCTTCCAGTGTTTCAGAGCCGGTCTTGAGCGTTGTTTGAGCGGTTTCGATCAGAGGGTCCAGCCGCTTTGAAAACGCGCCAATATCCTGCGCAGCGCTGCCGATATCACTTGCGACGGATTCAAAACTTGTCAGTGTCTTGTCCAGTTTACCTGTAGCCGAAGCAAGATTGTCCAGAATACCGCTCACAGCTTCCCGGTTTTTATCATCGACGACTTTGTTCAGGTTTTCCAAAAGCGTCACGGCTTCATCCAGAGCTTTTGGCGCGCCTTCGAACAGGGATTGAATTGCGCTGCGTTTGCTCTTGATAATGCTCTTTTGTGGCAATCGTTCAGCGTTAGCCGATCCACCGGTCAGTTCAACATAGCCAACACCGGTTACGCCAAGTGACTGAAGCTGTGCGATTGTCTCATCGGTTATCGGAATGTCTGCGTCCACTTCAATCCGCACCCGAACCTTTGACGGATCATTTTCGTCCAGCTGCAAGGAAACAACCTGCCCGACAGGCAAGCCGTTGAAGTTTACGCCGCCTGCCGCCGACAGACCCGCGACATTGTCGAAAAGAACATCGTAGTAAGCGTATTGGCGCGTGATCTCAAACTTGGCGAGCCACAGGAAAAAGCCGAATGCGCCCAGCAACCCCGCAAGGGTAAACGCGCCAATGAGGATATAGTTCGCCCGGGTTTCCATTGCCTTTACCTGTTTTGCCCCTTCTGCTGCGCCGCGCGGGCGCGGGGGCCTGTGAAGTATTCCTGTACCCAAGGATGGTCGACCTTGGTCATGTCCTCAATCGGACCTTCAACCAACACGCGCTTTTCTGCAAGCACTGCAACGCGGTCACAGATGGCGTAAAGGCTGTCCAGATCATGGGTGACCATAAAAACTGTCAACCCAAGTGCCTGCTGTAACTCGCCGATCAGTTCATCATATGCCGCTGCGCCGATAGGGTCCAATCCTGCGGTCGGTTCGTCCAGAAAAACGATCTCGGGGTCAAGGGCCAGCGCCCGGGCCAGCGCGGCGCGTTTGCGCATACCGCCCGATAATTCCGAGGGAAACTTACCGCAACTCAGCTGTGGCAGGCCCACAAGGCTGATCTTCAATGCACCCAGAGACTCCATCAGTTTTTCGCTGAGACCTGTGTGTTCCCGCAACGGAGCCATCACATTTTGGAGCACGGTCAGCGACGAAAACAGTGCCCCGTCCTGAAAGGCAACGCCCCAGTGGCGTTCGATTCTGCGACGATCATCTTCCGGACCATTCAGAACATCGACGCCCAGAACTTCGATTTCTCCGGCGGCGGGTTTGTTCAGCCCTACGATAGTTCTGAGTAATACGGATTTACCGGTGCCCGACCCGCCGACGATTCCCAGAACCTCTCCCCGCCAGACGTCAAGATTTAGGCCTTCATGTACCACTTGCGTACCGAACTGAGTTCGGAGCCCGTGCACACGAATGACCGCCTCGCGGTCTGTGGTCGCGGCCAACGATACCTGTTGTGTGTCATTGTTCATGTCATATTCCGATCTCTGAGAAGAAGATCGAAAACAAAGCATCGATTGCGATCACCATGAAAATGGATTGAACAACTGATGCTGTCGTACGTTGACCGACACTTTGGGCGGACCCTTTGACCTGCATTGCCTGCCAGCAGGCAACAACGCCGATGACGAGCGCAAAGAACGGTGCCTTGATCAGGCCGACCGCCAGTTGCCAGACGTCGGTGTTTTCCTTCAAACGAGTAAGAAACATGCCGGGGCTTACACCCAGGTCGATCCAGCTCATCAAGGCGCCGCCAAACAGGCCTGCCATATCGGCGACAAACCCCAATATGGGCAGCATGATCAACAAGGCCAATACGCGGGGAATGACCAAAACTTCGATCGGGTCCAGACCCAGTGTTCGCATTGCGTCGATTTCTTCCTGCACTTTCATCGAGCCGATAGACGCGGTGAATGCAGAACCCGAGCGCCCGGCAACGATTATGGCCGTCAACAATATGCCCAATTCACGCAGAACCGAGATCGAGATCAGCTCGACCACGAATATCTCAGCTCCAAATTGCTTCAGTTGGGTCGCGCCCTGAAAGGCCAGTACGACACCGATCAGAAATCCCATAAGGGCCACGATTGGCAGTGCCTTGAACCCGGTTTCTTCCATGTGCGTGACCAGCGCTGCCTTGCGCAGTCGCCATGGCATGACAATGGTACGAAACAGCCTATGCAGTGTCAGACCCAGAAATTCGAGGATCGAAAGTGTGTCCCGCCAGGCACCTACCGTGATGTGGCCCATTTGGGCGATCAAATCTAGCAGACTTCGCGGTTTATCAAGCTCACCGGGTTCGTCGGGGATGCTGCGGGTTACAGTATCGATCAGAGTGGCATGTGCTGGTTTCACCCCTTGAAACTCAAGTGTTGCACCTTGCGACGTGAAGCGTCTGCCGAGATCCGCGATCAGCCAGGCACCGCCTGTATCAAGAGCTTCGACATCGGACAGATCAAGAACGACCCTGTCTCCGGTTAGATGGACAGAGGCAAAACCCTGCTCAACGGTTTGCAGCGATTGCGTGAGCAGCTCTCCGGATATGCGTACACGAGTGCCGCTGGAATCGTGTTCTGAGATAATCGAAGGTTGCGTCATGAGGTCATGTGAATTGAAACATTCAATGTCCGCAATGGCTTTGTGCCATTGGACTTCTTTTTGCCGCGCTGGATGGCCTAGACGTCACGCCGACCGTCGCATTGGAGCTATGCTGAACAGGTGCATGCCAGAGGTTGTCGCACAACAACTTTGTCGGGATAGCACGCCTTTGCCTGACCGACAAATCGGTTGCGCTATGGCGGGAAGCAATACACATTCCGCGTTGTTTGTTACGGCGCGGAATCGGAGAAGTCGGTATGCATCAGACCAAGAACGTCTTGTTTGTCATCATCGACCAACTTAGAGCGGATTGCCTGTCCGGGGCCTTGGCAGACCATGTGAACCTTCCGAATTTGCGGGCTTTTATGGATGAGGCCGTGACCTTTACCCGCCATTTTTCGGTCACCAATCCCTGTGGTCCCTCGCGCGCATCGATTCTGACCGGTCAATATGCGATGAATCATCGGTCGGTAAGAAACGGAACGCCGTTACGGCACGATACCCCAAACATCGCCACGGCGATGCGCAAAGCTGGTTACTTGCCAATGTTGTTTGGGTACACAGATACCTCCGCCGACCCGCGCGTCCATGATCCCAATGACCCTGACCTCAAGTCTTACGAACAGTCGATGACCGGGTTTGTTGAAGTTGTCGAAATGCGCCTTGAAGAATCATATCCTTGGCAAGCGCATCTGATGAAAAAGGGGTACCAGTTCGAAAAGTACTGGGATGTCTACAAGCCCGTTTCGCCCGACGGTGGACACCCGCGGCTGAATGATCCCGCGCTGTATCGGGCGGAAGACAGCGATACAGCTTTTCTGACAGATGCCTTTCTTGATGGGATCGCGCCGCATCGTGGAAAGGGTTGGTTCGCCCATTTGACCTATATCCGCCCGCATCCGCCCTTGGTCGCACCGGCCCCGTACAATGACATGTATGACCCGGCGGATATCCCTCTGCCGCACTGCTTGCCAAGCGCAGCAGCAGAAAAAGCAGTGCACCCGTTCTTTGGACCAAAGCTGGATACCTTTAGCGCGAAAAAATTCGTTCACGGTTTCGATGACGTTGAACCTACGGACGAAAACATTCGCACCTTGCGTGCTATATATCTGGGTCTGGCGACCGAGGTTGATCACCACATCGGTCGTGTTGTCCAGTACCTGAAGGACAGCGGGCAATACGACGATACATTGCTGGTTATCACCGCCGATCATGGTGAAATGCTGGGGGATCGACACAGCTGGGGCAAAATGACGGTCTACGACGCAGCGTATCACACACCGCTGATGATCCGTTTGCCCGGGAATGAAGCTATGGCGGGAAGCAAGATCACCGTTCCAACCGAGTCCGTGGATGTCACTCCGACCATACTGGACTGGATTGGTCAGGCTGTTCCGAACGCTATGGATGGTCGGTCCTTGCTGCCATTGTTGCGGGGTAATATCCCGGACAATTGGCGCGACTATTCTTTCAGCGAACTTGATTTCTCAGAACCTGAAAACCCGACGTTATGGCAGCAGGAATTGGGGACCGGTAACAGCGACTCGTGTTTGGGAATATTGCGGGATGAACGGTTCACCCTGGTCGAGTTCGCTGCCGATCTGCCCCCGATCCTGTTCGACCATCAAGGTAAGGGCGAATTCGAGAATGTCGCGGAGAATCCGGATTTTGCAACAGATCTCGCACGGTTAGGCCGACAGATGTTGCGCCACCGGATGAAAAATATGGACCACACATTGTCCTTGCACTCGATCACATCTGAAGGCGCAAAATCCTGTCCCAGATACACATCTTAGAACGCGGTTTATTGTCAACGTTCATCTATTCTGGCTGTACCGGATGCTCGGTCACGGGCGGGTGTGTCGAAGTATTGTGCTTTGTGCACTCCCGGATTGCAAAAAGCAATTGAACGAAGACAGGGTCCGAAACGCCTCCCCTCAATTCCACTACCCGTGCATGGTTTCAGATGCTAGGCATGAGCCGAGGAGAAGACGAACTTGGACATAACGGAAAAGCGTATCAAGGCGATGACGACCGCCGGGCTGAACCTGATCGGTCAGGCGCTTTCCATTTATGACAGCAAATTGCAACTGGTGCTCAGCAATCGCCGTTTCCAGGAAATGTTCGGTTTGCCGGACGAGCTTGTTCAAAGGGGTGCTTTGTTTCGGGATACGATCCACTTTCTTGCCAGCCGCGGTGAGTATGGCGACGATGAAAGTGTCGAGGAAATGGTCAATCTGCGCGTCCAGCAAGCCTTGGCGTTTGAGCCTCACTACATGGAGCGCGTGCGTCCCAATGGGCAGGTTGTTTCAATTGAAGGCGCACCGCTGCCACAAGGCGGGTGGGTCGCGGTCTACACCGATATCACCGGAACGCGGCGGGCGGAAAACCTGTTGCGCGCGCGGTCTGAGGAACTGTCGGAACAGTTGCTGAGCCACGCGGAAGAACTGTCCGCAACCAACCGCAAACTTGCGGCCACGATCGCGGCGCTGGAAGAGGCCAAGCGGGAATTGACCGAAATCGAAGCTCGCACACGTATGGTGACCGAGATGATGCCGGCTCATATCGCGCATTTGGACAGCGACGGCCGTTACGATTACTCGAACCGCCGGCTGAGCGCCGTCATGCCCGGGCGTCCGTCCGATATTCTGGGACTTCATATTTCTGAAGCGTTAGGCACGGCCGCCTTTGAACGGGTTCAGGCCCATTTGCTTAAGGCCTATAGCGGAGAGCCGTCGGTCTTTGAGTTCACTGAAGATCAGGATTCCCGCCGTATTCGGGTTTCGTTTACGCCAGATGGGGCAGGGGGTGTGTACGTGATGTCGGTGGACATCACCGAAGAGACACAGGCACGCGTTGCATTACAGCAAACCCGCCGCCGGGCGATGGCTGCCCAGATGACCAGTGGGCTTGCCCATGACTTCTCCAATCTGCTCACTATCATCCTTGGGATGCAGTCCCGCCTCGACAAGATGGATTTGCCGGATGGCGCGCGGGAACTTGTGGCGGCAACTCAACAAACCGCGCGTCGGGGCGGGCAACTGCTGAACCGGATCGCCGACATGACTGGAAACCGAACGCCGCAACCGCAAGCCACTGACATTGGGGGATTGTTGGAAGATCTGAGGATTCTGGCGACACCGTCACTGCCACGGGGCGTGGGCTTGTCTGTCGTAAACACCTTGCCGAAACAGACATTGATGCTTGATCCGGGTATGGTTCAGGATGCGCTGCTAAACTTGGTCCTAAATGCCCGGGACGCCTGCGGAAGCACGGGCCAGATCACAATCAGTGCACATGCCATTGGTGAGATCTGGATCGAAGTCACGGTTTCCGACACTGGGCCGGGGTTTTCACCCGAGGCGCTTGAAAAAGCGCTGAACCCGTTTTTCACAACAAAAGGGAGCGACGGTTCGGGTCTGGGGCTGCCGATGGTTTATGATACGGTCAAGCTTGCTGGTGGCGATCTGAATCTAAGAAATACGCCATCTGGGGCCTCAGTTGTCATGCGTTTGCCTTTTCGGCCCGCTCCTCCGGCGCAGGACGGATTGGTACTGTTGGTTGAAGACAGCGAAGACCTGCGCGGGCAGTTTCGGGACATGCTGGTGGATTTGGGCTTTACTGTCATTGAAGCAAATTCAGTTGATGAAGCACTGGCCTTGATATCAAGTGTGAAGGATATTTCGCTGGTCTTGTCCGATATCCGTTTGGAAGGACACGGTACAGGCTTGGATATCCTTGAACAGTTGAAACCGGGGTTGCCGCTTATCCTTATGACATCTCTGCCAAATTCAGATCCGCTGCATCAACGGGCCCTTGCTTTGGCACCTGTTTTGCGTAAACCGTTCTCACAGGCCCAATTGTCCGCTCTCATCCAAGCCGAGGCCGCCTGATGTCGCAACCAATGGTGACCATTCTCGACGACGAACCCGAAATTCGGCGCATTCTGAAGGATGCACTGGAGGATGCCGGTTTCCGGACGCAGAGCTTTTCTCGTGCCAGAGAGTTTGAAGCAGCCCTAAATCGAGTGACCCCGGATGTTTGCCTCGTGGACCTGTCTTTACCAGATACCGACGGGCTGGCGCTTGTTCATCGCTTGGCGCTGGAACAGGGTGCAGCTGTGATCATTATTTCCGGCCGGGCACAGGTTCAGGACCGTGTGACCGGGCTGGAGCTTGGCGCAGATGACTATATTACCAAGCCGTTTGACCCTACCGAGGTCGTAGCCCGGGTCCGGGCAAGGTTGCGCGCACCGCGCGGGCGGACGTCACAATCGGACAGGGCGGAATTCAACGGCTGGATTGCGCATTTTGATCGGTATGTTCTGGAAGACGGGTCAGGGTCTGAAACACCTTTCAGCCATGCTGAAGGCGAGGTTCTGCGTCTGTTTCTGGAAAGCCCCAAACGGCTGATCAGCAGGGGGCAGATGCAGGAGTCTTTGGGCGGTGCGGCCGGCGACAGTTTTGATCGTGCTATGGATGTCAGAATCTCCAGATTGCGTACGAAACTTGGTGAAGATCCAAAGAATCCGCGCCTGATCAAAACGATTTACGGTGCCGGGTATATTTTCCTGGGGGATGTCGACTGGAAATAATGAGCTCTGGTAGTCAGATTTCGAACCTGAATTTCTATCGACCCCCTCTGCATCAGGCAATGTTGATTGAGTATACTGTAAGAGCCTGAAAAAAAACTATTTTATGGTCTTTTCAGTTACTCACGCAAAGCTTGATCTTTTATTTTCACGACAGGTTCCAGCAGATACTCCAATACGGATTTTCGACCTGACAAAATGTCAACCTCTGCGATCATGCCGGGTATGATTTCCACAGCAACACCATTTCCATCGAGCATGGTGTCGCTCGTGCGAATTTCCACAACGAACACCTCTTCGTCGTTCCGCTCTGAACGTGTGACGGTATCGGCGCCAATCCGTACGATTTCACCATCCAGCGCCCCGTATCGCGCAAAGTCATAAGCTGTAATCTTCACTTTCACAGGCTGTCCAGCGCGTAGAAACGCAATATCTTCGGGCTTTACGTAAGCTTCGACCAATAGTGTGTCGTCCAGGGGAACAATCTCGACAAGGTCTTCGCCACTCCGCGCCAAACCCCCAATGGTTGTTCGGTGGATGCGGTTGACGATACCGCGAACCGGAGAGCGAACCTGCGCTCGTGCAGCGCGGTCGCGTAGGGCTGGCAAGGCGGGTTGCAAAGCCGCCAGTTCCGCAGTTGCAATGGCTAATTCAGTAAGCGCCGCACTTCGAAATCGGCTGTGAGCAGCTTGAATGCGATCATCTATTTCATCTAATCCGGTTTGCAACCTACTGGTCACGGCTTCGGCACGGACCTTGCGACCGCGCCACTCGGCTTCGCTGCGCCGCAACGCCAGCAATGTCGTTGCCGGTTCCATTTGCCGCTCGACAAGCGGAGCTATGATTGCACGCTCCTCCCCAAGCACCTTTAGGGTTTCTTCTGCTGTTACCTGATCCACTAAACCTTCTTCGTGTTCTTGCTGCTTTTGTTCACGTTGTCGTTCCAATATTGCGATTTCTGCTTCCAGCTCTGCTTGCCGACCCTTATACAATGCAGTTTCCGAACGCACGACACTGGGTGCACCTTCGATCAACTGCGCATCGAAATTCAATTGCGTACCATCAATTTCTGCCTGCAGTCGTTGTGCACGGGCTTGCAGTCCGAAAGCGCGCTGTTGTTCTTGGCCAAGTTGGCTGTCGAGTTGTGTGGCGTCCAGTTCCATCAACAATGTTCCTTTGTCGACCAACTGACCTTCGCGCACATGGAGCGACCGCAACACGCCAGGTTCGGAGGCATCGATCACCTGAACGTCGCCCGAAGGTACGATCCGTCCATCGACGCGCGTTACGTCATCCAACTCGGTCAAATGCGCCCACAGCCCGGCCGAGACAATACAGGACAGGATCAACAGCAAGAGCAATGAACCACGAACGGGGGACCGCCCCTGCATTTCGCGCGCCAACTTCGCCAGATCAGGATGCTGCGACATTCAAGTGCCTCCCTTTCTGGCGCATGTGCTGCGTCAGCAAGCTCTTGGGCCCATCAGCTGCGATTTTTCCGTTTTCCAGAACGATAACTCTGTCCACAAGCTCCAGCAGGCTGGTTCTGTGTGTTACAATGACCAGGGTTGACCCGGAAGTTGACTTACTCAGACGCTGAACCAGTTGGGCTTCGCTTTTGACGTCCATCGCACTGGTTGGCTCGTCAAAAAGCAAAACCGGAGGACGCCCGACAAGTGCCCGTGCCAGGGCGATTGCCTGCCGTTGCCCACCGGAAAGCCCCTCACCACGTTCCGCGAGTTGAATATCATAGCCCAAAGGATGGCTGTTCACGAATTCTTCGACTCCGGCAATGCGGCCGGCTTCGACAATGTCGCAATCTCTGGGTCGGATTGCGCCACTGGCGATATTGTCCCTGACAGACCCCGAAAAAAGCCAGACATCCTGTAAAACGGATCCGATATTGCGTCGCAAGTCACCCGGGTCGATCTGACGTATGTCCAATCCATCAACCATGACCGAGCCCACTCGTGGCGTGTAAAGCCCCAATAGCAGGCGCGCAATCGTGCTTTTCCCGCATCCGATTTGACCGAGAATTGCGACTTTCTCACCGGGCTTAATTGTGAATGAGACACCACGCAGGGTATCTTCGCCTTGGTCAGAATACGAGAAATACACGTTATTGAAGGCAAGTGCCCCTTTGAAATCAGATCGGGTCAGCCATGTGCGCCCCTCCGGGCGTTCGCTTTTTGCATGCATTAGCGCATTGAGACTGCGATAAGCGCATCTGGCCTGGTTAATGCGGGTCAACGTCTGCGCCAGTTGACCCAGAGGGGCCAACGCCCGACCGGTCAACATTACCGAAGCGACCAGCGCACCCATGCTGGCTTGCCCGTTCGTGATCAGAAAAACACCAAGAAATACGACAAGCACTTGCGCGGCCTGTTGGGTGAATCCGGTCAGGTTCAGCGCGAATTGCGTGACCGTCCGGCTTCGCGCACCATGCGCTGACTGCTGTTCGATGGCCTGTTCCCATCGTGCGCGCATTTTTTGGCCTGCTGCCGTTGTTTTTATGGTTTCTAGTCCCGAAACAGCCTCAACCAGAACTGATTGTTTGGACTGCCCATCGGACAAGCTTCGTTCCGCCATCCTTGATAAAACTGGCTGCACTGCCAAACCTGTCAGGAGCACCAAAGGTACGGCCAGAGCGGGGATCAAAGCCAGTTGTCCCCCAACCAGATAGATCACCAGGATGAACAACCCAATGAAAGGCAGGTCGACAACGGCCACCAGCGTCGCGGATGTAAAGAACTCTCGCAGAGTTTCAAACTCGCGAATGGTGCTGGTCATAGCACCAGTAGACCCCATGCGCGATTTCATCTGGATGTTCAGCAACTGGTCGAAAATGCGACGGCCCATCAACAAGTCGGCTTTCTGCCCGGCCTTGTCGATAAATCCCGCCCGCAGCAACTTGAGGGCAAAGTCAAAACACAATGCCAACGCCACGCCCATGGTCAAAGCGATCAGCGACTCAGTCGCTTCGTTGGGCAATACCCGGTCATAGACCACCATGATGAAAACGGACGTGGACAAACCAAGAAGGTTTGCCAGCGCCGCTGCGAGTGCGACCTGAATGTATGACCAACGACTGGCGGATAGCGCGTTCCAGAACCAGTGACCGCCATGTGAACTGGCCCCCCCCAACGTTTCGCCGTCGTGATGGCGACGGAACAGGATTGCGTAACCGGTATAACAGGCTGCCAGCCTGTCTTCGGAAACTTCACCGACACCTTCGCCTAGCTCTGGGTCGAAGACCAATAAAGCGCCGGTTTGCGTTCGTCCGTGAAAGACAACGGCTTTATCTTCTGCCAACAGCAACAGGGTGGGTGTCAGATTGTTGTCCAATTCGGAAAGGCGCTTTGCCCCATACCCCGCCTGCATGCCCGCCTTTTGCGCGAGGGCGAGAATGTCCCGTATTGTCAAATCCCCATCTGCGCCAGTTTGCGCCGCGTGCAGCGCCGCGAGACTCAATGGCCGTTCAAGTGCCGACGAGATATTCAACAGGCAGGCTTCAAACGGCGTCAGCAGCGAGGCATTGGGGGCAGGGTCGGATGCGTTCATTGTGTACTGCCCCAGTCGCCCAATGAAACCCCAAGCAGGTCGAGTATGTCGCCGGTCAGGCTTAGGGCTGCATAATTGGTCAGAAAGTAGCTCTGTTCCGCAAGGATCAAACGTTCCTGAGCATTAACGTAGTCCCGCTGCGCATCCAGAATTTCAATGAGGCTACGGCGGCCGATCGAAAATTGTTCACGGGAAGCCGCGATATTTTCAGCGTTAGCCTCCACGGCAATCCGGGCTTCGCGCAACCGATCGGCACCCGCTTTTTGATCTGAACGGATAAAACCCAGCTCTCGCGTTATTTCGCGGATCAGTTGCTCGCGCGCAAACTCAGTCTCTTTGACTAGCGATTCCGCAGCTGCTATTGCGGCGCGACGTTGGCCGGTGCTGTCCAGCTCGTAATTGAAGGAAAGATCCACTCCAAAATTCGTGTCACGATTGTTATCCTGGTTCGCGAATGCGGCGACCCTGACATCAGGGCTGCGACGCGCTTGCGCTGCGGACAATTCTGCCTTGGCAGCCAGAAGGCTTGCATCGGACCGCCGAACCTGAGGGCTGTTCATTATGATCTGCATGTCACTTCTTTCCAGTCCAGGTGCCGGAACAGGTGCAGGAAGAGCGCCGGGCTCATCCCCGAATATCTCGCGGAATCGCGCTTCGGCCCGGTCTGTGCGCGCATGCGCATCAGCCAGCTTTGTGCGCGCATCGGACATGCGCGACCGGGCAGCCAGGACGTCGGCACTCGAACCGACGCCGTTTTTTGTTCGGTCGGTTATCTGGCGAACAAGCTCTTCATGGGTCAAAACATTCTGTGCTGCGACGCTTTGAATCTTTCGTTGATCGAGGACAAGTACATAGGTCTCAATAGCTGCGAGCGCAGTGGATGAGGCCGTTTGAATCTGATCACCTCTGCTTTCCAAGACACGTGCCCGCGCAGCGGTCAGATCTCCCGAGGCCGCCCCTCCGTCATAAACCAATTGCGAGACCCTCAGATACGGCGAGACGTCCGCGATATCTGATGCAATCCTCTCAGACCGTGCGTTTAATCCCAGCGAAATCTCCGGGAGAAAAGCGCCTTCAGCTGCGTCTTGTTTAGCCTTCACGATGCCCATTCTGGATTTGGCTTGCGCCAGGTTAGGACTGTTCTCAACCGCCTTTTTCACCCGCTGCCCGAAGGCGCTGTGACTGAGTGATTTTGATGGTTTAGTTGCCCCGGCGCCGGCTGTTTGGGCTGCAAAGGACATCGTAACTGGCGTCAAATCAGGTGGACGCGTGCAGGCAGAAATGGAAATCAGAAGCAGACTGAACGCAATAAAATAATAAGAATACTTACTAAATGGCATACTGACCCTCCTGCCACCGATGGTCCAACAAGCTTTCCTTTCGTTGGGCGGCTGCCAGCGCCTCCATAAATTCTGAAGCATCCGACCTAACACCGGTCGACGACTTTTTCGCCAATTCTTCGGCTCGCATTTGAGCTGGCAAAAGCCACGCGCAATGGGTCAACGAAACTTGGTGGGCATGTATGAGGCGCAGGCCTCCGTTCATGGCGAGTAATGACAGATGCGCTGAAGGAACTTGCCGCAAAGCAGCCAGGTCGACGCCGAAGTAACCGCCGAGGCATTCGTCCATTTGTACGCAGGCGAGTGGAGAAAAAAGCCCCATACCACCTATCGTGCGGCACAACTGATATGTGTTCTCCAGTGACGCTGTAAGCTTGCGAAAGAACGCCTGAACATTTTGCAGTTCAGGCCCCAGCGCTCCGGTTCGGTCAAAGAATGGCTCATCGTCGGGGTTGTCGGTAACCAGGTCCAAGCTTTCGTTGACAAGCAAAACAAACTCCCCCTCTCCGGTTTTGTCCTGAAGCTCAGGTGATCGGAACTGAAATGGCACACACCGTAGTGCCGAGGGAACGTAGCTTGCGCGCCATTCCCCTTTCGCTGACACGAATGGCGTCGGTTTGTCTGGTGTCATCGATAAGATTGCCACGGGGTAAAATCCCCGTTCGGATTTCCGGAACGCGATCGGAAAAGTGGCTGCTGCCTGTAGGACCTCTGCCTCTGCCACCGGGCAGTCGACCATGTCGCGCGCGAATTCGAACGACGTGTAACGTTTCCAGAACCGATGACCATGTCGTAATCGTGTGACCGGGGTTAAGCCAATCTGCGCCATAACTGCCTCGTGTTTCTGATGAACGCCAATTTTTTCCTGAGTTGGTTCAAGCCGTCGCACCGGTTGGGTCGGTGTGTATGATGTTGTCCGCAGTCAAGCCGCTGAGGTCGGCCAGGCCATGGAAAGTGGCGAGGGTTTCGACGTTGGCATCGCCAGGTGTCACGAAATCAGCTTTGATCAGAACACTGTCTGTTCCGTCCGTTGCCATCACATAGAGCTCATCACCTGCAAACGCTCCGGCGAGGCTCTCGACAGCCGTTTCGAGTGTCGCGGCAGTGAGGTCTGCAAGAACGGTATCGAGGCCCACAAATCCGGTGTCTGTGCCCAATGTGCCGCCGACAGAAAGCAGCTCGAAACCGGTGCCATCACCGCGAAGTGAAGCGACATTCAGTCCGCTGAACATCAGAGCGTCGGTCACATCTGCTGCGGGCCCAATTGTGAAACCGGTTATGCTGTCTGCGCCATTGTTGTTCGGGTCGGCTTCAAAGACAACGACGTCCCGCCCGGCTTCGGTGATGTCAATG
Organism: Ruegeria sp. AF7; assembly: GCF_056541885.1. Classification (NCBI taxonomy): domain Bacteria; kingdom Pseudomonadati; phylum Pseudomonadota; class Alphaproteobacteria; order Rhodobacterales; family Roseobacteraceae; genus Ruegeria; species Ruegeria sp. AF7. The sequence goes on along the minus strand of NZ_JBQFYX010000006.1, from coordinate 10,492 downwards.
CTGTCATCGCCACCACCGCCACGAATGATTGTATCCGTGTTTGCCGCGGTTAGGATGTCATTGCCATTGGTACCAAACTGAACTGCGACAGGGCCACCTTCTGGTGTTTTGATCGTTAACTCAATGGGTTGAGCAGCGTCCTGTACTGTCATCGTGAAGGTGACAAGAGGCTGAGACAAATCGGAAAAAACAGTCGCCGCTCCAGCGAAGTTGATGATGTCTCCTGTACCTGGGTTTGCAAGGAACAAATCGAACGCGCTGTTTTCCGAGTCAGACCCGGTATCGAAAGTGGCGACAGATGAGTCGAACTCAAGCTCCGCTGTAAAAGCCAAGCCACCAGAGATGTCACGATTTGCATCGGCATAAATGGCAAATGTAACGGTTGATCCACTGCGTCCGACCTCAGAGATCACGTAGGCAGCTGGTTCATGAGCAACCGCCTGATCCGATACAAGTAAGGGATCTGGTCCCCCTGCAACGGTTGCCTGGGCTGATATAGTCAGGGCATCCCCAGCTTCTATGGCGGCGAAATCTGACGACGCAACAGCCAGTGTCCAGGATCCGTCCGCGGTTACTGTCGCGCTGCCGATGGAGCTGCCGTTCAGCAAAACATCTACAATCTGGCCGTTTGAAAGCCCGGCAGAGGAACCGCTGACAGTAATGCCTGACGCCTTGGCATCAGCAAGAGCCACTGCGTTGTTCACGCCGATATCGTTCAGCATCAGAATAGGTCGAAAGTCCGTCGTTACCGAACTGCTTGCCGGTACTGCGCTGTTGCCAGCGATATCGTCAACTGTTGCGGTGATGGTGTGGTTTGTTCCGTCGGACAGCGCGCCCAGGTCGCTGGCTGGCACAGTGATCGCCCAGGTTCCGCCCAAAGCAATACCGGTATAGGTTTGCCCACCAAACGTGACAGAGACTGTTTGGCCATCTTCCGAGGTCGTCGTACCTGAAATTGTCAGGTCTGTACCTTGTTCCGTTACATCCAATACGGAGCCAACCGGCAAACTGTCGATCGTGATTGCTGGCGCTGTAAAATCGGTTGTAAAACTTGTCGAGGTTTGGTTGCCATTCCCAGCAGCGTCTGAAACAGAAGCCGTGACATTATAGACACTTGCGTCCTGGAGGCCTGAAAGTTCGGCAACTGTTGCGGTATAGGTCCAGACACCACCGGACACCGTTGCTGTACCGCTTATATCTACAGTACCGTCAGTTCGAGCAATCTCAACAGTAATGACTGTCCCATCCTGAGCGTCAGAAGTTCCCGCGACAACCAGGTTGGTACCTTGCTCAGTAGCGTTCATGAGAGCGCCATCAGAAATACTGGTTATTCCAAGGGTGGGAGGGGTGAAATCGGTGGCGAAACTATTGCTGGCTTGTGACGCCGGATTGCCTGCTGCGTCCGAAACATCAGCCGTGACCGTCACGGTGGCGGCATCAGAGAGGGCCGCAAGATCTATGGCGGGGACAACTGTGCTCCATGACCCTCCGGTGGCTATCCCAGTGTAAGATTGCCCGTTCAAAGTGACGGTAACGACTTGACCGTCTTCAGCCGACGTAGCGCCCGATACTGTCAGGTCTGTCGCCAATTCGACAGCATTCAAGAGCGCCCCGGTCGAGAACGTGTCGATGCTGAGGGTTGGCGCTGTGACGTCTTTCGAAAGGGTCACGTCGGCCTGAGGGGCTGTGAGCCCGTTGGCGTCGCTGACGTCTGCGGTGATCTGAAAGCTGCCACCGTCGGCCAAAGATGCCAGATCACCGGCTGGGACTGTTACAGTCCATGTTCCGCCCGTCACTGTTGAGTTATAGGTTTGACCATCCAGTGTGACGGTGACTTGCTGGCCATCTTCGACATTGGCGGTTGTCCCGCTTATGGCCAAACTTGACCCGGCTTCAGCAGCGTTGAGAACTGCGCCGACAGAAAGAGGAGATATCGAAATAGAGGGGCCGGTCAAGTCCACTGGTACAGTAACAAGAATCGGTGCGGCCGGGTTGCCAGCGACGTCCTCGACCGCCACAACAATTGCAGCAGGTGTTCCAGTGGACAGACTGCCGAGGTCGGAATTGGGGATCGTGACAGTCCAATTTCCGCCTGTCGCAATACCGGTGTACACCTGACCGTCGAACGTGACGATGATGGTTTGCCCGTCCTCGGCCGTGGTGGAACCCGTTAAGGTTAAGTCACCAGCCACATCAATCAGGTCAATTGATCCACCCGCAACGGGATCCAGAGAAACACTTGGAGCGGTGAAATCCGTATCAAAACTTCCGCTGGCCTGTAGGGCCGGGTTTCCAGCCGCGTCAGCGACGTCTGCCGTTACATTTACGATTGCACCGTCAGGCAAGGCGCTAAGGTCGGCCGCCGGGACGGTTACACTCCACTGTCCACCGGAAACCGTACCGGAATAGTTTTGCCCGTTCAGTGAAACCGTTACGGTTTGCCCGTCTTCTGCATCGGTTACGCCAGTGACAGTCAGGTCGGTCGCTTGCTCGGCTAGGTTGAGAACCGGTCCGTCAGAAAAACCGGTGATGGACAGGCTTGGTGGAACCGTATCGATGTCAAATTGAACGGATTGTGTTGACAATTCAGTACCCGACCCATCCAGGTTCGTGATGGTCACCGTCGATACCCCCTGTGGAAGTGCGCCGGCTTCGGCGGCTGTCAGAGAGATACTCCAGCTGCCATCGGGGTTGGGTGTCACGGTTTTGACCAGTGACCCTATTGTGACTTCAATGGTTGCCGTCCCTTCGGGAGGGATGGCGTTGGTGCTGATGTTGTTCAGCGCAGTAGATTGCAGATCAGCCAGGTTGAGGCTTGGGTATGTCGGGGCGGGTTCGGACACGACGGAGGTGGGCTCGGATACGACGGGGCTGTCACCGCCACCGCCGCCACCTCCTGCGGCCGCAGCCGCCCCTGCCAGGCCCAATCCGCCCAACGCCGCGCCGGCACCACTGATGCCGCCTGCGGACGCACCCGCGGAAACACCTGCTTCCACGGCGCTGAACTGGGCAATCTCCTGAACCGCGTTCTCAGCGATCATGATGGCACCGCTGTCCAGGATCTGGACGTTTTCAGCTGCCACGATCATTGTGCGGCCATCGGCCATTTTTAGAAGAACATCGCCATTCTTCATCAACTTGACCGAGCGAACGCCTGGAATGGTTTCCGCGAACTGGAAAGCATACAGTTCTTCGATTGTGGCTTGTGATAACGCGGGCAAGGCCATCAAAGTTGAAATCAACCCGCCGGCCGCGCCGCGCCCTGCCCAGCGGCCAAGTTTTCCATCGATCCACTGGCGAATGTGTTGCTTGCGGTCCGTTTCCGAAGGTTCAGCCGCCGGACGGTTGTTGAACTCTGGTGCTTTGGTCATCTTACCCTCACATGTGGTTTCCGCGATCACCGAAATGGAAGACAGATCGCGCTGATAACGGCTGGCTCATCTGTCTTTCCCACTGGTTACTGTTGCGATCGAAAGTGAAAAATTGAGTTAATCTGAAACCGAACTTCTCGTTTTCACCACAATTCCGCTTTTGTTTCGGTCCGTGCATCAGGTCATCTTTTGGTCAAGGCCAGGGGTGGCGATGGAGGTGTGGCTGTGATGCTTCAATTCGAAGGTGTGGTGGCAACGGGGAGCGCGGCGCTCGATTCAGGTATCGGCGATACGGCTTTAAAAACGTTTAACGGAACCACGTATCTTTATACCGTCACCGGACCGGGTGGCGGCGTCGCGGTCTGGAGGCTGGTCGAGGGCGCGTTACCGCAACTGGTCGACACGGAATATTACAGCGGCACAATCACGTTTCACGTTGGTCGCAGTGGCACACCGATAACGCTGGCGGGATCCGAACAACTTGTACTGGATGTGAATATGGCGGTCGGGTTGGTCGGATATGACCTGAACGTGGATGGCACCCTGGACAGCCTTACGGAAACCGGATCTCTGGCAGGAGGAGGAGATATCTCGGCGATTGTTCAAGTGTCGATCGGACCCATGGATGTTCTGGCAATGGCTCATGAAGAAACGGGTCAAATCGGGACATATCTTGTTAATCCAGATGGAACGCTGAGCCTTGCTGGTCTTGTTGCTGGCTCTGGAGACGCGATGCAGACGCTGCGCGCAGGAACAGACCATTTCCTGATCTCAAGTGATGCGGCCAGCAATACAGTCTCAACTTATCGGATCGACAGCATTTCCGGTCAGTTGACCGAGATTGACAACAGTTCAGCCATGGGAACCCTTGGAATCTCGACTCCGACAGCCGTCGAAACGATCGATGCCTACGGCAAGCCCTGGGTGATCGTGGCGGGCGCAGGCAGCGACTCGCTCAGTGTGCTTCAATTGAAAGCTGACGGCAGCCTGAGCGCCACAGACCATATTCTGGATTCGCACACGACCCGCTTTGAATCCGTGCAGGACCTTGAAGTCGTGGACATCAACGGGCGCGTATTCGTCGTGGCGGGTGGCGGCGACGATGGGCTTACATTGTTCACGCTGACACCGGAAGGCCAGTTGGTCTATCTGGACAGTTTCGCCGACACTTTGAGTAGTGGATTGCAGAATGTCGAATCGCTGAGCCTTGCTCACGTCGGCAATGAGTTGCAGATTCTGGTTACGTCGCAACAAGACGCTGGAGTCACTGTCATTTCGGTTCCTGTCGATGATCTTGGGGTCGTGAACAAAGGGTTTGGAACAGTATCGGGGACGGCCTTTGACGACATGCTGAGTGGCAGTATTCTGGATACCACCCTGATGGGTGGCGATGGCGATGACATACTGATAGCAGGAACAGGTGCTACGACCATGTCAGGTGGGGCAGGGGCCGACATTTTCGTGATGCAGTCGGGCAGCGGTCTGACCACGATCACGGATTTTCAACCGGGTGTGGACCGTCTGGACATGTTCGACTACCTGCTGTTGCGGTCCCCTCAGCAACTGACATTCACCAGCACCACCCAAGGGGCGCGGATAGAGTATCGGGGCGAGGTGGTGCAGGTTCAGTCCGCTTCGGGCGGAACGCTGACCAGTACCGATATTTTCGGGGCCGGGTTTGAAGGCCCCGATCACATTCCGGTTGAATTCGGTGATTTCGGCGGTTTGAAGCCGGACAGTTCGGATGGCGTGCTTGGGCCAATCACAGTGGACAGCCGATCTGTAAATCCCGGATTGTCGGATGCGGAGATTAGATTCACTCCGATCGGCGGTGGCACGGTATCTGTCACGGCTGACGATCAGGGACAATTTGACTTGGACCTTCCGGATGGCACGTTCCCTGGAAGACTGGACATCATCAAGCACTATTCGACGGCAAGCAAAGAGATCGACGCAATGGACGCTTTACAAGTGTTGCGCATTTCGGTTGGCCTCGATCCGACATGGGGGCCCGCCGATGCGGAAAACCTAATCGCAGCGGATATCAATCAAGATGGAACCATCAATGCCCTGGATGCACTGGCGATTTTGCAGGTGGCTGTTGGGAAAACCACTGCGCATGAACCTCAATGGGTCTTCTTGGATTCAGATGCGGATTTGTCGGGAGTTACAAAAAGCAACGTTGATTATCAGACTGGAATGGATGTTGTAGCCATAGACGGGGTGATAACCGCCGATATGACGTCCATTTTGCTCGGCAACCTCGAGGCGGCATGAATTGAATTGAACGGTGCTGCAACTCAGTCATTGCAAGCCTTCCGCTTGGACCGCAATGTTGGCCTTAGATACACAAACACAAAAGGACAGGCCATGAATCGTCTTTCGGAACGCAGAGATTTTGCCATCGCGGTCTGTGAAGAAGCTGGGGTGATAGCCGAGAAATACTTCTTGGACAGGAGTAATCTGGTTATCGATCAAAAAGGTGCTCAGGACTGGGTGAGCGACGCGGACAAAAACGTCGAAGCCTTCATTCGTCAAAAGATCATGGATGCTTGGCCGCAGGATGGGATATTTGGCGAAGAACACGGCGCTGCCACAGGCAAGAGCGGTTTTGACTGGGTGATTGATCCAATTGATGGAACTACGAATTTCGTCAATGGCATACCCGTATGGACGATTGTTCTGGCCGGTGTCACCGAAGGGCACACTGCGGTGGGTGTGATCCGGGATCCGAGTATGGATGAAACCTTTGTGGCAACACGCGGAGAGGGCGCGACACTGAACGGTTCACCGATACACGTGGCCTCTGGGGTTGCTCTTCGGGATGGGACGGTTTCTGTGGGGTATTCGAACCGGATCGAAACTCGCCACGTCGTGCCGGTGGTTGCAGAACTGATCGAGCGCGGTTCCATGTTTCACAGAAACGCCAGCGGTGCATTGTCATTGGCCTATGTCGCAGCCGGGCGACTTCTGGGTTATGTGGAAGAACACATGAACGCCTGGGATTGTCTGGCTGGGCAATTGTTGGTTGCAGAAGCGGGCGGTGTTGTCGAAGATCAAGACGCCGACGCGATGATCCGCGACGGTGGGCGCGTGATCGTCGGTACACCAGATGTATTTGAAAGTTTGTTGGAAATCGCAGAGAACGCTTGGGGGGCTTAACGTCTAGGCCATTGGCAACCAAGTGGAATTAGGTTGCAAAGTTGTCAGACTTGTCTGCCAATAATGGCCTTGTGACGGTTGATCGTACTGGCGGTCAATCGGAATCCCGGAAAGCTCACACCACAACAATGTCCCGACCGCACCATGTGTAACGATGGCGAGGTCTCCGGTGCCATGGGCACGAGTGATTTCCAAGACTGCCCGGTGAATGCGCCTCTGCGCGTCGGCCGCAGTTTCCCAACCGCGAAAGCTAATGTCCGGCTGGGCAAAGAATGCGTCGGCGGCCGCCTCGAACCTTTCCCGTGGCAGGAAACCAGTGGTACTCCGATCATTCTCGCCAAGTTCCGGGTGGATATTTAGAGGCAACCCCAAGGGCGCGGCCATAATCTCACCAGTGTCGCGAGCCTTTCGTTCGCTGCTGGCCCAGATATGGCTGACATTGGCCATAGCTTCACCGGCGGCAAAGGATGCGGCGCGCCGGCGACCTGTCGTGCTCAGACCCCATTCCGTAATGGGGGTATCCGGATCAATATCGACCTCGGGGTGAGTGATGATCAGTAAATTCGGCATCTAGTCAGGCAGAAGTACCGGCCCTTTGCCCGCAAACCCCATCCTGATTTCGGTACCCGGTGCAAGCGGTGCATCAACATCATCGTGGACCGCAAAAACCTGACCAAATGCGCCGGTCAGCGTGTATTCCATCCGCACGCCAACATAGGTTGCCTTCGCCACTGTAGCGGCGATGCCGTCATCAGAACCAATCACAAGGCGCGAGGGTCGTACAGCGATGGTTGCGGGCCCATTGGTCAAACCCCGACGCGGCAGAGTGTGACGGTATCCTTCGATCTCGATCGTTGCAGTATCACCGTCAGTTGCAATGATTTGACAGTTGAGCAGGTTTGCCTCGCCTATGAAATCGGCAACAAACCGGTCATTCGGGGCATCATAAAGCTCGCGAGGTGTACCCATCTGAGCGATCGCGGCGTTCCGCATCACAACAATCTCGTCCGAGACGGCCAGGGCCTCTTCCTGATCGTGGGTGACATAGACAACCGTCAATCCAAGGTCTTGCTGAATGGCCCGGATATCCTCGCGCACCTGGCGTCGCAGCTTGGCATCAAGGTTGGATAGCGGCTCGTCAAACAGCAGAACCTGTGGTTCAAGAACCAGCGCTCGCGCGACGGCGACACGTTGTTGCTGACCACCCGAGAGTTCGGAGGGAAGGCGATTGTCGAACCCCTTGAGCCCTACCAATTGCAAGCCATGCAAGGCGCGGCTGCGAGCCTCTTCCTTGGCAAAGCCCGAGAATGTGAGGCCGTACATTACGTTCTCCAGCACGCTCATGTGGGGAAACAGCGCGTATGATTGAAACACCATTGATACGTCGCGGTCTGTTGCGGGCAGATTGGTGACGTCACGGTCGCCAATCATAATCTTGCCAGAGCTTGCCATCTCTAACCCGGCGATCATGCGCAACGTTGTCGTTTTCCCACAGCCTGATGGGCCAAGCAGCGTGATCAGTTTTCCTGCATCGACATGAAGGTTAATTTTATCAACAGCAACAACATTTTTGCCGAACACTTTCGACACGTTCTCAAATAATACCGGTGCGGCCTTGGAACCGATTTTGTTGTCGGTCATGAGGGTGTCTCCGTTGTGCTCTGTGTGCGCCGACCGATCTGGACCCGACCGACGAGAAGTTGCAATAACCCGACCGCTGCCAGCATCACGAAGATTAGCGTCGTCGAATAAGCAATGGCGAGACCATAGTCGTTATTCTCGACCCGCCCGATGATATAGCTGGTTGCCATGTCGTATTCGGCGCTGACCAGAAAGATGACGGCCGAGATCGCCGTCATGGCACGAACAAAGCTGTAGACAAGCGCAGCAAGTATCGCAGGACGCAGCAGCGGAAGGATGACATTCCGGAACGTCTGCCACGAGTTTGCGCCAAGGGTCAGCGAGGATTCATCAAGGCTGCGGTCAAGCTGCGACATGCTCGCAATGCCGGCGCGAACGCCAACCGGCATATTGCGGAAGATGAAGCTGACAACAAGGATGACACCTGTACCGGTGATTTCGATTGGCGGAACGTTGAAGGCAAGAATATAGCTGACACCGATCACCGTACCGGGGATTGCAAAGGACAGCATGGTCCCAAACTCGAAAGCGTTCTTGCCTGCAAAACTCTGCCGGGTCAGCAGATAGGCCGTTACCAACCCAACCGCAGCAGTCAGTGGTGCCGCGATTGCCGCGATAGTGATGGTGGTCCAGAAACTGTCCCAAGCGGCTCCGGTCCAGCGTATTCCTTCTTCTTCTAAGCGGACCGAGAATGCGGTGATGTAGTGCTTGATCGTCAGCGAGTTATCGACCCCCCACAACTCGACCACACTGCCGTAGATGATCATCGCATACACAACAATTGTGAACAGCGCCCAACCCAGAGCAACCAGCAGTACGGGAACCGAGAGGCCAGTTGGCATCAGCGGATGCACCCCTGCATCACCCTTGCCGGTAACCGTTGTGTAGCTTTTCTTTCCCAGCCAGGCGCGCTGTGCGTAAAAGGCCGAAAGGGTAAAGAACAGCAATACCATGGCTAAAACCGCAGCCCGGCCTTGATCATATTGGGCACCGACAATTGCGAAGAATATCTCGGTCGAGAGCACGTCGAAGTTCCCGCCCAACACAAGCGGGTTGCCGAAATCGGCCATGCTTTCGATGAAGCCCAGAAGAAAAGCATTCGCAAGACCGGGCCGCATCAGGGGCAAAGATACTGTCTTGAACGTCTGCCATCTGCTGGCGCGAAGCGTCTGCGCCGCTTCCTCCATCGACGGAGAGACGCCTTCAACCACACCGATCAGCACGAGAAACGCGATAGGCGTGAACGCGAGTGTCTGTGCGATCAGGATGCCGGGCATTCCATAAAGCCAGCGTGTCGGTTGTGTGCCGAAAAGCTCGGCAAAGAACCGGGTGACCGATCCGGACAGGCCAAAAAGCAGGATAAGCGCCAGACCAATCACGAACGGCGGGGTGATGATCGGTAGAACGGTCAAAGCCCGCAACGCGCGTTTGTAGCGAAAGCCGGAGCGTGTCACGACCAATGCGAAGCACAGACCCAAGACCGTGGTGATGACGCCAACAAGGATGGCGAGGAACAGTGAATTCCAGGCGGCACCGCAGCGCGCACCCTGAAGACACCCCAATCCCCACAGTCGATCATCAAAGAACTTTGAGAAGAATACCGCGATGGAATAAGCGCCATCTTCGGTGATGAAGGCGGCGAAAAGCATCTTGGCGATCGGAAAAAAGACAAACGCGGTGACAATTGTAATCACGCCGCCGATAGCACTGACGACAAAGACATCACCATTAATCGCGCCTCTGGCCGCGATGCCCTGAGTAAGCAGGAACAGAAAGCTTGATGCGCAGATCATTGCGCCATAGCCCATTCCGTACTGACGGTCGCCAAGCTCGCCAAACAGCGATTCCAGCCAATCGAAGTTGAAGCCTCGGATGCCAATGCCGAAGCCCTGTGCGATCAGCCAGCCGAAGCCGAGCGCGCCGGAAAGGATCAGAATGCGGGCATAAAGCGGGTCAGACTTGGCGCGCTTCAACACCAGTAGCGGAAGAGCGAGCGCGATCAGGAGTGGAGCGAGCCAAAGCTTCTCACCTTGTCCAATCAGAAACGCTGCCGGGGAGTAATCCTGGTCGAAGGGGTAGCCGTCCAAAAGCCACTCGAACGACCATAGCCCGCCGTCCACCATGTACCATGGCAGCAGGCAGAATCCGACCCACCCGGCGATGATCCAGAAGATCAGGACCGGATGGGTCGTTTTTGACATATTATCTGTAGTGGTTCAGATGTGATCTGACAGTTGGCCGTTTTTCCGGCGGCGTCTGTCAGGTCAAGTTTGGTTCAGGAACTTTTCCTTCCAGATCTCTTTGCCCTCGATCATGGT